>CAZEAC010000012.1:0-81717 GCA_964510065.1 uncultured Bdellovibrionales bacterium | reverse complement strand
CTCGAACCCGCGACCCTCAGCTTGGAAGGCTGATGCTCTAGCCAACTGAGCTACTCCCGCATCGGCGAAGACTATATGGTAAAAGGATCGCTTAAAGCAATTCCATGATATTCAGAAAGCCAACTTCGGGACTCGAACCCGAAACCTACGGTTTACAAAACCGTTGCTCTACCAGTTGAGCTAAGTTGGCGCTGGTTTACCGCCCGCTATTGTTAGCCACATCAGTAAATATTGTAAATAACCCTACGAATGACCTCGCCTTATTTACATAATCGAGGTTTTTACTGATAATGCTTCCCCTATCCGCTTTCGCTCCTTCCCCCCGGACATGGTGCCGGGATTAAGTTGGAGCTTTGGCGGGCGAGTTGCCCACGTAGCTCAGTTGGTAGAGCACTTCCTTGGTAAGGAAGAGGTCATGGGTTCGATCCCCGTCGTGGGCTTTGATTTTATCGTTTCAGGCCGCAGGCCCGGGACGATAAAATCAACCCTCCGTAGCCTTGGCGATGGAGGGATGGATTTTGCACGTCCGAAGCTTCCGCCTTCGCCCTTCGGGCTACGGCGGACAAGCCGCGGTCGTGATTGTTTAGTGTACGTCCGTAGCTCCCGCCTTCGCCCTTCGGGCTACGGCGGACAAGCCGCGGACATGGTTGTTTAGTGTACGTCCGTAGCTCAATTGGTAGAGCACCGGATTCCAAATCCGGCGGTTGGGGGTTCGATTCCCTCCGGGCGTGCCAGGTTTTGTTGAGAGTACTCGACAGGGAATCGAACCTTAATCGGTCGGAGACCGATTCAAAGATAGGGAGATTCCCTCCGAATGTGCCAGGTTTTGTTGAGAGCACGGCGGACAAAATTTAAAATGCGGAGACTGGAAGTCGCCGTTTTTTAAATTTTGGTGAGGTACCGAAGTGGCTAAACGGGGCGGACTGTAAATCCGCTGGCTCACGCCTTCACTGGTTCGAATCCAGTCCTCACCATTTTTTTTTGCATCTTCACCTGGCGGTGAAGATAGCGTTGGCGTTACTGTAGCATTGTTAAACGCCGTTTCCAGACACCTAAATGCTCAAATCTTAGTCTCTACATTCTGAATCTAATACCCTATGTTTACCGTTTCTCTCTTTGGCGCCGGAAAAATTGGTGAGGCTATATGCGGACTGCTTTCGCGATCTGGCCGCTACAAAATTCGAGTTTGCGATTACAACATTGATAGCGCGAAAAAGATCTGCTCGCTCTGGCAAAACTGCGATCCCTTCCTCCTCGATCTAAACGACAATTCCTCCGTCGCAGCACTTCTTACGGGATCTCAGGCGGTCATAAGCGCCCTTCCCTTTCACTGTAATGTCGGCGTTGCTGAAATCGCGGCGAAGTGCGGAGTGCACTATTTTGATCTCACAGAAGACGTTGAGACTACGAAAGCCGTAAGCCGTGCCGCGCAGGCTGGGACTTCCTTTTTTATGCCGCAGTGCGGCCTCGCCCCGGGCTTTATCAGTATCGCCGCGATGCATCTAGTAAAAGCTTTTGATCAGATCGATGCGGTAAAAATGCGCGTCGGCGCCCTACCGATCTATCCTTCAAATCGGCTGAAATACTGCCTGACCTGGTCAACCGAGGGACTGATCAACGAATATGGCAACATGTGCGAAGTCGTAGACAATGGGCACAAGCGGCTGGCCTTTCCGCTCGAAGGCTACGAACACTTCTCTCTCGACGGTATCGAATACGAGGCATTCAACACCTCAGGCGGCCTCGGCACCCTTTGCGAAACGCTGCAGGGAAAAGTTCAATCGCTCAATTATAAATCCGTGCGTTACCCCGGGCATTGTGAACTCATTAAGTTTTTGATGCACGATCTTCGCTTCGATCATGACCGCGAAAATCTCCGCAAAGTTTTTGAGCGCAGCATTAGCACGACAAATCAGGACAAATGTCTCATATTGGTTGAAGTTTCTGGCGTTTCAAAAGGCCGTTTCATGCAACGCACCTACGCGAGCACAGTGTACAATCGTGTGCTCGAAGGTAAACATTTTAGCGCAATTCAGCTTACGACCGCCGCTGGCGTGTGCGCGCCTCTCGATATGTTTTTAACTGGTCAGGTGAAGTGCAAAAATCGTGTCATCTGCGCTGAAGATATCTCACTCGTCGACTTCCTGAATAATGAATTCGGCAAACACTACAGAGACGAGAAGGCCCTTGAAGGAATTCTCATTTAGCCGAAGACCTGCTTAATTCTCTCGATCCCCCAATCAAGATCCTCCTTATCGATCACCAAAGGCGGAGTAAGTCGCAGCGTTTGCTCACGCGTATCTTTACTTAACACTCCGAGCTCTTTCAGCTTATGAGAAAAAGTCTTTGCTTTGCCAAATTCCGGACGAACATCAATACCGACCATGAGTCCGCGGCCACGAATCTCCTTAATCTTCTTCGACTCTATTTTTTTAAGCTCCTTAAGAAGGTACGCGCCTAGCTCCGCCGAACGCTGCTCAGGCTTCTCCTCTTTTATATAAGCAATTACTTCGCGCGCTATCGCGCACGCAAAAGTATTTCCACCAAAGGTACTTCCATGGCTGCCCGGCGTAAGCACTCGCATCACCGCATCTCGACCAATTACCGCCGAAATCGGCGTGATGCCACCGCCAAGTGATTTTCCGAGCACCAACATGTCGGGAATTACATTCTCGTAATCGCAGGCAAAAAGTTTCCCGGTACGGCACAGACCCGTTTGAATTTCATCAGCAATCATCAATACATTGTTGGCGCTACAAAGCTCTCGAATCTTTTTAAGGAATCCATCGGGCGGAATAATTATCCCGCCTTCGCCCTGAATCGGCTCAAGCAGTACCGCCACGGTATTCTTGTCGATTGCGTTCTCTACTGCCTTGCTATCGCCATAGGGGACGACAACAAAACCTGGCGTGAAGGGACCAAATCCTTCCTTATATGCAGGCTCGGAACTAAATGAAATTATCGTAGTCGTTCGTCCGGCAAAGTTTCCGCCAAAGCATATAATTTTTGCCTGGTCCGCCGCGACTTTCTTCTCGGAGTAGCCCCAGCGTCTCGCAATCTTAATTGCCGATTCGATCGCTTCAGCCCCTGAATTCATCGGTAATACCGTCTCAAGTCTACAAAGCTCGGCAAGCTCCTGACAGAAAGGGCCCAGCTGATCATTGTAGAAGGCGCGGCTCACCATTGTTATCTCTTCAAGCTGCGCCATGGCGCGGCGCTTAAATCGATCATTACAGTGTCCGAAATTTATTGCGCTGTAGGCCGCGAGCATGTCGAGATATTTCTCACCCTCGACATCCCAGACCCAGGCACCCTCGCCACGCGCGAGTACCACGTCGAGCGGCGCGTAATTTTTCGTGCTGAATTTCTGAGTTTGAGCGATAAGTTCTTTAGAGCTGGTCATGTCTGGTAGTATATCAGAAGTTCAAAAAGCGTAACTGCTCATTTACTCCGGGTAAATTCTCTAAAACTTCGCATACCCTGGAAAGCGTGGGAACGCAATTACGTCGCGAATATTTTGCATCCCGGTGAGGTACATGAGAAGTCGCTCAAGCCCCAATCCAAATCCGGCATGCGGCACCGTTCCAAATCGACGTAGTTCCAAATACCAGCTGTAACTTTCAAGGGGGAATCCCATCTCAACAATGCGCTTTTCAAGAAGTTCACGACGCTCTTCACGTTGCGAGCCGCCGATAATCTCGCCAAGCCTCGGCACAAGCACATCCATCGCGGCAACCGTTTGACCATCATCATTTTGGCGCATATAAAACGCTTTTATCTTCTTGGGGTAGTTCACAACCACCACGGGCCCCTTTACATGTTTGTCAGTGATATAGCGTTCATGTTCTGACTGAAGGTCTATTCCCCACGAGATCGGGAATTCAAATTTCTCTTTGGAATTTTCGAGAATCTTAATGGCTTCCCCATACTCGATAACTTCGAAAGGAGTTTCCACAACTTTGCGCAGCGATTCCGCAAGCCCTTTCTCCGTCCACTCACGCTCCTGAAAAAACCTTAGCTCGTCTTGGCATTTTTCTAAAAACTCGCGAATCAGAAAACAGATAAAATCAGTGGCAAGCTCGCGATTACCGGCCAGGTCGCAAAAGGCGACTTCGGGCTCAATCATCCAAAATTCAGCAAGATGTCTAGTGGTGTTAGAATTTTCGGCGCGAAATGTCGGTCCGAATGTATACACTTTTGTGAGCGCGGTCGCGTAGGTTTCAGCTTCAAGCTGCCCCGACACGGTAAGTCCGGCCTCGGCTTGGAAGAAATCCTGCTTCACATCGACTTTACCATCGTCAGTCTTCGGCACTTTGTTCAGATCAAGCGTGGTAACACGAAACATTTCACCCGCACCTTCGCAATCCGAGGTAGTAATAATAGGTGTATGCAGCCAATAATATCCGCGCTCCTGGAAATAACGGTGAATCGCGTGGGAGATTACCGATCTGACACGAAACACCGCGCCAAAAGTGTTCGATCGTGCGCGAAGGTGCAGATGCTCGCGCAAAAATTCGAGGGTATGCCCCTTTTTCTGAAGCGGATAGCTCTCGGGATCGGCCTCGCCTAGAAGCTCGAATTTGGTCACTTGAAATTCATACTTTTGTCCCTTTGCAGGTGAATTTACCAAGTTCCCCTCAACCGCTATCGCCGCTCCCGTGGCAACACGCGCGGAAACCTCGGGATAACCCACGCTTTTCTGATCAAGCACAAGTTGCAATCCTTTCACCGAGGAGCCATCACTAAGTTCAATAAATGATACATTTTTCGAGGTACGGTGTGTGCGAACCCAACCGGTAAACGTATAGCTACCGAGCTGAAGCTTATCCGCGTGGAGATCTTTAATTGAGTGTGCTTGTGGTTTCATAAGAATAAATATTTACAATACTTCCTTTGCGATTATCGGCGCACTTGCATATGCATTCAATGGCTAGTATTCTCCCCGATCTTTAGATGCGGAATAGAGATGCAGGTTTGTCGGGGTGTAGCTCAGCCTGGTAGAGCACTAGTCTTGGGCACTAGGGGCCGGAGGTTCAAATCCTCTCACCCCGATTTATATTGCAATCTTGGCTTATCCGCCGAAGCCTTGGCGTAGGCGGGTTCAAATCCTCTCTCCCCGATATTTATTGCAATCGTGGCTTGTCCGCCGAAGCCTTGGCGTAGGCGGATTCAAATCCTCTCAGCCCGATATATTTTATCCTGTGGCGTGAAGTCGCTTTTCAAAACATCGTTCACCGGCCATCCCTATTTTCCTGAAGCGCTCTCGCCTATTTTGGAGTCTTACCTTATTGTAAGGCTCAAATAACAATGGCGAAAAAGAAGAAAATTAGCCCTGCAAAAAAGATCACCATCGTGTGTGGCGCAGTGATCGTCTTTGAAGTGGTGTTCCTTACTTTCTTTGGTGGCGGCGAGACGATTACTACTCGTGACGCGATCGATCGGGCAATTAGGAAACAGACCGACCTTGAGCCGCGTCGTGCGGAGCAGATGCGCATCCAACTTGCATTGCAAGACTACATGAACAAGAACGGCGGGAACCCGCCTGAGTATCTTGATCAGCTTCGTGGCACCTACTTTGACTCGGTGCCTGTCGATCCGGCAACTTCAAAGCCCTTTAGCTACAAAATCGATCCAAAATCTCGACAGCCACTCGTCGGCTATGATGTCGACGAAGCTGCCGCAACTGCGGAAGCCTCGAGCCAGACTCCCGAGGTTGAGGGCAGCGGTATTGATACCGCGATAGCCGCGCTTGAACAGGCGGACGCAGCAGAAGTCGAAAAAGTCTCTTTTGTATATGACCCTACTGGCAAGCGTGATCCATTTCGTCCCTTTGACATGACACCGAAGGGCGCTGAAGGACTTACTCCGCTTGAGCGCTATGACTACGGTCAATTGAAGCTTACCGCGGTGCTCGGTGCCGCCGACGCTGCGACGGCGATTGTAGAAAACAGCGCAGGCAAAGGTTTTACGGTAAAGAAAGGCACTAAGATCGGCTCGCACGGCGGCGTGGTCGTGGAGATTCTCCCTGACAAGCTTCTTATATTGGAAACGTTGACCGACTTTACCGGCGAGTCGAAGACTCAAACCATCGAGCTTCGATTGCGCACAAAAGATCAAAACACTGATCAGTAATTAGAAGCTGCCGCTTCGCCAAACGCTCGCAATTTATCGAGCGAACGAAGGCTCAGAGCTTCCGCAAGATGTTTCTCATTAACCGTTGCGCATCCTTCGAGATCCGCAACCGTCGCGGCCACACGCAGCATACGTACGAAACCACGCACACTCAGTGCGCTTCGTTTCGACGCGCGTTCAAGGAGCACAATTGCATCACGGCCAAACGAAACCTGTTTTTTTAGCTCTTCTCCGCTAAGCTCGGCGTTCAGCTTTCCCGAGCGCTTACGCTGACGCTCCTGCGTTTCGGCGATAAGAATTCCGATGTCCTCGCCGGATCGGGTGTTTTTCGAAGTGCTTGCGGTGACCACAGAAAGCGGCACCGGATCAAGTTCAACATGCAGATCGATTCGATCAAGAATCGGCTCGGAGAGCTTCTGTAAGTAGTGATGTACGGCAGCGCGCGAGCAGCGGCACTCACTTGTGCCAAGTCTTCCACAGGGGCATGGATTCATCGCCGCAATGAGTTGGCAGCGCGCCGGCAGCGTAACACGGGCACGAGCCCGCGCAATATTGATCACTCCGCTTTCAAGCGGTGCACGTAAAGACTCAAGCACAATTCGCCGAAACTCCGGAAATTCGTCAAGGAACAGCACGCCACGATGGGCTAGGCTAATTTCACCGGGGCGCACCACGCTTCCGCCGCCAACCATTGCCACATCTGAAATTGAATGGTGTGGCGCTCGGTAAGGGCGCTCGCCGCCAAGAAGCCGAGTCACCGGATACCCGGCGAGCGAGTGAATCTTCACCACGTCGAGCATCTCCTGATCGCGAAGCGGTGGAAGCAGCGTCGGAAAGCGCTCGGCGAGCATGCTCTTTCCACAGCCCGGCGGCCCGATCATAAGCGCATTATGCCCTCCTGCCGCAGCAATTATTAGCGCGCGCTTTGCCAATTCCTGCCCCCACACATCATGCAGCGAGCGCGCGTTATCTGAATTCGGCTCGATCGAAAGTGCGCGCGTAGCCGGCTTTGCTGGTCGCGTCCCACGAAGTATCGCCACTAATTCAGCGAGTGAGCCCACAGTAATTACCTCGAGCCCCTGCACCAGCGCTGCTTCCGCGCCATTTTCACTTGGTACGACGATCTGTTCGTCACCGTTTTGACGCGCATGCGCCGCAAGGGCTATCACTCCGCGGATCCCTCGGACCCGTCCGTCAAGAGAAAGCTCGCCGTGAAAGCTTCGTGTTGGCTGCGACTCCAGTGAAAGCTGCCTTGACGCAATCAAGATGGCGAGCGCGATCGGAAGGTCGAAAGCGGATCCCTCTTTCTTGAGCTCTGCAGGAGCCAAATTAACCAGGAGCGCTTTCGGCACCCAGAAACCAGCCGCACGGATTGCCGAAACGACACGCTCTTTCGACTCCCGTACCGCGCTATCGCCTAAACCAACGATAGTGAAATTTTGCTTACCCTCGCGAATTTCGACTTCGACATCACATGAATAGGCATCAATTCCAAAAATCGCGGAGGATCTTACTTTTGCTAACATATATAGTCCTTTTCAAAAGTTTTGCGAATTTCTTGTTCGCAAAACTTTTAGAAAAGACTATATCCGCCGTAGCTTCATGCGTAGGCGGACCGAAGCGAGCATTGCACTACAACGCAATAGCTACTGCCCTAGGACTGTTCGAGAAAGTTCGGTAAAAGTTGCGCGAACAGATCACGCTCCCGCCTCTGTGTTCTCTGCGCCTCTGTGGTTTCTCATATTTTTTCCCACTGGTTTGAAGAATATTAAATAAACCACAGAGGCGCAGAGAACACAGAGGCGGGGGAAGTTAAAGCACAAAGCGGCGGATGCCATTTTTAAGCAGTTGCACGTTAAAATTGATCAGCAATCCCACCGGTGCTTCGGCTAGTTTCATATATGTCAGGAGCTGTGCCTCGTGAACACTCGTGAGCTGCTCAACGGCTTTGAGCTCAACCACCAGGAACTCGTCCACCAACAAGTCCATCTTATAGTCGCAATTAATCTTAATACCCTTGTACTCGACAGGCATGGGAACCTGAACACGGCAAGGTACCTTAGCGATAGATAGTTCGTGTGCTAAGCACTGCTGGTAGGCTGATTCAAGCAGTCCGGGGCCGAGGTTGCGGTGAACTTCTATGGCGCAACCAATTACGTTGGCAGTTAACGGATCACGCTCCCGTTCTGTGAACTCTGCGCCTCTGTGGTTTCTCATACTTTTTCCTACTGGTTTGAAATTCGTTAAACCACAGAGGCGAAGTGAAAGACCGCGAAGGGACCCCATTCCCCCCCCTCTGTGAGCTTTGTGTCTCTGTGGTTCTTATTTTTGTCTTTGTGGTTTTTCACATCCTATATCGTAGAAAAGCTCCGGAAGTTGCCTATGACTAGCCCTGGCACATTATCTGCAATGACCTTATCGGGACCCATGTACGCTCAAAAAAGCGGCAAAAATTGCCGATTATCTGCATATGTGGCAACACCCGTTTTATTTAATCAATGAGCATTGAAAATACCGATACCTGGCGTGCGATTCCGCCTGAGGAAAAGGTAGAGCTTATGGCCCGAGCCCAATCCAAGGGCTTTATGGCTGCCTTTATGACTTGCATTGTTGGGAGCACTATCGCGCTGTCACTGCATGTTGGTGCGATAATGTGGGCCTCGATTATTATTGCGCCGTTTGTATTTCAATTTGCGGCGGGCAAAGCATGGCGTGGTTTTAGGCCTCGGCTGATGCTCGAGTATCTCGCCTGTCGATCGGCGGCACGCCGTTTTGCGTTTAGTGCCGGCTCGAAAGATTTGACTGCAAATTTGATATTTCGTGGCCAACTCGAACTTATATTTGAACAGGAAGACTCGCAGGAGCGTCTTGACGCGGAGGTCAATAACAATCAGATCCTCGATGTTTGGATTGCGGTATTTCGTGACACGTTAATCATGTTAACCGAACGACCTGGCGGGGCGACGATTGCCGTCAGTTCGCCGATAAACGACAAAATGAAAGTAGAATCCTCTGACAACGGCGGCTACACACAGTCCAAAGAGGTTCTGCTCTCTGTTCGCGACAAACTTGGTGCTGATAAGCGCTACAAGGTAACCAGCAAGTACCCGGCAGCGCTGGTAGTATTTGAAAAAAGGCTGCTCAAGTTCCAGATTGAGAACCGCGAACGCATCGAGCGAGAGTTGAAGATGCTCCAGAATGAAGCCGATGTTCAAGATCCACTTGATTTTGAACTAAAATAGACTCTGCCATCTTGAGCAAGGGAGCTCCCTCTTATTACTATCCGTCAGAATCTTCTAAACTTAAGAAAATTTTTCTGAAGGAGAGTAATACCATTTCGGCGGAGCCGAAATTCCCCGAAGGGACAGCACGGTAGACACAGCGCGGCCCAGTGCAGGCACGCGCCCCTTCCCGCGCGTGCCGGAACGGCGCCCCTTCAAGATCTGGTTGCAGCTACGCCGCGCTGTGTTATCTTTGGTGGGTATGAAGATCTTTGCAACGCTTTGCCTTTTCGTCCTCCTTCTTGTTTCAGTAGATGTAAGCTCGGAGCCGTTAGCGTCTTATAAAAAAGATGCTATCTCGGTGACGGCGAGCGCAAACGGTAAGACCATTGAAGTGGCAGCCGCTGCGAAGGGGCTACAAGAGCTGCAGATTACCGAGCTCCAAAAGCCGACCCGTATAGTCGTTGACCTTGTAGGGCCGCGTTCGACCGTGGCTAAAACGTTAGATATCGCCTCTCATGAATTCCTTAAGAGCATCCGAATCGGCGCGCATCCGGATAAGGTTCGTGTCGTGCTTGATCTTAGCGGCGACTCGATTCCTAAGTACACAAAGGCAAGAAAGGGTGACGGCATAGTTATTACTTTCGGGGCCAAAGAAAAGTCTCCCGCGCAGCGAGCAACTTCAACCTCAACGCCACAACCTTCGGCGACGCCCGCGGAGACTGCGACTTTTCAAGCGACTCCGGAAGATGCGGTTACCTTAACGCCGACTCCGGAAGTCACCGCGACGGCTAGTACGACGGCAACTTTAAAGCCGACCGCCACCTCGACACCGACAGCAACACCAACGGCTATCGTCACGCCGATAGCGACACCGGCCAGCACTCCCGACGCAATAGAGACCACGGCCTCAATTACGCCGCCCAAGGAAGTCGATGTTGCCCCGCCACCTGGTCAGTTTCTTTTAACTGGAGTGCATTTTGATTATCTTCCTCCGGCGTTTAATCCAGTGGTGCGGCTGGCGATTCTCGGCGGGAATCCCGGATTTAAATTGATACGCAATAATGATCGTGGATATGCGCTTGTCGTCCCGAAAACTAAACTTAAGAAATCGAATCTTCTCCTTCCGCACTACCCGCCGCAAGATTTTACCGGCTTTACGGTGATCCAACCCAAGCAGAAAGGTAACGACATTGAGATTGCCATCGGAGTTTCACGTGGCTTTCAGATTCTTGCAGTGTATCAGGGCGATGGAATAATCTTGCGGATTAAGAACGCATGACGGTTACTGGCCTGAGCCGCTGCCCGAACCACTACTGCCCGAACCACTACCGCCCTTCTCGTCTTTCTTTTCGTTTGTCGGCGTAACATCGATCGCCGAGGCTTCTTTGTAAGATTTTTTAAAGTTATTGATTGCCTTTCCAAGTCCCGCACCAAGTTCGGGGAGCTTGCGCGTGCCGAAGAGGAGCACGACAACCACTGCGATTACGATTAGTTCTGTTGCGCCAAGTGAGCCCATTTCAAATACGCTATACCATAATTCCTAATCCGGCAACTGTGCTGTGCTCGACCACAGGTAATGTGATATTTTACGGCTAATGGCCCGCGCAGGGATTTCCGATATCGACCAATGCCTAAGACGCTATTTGCGGCTCGGTATTCTGCTATCGCTTCTTTTCCATCTAATTCTGGCGATAGTCCTTGGTTCCAGGCGCCCTACTCCGATTGAGGCGCCTTTAGTTATTGATGTGGTATACGAAAAGACACCCCCTATACAGAACCGTACGCGGCAAATAGTAACACCGCCAAAACAAGATCTCTCTGAGAAGCTGCCGCGGGACCCAAAGTATCTCTCGGAGCGCGATAGTTTCGCCGAGAAGGAGCAAATTAAGCGTGGCGCCGGTGAGGATGCGAGTCGTACGGTTTCTTTAAATAAGCAGCCCGCGCGGGAGTCACGCCCTAAACGAGAGAAGCAGGAGCAAAAAGTACAGCAGCGCGAGCAGCCAAAGCCGCCGCCGCAACAGCAGCAGTTAAAGCTTTCCGACCCGACACTTCTTGATAAGATCGGTTCGATTTCGGCTTCGAATGATAAGACTGCTCAGCGCAAGGACAGCTCAGAATACTCTGCATTTTCGCGGCCGAGCGGATCGGGCGCACAATTTTTAGGTGTACCCGGCACAACGGATTATCTGCCGAATCTACCCGACGGCGACATCACTCTTTTGAATGCGAAGGCGGAGCGTTTTGCTGTTTTTGTACGGCGTGTTGCTACTCAGGTTTTCTCGCAGCTACGGGTCGAGGGCTGGGAGGAGATGACTGCCAGTGATGTTAGAAAGATTTCGGAGTTTAGTGTCGTCAGGGCGATACTTTCGCCGCACGGTGTGCTGCTTAAAGTGATTCTTGAATCGCCTTCCGGCTCGGATCGTTTTGATGAGGTATTGCTGCGTTCAGTGCGTAAAGCCGCGCGAGACCCCAACCCTCCGCCGCTCGCTGCGGCTTCGGACGGCAATTTTCACTTTATTTTCCAGTCTAAAAGCTGGAGCCGTTTCGCCACCGCCGCCCGCTCGGGGGCGCCGTTTGAGCAGAGGTGGTTGTTGCTTTCGACGGGGTTGGAGTAATCTCTCAGGAAGCTATCTTTGGAAAATATTTTACACCATCAATCGATTCGAAGTCCGAATCCTGCGTCCATAAAGTCGCACGATGAGTCTTGGCAGTTGCAAGAATAATACTATCCGCCATCGGAATTTTGTAATGGCAGCTCAGTTTTGCGGCCAATAATGCAATCGGGCCGTTAAGATCAATAATTCTACCTTGCTGCATCAGCGCAACGGCTTGCAACGCGGAATCTTCACCACGCTGACGCAGTACCTGTTTAAATACTTCATAGAGCGAAATTGTAGGCACAATAAGCGATGCAGTTCGCTCGATTGCTTTAGAGAAATTTTTAGCGCTCGGCGTGTCGGCAAAATATTCAAGCCATGCGGATGAATCGACGAGGTTCATACACGATCGTCTTCACGTTCAATTACCGTGGAAATTCCCCTAAGAAAACCGCGCATCTCCTTCATACTTTTTTGCGGAATATATTCGATTCTGTTGTCATACTGGAACACCAATACCTTTTCACCTGGGCGAAGGCGCAACATAACTCGAATCTCTTCGGGAATTACCACTTGAAATTTAGGTGAAATTGTTACGCGCTTCATTCTATGGTCCTGATTGATTAAATGGCATTCACTATCTTATCGATGCACCTATCGTAATACTATGACACGATCGATACTCTTTGTAAACTACGATAACATTCAAAAATTGCCCATGTTGGGACATACGTTATCTACCGAGCGGTCCACTTAAATTGGCAAAGCCGCGCTCGCCGCCGCCTCCGACGGCAATTTTCACTTTATATTCCAATCCAAGAGCTGGAACCGCTTCGCCACCTCCGCCCGCTCGGGGGCGCCGTTTGAGCAGCGGTGGTTGTTACATTCTACGGGCTTGGGGTAGAGAAGGAAAAAGTTAAGAAGCCTACCCTCACTTATTCAATTACAGCTGAACGCGGCCCATATTTTTCAAATCAGGAATTTTCTCAATTCGAAAGCAACGTGAAGGTCGTATCCCTACGAGGTACTGTTGGGAATGACCTTTCCAACTGGATCGGCCGCGAAAACAATCACCAAAGACACAAATTAAAATTAGGCGGTTTGGAATCTTTAGCGCCAAAGCGAATCTATTAGTCGAATGGGTTCTTGCCCATAGCTACCAAAGTAGTATTCGGGTCATTTCTAGCGATATCAATTTCGCTTCGGTTATTCTCAAAAGCTTCATTTACAATATCCTTCCGTCCACCATGCCCAACAACAGACACTTCGTGTTCGACTACTCCGTTCTCAAAATGCGTTATCTTCCAAAGTTCCGACCACTCTTTAGATACGTGAACACTTACAATTATTATCTTATCACCATTTGGGCTTCGACATTGCTGCGGGTCAAGGCCTTGCTGCCTGGCGGTTTCTATGAACTTATAATACTCACTTAATGGAACTCCCCGGGTCCGAGTACTATATAGGAAGACTGGATCTTCGTAGCCAGATCCAGATTTTGACTTTTCTTCGCTTTTAGAAAAACTGGCTCCATGTAAGTCTCGGAGAAATCTCCCTCGAGCAAAATCTCCACGTTCCGAAGGAAATGAAGTGGAATCTCCATTCAGTCCTTTATGAAAATCGGTCATTCGCCTACCATAACATTGGGGAATATCTAAAATCAATAAAATTCCCCCAACGCTGATGTGCCACGTCCTTGAGGTAAGAGAGCAAGGATATTACCAGTGGCGACAGGTCAAGAGAGACCTTAAAGCGAAGAGAAAGAAGAAGCTGTGCGCGTTGGTACGGCGAATCTTCTACGAGCAAGTAACTTCCGTCCCACCTGGTTTACGAAGTCCAAATCGACGGACTACAGCCGCATAAAGTCGTCATACGCTCTTGCAATCGGCCAGTAGCGTTGCGAATCCAAAACTCACATATTCCGTTTCGGGACAGCCTAGTACAGGTAAATGGACATTATGCGATCGATCGGCACAAAGTAGACTCCGAACCGGACTTATTCGATTCCGCGACAATAACATTTCATGCAGAATTATCTTTTTCTCACGCGCGAGGATCGCAGATGGCCAATCAATGGCACGAAGACTCGCAATCTGATAATTGACTATCCGCTCCGCTTCATGTGCCGGTCCGCTGGCATTGTAAATGGTAAGTGAGTTGCTAGTCGACCCGTTCACACTACAGCGTGAGGTCGTCATTCTAGTATGCTCATTCGCTCCCGATTGCCTATCCCTAAAATTCATATGCTCAGAAAGATGCGCGAGCCCGATCTTATCCGACGGATCGCCCAACACACCGCGCCGTAGATAGAGGCAGCTTGATATTGACCCGCACCCGGGCATCGACAGAAATGTCACCAGGGCACCGTTCGAGAGACGTTCATGCCACAGATCATGTTTAAGAATTCGAAAGTGTTTATTAGCCGGGAGCTTCGCTTGGATGAATCTATAGTCAGGATTTGTCGGTGGCGATACCGTCGGACGTTGTGCCCGGGGCTCCGGTGAGCTTCTGTGCTCATCGTCTTTCGGCCAATTCCTCATCGTCTGAGCTTAAGCAAAGAGGCAATACAACAAGCAGTAGCATTAATCCACTTAAGTGTAGCAGATCGGTGGCGCTAGTAATGTTTTTTTTACTAGTGGAACAGGCGTTTCGGCGCCAAGTCGACAGCGGCCTTTGATATTGATTCGATCTTACTGTGCCTTTTTCTCGCGCAGGGCCCGTATCGCGTCTAAAACACTTTGCGATGAGCCATTTGTTCCAGTGCCCGACTCGCCGGCCATTGCTTCTAACGCCTCAAAGCCCTTGTCAACCGCGCTCTTGGGGGGCGCCACATTCTGCGCTAACGATGCCTTGCGTTGAAACAGCACTGTTTTTCCCGATGGCATGACAAACGCGCCGCCGGTGCAAAGATTAAAACAATCAACAACTGCGGTCTTCACTACATCATTAGTGCTTGCCGACGCTGGAACTTCCGGATTGCCGCGTGCTTCCACGGTATTTGTGGCACCGAGCGAACCATTCGTCACTTCAACTTCAAACTTTGCGGGAACGTAGAAAACGCCGGCTTTCGGATAACCCGCCCGTGCATTCTTTGGAACATCGCCGCCCGCTCGCTTAATATTCTGAAGCAAAGTTGCCGCATCAAACGCATGCGCGATCTCGGCTTCGCTAGGTATAAAGGAAGTTGCCAAATTCGCAACTTTTTCGCCATAAATCGCCGCTGCAACCGTCTTTCGTTCACCTAAGGTCATGCCATCACAGAGCTGTACGCCGTCTCTGTTCCAGTCCCAGTAACGAAGCGCATATCGGTCAGCGGGATTGTGGCCGTTGATTATCGCGACACACTGTGTAAGAGCTTCAGCACGAATGTCGGAGCCCAATGGGAGTTTGGCAACTTCGCCTGCCATCTGATAAAGCTGCTGCTTTCGTTTGAAGTACTCCTCATGACTTCCAATTCTCCCCGGTACCGGCGCCTTGGTAAGCCCAGTGGTCGGGGCAGCACTGCCCCTTTCCAGCCCTGTGGGTGATTGCGCCTCGCTACTACCTACCATGCCCGCCAAGGCGAGGGGCAAGGAGAGCTGCCTGTGGATCTTTCGCAAACGATCGAATGGAGTCATGGATACCAGATTTAATAGTTAATAAACCAAATCACCAATAGATATGGCTAATTTTGTCGAGAACGTTACCTAAAAAATCGTACTAGAAGACATTATAAACGAGATTGGCCAAACTCTTAACAAAAGAGTCGAGTTAGGCCACAAACGTTGTCCCCGATAATATTCTATTGAAATTGGTCGCCCTCATTGTCACGCTTACAGCGTTCAAAAGAGGGCTGCGTTTTCATAACTTTTTATGCCATGGCCGCCGGCTGACCTCGCACGTAGAAACTTTCCCGGGCACTTTCCACATTTCGATCCCGCGATTGATCCGGCTTGTATAAAATGGCGAAAGGCACATTCATCGGCTTATTCAAGCGGTCAGAACAATACCGATTCGACTAAGGCGTCCTCATCAAACTCTGCACAAAACGCATCGGAGCCGGATCCTCAAGATTATATACCACCAAAGAAAAAGGAAGATAGATCTTCACCGTTTGCGGAATTTGATAAATATCGTTTTGATTTCAGCTCCCAATATCGTACTGGGGAATCAGCTACCAATCATCACGGGGAAAGACCAAAATATCGATTCGAGAAGGATTCGAACCCAGCGTGGGCTCACCTTGCTAAAGCAGCTTACAGCCAGGCTACCGATAAGATCGACCGAGGCAGTTTGCTGGAGATCGAAGGTATTTGGGCAAATCTCTAAGCTCAGAGTTTCCTCTTGGGAGCTTCTCTCGCAAAATATTGACAGCGTAACTTAAAGTGCGAAGTCACACGTCACATCTTAAGACTGGATGGGCAGGAACGGACGCCTACGGCCTATCTGCGTGGATCAGAAACATCGACCTTGCCCCCAAGAAAACAAGCTACCTGTCAGTTGTAAATCTCGGTTACGGAGAGAACGTATTTAGGAATACGCTTAGTCTACTTAATAGTAAAGTTTGGAATTTCTCCATCAAGCAGCAGTTGGACGCTTACTTTGACATCTCGAGCGAGAGCCGTCTTTCCTCTAAGAGAGAGCACAAGCACCTTGCATGCGGTCATTTGTCCGGAGTTGACTATACGTTCATCAACTGATGCGGCAACCCAAAAGTCGCCGTCATGCGTCACGACAACTGGAGTCCTTGCGCTTATGATGCCCAATGAACTCGGTTTGTCATTGCCGGAGACAATCACTCTCAAGCCTCGTTCAGCAAATTGGGAAACGGCTTGCTCGCCAAAGTAATAAATATTGTCCCGACCAAGCAGTCGCGGGACCAATTTGACTTCACAGTTCGCAAGTTTTTTCACTGAATCATCAGTGGTCCCATATAGAAGGATTCGAGGACGGCTCCCCGATGCGTCATCCTGGTGCAGATATACGCAACAAATACCGTCGCTTGCGAAACAAGATTTCTCATACGGACGCAACAGCAGCAGTTCTATCCGAAACAGCAGCTCCGCCTGATGGTGGAATTCCGCCATCGAAAGTACTGGTGACCGATAGATTGTTTCCCTACCGGCCTTAATCACCACGTCGAGATTAGGTGCATATGCTTCAAAAGAAAAATTCTTATTCTGGCGCTCCGCAGAAGTCACTCCAAATAATGCGGCGACTGAAATAGGAATAGGATAAGAAACACTCTCCCTTGCAAACTCGGCGAAGATTTCGCCCATATGTGATGAGCGATCCAATCCTCCAAATTTTTTAGTGAGTCTATCTAATGCTCGGACAAACCTATATGCCGACGCATCATCACGAGGTAGGAAAATGTCCCGTGTAGCCCATCTCGAGTAAGAAAAATCCCCAAATTTCAAGGCATCCGAAGTTGAGCTCTCATTCGAAGAACGTCTGCTAACTTTTACTTCCGCACGTTCAGCGCAATGCGACTGTTCTTTCTGATAGTGAGAGGACCCAGATGGGGTTGGCGATCTAGATTCGAGGGCAAATGGTGCCCAAGCTGGACTGGCTGCCTTGTGCCAAGGAGTACCCTCGATGTACTTAATTGCGCGACTGTGTGCGAAGTTTAAGCCATCAAACATAATAAATACCAAGACGGTACCGACCAACGATTTTATAACTCAAAAAGTATTTCAACTTAATTTCAATATCAAGCACAATTTCCGATATTACCCCTGCGCGATCTGACTTACATTTCCACTCATGCTAATATAAAAAGCAGGATTCAGGCCGTATTTTGTAATTTTGGTCCGAGAAATCAATTTAGATCAGTCGCGAAATGGTTCTTCCCGACGACCTAACGAATGCGCCACTGGAACAGTGGTTAAAGCAATCGACAATCGCAGTTTCAATCACGTCACTATTACTCAACGACGTTGACGTTTCCGGATTGCTGCACGCTTCCACGGTATTTGTGGTCGGGGCAACACTGCCCTTTTCAAGCTATGTGGTAGATTGCGCCTCGCTACTACCTACCATGCCCACCAACGCAAGGGGCAGGGAAAGCTGCTTGTGAATCTTTCGCCAACAATCGAATGGAGTTATGGATACCAGATTTAAGTCGCGTTGAGAAATCCTGAATTTACCTCTACTTCAAACTTCGCCGGCACGTACCCAACACCGGCCTTCGAGTAGCCAACTCGCGACCCTTTCGGTACATCAACGCCGATATTTTTAATGTGACCAAGTACGGCGGCAGTATCACACGCATGGAGCACCTCGGCTTCATTTCGAACTTCCGAGCCTTGCGGAAGCGTGCCTACAACTGCAGCCATCTGAAAGAGCTGCTTCTTTCGCTCAAAGTATTCGTGATAGTCTTTCAATCGAGAAGGAAGAACGCCTTGTACAATAGCATTGGTAGTAGCTTCGCCAGCCTTCTCGGGCATCGTTGAAGTCTGCGCCTCACTCTTACCCTAAAAAACTCGCGAGCGCTAATGGCAAGGCTGCTTTTTGCGGGACCTTCCTAAGTCAATCAAGAAAATTACTCATAGATTCCGTATGGTCTCCGTTGCGATAGATAAATCCGTAGTATGAGTCGATCATTCTGCATGTACGGCGGTATGTAACCTAAAAAATGCAAGAAAGATTTATATAGCTTATTTCCCCGCTCTGCGATGGTCGATTTGATCAGTAATTCCGGAGCATTACAGTTAGTTTTTCGTGCTACATGCAGCCGTATTCGAACAATAACCATAATTGGACCACGGAAACATTTGGAGCTATTATTCTATTCTTCTTGGGCAACGGAGTACGGAGATGACAATTGATCAAAACTTAGCTTTGGTGAAAAGCGGTGGAAACAGTCTTACGAGGAAGGGTGGTTCGACTTCAGTCCAAGTCAATTCAAATAGTCTAGTTAAGTCGGATGGCCCCATTCTTGAGGCTGAGGTCGTCGAAGATCATTCGGTTGCTCGTCGACCGCCGCAAACGCAATTAGGACATCCTGCAAGCCCCAACGCAGTTACACGAAATCCCCTCGCGGGAGCCGGAATCGCTCTTCCGCCTATTCCGCCGATCGGTCCGGGTGCGGGAGGCTCGCCCGGAGAGGAACTAGCGCCCGAGCCGAGAGAGTCTAAACTACCATTCGGCAAGCGCATCATCGATTTCTTCAAAGAGAGTGCACAAAACATCGGGCGAGCGGCCGGACATCAGCTCGGAATCTTTATGCACGGGGCTGGTGATTACATCTTTAAAATTGGAATTCTTGTTGGTGTCTTAACCGCCACCGGAGTAGGAGTAAGCTACCTGGCAGGAGCGGCTGCAATAGCTACGGCTATGCCTTTATTACCTTGGTTCATTGGCGGAACGGGCGTGGGCCTCCTGGGTGGATGGGCAATTAGAAAGGGCGGCGAAATACTTGCTCAGCGATTTTCCCCAAAGAACTAGAAACTTCTTTTAAACTTTACAAGCTTAGAAAAGATCCGGATGGTCATCTGCAACCTGGCTAATGTTTAAGTGCAGAGCCACGTGATCTTTGACTCTTCCAAACGGAGCCTTCTTAAAGTTAGCACAAGTAGTCCTATCAAATCGCTCCGTCAATTTCCCTTTTGGCTCCGGTCCCATTTCGGCGCCAATTACTGCCTTTACCGTCATTGGCTTCCCCTCAAAAACAAAACTTTCCCAGGCTGGCGCCCCAAAATTCACTCCCCACCCATTTCCGTAAAAGATCTCGCCGCATTTCGAATTGCGCGCAAACTTAGCCGCCATACTTTCCACGTTTTCCACGGCCACCTTTGATCTTGGAAAACTTAGCACTACCCCAGCGCGTGTTGCAGAGTTTGTGTCGTTAAATTGAGCACGTGCAAAGTCCCGAATAAAATGGAGGCTTTCAAGGATCCGATGTGAACGCGGTCCACTAATGAAGACTAAGGTCTCGTCATGCCGAGAACGAAGGGTAACTTTCAAACCAGCATTGGCCGTTATCTCCAAGACTCCGTATGCTATCGGACTGAGTTTCTTGTTCTGCACCTCTTCAAAATAATTCTGCAATGTTGCGCGCTCGAAATACGCATTCCGGTATAAGGGAGTCATTCTCTCGATCAATTGATCGGAAATTTTCGCGGCTTTAGTCGGCTCAATGCCCATTTCGACTAACGATCTAGCTAGTCCCGTATCTGCAATTTTCCTAAGCTTTTCAATGGGATTGCTTTCCAGCGGACCGATTTGAAGAAAATATTCCCTAAGTTCGGTATCAATATAGGGGCCTAGCCAGTTAGGCGGCCTCGTTCCGCTCCGCCTAATCTCGGGCACACTTTCGAGGAATTTGGCGATATCCCTCTGTGCCCCAGAATACTGGAGCTGCGCCAAAATCATCGTCTCTTGAGAAGTAAACCGCCAAAAATCCTTTTTAATAAGGTCGAGCTTTTCTCGACTTAGTTCATACGCCATCCGAACAAAACGGGCCTCTTTAGTATCGCCCAAATTGGCGATTGCGCTTTGCACGACTGAGCTTTCGAGAAAAGCGATAGATTCATTTACCCGCATCAGTCCGGCACCGAGAGATTGAGCCGAACTCGAGCCTTCTTTTTTCAATTTACCGAGCGCCTCACCATCTCTCTCTTTCGCGGAACCTAGCGCTTCCTGAAGATCTTTGAACCTTTTGATTTGCGATTCCGCAAGATTCAGATAATTTTGTGCTATTGCCCAATTCGCGATACCGACTTCCTCCACAACCCAACACGAGCGTCTTACGGACTTAAATGATGCGACAGATCTGTCAAAAGCTACACCCAACCCCCACAGCTCTCGCGCGTGCTCAATTACGTGCCGGTAGCTATTTTCTAGGAACGGGTACGCTTGCGCGGCCGCGCCAAGACCTGTCGTGATGTTACCACGAATATGATCAAGATTACTTGTGGAGAAACCGCGTAGTTCATGATTGAGTCCAGCTTTTGCTTTCTCATAATTCCCAGTTCCGCGATCCTGCCTCAATGTCTGCTTGCCCTTCTTCCAAACTGAATCCCAAAACGCCGACTGCCGTTGATATTCCTTCTTATCATGCTCTTCAATCATTTCACGCTTTTTCTCTTCAGGGCTTTTTTGGCGCCGGGGTTGTCCATCGTGCTTTGTATGTTCCTCGGCACGAGGTGCGCCACTTCCACTACCCAACATGGATTCCTGACCCGCCTGCATATCACGATCAGAACTGACAAATTGCGGGAAATCCATTTTTCCCGACATCCGCCGATATACATCCTGTTTTGGCCAAGTTGATCTCATAAACACTCCGCGGTAATCCGCCGCTACGTAGTCTTATTGACCGAAGGTGCTCTATCGATTCACACCCCAAGTCTTCGCCATTCCATCAGTCAGCGTCTTTGTTTCATTTACCATGCCCTGCAAATTGGGAGTTCCCGCCCAGAGTTGAGTGGCGACGGTCGGCGTAAATGTCGGAACGACACCGCTATGCCCTGGTGGAGTTCCGCCAATCGAAGAACCCATCGCCATGAAATGCGCAGGGCTGCTACTTGAGAAACCTAGCGCTCCCTGGTTTATAGCAGAGTAGGCCGATGAAGAGTTCATTAGAGCACGTCCGGCATCGGAACCTAAAATTCCCTTCATACTTTCATGACTGGACTGAATGTTGTTGAAGAATCCATGGCCCGGACCAGCGGTGTACTCGGCCGAAGCCTTAACATCTCCACCAAGCATTCCGGCCATTGCCGCACCTTCAAAATTTAGCGGCTTTGGTCCCGGATCGAGCACGCCGGCATTAATGCCCATAGCGCCGAGATCCCCGGAGGCCGCTGTGGCATAATCATTTTTCATATGCCAGGCCTGGTTTTCTCCGTAGAAATGCCCTAGGGCACCAAGCCGCTGCTGTGCCGAGCCATATCCTCGACCGACAGCTTGGCCGTAGCCGGCAGCGAGAGATGAATCGGCGCGGTTTGCCTGTAGTCCGGATGACGCCGCCGCATACGCCTGGTTCGCAGCATTTTTAGCAAGAGACAAGAACGGATTTCCACCTCCGCCACCACCTCCGCCAGCACCGCCACTACCACTCATGCCCGGAGCTAGTACTGCAGCGGCAGTCGCTGCTTCGGCGAGCGCTCGTTCTTTGCTACCAGCAGGCAGCTTATTCGCAGCGGCAGCTAAACCTCCAATGGCGGCGGCTTGGGCCATACGTCTTGGAGAACCAGCGATTTCTGCGGCAACACTTGCGGAATCGAATGCGGTATTAAGGCTCTGCGCGTTATTTTCCATAATACGCTGGCGCTGATCAAACGCTTCACGCATACCTGAGTTCAAAGCACCGAAGGCGTCCATGTCCGCGGCACGATTTCCCGCGTCCATTGCTTGAAGCGTGAGACCGTTACCACGGAGGCCTTTCATGTATCCCGTCTGCGCAACCGCCGCGCCATCGGACTTCACCTTCTGCGTCATGTCACTAGAATACGCCGATCCCACCGCGCGACCGGCTTCACCGGCAACACCACCAATCATGCTGTTTACAAGCCCCGCCGCTCCGGCTTTCGCGCCGAGCACAAGCTGGCCTGTGACTGCGGGCACGGACATGTAGAGCGCGCCCATGATGTAGATGTAGTAGGAATTCGCGAGATCAAGATCGAGGCTGTTACTTAAGACTACTCCACGATCAAAAATTTTAAGAAGGTTGCCTGGCGAAGTCTCCGAGGCTGTTCCGCAGGTAACGTCGCACACCGAGGGAACGGCACACGCAAATAACGGATCGTTAAAGTTCGAGGCACCATTCGGACAACGCACATCAATATTGGACCAGTACTGTAGATCCATAACTCGATCGGCGATACCCTTGGCGTCCGCGGTGGTGCCATTCATCGCCCACACTGACCGCTCAATGACCTGCACAATCGCAAAGCCTACATCCCAAAGCTTGGCCCAGGCCCAAAATGACATCCACGTGAAGATTGTCTTGTGCCAGCCCGGAACAACAATCAGCACGCACGCAAATGGATAACCCATCGCCAAAACATACAGCAACACGCCCTGCACCTTCGGTACAAGCAGCGACCAGGCATACACTTCGCCGTACTTCTGTTTCTGACCAATCGTGCGCATCTGGGTTTGCGCGTATTCCTGCGCCTTAGTGCCCTCGGAATAACGCGGATTAAAGAGAATGCGCGGCGCTATCCGGAGCTCGTTTCGGATCATATGCACAAGTATTAGATCCTGCAGATACTTGGTCTGCTCGGCAGTGCTCAGCAGCTGATCTTTGGTGTCACAGGCCTGCGTGCTATTCGCCTGCGACGACGGCGCGCCGCAACCTTTGATATCCCAGCCGTAAAAAAGGCTGTAAATAATATCGCCAGGTTTAATGTAGGGACGATGCGAGGTGACAAGCTGGTGGAATGAATGCCCGGCCTCCCAACGGAAACCGTTCATCAATAGCTCGAAGTAGCCTTTACAACTTACGGAATCGCCCTGAATTACCCGCAGCGATATCGCATCGTACTTCGAAGGATCAAAAAAGCTCGCAAACCCTTCGCGGTCCGACGAAGCGCCGCCAGTCTGCGTCACGCGGTAACGCTTCTGCACAAAATTTCGAAGCGATTGCGGAACCGGTACCTCAGTTCTCTTAAGTCTTGTAAGCACCGCTTCGTAATCCGCGGTCGAGGCGGTTCCGGTAAATATCGAGAGAGGAAGATTCTGTCCACGCGCATTTCGCGCGGCAACAAAGCTGTCGATGTCAATATGCTGCGAAAGTGTGTCGCCGCACTCGCTGGACAAAAAGGTGACAAAAGCGTCGCGAAGATCTGCCGTGTGGAGCATCGACGCAGTGATTCCTTCGAGGAAAGTCCACTTTAAATTTGATAAAAGATGCCACTTTGGCCCTCCGGGAGTAATCGAGGGATCATCATCGAAGCTATAACTGCCAAGGTTTCTATCAGGCCGCTCGTTAATGTTAGTTCCGCCTCCGCTTCCCGCGGCGTTCGGGAGCTGCGAATACACGCCGGTCCACTTAATCAGCCACTGTACGGTGTCGCTTACTACTGAGTCGTACCACACAAAGGGCATTGCAACGTCGACCAATTCACCCGGCGCCTGCGATCGAGACACCTCAATGCCGAGACGCTTTACGATATTCGAATTGACCAACCCGACTTCGGCAAGCTTCCACACTTCGCGCTGATCCTGCGGGAAACCTGCCACCTGCCACTCCGTTCCACTTACCTGATACGGTGTCGCAATAAGCCAGTGGTAGAATGCAGGACCCAAGAAAAACCAGACATACGTCTTTGGCGGCATGCCGATCGCCACGCCGACCATTCCGCCAAAAGCCGAGAGCATGTAGAGCAGTGGCGCATAAAGACCGATATCACCGTAAAGGAGATAATGAATCATGTCCGATTGGACAAACATTCCTTCGGTCTGAAAAGCAGCAGCAAGCGCAGTAAAGGTACTACCCATGCATATACCGCCTGTGCGCGCGCAGTCGTAGACCACCGCGGCATCGGGACCACCGCCGGTTGTGCCACCTTGAAGTAAGAAGAGCTGCTGTAGAATATTAATTAAAAACATCTTTATTCAATTTTCAAAAAACCTACTCTCCGTAACGTGTTGCACCATCACCTAACTGCGGGAAAAGTATCGATTGCCCACCCCGGCCCGAAACAATCGCCGCCTGAGCCATAACCTTCTGCTCGCGAAATATTTTAAAGGCCTCTTTATTCAAATACGCCGCTTCGGCGAGGCTGTTTCCCTGCGGAAGCGCTGAATACATAAATTTCAGCACTTCGTTCTTGAATCGCGCTCTATTGCCATCATCCGGCGTCGATCGCACAAAGTTTTCAACCGCTAAAAGTGAGTTGTAGACTTTCGCTTTGGCAATAAACTCAGCCGTGTCTCTAAAGATATTCTGCGCCGGAGTCGCACGCTTCTTCTTTGTCTCATCGGTAAAGTTTTCAAAGTTGTAGGCAAAAAGCGTTGGTGGCGTGCCGTTATCTTCGTAATCGACGGTGTTCATCGGATTCAATGTGCTGCAATCGATCTGCCCGGGAGTAATCTTCTTGCCAACCAAGATCTGATAAAGCTGATCACCGAACGCCGGCTTAAAGGTAAAAACTCCTGGAACCATCACATCTCGTAACATTTCATTCGGTACCCAGGCCTTACTGTACCAAAAGCTTGACTGCTCCATCTCGGTTTCAAGCTGATCGGTGGTGAGCCCACGACGGAATTCAGACTCCGCGAAATGTCCGTTGGCAAGCCCTGAAGGGTCTTCCACCGCGAGGAAGACGCACTTTCGATTCATCAGATAAAAGAGCGCATTGTATGCAAGTATTGTCTCATCTTCTATTAACTTCTTTAACTTCAAGCCGGGATTACCGATCGGGAAAGATTTGATCTCGCGTGACTCGCGATTGTTCTCGTCTTCGTCTCCGTCCAACATCAAAACGATATCGCCGAAGCCTTTGCTAAAGAGGTTTCTCAAATTATCAACGGCTTTTTTCTGCTCATCTTTGCGAGCTTGCCACTCAACTTTTTGCTTGTCCGTCATCTTGTTGACATCAACCTGATCGGGCGCGATATAGAATGCGAAATCCGAACCGCGAATCGACTGCAACTGCTCCTTAGTCGGCGGGCCAACTTCTCTCGTAGCCTGCCACTCCGGTAAATTAGAGAAATCGCGCTCAACTTTTGTTGCTGGCGGTTGCGTGGTGCTGTTCTTGACCAGGTCATTTAGGCAGCCAGCCACCGCAGCATCAAATTTTAGCTGATTCTTGCGTTGCTGCTCCTTAATACAACCGACAAGAAGCGCATATTGCGTTCCACCATTTACTGGATCAAGAATCGCCTGCTGCAGCGCGAAGTTTAATGAGTCCATATTGCTGCGATGCACACTAATTGCATTTTGAATGGTGCTGTTTGCCGCGGTATGGAGAAGCGGCTCAACGAGAGCGACCGTAGATCCGGTAATACCGGCAACACTTGTAAGCGCATTCACCTGAAGCAGACTCGCATCACCACTATTCGCGATATCTTCCGTATTGCGATACGTTCCGGGAAGAAGGAAGGTGTTATTTGACATCGTTCCCGTTGTTCCAAGCGGTTTCCCCTTCTCATCATAAAGAGTCGGGTTGGAGGTTGTTACATCAACGTCTTCGCCGGTAAGGTCTTTACGATTTATATAATATGAACTTGGCTGATCTGGTTGTGGATCAAGCATCTTCTTAATATCACCCACATTAGGCTCGCCCCCCGCCCCTGCCGGCGGAAGCGTCTGCGCCATCGTGGCACCACTGATGCACATTGCACATAGCAGCGCGAATGCTTTTAATTTCATCGTATAACCTCCCCGCTCTCGTAGTCGGCGGAATTTTCATCCTTAAGCTTCTTCAAAAGTTCCTGCGCGCGTTTATCAATGTCCTGAATCTGCGCTTCGGCTTCACCTTTGGTGCGGTTCTTATCAAGTTCGGAGAGAAGCTGATCTTCGATTAGTCTTGGCGCGTTTTTCCAGCTCGCGTCCTGCACGACATCTTCACGCTTAAAAGCTTCGCCCATGATACTGGTCACGCGAGTGCTCGATTCCTGGATGTCAGATAGGTAGCGCGCATATTGCTTGGCGTATTGAAAGGCGAGCTCGTCTTCGTGGTTCTGAAGGCATTCATAGATCGCCTGTACCGGCTTCGGCGCATCTTTCACCGCCTTCACCGGAAGATCTTCAAGCGGACTTCCGTACTGCATCACGATACGCTCCGCCGGAGGGAGTTTCTCTATAAGCTTCGCTTTATCGGCTTCCTCTTGCTCTTTGGTTTTTGGCGCTTCTAAGATCGGCTCAGGCGCGAGATTAAATGTCGGGCTTGGATCAGGAAAATATTTTAGCTCAGCTTTATCTTGGTACGAGACTTTCTCAGCGAAGACGCTCGACGCGGCGCCACGTTCAAAGAAGCCGCCTGACTTGTTGCTCCGTTCACCAAAAAGCTTGTCTGCAGTTACAAGGTTCTCAGCTACCGTGTCGATCGGCGAAAGAGTGATGCCAGCCGAAATAGCTGTCAAAACTACAAAAATTGTGGCGATCCCCGTGCGCATTATCCGTTGCTACCCCACTCGGAAATATACCGAACCCCTACTAAGAGTTATGGCGGGATTGCGGGGCGATGTGACGCTGTTAACGAGTAAACTGTGTGGTTAAAATAATAATTAGTTCGCTGGGAACACGAAAACGTCTGAGCAGCTGCGATGGTGCCCGGAAAAGTTTTAAAAATGGCTTAAACATGCAGCAATTTCAAATAGATAGATATATATCGTGTTTTTGTAATATTAAAGTTAGACTTTAAAAATGCAAATAGCGCGCTACTTGTCTAATACTATTAGAGAATATCTCGAGCAGTTTAGCGCGGTATTAGTCCTTGGAGCTAGGCAGGTCGGTAAGACTACGATCTGCCGTTCGGCCGCTCCTGGTTGGGTTGGGTTGAGTTAGATCTGGAAAAGGATAGCGACCTTCGGTGGCTTGCACGGGACCCGGAGCACTTCTTAATTCAACATCCGAACCAGGTATTGATTGACGAGGCCCAGATCTATCCGGAGCTATTTCCGGCACTTCGTGTGAGCATTGACCAGGATCGGGCTCGTAAAGGAAGATTCTTACTTACTGGTTCAAGCTCTCCCGAACTTCTTTCCAGAGTTTCTGAGACCTTGGCCGGGCGTATCGGTATTTTAGAACTCTCCTCTTTAAAGGCATCCGAGCGATATTCAAAAAACCTGCCGGCTTTTTACGGCTACCTAAAAGGCAATCCTCGCCCCAATGACTTTCTCTCCCTTAAAGCACAGTTGAGCTACGGCCAGCTTGAGTCTTTTTTCCTCGAAGGGGGCCTTCCTGAAGTGGCGTCGATTACTGACGCGAAACATCGGGAGCGCTGGTTTCAGTCATACGTGGCCACCTACATTAATCGAGACATTCGGCGCCTGTTCCCGCGACTCCAGATAGAAACCTATAAGCTATTCATCTCAATGTTGGCACAGCTAAATGGCAAGCTGATCAACATGGCCGATATTGCTCGAAGCCTAGGAGTCTCTCAACCGACCGTACGAGAGTATCTCGAAATAGCGAACGGTACATTTATATGGCGTCGAATTAACGCGTTTGCCCGCTCTTCAGTGCGTAGAATTGTTAAGATGCCCAAAGGGCTGTATCGAGACTGTGGGCTATCAAACTACCTACTCTATTTATTCAATCTCAACCAGCTACGCTCATCACCACTCGTGGGTAGTCTCTGGGAGGCTATGATCATCGAAGAGATCCTAAAGGGATGTGCCCTCGCATCGTTAAGAGTCGAACCATCTTTCTATCGCACCAGTGATGGGCGAGAAGTTGATCTGGTGCTTGAGGGGGAATTTGGGTTAATTCCGATCGAAATAAAATATGGCCGTAGCGTAGATACTGACAACCTCAAGCCACTTCGAACATTTATCTCTGAATACGGCCTTAATTTGGGGATCGTAATATCAAATACCGACAAGGTTCGTCTCATCGATCCTCAGATCGTTGAGATTCCTGCGTGCATGGTATGAAAAGTTAAAGCGCCCCTCATTTTGCTACGCTTTGTAAATGTAGCAAATTGATTGCAATTAAATATTACCAAACTTATCTAAAGTAATCGAGCAACTACCGGTACCTGGCCCGATTTTTCCGGCAATAATTATTGAGCCACTTAATCGAAAGTAAGAAGTTTGGATCAATCAGCGCCTCAATTGTCGGCAAGAGATGTTTTAACGCCTCCACTATCTCGGAAATCGCCCGGATAATATTATTGAGGCTTGAAAGAAGAGAGCTTAAATCAATATTGGCGTTGATATTGCCAAGACATGAAAGCATCGACTGCGGGTTAAAATTAGGAAGCTGTAGATCAAGACTTGGAAGAAGCCCAGCAAGGCATTGCCCAACACCGCTTAAATCTGGGGGCTGAATATCGATCTTCAAATTTATCTGGTTCATACAGGCTAACAGCCCGTCAAGACCAGGAATATTGAAATTAAAGTTAAAATTCGGAAGACAGGCGCTTGGCGGATTAAGCTCTACTCCAAAGCTCCCAAGATCAAGCCGGATAAATTCCAAACTTGCAAGCAGATCCTGAAGCGCGCGTACCAGCGCTTGTAACTCGCCGGGCTTCACCTTGACGTTCACACAGAAAAAATCAACGAAGTCTTGCGGGGTATTTCCCTGAATCCTTGCTCGAGTCTGCGCAACCGAGGCCTGCGGCAGAGTACAGGTAATGGCTGCGGTGAGGGTAAACGCGAAAAAGAATATCTTAATAACCTCTTGAATCCGTGGCATAACTTCCTAATTCCCTTGAAGAATAGAACCCTTAACTATGGTTATGGAGGGAGGCTCGAACGATGTAGCCTCATAATCAGGGACAGACCCTATTTTCCGTAGGAAAATAGGGTCTGTCCCCAATTACGGCTGAACCACAAACTCGTTGCGACTATTAATCCAGCTCGAAAGCGGCTCGTCACCCTCGACAACAATCTCGCCATCTTTAGTGCCAAAAATCCAGGCCGGTGAAAACTTAACCTGGTACTTTGCCGGAGCTTCCTTGACCGTACGGCTCACTCGACCAAAGCTATCCAGGGTCGCCGCAACTTTGAGGTCTTTGACCTTGCCGCTTGGCCCCACCGAATACACCACGGAGATTGGAATTTGCTTCTCAAGGACAAGATCGGCAAGCTCTTTTAAGCGGGCCCAATAATGCTCCTGGTCCACCGCATTCAGAATCACGCCAATGTACTGAATCGGCACACCACGGCCTTCGGCCATCTGCTTCTTAATTATCTCGCTCTTAACATCTTCAAGCCGCTCAATATTCTTCTCGAGATCCATTGAGGGCGACACGGGAGGACTCGACTGCGCTGACGACTGCACACTCGGCGTGGGCAGCGGCGGCATACCTATTTGGCCGGAGTTTCCCCCTTTTCCTACATCACTTGCGAAATCGCGATTATAAAAATGCTTGGGATCTTTCTGCTGCGTAAACGCAGGCGCCGCGCTCAATAAGATGACGGCGCAGATTGTGAGGAGCGAATTGCCCATACTTGCCACACAACTCACTCTAAACGAAACTCACCATCGTACGCGGTCTCGCCGAAATCAAACGCGAATCCACCGCACGAGCCCTGTTCAAACCAATCAACATCATGGCCCTTGTGCGCGATCGCACCTTTTAAGCGCAGAAAGCTCTCGATCGTGTTTTCAGAACCGGTGCCAATTCGTTTCACGTTGGAGTCCTTGTAGGCCACATTCGGACGGGTAAGGTTATTCAATATATCACACTGCGGCGTTTCTCGCCGCAAGTCGCCATCACTTACCACATGCCACTTATCGAGATTGTCGTAGTAGCTGTAACGGCCCATGCCGACACCCATGATCTTCAACCCGCCCTTCGAAACGGCCTTCTGGTATACCTCCATCGCCTTGGCAAGTCCTGCCCAGCTCATATCGGTAACTGATGGACGGCGCATATCAGCCATCGTGTGATGAACCTCACCTATATTTTTCAAGCAACGGCCCTCATCCTCTTCCTCTCCACGAGTAAGCGAATCAACCGCGTTTAACTGTTTTCGCGAGATGCTTCCATCGCGGTCGAAGAGCGGAAAGCGCGGTGTCTTTTCACTCGCCACATTATTTCGCACACAGCTAAACTCGCCGCCGGGCTTCATAAATGCATTCCACTGCTTCGACCAACGCGAAGAATACTGGAAAAGCTTTGAATATGAGTAGCCCATCGGATAGTCAGTGCCAAACGTCGGCACAATAATTTCGTGCGGAAGATCGCCCATAAAGAGATTTATCATATTCGCGCCTTCTGAGAATACGCGGCCATACACCATTTTGCCCGACGGCGCCGTATGATCAAAATGTTTATAGCGCCCGCGCGCGGCTTCAACCGCCTTATACGCATCTTCCGAAACACCACGAATTTCGCCGTATTTGCTCTTGTCAATTTTTACATCGCGTCCGGCGAGTGCCAAATTCATCTGCGTTTTAAGCTGCGCAGTTGAGATCACGCTGCGCATCGTCGAAGGAAGCACTTTGTCTACCTGTTTAATGCCATCGACATAGCTATTCACGTCATCTTTCGTCATAAGAGCTGACTGAAACATCTGCTCACTTAAATTCATTCGCTGAACAGGATAGTAGTACTCGATAACATCCGCCGATTGGCAGAAACAGAGTACGCCGGTTATCTCAAATAGCGGGTTAATTTCGCAGCGGAAGGCATACCCTACGACATTCTCTTGGCCCACAAACGCGCCCATGTAGCCGTCATAGGTTACCACCATATCCATCGATTCAAGTATCTCGTTCATGATCATTGCTTCGACATTGGTTTCCTGATCAATTGAATTCATGAGCGTCAGGAGGTAGGTATGGCTGTACGGGTCCTGGCATGACTCAAAAGCACTGATCGCATTTCCAGTATACTGTGAGCTCGCATCCTGCACCTCCGAGTCAGACGAGCCTCGGAAATGGTCCCAACGCGACGACGAAACACTCCAGTTTTCAACCTTGGCAAGCGGGGTAGCGCCCTGCGCTGCATCATATTCAGACTTTATGCGGTCAACGGATTCTTGAACACCAACCGACACGCCCGGCATATGCTGCTTGGCATTCTCGATCACATCCTTAGTGACCACGTTACCGTATCTCTCAAAATCATTTCGACCTAATGAGGGGAGCGATTGGCCGGGGGCGTTTAGATCCGGATCAGATGTCTGCGCGCTCAGCGCAAAGGGCAAGAGCAGAATGCTCACCGCAAAGAGCGCCAGTAGTTTTATCGCCAGCTCAGCGATAGTCACGAATACGGCCCTTAAGCCCTTCATATAAGACTCCATTTTTCTTCGTGTCGTAATTCTTAAGCGCGGGAAGGCCAAGCATATGCACTGCGTATTTCGTGCTCATACGAACTCGATATGGCAGACACTCAATTCCCTGCTTTGCCACCATCAACGACACAAGATCGTCAGGATTCGTTGTGTACACATGTACAATCGTATCCTTGCCAAAAATCTCTTCGATATCACCCTGTGGCTTGTTGCGCACAAAAAGCCAATCGAGTTCGATATGATCATCAACTTGCACAGGAAGTACCTGGTCCGCACTCTCAAGCTTCAGGGCGCGTACCACATCTTCTGGACATGACGGGAGCTCGGGCGGCGTCTCCTTTATCTGCCGCGATTCCTGTTTGACTTTCTCATATAACTGCATTGATTGCTGATACTCGGGCTTCGCCATTACCTGGCGCGTATCGATCTGGTTACTCGCGAAGGCCTGCGTAACTTCACCTTGCGTGGGAAGCTGCACTTTGCTTGTTCCTCGAAGATGCCGTACCACCGGAGGTGGCGTGTCTCGAATCTTGAACGTATCGATAGTCTTTGGAGTTTTCTTCTGAAGCTTTGCGATGTAGAGATTAACTAGCTTACTGTCGCTCGGCTCTTCGAGTACCTTGGCGACGGCGTTTCGCACGATACTATTCGGCGCATCAGCTCCGGCCAATATTCGTTGCATGTTGATCTTCATGGATGACTTCGCGGACTGCTGGCGCGGGGCATTTTCCACCTGTGCCGGTCCGGAATCCTGGAGATCATCCGAAGACGCAAAAGCAGCGGGATAGATTAGCAGAAGTAGGACAGCGAAGATCGCCGGACCGAGCCCTGCGCATTGGCGTACAATAATTGACATAAATAGCTAAAACCGTTGCTTCCATCACAAGTTATGCAAGGTGAGCGGATGCTTGTGACCAAGGACAAAGAAAATTAACCTAGCATTTTCAATAGCTTACAAAACCCGTGACGGTCCCACATGTCCCTACTTTCAGAAAGTAGGGACATGTGGGACCGTCACGGGTTTTATGCGGGCGAAGGACAGGTGCACACCAAATTCCTATCACCATACGTGCCATCAATCCTTCCGACGGTCGGCCAGAACTTAGATTCCCTGGTCCACGGCGCGGGGAAGGCAGCAACTTCGCGGCTGTAGCTTCGGTTCCATTCGGTGCCGCACGCAACCTTTGCAGTATGCGGCGCAAACACCAGCGGATTGTTTTTCGGATCGCTTCGCCCCTCTTCGATATCGCGAATCTCACGCCGAATCGCAATCATCGCGTCGGAAAATCTATCCAGCTCGGCCTTGGACTCGCTCTCGGTAGGCTCAATCATTAAAGTTCCTGCAACCGGAAATGAAACGGTCGGCGCATGGAATCCATAGTCCATAAGCCGTTTCGCCACATCCTCAGCCTCAATCCCCGAAGTCTTCTTGAGCGGCCGAAGATCAACAATACATTCATGCGCGACGAGCCCCTTCGCGCCACGATAAAGCACCTGATAATGCCCCTCTAGTTTCTTCGCCAGATAATTCGCATTTAGGATAGCGATCTCTGTGGCTCGAGTAAGCCCTTCAGCTCCCATCATCGCAATATACATCCAGGGAATACAAAGTATTCCCGCGCTCCCGTAAGGTGCCGCGGAGATCGGTCCGATCCCCATCCCCAATAAATCACTTGCATGTCCCAGCTCACAGAGCGGGTGCGATGGAAGAAATGGCGCAAGGTGCGAACGAACACAGATCGGTCCCATACCTGGCCCACCGCCACCATGCGGAATACAAAACGTTTTATGCAGATTGATATGGCAAACATCGGCACCGATCGCCTCGGGACTTGTAAGCCCGACATGCGCGTTCAAGTTCGCGCCGTCCATATATACCTGACCGCCACACTCATGCACTATCGCGCAGATCTTCTGGATCTGCGCTTCAAAGACGCCGTGTGTTGAAGGATACGTCACCATCAACGTCGAGAGTCTCTCTTTATGCTGTCTGGCTTTTGCTTCAAGGTCAGTCAGATCGACATTGCCCTGCTCATCGCAATTTACAATGACCACTTCAAGCCCGGCCATCGCGGCGCTCGCGGGATTCGTGCCATGCGCCGACTTTGGAATTAGACACACATTCCGCGACCCCTCATTGCGGGACCTCTGATAGGCACGCACCACAAGGAGCCCGGCAAGCTCGCCTTGCGAGCCGGCATTAGGCTGCAGTGAAACTGCAGAGAATCCCGTAATGTCGGCGAGCGCGCTCTCCAGATCAGAGAACATCTCGGCATACCCGCGCCACTGATCTGCGGGGACAAACGGATGAATATCAGCGAACTCCCTCCAGCTTACCGGATACATCTCCGAGGCGGCATTCAATTTCATGGTGCACGAGCCAAGTGGAATCATCGAGGTAGCAAGCGAAAGATCCTTACTTTCAAGCCTTTTCACGTAGCGTAAGAACTCAGTCTCAGTGTGGTAACGATTAAAAACCGGTTGGGCGAGAATCGCACCGCGCCGCTCGAAAGCAGCACCAAGCGTGGGAAGCTTCGCAGCTGCATTAACTGCGCGACCAGCAATGACTTCGCTTAACTCATCAATGTCAGCTTCAGTAGTTTGTTCATCAAGCGTTACTGATATCCCAAGACCCGAAAGATAACGCAGATTAATCCGTTTTGCGTGGGCACGCGCTCTCACTTGCTCGACCGCAACCGGCGCAAGCGGCACACTCACCGTGTCAAAATACAGGCATTCCTGAATCTTAATGCCTGCCGCCTTCAGCTTAGCCGCAAGCAGCGCAGCCTTTCGCTGCACCTCAAGTGCTATTGCTTGTAGCCCGTACGGCCCATGATACACCGCGTACATGCTCGCCATGACGGCAAGCAGCACCTGCGCCGTGCAAATATTGCTGGTCGCCTTCTCCCGACGAATATGCTGCTCACGAGTTTGCAGCGAAAGTCGAAGCGCAGGATCGCCCGAAGTATCTTTCGACACGCCGACGAGTCTCCCCGGCATCAGCCGCTTGAGTGCGTCACGCGTGGCAAGAAAAGCGGCGTGCGGACCACCGAAGCCAAGCGGCACGCCGAATCGTTGCGCGCTGCCAATCACAATATCAGCCCCAAATTCTGCCGGTGCTTTCAAAAGCACCAGCGCCAAGGGATCCGCCGCAAAGGTCACGAGCGCTCCCACGCCATGCGCCGCAGAACAAACGGCCGAGTAATCTTCGATTGCACCGTGCGTGTTAGGATACTGCACAAGCACACCGACAACGTCACTCGAAAATTTTTCTGAGAAACTGGCTGCCGATGGATCAACAATCTCGGTCAGCACCTCTAAAGCCTCGGCGCGAGTCTTTACCACGTCAATCGTTTGTGGGTGACAGCTCGACGCAATCAAAAATTTCGGTTTGGCAATTTCCCGCTCGCTCTGTGCTTTCGCCAGCGATATCCCCAGGGCCTCCGCAGCAGCGGTCCCTTCGTCAAGCAGAGACGAATTGGCGATATCAAGTCCGCTCAGATCACATATTAAGGTCTGGAAATTTAGAAGCGCTTCAAGTCTTCCTTGCGAAATCTCGGGCTGGTACGGAGTATAATGGGTATACCAGCTCGGATTCTCCAAAATGGTGCGCTGAATGACGGTCGGTACAATTGCCTTGCAATAGCCCATGCCGATAAAACTTTTCCAAAGCTGATTCTTCGCGGCCACGCCCTGTAGCCGCTTCGTGGCGGCGAGTTCGCTCAGCGCGCCTGGAAAATTACGGAGCGTGAGCGGTTTCTTAATTCGGATATCGCTCGGGATTACCGCATTTATAAACTCGGCCAAGTCGCGGTAGCCAAGAAGTGCAAGCATCTCGGAAACTTCGAGCGCTCCTGGACCAAGATGCCTCGAGCGAAAGCTTGTATCAGCACTGCCCATTACTTCTCCCCTACATACTTGGTATAGGCGGCGGAATCCATCAACACCGCAAGGTCGGAGCTGTTCACCCCTTTCAGCTTCACCATCCATCCATCACTGTAGGGAGCTTTATTTACAAGATCAGGGGCCGAAGATAGTTTCGTATTAACCTCCGCAACCGATCCACCAACCGGGGCGTAGACATCTGAGGCCGCTTTGGTTGATTCAACAACGCAAATCGTGTCTTTCTGCTTTAATGTTTTGCCAACTGCCGGAAGGTCAACGAACACAATGTCGCCGAGCTCACTCTGCGCAAACTCGGTAATTCCAATCACTGCTTCGTCAGCACTCAGGCGAACCCACTCGTGGTCTTTAGTATATTTTAGATCAGATGGAAAATTCATAGCTCTCACCATTAAAGTTAAACTGTCGGCCGCTTATAAAAAGGCTTCTTTACCACTGTTGCCGCGAGCTTTTTGTCACGGACCTCCACTGCTATCGAAGTACCTTCAGCAACAAACTCGCGAGAAACAAGAGCAAGCCCAAGCGCGCTCTTCACCGTTGGTGTTCGTGTGCCACTCGTGACCACGCCAATCTGCTGTCCCTGCTTTGAATACACTTTATCGCCCTGTCGTGCGATCCCAGGCTCTATCACCACAAAACCGGCGAGCCCACTCTTGGATCCGCGCCGCTTTTCCTCTTCAAGCACCGCGCGGCCAATGAAATCGCCCTTTGTTAGCTTTACTATCCAGCCAAGCCCGGACTCGAGCGCGCTAGTATCATCGCTCAACTCATGCCCATGCAGCGGATAACACGCCTCCAGCCGAAGCGAATCGCGAGCACCTAGCCCACAAGGCACTAAGCCCAACGGAGAACCGCTTTCAAGAAGCGCGTGCCATAGATCCGGAGTCCTGTTCCACTCAACAAAAAGCTCGAACCCGTCTTCGCCAGTGTACCCCGTACGCGCGGCGATTGTTCGTATACCTACGAGCTCAACATCTCGAAAGTGAAAATATTTCAGGTCAGAAATTTTTTCGCCGCCAGAGAGCGCCGATACAATTTCAAATGCTCGCGGCCCTTGAATCGCGATCTGCCCATAGCTTGAACTGAGATTTTCAAAATGCGCGTCAAATGTGTTGTGCGCATTAAACCACGCAAAATCTTTATCGGTATTCGACGCATTCACGCAGATAAAGAATCTCTCGCTGTTGTAACGGTACACAATTATATCATCAACCACCCCGCCCTGATCGTTGATGATCGCGTTATATTGCCCTTTGCCGTCGTAGAGCACACTAACATCATTGCACGTCATGTATTGCAGCGCGGCTTCTGCCTCTGGACCGGAAACAAGAATTTCCCCCATGTGACTTACATCAAAAATCCCCGCGCGCGTTCGAACCGCTTCGTGCTCGGCGATTATGCCCGAGTATTGCACCGGAAGCTCCCACCCCGCGAAAGGAATTATTTTTCCGCCAAGAGATTTATGTACATCATACAACGCAGTTCGACGAAGACTCACAGACTTTCTCCCCGCGCATCAGCATTACCTAAGTACGACTCTAAGGTGTTTTTCATAAGCATCGTTACCGTCATCGGACCTACACCGCCAGGAACCGGAGTTATTGCCGATGCATTGCGACTGCACTCAGCATAATCAACATCTCCAACAAGCGTGCCAGCCGCAGTTCGATTAATTCCTACATCAATAACTATCGCTCCCGGCTTGATCCAATCGCCCTTCACAAGTTCAGGAACACCCACTGCGGCAATCACAATATCAGCCTCACGTGTAACCGCCGGGAGATCTTTGGTTCGCGAATGCGCCATGGTCACGGTCGCATTTCGTTCAAGTAGCATTAACGCAACGGGCTTTCCCACAAGAATTGATCTGCCGATAACAATCGCCCTTTTCCCCGAAAGATCTGCGGGGCGAATATCCGAAAGCTGTGCCGAAGCATCACCACTAGCTGCCTCAGAAAACGCCAGGTCAAGAAGCAACATCGCGCCAAGCGGCGTACAGGATCGAAGTCGGCCCTCACCACGCATCAACAGCCCTTGATTAGTCGGATGTAATCCATCGGCGTCCTTTCTCGAATCGATCAGATCAAGGAGCTTCTTTTCGTTCAAGCCTTTCGGCAGAGGAAGCTGCAACAAAATTCCATCAACTTTCGAATCGTTGTTAAACTTCTGAATCACCGCGGCGATTTCAGCTTCGCTCGCCTGCGCTCCAAGCTTGGCGTCGAAGGCGACGAAGCCACATGCCGCTGCAGCGCGCTCTTTGTTTGCAACGTATGTCTTTGATGCGGGATTATCACCAACGAGAATTACCGCGAGTCCTGGCGCACGGCCGCGACGTGCTGATTCCTTGTCGACAGTGGCTTTTATCTGCTTCTGAACGAGAGCGCCGAGCCACTTTCCATCTAATACTTTAGACATTATGGAGCCGAAAATTATTGCTGTCGCTACCACTCGATCAGCTGATATACAGATAATAACGTCCACAATCTTGAAAGTAAATGTTTCTGGGGGCATAGCAGGCTATGATTATCGGTGTTCCGGGTGAGCGAAAAACTCTCGAAAAACGGGTTGCAATTACACCCGATGGCGCGCACGAACTTGTGCGCCGCGGCCATGAGGTGCTCATTGAAAAGGGCGCCGGTGTCGGATCACATTTCGCCGACAGCGCCTACCAAGATGTCGGCTGCAAGATTGCCCCGAATTTAAAAGAGGTTTGGACGAGAGCCGAGCTTATAGTCAAAGTAAAAGAGCCGCATGAATCCGAGTACGAGTTCTTCCGCCCTTCTGTAACTATATTTGACTATCTGCATCTCGCCAGCATGCCCGAGCTCACAAAGAAAATGATCGAGGGTAAGATTACTGGCATCGCCTACGAACTCGTGCAGGAATCAGATGGCCGACTCTCGCTTTTAGAGCCGATGAGCGAGGTCGCGGGAAAACTGTCCGTATTAAACGGGTGCTACTATCTTCTATCGCAAAATGGCGGGCGCGGCGTGCTTCTTGGCGGAACTATCGGCGTGGCCCCGGGGAATGTGGTTATTGTCGGCGCGGGAGTTGCCGGACGGGCTGCCTGTGAAATTGCAGTGGGGATGGGCGCAAACGTGACGATTCTTGATACCGATGTGCGCAAGCTTGAAAGAATTAAGATTCAGATGGGAAGTCGGGCACACACATTGTACTCAACCAAGGGCGCGTTGGAGCGGTCTTGCGAGCGGGCTGAACTTGTCATCGGCGCCGTACTTATCCCGGGAGCGGTTGCGCCACGGATCGTAACCCGCGAAATGATCCGTTCAATGAAGCCCGGCGCGGTATTCGTCGATATAAGCATTGATCAGGGCGGGTGCGCCGAGACAATTCGCGCAACTTCGCTGGACAATCCAGTTTACCAAGAGGAAGGAGTAATTCACTACGGCGTCTGCAATATGCCGGCACAGACTCCGCGAACCTCCACGCTCGCGCTCACCGCCGCAACGCTACCCTATATTATTAAGATTGCCGACTTAGGTGTCGAAAAGGCGATCGCCTCCGTAAAAGAGATTCGCAATGCAGTTAACACCTACAAGGGAAAGCTTACCAATCAGGCGGTAAGCGAGGCCGTGGGTGTGACCTACTCGCCGCTGTGACTTATCTGTGACCTCTCGGCGATTTCTTAGCGATTTTTCTGTGTTTCTTCGCGGTTAAAGTCCAGGCTGGATCTTAGTCAGCGCCTGCGACCTGTGGAGTATCAACAATCGGCTCGGCAGCGCGATCTTTATTTTTCTTCGAGCTTTTCTCTTTCTCTTTATCTTTCTCTTTATGTCGCGCACCGACATCGCCTTTGACTGCTTCTTGGCGACGCACAATTATCGGCGAATTAATATACAGGGTAGTCGTTTCGTTGCTTCTGCGATACGAAATATCGAATCCCTGCTTATCGATGACAAAATAGCGTTCAATCACACCGATCATTTCGGCTTTGAATTCCGCAAGCTCCTCATTGGTAAGTCCAGTTCGGTCCTGCACCAAGACAAAGTGGAGCCTACTCTTGGCAACGGAATTACTTGCCTTAGTTCCAAATAGCTTTTCGCGTAGCTTCAGAAACACATCCGCCTCCCTATTCGCTAGCCACCAACTCTTAACCACCAACCCCAAGCCGTCTAGTAAAGCGATCCCAGAGACCACCTCCACCGAGGTTGCCCATTGGAATCTGCTCGCCGCATATGCGTGCCGCGATCTTCGCGAATTCACGCCCTGCCGCAGACTTCGGATTGTACGTTACCGGCTCTCCGGTGTTGGCAGCAACGATTACTGATTCGTCCCGTTCAATCACACCGATCAGCTCTATGCCGAGTATGTCCTGAACATCCTGTACTGACAACATGTCTCCTCGCTTGACCATATTATAGTCAATGCGATTGATAATAAGCTGAGACTCAACGCCACGGGCATTCAAAAGCCCTATCACCCGGTCGGCATCACGGATTGCCGCCACTTCAGGGGTTGTTACGATGAGCCCTCTATCAGCGGCAGCGCAGGCATTTCTAAAGCCCTGCTCTATACCCGCCGGAGAATCGACCAAAATGTAGTGGAATTCCCGACGGAACTGGTCGAGCACCCCCTTGACCTCCTCTTCCGAAACAACGTCTTTGTCGTCAGTCTGCGAAGCCGGAAGCAGGAACAGATTATTAGAACGCTTCGACTTAATTATCGCCTGGGCTGACTTGCAGACGTTTTTTGCGACATCCACAAGATTAAAGACAATGCGGTTCTCGAGCCCCATTATTACGTCGAGGTTTCGAAGACCGATATCCGCATCAACCACCAATGTGCGCATTCCGCGTAGCGCAAGCGCGGCGCCTAAGCTTGCCGTGGTTGTAGTCTTGCCAACTCCACCCTTACCCGAGGTGACTACGATAATCTCCCCGGTATTTTTCTTGCCACCTGTTCCATTTATGCCGTTCATTGTTTCCCCATCTGTATAATTTCACTACCTTTCGGAACCTGCAGCCAAACCCTCGCCGCCCAAGCCTGCAACACACAAATGCGCAGCCCAGCGGCAACAAATATCGATCCTAACGTCTCTTTCCCACACCTTGGCGGGAAAGCACTGGTCGTGTGGAAAACGGCTCCACGACGATCAAATTTCCCTCAACTCGAGCTATCTCCGGAAAATAAGAAGCCTCCGCGCCCCTCGACGAGCTATCCGTCGATCCACGCGAAATCGTCATCCCTATGCGTAGCTGTGTCGGTTGAAGATTGAGCGCAAAGATAACTCGGCCACCACCAGTTTCGTCGTAGGCTCCGGCATGCGCTATGCCACGAAGATTGCCGAGCACAAATATGTCTCCGCCGGCAACAAGTTCTGCACCAGAATTAACATCACCAAATATAATCAATGAATGTTCAGTCTCAATCTTCTGTCCGGAGCGCAGCGTGCCGTAAATCAAACGTGCATCAGGATCGTCCCAGGCCGCCGCGTCCACCGCCAGGTTGCCACTCGAAGCACGCGAAACTCCCCGCTCCATCACGCTGCCCAACGCGCCAACCGAGCTTGAACGCGGAGCGCTGCGCGCGACCGGCCTACTTCGTTGCTCTTCGACCTGAATCCCCTCGATCCCATCAAAAAGACTCGGCGTTAAGCCGCCATGACTCTGCGTTAGGCCTGCAAGCGCACGGTCTGCGGATTCGCGAGCACGACTTCGGCGCACTGGTATCTCATCGACCTTTTCCGAGATCTCCTCGCGATTTGAACTTGATGCAGCCTCACGCACTACCGGCTTCCAAAGCTCAGAGGAGCGTACCGAGATTGCGAACTCAGCGTTCAACAACGCCGAAATCTCTGTCACGAAATCCTGCTCTGGAACAGATCCTACCCATTCCAAAGCGACTTCGTTACCAGCAACAAATCCGCGACGCGTCTTCAAAAACTCCACAACCGCTGACTTAAGATTCTCCTTACTTACTCGACCATCGAGCCGAATTACTAGTCCGTCGACCGTTCCCCGCGCAGTGACAATACCGCCTCGCTCATTAAAAGCCTCGGCACGTGAAGTCGACACACTCGAAGACACTGCTCCCGCGCGATCACTCGGAACAGCCCCATCCCCTTCGGACAGGGTGTCTTCAATCTTGCCAATCTCTCCCTCTTTATTACCTTCCATGATCAAAACTACTAAAATACCTACACACTAAAATTTAACTTGAGAACGCTAGCACACTTTAAACAACTCACGGCAAAAAATTTTCTTTTGCCAAGTGTGGATCATTTCACTCCCACTCTCCGTGCACAACCTTGACGACACCTCATGCCCAACGCTTCATCTTGACTACATTAAGCGTCTTTGGGCATTTCTCGTTGTCAGTCATTTACCATGGGGTGCGCGCGGATAAGAGACGATTTGATCAATAATTTAGACAAGTTACGTCTGCCTAAAGTTTAAGTAACTTATACAAAGTTAGCTCTAGCAAGTCAACAAACAAATCAAAACTTTAATCATCGCGGCGAGGCGATTGCAGCTTTAGCTACCGAACGGTTATCTATATATCGATGCACAAATTTCACAAAATCATCGCTTCTGGATTTGGATCAGGATTCTCCTCGCGCGCTCCGGGAACAGTCGGAAGCATTGCCGCGTTCACCGTCTGGCTGTTGCTGGCGAAGCTGCAGATCATTCAGTCCGCGGCTGATTCGTTGATTCTTGCGCTGCTTTTTGCGCTTATTGGACTGGTTGCGACTGAGCGCGCGCTCAGTACTGAAAACGCTGATAAAGAAAACAAAGATCCGCAGTGGGTAGTAATTGACGAATGGGTCGGTGTGTTTATCTCACTTATCCCCAGCTCGCCTGAGAATCTTCTTCAAGGATTATTAGCGCTGGCGCTCTTCCGGTTTTTCGATATCACCAAACTTGGTCCCATCGGCAAAGCTGAATCGCTTCCAGGCGCCAAAGGCATTATGGCTGACGATATAGTGGCGGGGTTATTTGCGGCGCTGGTTCTATTAGCTCTAAAAGCGACTATAAGCATCTGATTCCAAACAATATTAACCGCATCTTTGAACTGCGTTGCCCTCTTCCTTAAGCCCGCCCAAGTGCTATAGTTCCCGTTCCTTCAAGTCGTCGGACTGCTGTAGTATGAAAGTCGTATTTGATCTCACAAGCCTTCGTAAGACTGTTGCCGCGTTAGGCGAACCCACTAGTGGCAAGGAGCTACAACTGGCGCTGCACTCTATCCCCCCCAACGAACTTTCAAAAATTGCTACGCGCACTATTGGGTTTCTTCAGGACTCACGCTCGGGAAAACTTATAAAGGGCGCTACCTATATTGGAGAGCTGCTACATCCGCACGAACCAGCGTTGGCAATTGAGCTGCTCGATCGCGCTCGAATAGCAGCGAGTCGCTCCTCAACCGCTGCAAGAACTTATGAGCTAATAACCTCATCAGTATTATTATACGCCTACTATCTCGAGGGACTGGCTCCCGCAAAGCCTCAGCCTCACTTTTTCGACTGTCGATTAGCTTCGGCGGGCCTTGCTCCTAGACTTACCGAACTGCATCAGCGCGTCGAAAATTATGCTCTCTACCGGGCCGAAGTCGAGGGGTCAGCACGTCCTGTTAATCCGGCGATGGAACGCTCGCAGTGCTCAGCTGATTTTATCCAGCTCATGGCACCCCATCTGATTTCCCTTTTAAATGAGTCGTCACTTCCCATGATCGCGGCCTTTTTCTCCTGGCGGCTTGGGCTCGTTGAGAGGCTGCCGACGGGATTTCGACCAAGTGAGAAACAGCGACAGGATGAACTCTTTCGAGCATTTCACGATGCCAGCTCTCATGCTCAACCACTGCTGAATGATCAACTCACACCAATCAGCTATGCCTCGATTAGCGGGCTCATCGAGAGCTATCTCCGTGGAGCGGCAAAATTTGCGCAGGCAGTTTTACGTCGAGGAGAGTACGATCAGCTCGACTTTATTGCCCAGGAGACCCGCACTACGATTGATTATCACGCTGCGTTTAATTTCTCCTTTGAGCGCACTCTGCTTCGTGAGCTCTACTTCGTGCAGCTAAGTGGTCTTCTGCTTCGCGCGCGTTCACTTTTCTCTGTCGGTGAGAAGTTTGATTATTCAAAGATGGAGCAACGCTGGAAATTCACCCGCGCCCGTGAAGCTGCTCATAAGATAATTTGGCTACTTCCAAGACTTGAAGAGCTTTGCAAGGACGAGGCTTCGGCGAAAAAATTCTCGCTTCTTGTGGGTGAGTTTTCCGATGTTCTTGGAAAGCTCGAAAGCTTTTATCCACGGAGAAAGCCGTAATAATTGCTCTACAATCTGCTTCTGCGCTATCGTGACAAGCGGCGTGCTGCGTCGTATCCGTTTTTGGCGCCATTCCGAGTCGAGGGGTGAGATGAAAGTCTTGCTCCTTCTTGAAAGGTAGCTCTGTCAGTCGGGGACTAGACCTCGAAAGAGGGGTTCACGTGCCAGAGCGAAACTCTCCTGTGTATTCAGGGCTCTCTTCGGAGAGGGTATCGGCTTGTCTGCCGAACGATGAAGATTGTCGGTGAGTGTGGGTCAGCGATCCTTGCTCCGCATTTGGGCTTTCCGGACGCTGGGTGAGCGTAGCTCAAACAGATAGACTCCGTCCGGAAGCCTAAGTGTCCATCTTCGTGGGTTTTACAAAGAGTTTTTCGACGCCGCGCGCTATGTCTTGAAACCAACTACCCAGTTAGGGTTCTCGTCAATAAAAACCTCAGCTTTGGCGCCACGCGGAAATGGAATATCAATTTGCGAGTCAGCACTCGCGATTCCGCTATTATCATTCACCGATTCAATGAGCAGGCGATCATTTCCTGAAATATAGCCCTCGCTATTTTCGGCGAATGGTAGAGATAGTAGCCCAGTTTCGCTATCGCGCTGCACAATCACGGAAGGTAAACAGTAGACATACTTCGCGATACGCACACCATTAGGAAGAAAATCGCCACGCGGGCTCTCCGCCCTTCCCGCGGCAGCTGCCCAGCCCGTTGTTCCAGGTCCTACCGCGATTAAGAGCCCAGACGATCTCTTTGAGCTCTTTATCCCATCCAGGTGTAAAATATCTCGAGACATCTCCGTGCTATTGCTTTCACCGATAAAGAGATCGCAGCAGGCGAAGCGAATCCTTGATCCGTTCACTTTTAAGCCAAGTCTGGACCATGGTTCGAGACGGTACTCTGCTCTTTCTAACTGCGACAACCTCAGTTCAAAATCATTTGCCGAACATCCAAGGAGAAAACCGACGCTACGTGTAGGATCGGAGTTCACGCCCAAAATCGGTGTGTCACCGGTAATGAAATGCGCACCATACTGAAAATGATTGTCACCGCCTACCATCACAAGAAGTGAGGTCTTTGAAATGCGCTCCGGATTAACATCGCCGTAGGAGAGAAACTGCTCTGGCTTAAAAATAGTACGAAGCTTCTTGATAAACTCAACCTGGGCACGATGGCTCGCAAAAACCTTATCCGCATCGATTCCCTCTGCCCTGTAACGATCATAGGTCTGCTGCTCGGTCTCGATATTGCGCTGCATATCGATCTCGACCATGGTGTTTTTAAGAACGATAAGCATTGAATCGCGCGAGATTGGAACCGGCTCACGGTGCGGACTCATTTCTTGAAGCTCGCGATTACGCTCCTGTTTCTCTAACTCCAAAAGCCTATAGACCTTGGCGAGACTTGGCGCGAGCGCTTCGACGTCCTGCTCGACTTGACGGATGAGAGCCCGATCTTCCGGACCAAGCTTGCTCTTTACTCCGAGCTTTCCTTCGTAATAAATGAGGCGCCGAAGGCTGCTTCGAATCTGCATAAGGTCAAGCGCGGGGTCGGGAATTCGGAGGCCCCGGAATTGATCTTTAAGGGGAGTATCAACGGTTTCTTGGTTCATCTTTTATCTCCGTCCTGAATTATAGCGGATGATATCAGCTAAGAAAGAGATCCGGCAAAATTAGCAGCGTAAGCCTAAAGGCCTGTATATTCCTTTCAAATGAAGCGCCTATTTCTTGCGTAGGCGCATCCCCGTACGCTCGACAAGGTAATAAGAAGGTATTGCAAGGGCCACGGTTACGACGAATCCAACCGCGATACGGCCAATCAGAGGCAATCCAGTAAACCTACCGCCAAGCGCAAGGCCCCAGCCATGATAGAGGTACATAGAGTACGAGATAAGGCCGCCAAAGCAGATTACAGGGCTTTCAAGCCAGCTCCAGTAGCGGTGCTTTGCAAGCAGCATAAGCTGCACCATAAGCATGGCGATAATCGCTGCATGTAAGGTATAGCCCCAGCCATAGCGGTAACTCGGCGCAATATAAATACGATAAAGCGTCAGAAGCCCAATAAAGAGAAAAGGCAGCCAGGGTCGCGACTGGATAATCGCTACATGTTTATCACTCATAAAGTAGCGCACAAAGAGCGCGGCCAGCGCCCCCATCAACATGGAGTCGACCCGAAGTTCAAAGGCATTATAAAGATAGGAAGAATCGACCAAGCCCGAATAAAAGAGATAGCTTCGATACAGGCACACCGTCGCTATTGCTCCTAAGACCACTCCCCACGCGGCTCTTTTCCCTCTGCGAATAAGAAACAGAAATGCCCAGGGCCACACCAGGTAGAACTGCTCTTGGAGCGAGAGCGTCCAATAAATATCGAAGCCAGTATGCGGGTGATGATTAAAGGCATTATAATAATTGCCGTAAAAAAATAGCACCGAACTAAGATGTGCCCAATCTATCGGAAGTCCCAGCGCGCCTTTTGCTATGACGGTAAACGCGCGGGCACACCAAAAAGCCGGCATAAGCCGCATAAAACGACGAAGGAAGAAGCGGCGGACGTCGAGTGTTTTTGTCTTCTCCCATTCGATACAGAAAAGCCAGGTGAAGAGAAAACCACTTAATATTAAAAAGAATTGCACGCCATCGCCGGCACTAAACTTAATGCCACCATGATCGATTATCACAATCGTGGCGGCGATGAAGCGGAGCGCATCGATACACGGAAGTCTAGAATCACGAAGTACAGACATTGCCGAAGATCGTAAAGCAGGATCAACAATTAGGGACAGACCCTAATTAATGGATGGTCGCAGCGGCCGGCGCCATTTTTTCAACAACGCTCAGCCCAAACGCCGATTCACGCCTTTCACCGCTGATCAACGATACCTTCACCACATTTTTGCCAACTATCTTATCCATGATCGGCATAAAGTTAGGATCTTTCGACAATCGCTCGGCAACACCACCCGCTAATACAATCGGCAGAGTTGGATAACGCTCATGCAGCACTGCAAGCGCCGCCGCGAGCTCATATATTTTATTAATTTTATATTGCCAGAGCTTTTCGAGCAGCTGATTTCTATCGGAACTAAATTTGCTGTGCCTCGAAAGAAGCGAATCGGCAAGCTGCACCTCGAAGATTTCAGTATTGATTAGTTTGGCGATGGAATCGTTCACCCGTTCGCCCCATTCGGCGTATTTACTCTGCTCAAGGTCAATGAGCGCATGAATATCGTTAATAGTGACACGAGGCGCTTCGCCTCGTCCGACAAGCCTTTCATTGAGCATTGCCACCAATTCATATTTTAGGCCGTTATCGAAGCCTAACGACTTTCCAAAACCGATTGCAAGCCAGGGACCCGCGATAAGATGTTCGAGATAGGTATAGCGTTCGGGACAATTAATAAATTTCGAGCCGTCGTAACAATGGCGGAATTGAAGCTTATCAAGCGTCCAATGCTCGAAACGTTTCTCGACTTCATTAAAAAGCAGAGTATGTCCAGCCTCAATGACATCGCTTGTAGGCCGGCCGTCGACAAGGCTTATCGCGCCGCAACCCGTGCCGACGATGATAAAAATCAAACTTTTCTCTTTTGCGCCGTAAAGCCGTCCCATCGGATCGAGAATTTCACCCTGCGCGCCGCGTACTGCGTCATTCGCGCCGCTCTCTTTGATTCTTTCAAGCCAGCCGCGCTCATCAGGAAGTCGCGATGCACCATCGGCACAGTCGATGAGTGCTTTTGAAAATTCATAGCCGAGACGATACTCACTAAAGTGTACGCCGGTATTTTGAGTATTAATTTTTACAATACCATCATCGCAGCTCACATGCCCCGCGGCAGATGCATCAATCAACGCAATTTGTTCCACCGGAACGCGAAGCGTATCGAGCGAACGGCGCGTGAGTCCGGCAATGTGCCGGACAAAATCGGGGGCCATATCTTTAATAGGTTGGCCACCTTTTTCCTTTCGAAAATCTTCCCAAGCAACCTGCGCCAACACATTCTCGACATTCGTGCCACGCATGACGACACGGAAGCTGGTGCCGCCAACAACAAGGGTGAGGGCGAGCGGCTGACCTATCGAAACGCCTGCGCCGAAGGTGGCGGAAGTAAGCGGATTGGTCTTTGCTGCGGCGATAACGGAAGCTTGCTGGTGAGGAGGCATAAACTACATCTTTACTACAGGCAGAACGGCGATTCTCACCCAATTTGAAACCCTACTCAAGCCGCCAAAACCGGTGACGGTCCCACATGTCCCTACTTTTCTGGAAAGTAGGGACACGTGGGACCGTCACGGGTTTTGCGTTCTGACAATCTTTGCTTGCGGGCACTTAACTCGTACCAGAAAAGTGTAAGGAGCCAGCTCCAAAGTCTTGCAACTACCCTTCCCGACTACGTTTTCGTCGTTATGTTAAGGATTATGGGCATGATAAACTTGCTCCTCGATTATTTGAAAGAATAGGACACGTGTGTCCGACGCTCTCGGGGTGCTTGCAGCATTCCGAGAGTGGCTCTTTTTAAATTAGGTAGGAGTAGAAGAAAGAGGAACACTAACTTGGAAGTTAGAGTTTACTCCTCATTGCACTTTCGAAGCAGCGCATCAATAAGTCGCTCGCGGAGATTTTGCAATGCAATATTGGAAGAAAGAGGTGGGTAGCAAGTACTCCAATATTTATTCCTACTACTCACGGAAACACATACAAAAAAAGACTATGAGAGTCATCATGTTGGTCACAATGTTGGTGGCGTGGTGCAGTTCCGCGCTCGCGCAGGTTACTCCGGTGCCGATTAAGACACTGGATAATCTGCTGACACTTCGTGCAGGGTCGGTTCGAAGCAGCCCGATCAGTGTTCCGATGATCACCTGGGGTGGCGACATGGCCACTATCATGGCGGAGCATCGGCGCATCTTCGCGGCAGAAGGAGTCCCCGTGGCATTAACCCACGAAGACGACTTCGCGAAACAGGCGCAGGGTGTGCTCGACGGAAATCCGTTGCTCCGTGGAACATTCGATCAGGTCATGGGCGCGGCTTCGGCCTTCAAAAGGGCCGGTGTCGAACTTGTGGTCCTGCATCAATACACCTTCAGCGCCGGCGGCGATTGTTTGGTTGTCCGGCCGGGCATCCGACAGCCACAGGATCTGAGAGGTAAGAAGATCGCGCTTCAACTCTGGGGCCCGCATCTTCGCTTCGCGGGAAGCATCCTCGAGGACGCGGGCGTTAAACCATCGGAGGTCACCTTCGTGTGGTTCAAAGAGCTCACGATCCCGAAGACCGACACCAAGGGCAAGATAATTGACCCGGTGTCGGCGTTCACTTCGGACCCATCGATCGCGGCGGTGTTCTGCATCAGCCCTGATGCAGCCACGCTCACCTCGGGCGGCAAGGAAGGCACTGGAGTTGAAGGTTCCGTGAAAGGAGCCAAGATTCTGCTGTCAACCAAGACCGCCAAAGGGCTGATCGTTGACGTCCTTGCCGCGCGCAAGGATTGGTTCTCGAGGAATCGTGATACCGCTGAAAAAGTCGTCCGGGCGCTGCACAAGGGCCAGGAAGCGATCGAAGATCTGGCGAAGTCAAAGGGCACCGAGTACCAACAGGTGTTGGGAAAAGGTGCAAACACCTTCTTCGGATCATCGACGATGGTCGCAGATGTCGAGGGCCTGCTCGCTGATTGTGAGTTTGTCGGGTTATCAGGGAATATCCGCTTTTTCAACGAAGTGGAAACCACGGTGACCTTCTCGGCAACGGCGCTTGAGATCGGAAACACTCTGTCGGCGATGGGATTGATCAGTCAAACGGTCAGCCCGGAACAGGCAAAGTGGGACTACGCCAAGCTTAGCACCGGGTTGAAAGACACCGGCGGCAAGCTCGCGGTGACGAAAGTTGATATCGCGAAAGCGACGCAGCTTATCGAATCAAAAATTGCGAGCGAGGCGGCGACCTTCTCGACCGACGGAACACTCTTTCAGATCGAAATCAACTTCGAACCTGATCAGAAGCTGTTCCCTGAAGCGACCTACGCGGAGGACTTTGCGGCGGCACTTAAGCTTTCGCAGAAGTACTCCGGAGCGGTGATGCTGATCGAAGGCCATGCCGACGTGCAGCGTCTCTTGCAGCTCAAAGCACAAAACCGATCTCCCATTGAGATTCAACTTGTCGAACAACGGCTGAAGAATCTCAGCTTGGAACGAGCAGATGCGGTTCGAGCATCGTACATCGAGTACTGCAAGAAAAAGGGTATCAATGTCGGAGCTACCGCGGTTATCGCGGCCGGCCTCGGCGTTGCGACGCCCAAAGTACCGAAACCGCGGAGCACTGAAGATATGGCCGCCAACCGGCGCGTGGTGTTCTCGATTAAGAACATCGAGGGCGAGTCCGCTGTTTTCAAAGAGTAAGGACACCGAAAGGAGAACCTGCTTATGAAAACTAGAGACTTCCTCGCGATAGCACTGCTCCTGGTCGTTTTGACCTCGGGCTGTGATGCGCAGCCACCAAGACCGGCAGCCGGCACGGCTCCGCCAGCAGTACAAGCGCAGGCAAAAGAGGCGCCACCGCCCGCTCCACCGAAAGACGCGGTAGCTTCGCTCACGCGAAACTTCTACTTCATCTTCGATGGCAGCGGCAGCATGGAAGAGAAGTGCAGCGGCTCAAAGAAGATCAATGTGGCTAAGAAGGCCATTGAGAGCTTCTTGAAAGTCGTTCCTACTAACGCCAACCTTGGCTTGGTGGTATTTGACATCGCGGGCAGCCGCGAAGTCGTGCCACTTGGCCCAAATAACCGCGCGCAGTTCTTGCAAGCGGTTAGGACGGTCAGCGAGGGTGGTGGCACTCCATTAAACGAGGCTATCAAGTTTGGCATCGGCCGACTGGCCGAGCAACGAGCACGACAGCTTAACTATGGTGAGTTTCGACTCATCACCGTTACTGACGGAGAGGCCAGCGACGGCGACGTCGGCAGTGAAAACAACTGCGGCCCCTTCTCTTATAGGCAGGCAATACCGATCTATACGATCGGACTTTGCCTGGGAAGCTCGCATTCACTGCGAAAGTACTCAGTGACCTACAAAGACGCCAACGATGAGTTGTCGCTAAGAAAGGCACTCGAAGAAACCGTGGGCGAAAGCGGTAGTTTCGGAAACTAACACATCTGCAGAAACCAAAAAGAAAGTGAAAAAATCAACCGTAGGATTATTGCTCCTGGTCCTTTTGGGCTCGGCCGCAATAGTAGCGTGGAAGTTCACGCGTCCTCTCCTTGAAAAGAAGACGCAGCTTCGCACAAGCGATCCTCGGGCCGCAGCCAAAACCGTCAGAGTTGGCGGTGACGGCTATCTCGGTTACTGGTTCCTGCGTTCACCGGAGATGCAAAAAGTGTCCCCGACAAAGGGAAGTACTGTGGCATTTACCGATGACAAAGGAGCCTATGCGGAGAGGCTCGATAAGTTCGCACGGGGGGAGTATGAGATGATTATGCTCCCCATCAACAGTTACCTGGAACATGGTGCAAAACACCAATTTCCGGGGGTCATCGTGGCAGCTATCGGCAGCTCTCGCGGCGCGGACGCGCTCGTGGGTTTTGCCGGTAAGTTTCCACGCGGAAACATCAAAGAGCTGGAGGGACTCGGCACTCGGATCGTGTATACGGCCGACAGTCCGAGCTCCTTCTTCATGGATCTTGTGACCAGCGACTTCGACTTACCAGGAATGGCGAGTTCGGAAAGCTGGCGAGTTCCGGTAAACGGCATTGATGAAGTCCTCAAGCGGGCAAAACGCCGCGAGGGTGACGCATTCGTGCTTTGGGAGCCGGAGCTATCCAAAGCTCTTACTGAGCTCAAAGATCTTAAGGTGATCTTGAGCTCTTCTTCGTTCGATGGCTACATCGTCGACGTATTCGTGGTGTCGCGGGATTTTCTCTCGCGCCAGCCGGATACCACGGTGGGCTTTTTCGAGTCGTACTTTGCGACCGTCGATCACTACGCGAGAAATCGTGACGAGATGCTCGACGCAATGAAGAAGAGCGAGGGGTTATCCAAAGACACGTTGGACAACATGCTCGGCAAGATCGATTGGTTTGATCTGGCCGAAAACTGTCAGCTGCAATTTGGAGTCGCCGTCAGTGGCAGCTCCTCTTTGCAGCCGCAGGAGGGGGTGGTTCGCACTATCACCTCTTGCAAAAACGTGCTCGAAAGATCGAAGCGGCTCGGCGCCGGTGTCTTGGACAATCCGTATACGCTCGTCAACCCGACCGTTCTCAAGGAGCTTACAAAACGCTCCGTGGTGAAGGCGGGTGCCGGGCTCGGAAAACAGATTGAGTTCACGGCGCTGGATGACCAGGCTTGGTCGAAATTACGGGTACTGGGTTCGCTCAATGCCGAACCAGTCACCTTTCGGGCGGGCGATAACCTCCTCGATGACAGCGGCAAGGCGGCGGTCGATAAGATTGCCGAACTGCTGCTACACAACTACGGAGGTCAACGCATCGCGATTAGAGGCCATACCGGCCCGGGAGACGAAGAGGAGATCCAAAAGCTCTCCCTTGAACGGGCCGAAGTCGTCGGGAGATACCTCACATTGGTACATTCCGTCGACAAAAATCGGCTTCGCCCGGAAGGTGTGGGTTACAGACAGCCACCACCACGAAAGCCCAACGAACCCCAGCGCGCGTACAACGCTCGTTTACCACGAGTCGAGTTTGTGCTGCTGGAGGGAGGAGGGCTGTAGAAAGGCAAAATGCAAGAAAACCAGGATCGACCGGAGAAGCCAGTGACCGACGCCGACTTACAATCGGGCAACGTCGGCAGGGCAATTCTCAAGAAAACGGTCAGCCACCCGGCGACCACCTTTCCGGTGGCGCTGGGTGGTTTGGCACTCCTTTGGAGTGTGGTCATTGGGCCAAGTGAACCTGCGGTGTTGGCAACGTTACTCGGCTTCGTGGTCGGCGCTGGATCCTGGGTGGTGAACTATTTCATCCGGGGAGAGCGCCTCACGGCCGAATACGTACAGCAGCTTACGATTCAACTGGCCCAGAATCGCAAAGCTGAGTTCCAGAAGTTAGTCACCGATTGCGACGCCGCCGACTTCACCGAAGGCGGAACCGAAGCAAGCGAGTTAATCGCGGCTTTTAACGAGCTTCGTGACTATCTAATGGCCGCCAAAGCCAAAGGCAATCACGGGGTCGAGCAGTATCTCGCCCTCGCGCATGACGCCTTTCATCAGGGTATCGCGGTCTTACGTAAGGCGCTCGGAACATTCCAAGCGCTTCAACGGATCGACCTTGCGGGCCTTGAGAAAGAGGTGCGTGCATGGAAGAAGCAGTTGGCAAGTTCGGAGAAACCCGAAGCGTTACAGCGACGGATTGACTCGAACGAGGCAACCATTCGGTCGTACCGTAAGTATGAAGCAGAGCTGCAAGATGCCCTCGCTGAATCGAACGGTCTCGAACAAGCGATGAAAGTAACCCTCCTTGACCTCACCCGACTCTCCTCAGTGGGAGATGGTGAGACACTTGTTCAACCAGACGGCGAAGCCGAAAACCGCCTCTTGCAGGCGGTTCAGGCAGCCAAGCGGGTTGAAGATCGGCTAACCAAGCTCGGTCAGAATGATACGAGTGCCGATGATCAGGTGTACTTGGAGGCTGGAAAAAGATCCCAACGACAGTAAACAGACCAAAACTATGAATGAATCAAAACCTAGCCTACTCGGGGCAATATTCCGATGGTTCGGGAACTTGTTTACACGCAAAGCGCTGGCAGTTGAGCGCTCTGCAGACGAACAGTTTACCGGCAGCACCGCAGGTATCGCCGATGCCGCAGATCTCGAAGCACGTCAGGTGAAGGCCGATTACGATCAGCTCTTATCAGCTGTCAGTCAGGTCGAAGCCCAGATGGAGCTCAAGCGAGGAGAGATGGAGCGGCTCAACAAGAGCGAAGCGGACTTGATCATAAAGCGCGAAGGCGCAATGAACAAGTTCGCCGAAGCGGAAGCGATACACGCCGCAGCTCCAAATCAGGCCAACAAAGACCTGATGGAGCAGCACAAGGCGGCATTCGAACGCTTCGACAACGAGATCACAAGGATCGATGAGCGGCAGGCAGATATCGAGGCACAGATGAAGCAAACCGAAGAGAACATGGGAGCGCATATGCGTAACCTCACGGCTCTCAAGGATCGCTTGCAGAAGCTGCCAGAAGAGAAAGCCCAGCTCATCGCCGACTACGTCTCGGACAATACCCTTGTCCAACTCAATGAGCGGATGCAGGGAATTTCACTGAGCAGCCAGAGCGGTCCGATGGAAGCGGTGCGGCGTCAGGCTCGCGAGCTTAAAGCCAAGGCTCGAATTTCGAGCAAGATGGCCGGAACTGACGTCAATGTTCAGGACGCTCAATACGCCGAAGCCGGTCGTTCAGTCACCTCGGGCGATAAGCTCAAGGCGATGCTCGCCGAGCGTGCGCTCAAGAATCAGGCAGCAACGGGAGTCAAACCGGTAGCGGAAACTCCCGGCGTCGCGGCTTCGAGCGGAACACCTCCGGCAGGTGGGCGGCCGCGACTGTAAAGCAGCCAGTATGACGGCGGTGGGAGATTTCGCTCCCACCGCCGCGTCATGGTTATGAAAATCCTTCATTGGTTCCGGGAGTTCGCATTCAACATTCTGGCGGCGCGCGCAGGTGTAATCACCGGCAAGCATCCAGAATACTTTCGCGGCTCTCAAAAGGGTTAAGGTGACCGACCCTCAATAATGGTCACCAAAACTGCAGCGACCTTTTAATGAAAATGAAATATCTGTTCCGTATGTGTCTGCTAGTGCTGGTGGCCCTTGGCTTTACCAGCAGTTCGTTCGCCGCTCAGAAAACTGAGTTCACCCTGGTCGATTCCGTGTACGCAGGGTGGATGCCCTCGTACTACGCCGACTCGACCGGGATCCTTAAGAAACACGCCGACAAAAGGGGCATCAAAATCAAGGTCGTTCACGCGGCCAATTACGGTGCCTCGATTGAAGCCTACTCTCCAGGGTCTGCCGATGCGCTGGCGATCACCAGTATGGATGTGCTTATGAGTCCCGCCATCGCTGGCGTGGACTCCACAGCCGTCATCTTGGGCGATTTCAGCAACGGTAATGACGTTGTCTACGGGCGCAAGGGGAAGATCGAAAGTCTCGCCGGGCTCAAAGGCAAAAAGGTGCATGGGGTTCCAGCCACGGTGTCCGAGTATCTACTCGCGCGCGGGCTTGAAACTATCGGCGCCAAGCACAGTGCAGTCGAAATGGCGCTCCTTGAAGACACCGCGATTGCTCCCGCTTTTCTGAGCGGGAAGATCGACGCGGCGGTCACATGGGCCCCGTTTACACTGGCGATCGAACAGGATCCGAAGGCGGTCAAACTGTTCGACTCATCAAGGATTCCGGGAGAGATCCTGGATCTTATCGTCGTCAAAACTGACGTACTCAAGGACAACCCCGCCTTCGGTGAAGCGCTCGCGGGTGCCTGGTACGAAGTTCTTGCCATCATGAGCAAGCGCGGACCGGCCTCCGAAGCGGCGCTCGCCGCCATGGCCAAAATGTCCGAATGTACTCTTGCCGAGTACAAAGCGCAGTTGAAAACAACTGCGATGTTCTGGACACCCGACTCGGCTATCGGCTACTTGAACGGGGAGGTGTTAGACACCCCGTCCGGCGGCAAGATCGACATCAAGAGCGCCACTGATCGAATGAGGAAATTCCTCTTCGAGAAAGGCTTCTTGGGCGACAAAGCCAAATCGGCGGACCATTTCGGGATTGAGTTCCCGGATGGAAAAGTTCTCGGCAATCCGAGAAACGTCCGCCTCCGATACACGACGACGTACACTGCGACCGCCAAGCAGTAACTTCGGCACTAAAGAGTAAACACAAGGCGCGGTGGGTTGGCCAGTCCAATCCACCGCGCTCGTACTATCCAAGATAGGAATTTATCAAGGCTTTGCCTGATTCCTGTCACCCAAGCTCGGCCGCAACGCCGATCTCTGGCGACAGGAATTTTAGGCTTAGGTTCATATAAGGATTTTTTTGTTCCTCTTTCTTCTGCTTCATACCGAAGTAGTTCTTACAATCTGGTAAGGGGTAGAGGGAGAAAGTTTTTTTCTTAATTCGTGAAATTCGCATTTAAACAAAAATCAAAAAGCAACGCAGAAAGAGAAAGGATAAAGACATGAGAAACCTGGTCCGTAGGGATCGAAAACCACAGGGTATCTGGGCAAAAATACTGCCCACGTTACCCTTTGTGGTGCTGGTAGCGGCCTATATGGTGGTGGCGCAGAGCCGTCACCATCAGAGTGCCGCGGCAAACGACGGAGAGTCACTCGAAAAGGTTACCCCGACGGTGAGCCAGCTTGTGGAAGGTGTCAAAACCATCGCCATCAAGCGCGACGTGAAGACGGATAAGGTACTGCTCTGGTTTGATACCTGGGCAAGCGTAAAGCGATTTCTCATCGCCTACGCCTTTATCTTTATTCCGATTCTCGTAGGGCTTCATATGGGGGTCTTCCCCTATATCGAGTCGACCCTCAAAGGACTCATAAGTTTCCTCGGCATGGTACCGCCAATGGCCCTTACCGCGATAGTTATCGTGGTCATGGGCGTGGAGGAGCTACCAAAGGTCGTGCTGATCATGGTCGGAGTCTTTCCGACTGTGGCACTATCAACCTACCTCTTTTCAAAAGAGGTGCCGCGCGAGCTGATTGAGTCTTCGAAATCTCGGGGTGCAAGCGACTTCGAGGTCGTCTACAGAGTAGTGCTGCCGATTATCTGGCCGAAAGTACTTGATGCCATTCGCCTTTCGTTTATGGCGGGCATTCAATGCCTCTTGGCCGGTGAGTTCATGATCGCAAGTCAGGGGCTCGGCTACCGCATCTACCTAATGAAACGCACGATCTCGATGGACACAATCATCCCCTATGTGTTGTGGATGACCTTACTCCTGTTTGTCGCCGATCGTTTAGTCAGCGCCTGGATTACCTCGCGCTACAAGTGGAGCAACCAATAAACCGAATAGATATGCAACTACAACAACATCAAATTACGATGAGTGGTGTGAGTGTGCGCTATCCAGTTGAGGATGCGCCACCGAAGACGATCATCAACAACATCAGCCTGCGGATCACTGACGGCGAGTTCCTCTCGCTTGTCGGCCCCACGGGTTGCGGCAAGAGCACGCTTCTGCGCATGGTGTTCGGCTCGCAGTTTCCCACCGAAGGCAGCGTCCAATTCGAAAATGACGCTATCGAGGAAATTAACCGCGACCGCGGCATCGTGTTTCAAAAGTATGGGCTGATGCCCAACTGCACGGTACTGCAAAATATTGTGCTCGGGCCCGAGCTCGACCGGTCGAATCTCGCGCAACGGATTCTGCACACAGCGCACTTTCGAAAGGTGCGAAGGGAGGCAAGGATCGAGGCGATGGACTTGATCAAACGAATCGGCCTCAAAGCCGATGACGCGCACAAATTTCCGCACGAACTCTCGGGCGGAATGCGTCAACGCGTCGCCATCGCACAGGCGATGATAATGCGACCGAAGGTACTCCTTATGGATGAGCCCTTCGGCGCGCTCGATGCCGGCGTGCGAAAAGGGATGCAGCAGCTTCTGATCAAGTGCTGGCAGGATTACGGCATGACCGTGATCTTCGTCACGCACGATCTTGAAGAGGCGCTGTACCTCGGCACCCGCGTGATCGGACTCAGCCAACACTGGCGCCATGCAGATGGTCAGCCAGGAAACGGAGCGGTAATCCTCAGTGATAAGTTAATTCCGGGCGGCAAGGTGAAGCCTGACAGCTTCAAATATGAGCCCGTGTTTAACGAGTTGCTGAAACGGGTTCAGCACGACGTGCTGGAGCCGGAAGATCCGCTTACGCCGGATCGATTCGACCATGACCATCCCGATGCAATTCGGGTCAACATCCAACCATAATGAGTGAAACAAAAGAACCAGGGAAAGTACATCGGGCGGTCTTTATGGACGCCATCAGAGACGCCTACAGCGATCGTGGGAAATCAGTGCTGCTCCTGTCGGGAAATGTCAATGACATTTTCCGCGCTAGGAACGGCCTGTTTCTTCCGTTGCAGCAGGCGCTCTATCAGGAGCTGTGCGAGCAGATGATCGTGCTTCGCTTCGACATGTCGGCGGGAATTACCTTCTACACCGAGAAAGACGAAGAGAGGCTTCTGAACGCCATCGAACTCAAGAATGCGACCGCGCGAAGCAAAGCCGAAAAGCTCGATCGCGCGGCGGCCAAAAAGGCGATAGCTGACCTCAAATTCAGCCCGCTTCCAGGCCTGCAGTTTCTCCGTGGAACCATGGAGAGCATTATTCACCTTCGTGCTGGACAGGCGACACTGCCGCAAAAAGATCCGGCGTCGGTGGTGCCACCGCTCTGCGTCGTGTTTCAATTCGCTGATAAGATGTTTCCCGCAGGGGAGGCATCGCACATCAGCGAAATCGATCGAATGCGACTTGTCGCATTTCTCGATTGGATCAGCGATCCATTGTTTACGAGGAGCGACTGCCTGGTGGTGCTCATAGCACCAAGTAGCCGGAGCGTGAATCAGGAGATTCTGTCGCTCCCAAGCACTCAGGCGCTGGAAATTGAGCTCCCGCCGGAAACGGAACGGCGCTCGTTTGTCGACTACGCGGTCGCGGGAAAGCCAACAATCCTCGGCGAGCTTTCGCCCGGAAATTTTGCGCTCGATAGCGCTGGCTTACAGCTCACTGCGATTGAATCGCTCTGCGTGCGGGCTGACCGCACGAAGGTGCCTCTCATCCGGAAAGATGTCGTGGGAGAAGTCAATGTGCTGCTGAAAAGGCAGCTCGGCGACATCATCACGGTTATCTACCCGGAACATGGCGTGAAGGATGTAATCGGAAGCGCAGAGGAGCTCGCTCGCCTCAAAGAGGTGATCGCGCGCTGCGATAATCCGAGGACGGCCTTTACGTCAATTATTGTGCCGGGGCCCAACGGATCCGGAAAGACCTTCACGCTCTCGGCAGTTGCCGGCGATTGCGGCCGGATCTGCATTGAGCTCACGGGGCTTCGCGGAATGTACTTCGGGGACACCGATAAGTTCTTCGAAATCTTGCGATCACGCCTTCGAATCTACGGACGGATCCTTGTGTTTGTCGATGAAGCGCACACGGCCTTTGGCTCCGTGCACAGCAAAGACACTCATGAGACCGAAAAGAGGCTTGGAGGTAATGTGATCAAGCTCATGTCCGATCCGCAGTTTCGAGGAAAGGTCGTGTGGTGCCTTATGACCTCACGGCCGGACCAGCTCGACCCGGATATTGTCTCGCGTTCTCCGATTCAGGTCCCGCTTTTCGATCCTGAAGGTGAAGAGCGTCGTGACTTCCTCAGGGAATTTTTCGGCCGTGGCGAAGTTATGCTTACGGACGAGGATCTCACGGTCTTGATGGACAAGACGGGTCACTACAGCAAGCGGGACTACAATGACTTCCTCATTGAATTACGGGGTTCGAAAAAGCCCGTACGGGAAGTCATTCAGTATTGGCGAGCCAGCAGCGCGATCAAGGAGAAGCGGCGTTTCCAGTCCTTGATCGCCACTCAGTTCTGCACCTACCCCGACCTTCTGCCAAAAGAATATCGTGGCGAGGGCGCAGAGGAGAAAATTCAGGCGGAGATTGAATCGCTCCGCTTCAAGTTCGCGCAGGAGTAAACATGGTAAAGGGTGCGTCGGCAGCCGCTGACGCACCCTTTCACCCTTTTCACAATTAACTCGGTTTCAAAGTAAGGTTTCGCCGCGATCCTGTCATACTATCTGCCCAGATGGACAGAAAGTATGGCAGGATAGCAGCTAATTGTTTTAATAAACTTTCTACCCTCACCCCTACCCTATCTTTTTATGAACGCTCAATCTCCAGAAGACCTTAGCGCCAAAGTAGCCGATGAGGTTCTTGATCTTATCATGGCCGAGATACAGCGTACCCGCGGCGCTGAGGTCGAGCGTGCAGTTACGGCGGCAGCGGCGCTTGCCGGGTGTTATCTGCTCCGCGATACCGGCATTGATCTCTCGAAGCTCGCCCCAGGTTCTCCAATCTTGGCTGAACAGGTAGATAGTGACGGCCCAAGGCTTATTTCTCTTATGCAGCATTTTGCGGGGCAGTTTGGGCTCAACGCCGAAGCCGGCTGGGAGCATGAAATTTCACCTGACAAAGTCTCGCCGGCCCTGCTTAATCATCAGGTATCGCAATTCGAAGCTCGAGTGTCAGCGGTGTTTGCCAAGTATGGCTTTCCTACCGATGCTCGCGCGGGGCTTATGGCGGCAACGGCAATCCGTATCGTCGCCATGGGAAAGAAACTATTAGCGGAGGATATTGGTAAGAGCCTGGCGCTCTCCGCGCTAGTAAATTCTTCGAAAACGGTGCCGCCACGAAATAGCTAGCGGAAGTCACGGAGTCGAAACCGTGAAAACTCCTTTAACTATTGAACTTTTTTGGCGATTTACGTTTGAGTAAGAACTACCTTAGGGCTATACTATCTGTTCCTTCTTTTGCGGCGGGGAGTTCTCGGTCGCCGAGAAAATTTAAAAGACGTTGAGAGTTGTATGAGCAAAATTACTATCGCTGATTTCCGTGTTCGAAAGGGAGACAAAGACTTTAATCTCGCATCCTTTCCCACCAAGCTTAAGAAGCAGCCCTATAAAGACGAGCAGGATTACGAGCGAAAGCTCGGCAAAGCCAAAGCGAGAATGTCAGAGATTCAAGAGCTGCTTTTTGCCTCGAAAAAAGGCGGGCTTGCCTTCGGACTTCAGGCTATGGACGCCGGCGGAAAAGATGGACTTATCGAACATGTTCTTACCGGATGCAATCCGCAAGGGGTGGCCTTTACCTCGTTCAAGCGCCCGACCGAAGCCGAGTTTAAGCAACATTTCTTGCAGCGCCACGAAGCCGCACTTCCTCCGACTGGCTTTATCGCCGTGTGGAATCGTACCCATTTAGAAGAGGTTGGCACGGTTCGAGTACATCCCGAATTTCTACGAGCTCGCGACATCGATCCTAAGCGCGCAAATAAGAAATTCTGGAATGCAAGACTTCAGGAGATAGCCGATTTCGAGGCTCGCGCTCATGAACGAGGAATCCCCGTTGTAAAAATCTTTCTTCATATTTCCAAAAAAGAGCAGGCGCGCAGGCTCCTCGCTCGCGCCGAAGACCCCAAAAAGCACTTCAAATTTAATCCAGGCGACATGGCCGAGCGCAAACTTTGGGCCAAGTATATGCAGGCCTATACAAGAGCGTTCGTCGCGACAAGCACCAAGGATTGTCCTGTGTATGTTATCCCGGCGGACGACAAGCGCACGGCACGGCTTATCGCCGCGAAGATTGTAGTTAAACATCTTGAAAGGGCCGACCCAAAGCCGCAGCCACTCGATAAAGCCGGGCGCAAAGCAATAAAGGGCGCCATTCGTGAACTTAAGAAAGAGCTTGGACGGGACTAAAAGACCAGCCACATGCGCGCTTGGAAAGTTTCAAAACTCAATGTTGAAGATTTTCGCGTTCGTCCGAACGAACGCGATTTCGATCTTGAGCGCTTTCCTACGGAGCTCCGTGGAGTCTACGTTAATAAGAGCGACTATCAAAGTCAGCTCCGCGATGAACATGTCAAGCTTACACGGTTTCAAGCAGCGCTATTTGCCTCGCGCGCACGAGCGCTGCTGGCAGCATTCCAGGGTGACAACGGCTCTGGCAAATCAAGCATCACTCGACGCGTATGCAAGGGTTTAAATTCTAAAGGCTGCGAGAATCACTCTTTTCGCTCCCCAAGCGCCGAGGATTTTGAGTTTTCTTGGCTTCAGCGACATTACGAAGCGCTCCCGCCACGTGGAAAATTTAGCTTTTGGGACCGCACCCACTATGAAGAGGTTGGCGCAGTCCGGGTGAATCCATCTTTTCTTAAGGCGCGCGGTCTTAAGCCAAGCCATTTTGGGAAACGTGCTTGGAAAGAGCGCTACAAAGACATCCGTCAATTCGAAGAATACCAACACCGAAATGGCGTCACTATCGTTAAATTTTATCTACATGTATCAAAACATCAACAGGCGGTGCGTCTGCTTGAGCGCTACGATAACCCTGAAAAGCACTGGAAGCTGAGCCTTCAAGATTTGAAAGATCGTGATAAGTTCGAAGAAAATCTTAAGGTCTATAGCGAAGCAATTCCGGCAACAAGCACAAAACATGCGCCGTGGTACATTATTCCGTCCGACGACAAACGCGCTGCGGCTATTCTTATCGCCAAGATCTTAAATCATCACTTACAGGAGATAAATCCGAGACATCCGCGGATGGGCCCAAAGGAGCGCAAAGAATTTGACGCGATGATTAAACAGCTGCGGCGCGAGGTAAAGGCCGGAAACCAGCGCTAAGCTTCTCCATTGAAGTCATCCAAGGGTAAGGCTTTGCAGCATCGAAAATACAGAACGTATCCCCGCCAAGCACGCCACTAATCTTAAAAATAGTCTTGGAAAAGAAGCACTCCGCGTGCACCTCACCAAAGTTTTTGGTTACAAAAACAAGCTTCTCGGGCGTTTCTAGCCGAAAATTTCTTCTCGCATTTGGGCTGAAGTTTTCCTCATCAATCACCTCGCTTCGTGACCCATGTTCCCAAACGATTCGCGAGTGTCTGGCAAGAACGAAAGAGTTGTTTGCAGTAGCAAGTCGCTGCCTATACGCAGCGACTTCCGGCACAGAGGCTTCGAAAAAAGGCTGCATCAGGTGATAATCGCAGCGCGCCGGAACTAGTGCGGTAGTCTCGCTGATCTCGGTACAAAGAGCTCGATAAAATGCTGCTCGTTCCGCGCCAGGCTCTTTCTTTTCTGATGCCGCTGGCTGTACTTTCGACGGTTCTTCGGAATCAACCTTCAAATCTCTCCAGCTTCTTTCCCTCGAAAGCGCTGGAAGGACTACCGCCTGCGATGAGACTTTTTGTGGGACCAAGAAAGCAGAAAAAAGGCCGGGAGCTTTTTGATCAAGTGCCGTACGCACGAGATCCGCGCTTGCACCGAAGCGCCGCTGCAGGAACTCCATCCGCTTTGAGTCCCACTGCGCGGCACCCATTGAGAGATACAGCGCGGCCCAAGAGGCCGCGTATTTCGTACTCGGCGGATTGTCAGCAATGAACCCCGAAAATAGCTGCGTAAGAAGCTCGCCCGCGTCAATCCGCGCTCTTGCCGCGGTTTCAACAGCAAAGCTATGATCAGCTATGACTCGAGGATAACAGAGAAGCTGCGCGAGAAGCGCAGTTAGCTTTTCAGGCTTACGACTCGGATCAATTCCAAGTTTATCAAGTGCCGGGGCAATAAGCACATGGTGAGGGATGATGTCCCGAACAAGCGCTACGACAACTTTTTCAAGATCGGCTTTGTACGGTATCAGCACATCTCCGATTCGTACATCGGAGGTGGACTGCTTCTGATTTACGGGGAGACTCAACATATGAGATCCCCATACTACCGCACCTGCCCGACTTTATGAAACAATTGATAGGCCGCCTTTAGAAATGCGGAACTCACCTTCTATTAGCCAGATTTGCGACGGTGAGATTAGCAATGCCGTACTGAATACAAGCCCCTTCGATGCTTACCGTTAACGGAATTGCTTCTTCTGCCCCCGAGACCCAACCTTCTACGTGGAGATTCCCACCAGTTTCCACACCATCTATTTTTATAGTTCCGTTCGGCACCGGCTGTGTCGGATTTTCGAAATTGGAAATAACAATATCATATGAAATGTAATAGGTAATCATTGGATCGCCATTTAACCTAATCATCGCACTCGATGTCTCTTCATAATCTGACGTACCACTCGAAATCGCAAAATAAGAATCTTCGGAATAGGGATTAACCCAGCTACGGTGCTGCTTACAATTGACAGCTCGCATAGTACTTGCTTCGAAGCCTGCGGGAGCTGGGTCGACCATTACACTACCTTGACTGACTACAGGAGTGGGACTCACACTTGAAACACAGAAACTGTCCCATCTATGACGCGCGCGAAGACGTGAAACAAAATTCGTTTCCTCTTGCACCACGCGAGGCTCCCAGGTGTCGGAGTCTCGACATGTCGAGAAGTATGGAGGATAGAGATTACTCGAGCTGTAGCGGTAGCTGCTGGAAGCTCCGTTGCTGTTGCTACCGAAACTGTACTCTGAAATAGCGCCATCATAGCGGAACCCCTCTATCGCCTTTGATGACTTCGATGAGCCATTCGTAAGGGAGTTTTCGTAAACAAAAAAGCCCCCTGAAGTTCTGATTGAGGTGAAATCGTTTTTATAACTTGCTTCGAAAGCGTTCTCGATGACCATAAACTGAACACCGGGATAAGGAGCATCTTCTCCAAGGACGATTGCTTCAGCTTGGCCGCGCAAGGGAAGTATAAAGAGCATTGCCACTAAAAGCTTACAAGAAAGTCTCATAACTCCCCGATCGCTGATTCTCGCGTTGACCATACTACTGACTCCTTTGAACGTTATTATTCTGCGCGTTTTCAAAATTTACTCTCTTCGTTTCGAGACCGATCGGAATCCATGCACGCCACATTCCGGCGCTTGCTGACAAACATGCCCGAAGTCTATTTGAGTCAATTGTCCCGTTCCCCTGCAACTTCGAATTAAAAGCCAGATCTATTTTCGAATGCCAGAATTGAACTCGCTCACGCTGTGCCGAGTCTAAGTGAACAATAGAACTCGAGTCATTTTTTAACTCTGCCGCCAATTGCCGAGTGCACTGCTCTCCCCGCTCAAAGAGCTCTCTGACCGATCGAGGCGCGTCACTGATTGCCACAGGCTTATCGAAGACAGTTCGTTGTCTGAGCTCTAAGATCTCGCTCCGCACATTCAAGAGATTGGTAAGCGCAATCCGAAGTGAGGATGGAAACGTGTCCGGAATGCGCGCCGCTTGCATATCAGCGGTTGGATTAATTGTCTTGGCGTTTGTTGAGAAAGCACTACTCGGCAATGGAACAACGATTACAGGAACTTCCGAAGGACGCGCATTTGGCGTAGTAATTGGAGCCGAAGACTGCGCCATCGCACTCGTCGGGAACGCCGCCGCAACAAGTACTGAAACTCCAACTACAATGCTATGTCGCACTGGATTTGAAAAGCGGCCCATCTCCTCGACCTTATTTTTCAGAAAAACTTCCATGTCGATTAATCCACGAATGCCTAAGCGTCTAATCTCCGAGATCCTGAACTACACGCGGTCGTGTAATTGCAACCGAAAGACAGTTGTACGTCGAGGCAATTCGACCGGAAGCCGTGCGCTCCTCGCCACTCGCGGGTGTGTACACGGAGATTCTGGTCGGAATGCGGCCGTGCACAATCCCCTGAAAGGACGTTGTGCTTCCAGCAACCGGGGCGAAGCCCTCAATCTGTATCTGATTAAGAGCAACCTGGCGCGAAGCACGAGGAGTCATAAGCGAGCTAGGATTAGATTGGCGGAAAAGCGCGCTCACATTCGGAACAATTGTCGAGACAAAGAGATCAAAGCGAACAACAAAGCGGCGAGCAGGATCACCATCAACGAAGAGGTTCAACTGTGTCTCTTCAGAATACGTGTTTGGTATATCAAGGCGCGCACCATTCGCATCGACATACTGCGAAACCGCGCATTGATACGGACGGCTCGCGACATCGGAGACCGTCCACGCTCTCGAAGTTGAGGTCGACTGCGCCGGAGTATCATAATCTTGCGCGGTCGATCGAGTTTCGTTCGTAGTACAGCCGCCCGCAATAAAAGATCTAGTTTCCGGACATGCGCCCGCGTACGTTACTTGCGTTTTTGCCCCTACTTCTGGATTGAGAACACCTTCAGAACGAGTCACAAAATAGTAGTTGCCCAGCATCGGCGTAGCTGAAATCGTTGCAAAGGGGGCATTGCGCATGAGGAACTGCACCTGCCAGTTATAATCGAGCTCCACCGTCGATTGATCCCGCTGGACCCTTAGCTCTTTGGACTGACGATAGTTTGAGTTCACCGCGAAAACGCCAATGGGAAGTACCGCCTCGGCAGGAGTCGCCGAGGGCCTAGGCGTTGCTCCAGGTGTTGGCGCGGTTTGATACGGAGAGCCCCACACCGGGATTCCGTAATTCTGTGCCGACGTTAAGTCGGGAGCTATTAGAAAAGTCGTGAGTGCTGTAACAATCGCGAATGTGGCTTTCAAAAATCTAGTGGTGCATCGCCGATTCATAGACTCCTTTACAACGTGCTTTGCGTGATTTTCCGAGAGTGAACCACAAGCTCACACTAGTCAAAGAAGTAAGCGCAGATAGATACGAAACGAGAATCCAAGACGAGAATGCAAGGACCTGAAGCAGCGACTATTCTCCCCTTTCAGCCCTGTATGGACAGAAAGGGGAGCGCGGAAGGTAATGAAACCTCTAAAAGGCAGCGGCCCGGGTCTAAGGTACTGTCACTACCTTAGCCCGAGCCATTGCTTGAACCTTACGCGTTAGGGAACTCGTACACATTGACGGCCTCGACCCAGAATGTCGGGTCGCAGACCACCGGCCACCTGATGTCTGTTTGGGTCATCAGGCTGATGTCTTCAATCCTGAGTCCCTGGGTTGCGCAAAAACGCTTCCACTGCGAACCACACCAGCGAAATATGAAGAACTTGATCCATTTCTTCAGATCTTCGTTGGAGAAGTTGCGCCCCGCATGAACGCTTTTCGGCCCGAACGCTTCCCACACCAGCCGACAAAGGTCTGGCATAGAATGCATTCCGAAAAGGAAGTTCCGCGCGATGAACTCCTGAACAACAAACGGACCGAGAGCTGACTCGTCAGTCTGATTGAATTCCAGCGGCTGCAATCCCGCCGTGGGCTCGGTTCCAAGGACCCAGGTCACCGCGTTAAAGATCTCGCGATCAAACTCCTCCTGTCCATAACCGAAGCCCACGGGAAGTTTGATTGCGCCGTTTCCGACGTAAGCAAGGAGTGCTTTGATTGTCGTCTTGAACGCGCCCTCAATAACGCCCCAGCCGCCGTTCATATCGGCACCCTGCGTGCAGTAGCCAAGCGCCATCTCCAACATGTTGCCCGTGTTGAGCATCATGAAGTCAAGGGCGGCTGCAACCGACGCAAGGTAGGATCCACGAATCCGAGTCTGCGCGCTTTCCAAGGCCAAGGACTCGGACTTCACCGTCCAGAGCAGCTGGCGACCATACATCCTCGCCAGATCCTGTTTGGCCCGCTTAAACGCGGCACGAATAGAGACCTCCTGGAAGTTCATCCGGGTCACCTTGCCGATGAGCCGTGCGCCTTTCCTCGTTTTTGCGGAGTTATTCTCCGTTGAGAGCGAGTAGCCTCGATGCGTTGCCGCCATCAACGTGAACGGATCAAGTCCGATCTCCTTGATCTTGGGCACGAATGAGAGTTTTTCGAGGAACTCATGTCCCAACTCGTGCATGCCACGGCAGATCGAGCCGAGGTGAATCAGCGCGACAATCGACGAGTCGTAGCCGCCACTGATTCCAGTCACCATCCCTCTGGCGACTCCGACTTTACGCCAATAATCGTAGAAGGCCAGAGTGGCCGAATCCCAGATTCCCGCAATGTCGCGAGGATCGTCAGGAATCGGATCGAGGTCGAGATCACCCGAAGGTGAATAGCTCACACGCTCGACCGTACCCCATTCATGCTGCACGCGAAGTATTCCTTCGTCGGTGCACGCCGGCACATGATACTTCAAACGCCCCCGGCCGAAACGGTTAGCGACGATAGGAATGGTCGCACCGATAACACGCACATCCCTCATGCTGTAGCGCTTAGTGCGCGCGATGGTGCTGCCGCAATTTGAGATGCGGCAATCGCCATCGAATGTTACGCCGCCGGTCTCGCTGCCGACAAGATTGGCGTAGACGTAACCGCAATTTCCCGCGGACGAGTTTTGATCAATGAACGTGCGCGCCTTATGTTTATTCGGCGCGCCCGGAGAGGCGCTGTTGTTGAAGATAAGATCTGCCCCTAGTTTCAACGCCCGCGCCACGGTTTGCTCGTAACCCCAGGCCTCTTCACATGTCTGAAGCGCGATTCGAACACCGCCGATGTCGAGGACGATGTCCCCAATTGGCAACTCGCCATATTCCGCCCCGAGCGTAGTATTTTTTCCGTCGGGCCACTCTCCGTAGACACGGCCCTCGTAGAAGAGCGTCCCACTCGCGAGACGTTTCTTCGGAATGATCGCTACGACACGCTGGTTCACGATGACCCCGATGCCATTCCAGACCTTGCCGTCAAATTCGACCGGCAGTCCGCAAAAGGCAACCATGTCTTCGGTGAGTTTGGCGATCTGCAACAGTTGCTTGTAGGCCTGCGCACAGACATCAGGACGCCAAGCAGTGTCCTCGAGGCCATAGCCCGAGGTACATAGCTCACCGAGCGCGAGTACCTGAATGCCCTGAGCGCTGGCCATATGAATTGCCTTGGTAATACGCGCTTCGTTTCCAGCCCAATCGAGCACCTTGGTGTTTATCGATGCTGCCCCTACTCTAATATGAGTGGGAGCTCCTTGCTTTGATGTAGTCAGATGCGTTCCTTTCTCTTTGTAGTGTTTGTTATTAAAAACCAAAAAATTCCTTCCGCTGTAGCCCCACCCAGCACTCACGCAGGGGCGAGCGCTCCGTGGGGAACAGAGAATTTCATCTACTCAAGAATAAGCGCGTGAAAGATCGGGCAACGCAGACCGACAAAGGCGGCGCTACGAAGCAAAGCCAAAAAGTTGGGCGATTACGCAATTTTACAGGTTTTACAGAAGCTACTCAAACCGCCCAGCAAGTTTAATTTCCCTGTCTTATCGAACCCTTGCTATCACAAAACCCGTGACGGTCCCACGTGTCCCTACTTTCAAGAAAAGTAGGGACACGTGGGACCGTCACGGGTTTTGGAAACTTACGGAACAAAGTGGCCGGGAGCACGCCCGTACCGGATTTACCGATATGGTAAAGCAGCGGGTAGATCTTTCGCCTGTGATTTCGAGGGGAGATCACGGCTCGGTGCGACTTAACTGGGACTGTCCACGCAATCGCAATGCAGCCGATTTCATAAGATCATTTTCAATTCATAGCCATCCTCCGAGAAAGAGCGGAACGTTATGCAATACCAGTATTCATTTTAGTGGTGAAGATTTTAGATTCTTTCTTACCGATCCAACACAGTCGGTGTTAATAATGACCTGCGGTAGCCGCATATTATTGGCGCTAAAGAACTCCTCAACTTCACGAGATTTTGAAGCGACCGCTCTTTCCGCGCAGATCGCTCGACTAGAGGCCGAATTTCTGCCAACGAGAAAGACAAACTCTTTTGATTATTTTTTAGCTGTCCGCGACTTTACTAAAACAGTGTGCCTTGAATTTGGACTTTCCCTGTATTGGAATAGTCCGGAACGACCTTCGCACTTCGAACGACTTCCAGTGGCCTAATTAAGCATTACAGATCCGACAGTATGCTCCCAGCAACCTCGCTCACTGCTTCAACAACACCACCTGCTATTTCAACGAGCGGAAGATTTTCTATGACCGCTCCAGCGACCTCAAGAGTACAATCAACAACAGATGCGGCAACCTCGCCCACCGACGAAGGTGAAGATTGATTCTGGACTGGCGCGACAAGCGCCGGAGCGACATTACTTGCGGGAAATTGTGAAGTAGCTAGCGGCGAACGAGGAGCAGAGCGCCTTTTATGAGCGCCGATCTCGCGCTCTACCGACCTTTCAGGACTAGGTATCCCTACCTTCATCATGCTTGAAATCCCTCCTCTTCATGCACTCTTCTACAAGGTAAGCAGCTTTCGGTCTACAATGTAAGCTAAGGAACCTCTGAAAAACTATGTATTTCGTCTTCGCTGGCCTTTCGGCGATCTTTGCGAGAAATCAGGTCGGGAAAATACTCGAAATAGCCCTGCTATTCCTGCGTTTTTCCCGACCTGATTTCTCGCAAATCTCATCCGAAATTCCAGCAAATCCAAAACACCTAGTTTTTCAGAGGTTCCCTAATAAAACCCGTGACGGTCCCACATGTCCCTACTTAAAAAGTAGGGACATGTGGGACCGTCACGGGTTTTACATATCGAGGACTTCGAGGCTCTTTTGGCGGCGGAGATAAAATCCAGCAGCGGCAGTCAACCCAGCGGGAATGACGGGCCAGGCACTTACCCCATAAATACCAATAAAAGTTACTAGGGCAGCAATTGCGAGTAGCGACAGGACCGCGCCCTCCCTTGTCTTTCCGCTTCCTACAAGGAACATTCCAAAACAAAGTGCGAGCGCCGCAAGGCCTACAAGACTAAGTCCAAGTAGTTTGCCCAGAAGGACCGAGTAGGCAACTGCAAAGTACGCCGCTTCATCGCCCTGATTAGCGTAAAGCTTCTCAAACACCAGCCGCTGCCCAGAAATCGGAATTTGCAGCTGGAGCGCTATCCCGGGCGCAGCAGCGGATTTCATCTCGCTACTTACCGCCCTGAGGTCCGCGCCACTGGCGCTTCCACTCTCGACAAGCTGCATATTCGTGTCAACTCTGCCGTACGAATACTGACTTGGAAGATAAGCTTCCCAACGGGTATGCGTGACGACGATGGCCGGTTGCGCGAGAAGGGCACGCTGCGTTCCAAGATAACCAAAACTAGAGATCTTGGTTCGATACACAAGGTCAACCGGAAAGCCCTGCGCAGAATTTATTATCTTGATAAGCACACGCGACTCGGCGAGCTTCTCCTTTTCCGATTCGAGCAGCGCCGGCTTTTCTGCCTTGCCATCGACAAAAAGCGACCATACCTCTGAGCCTGCCGGCAAAGTCAATCGCAGGAACTGCTCCCGAGCATTTCGGATCTGAAAGCGCGCCGAGGTAACTGCTATTCCATCGGCGGTAAACAAAGTGCGATAGATAGCCTGATCTATTGTCGCCGCCTGAATGTCGACCTGCTTATGTCGAGTGACTTTAAGCCCGAGCTTATACGGCGGTTCTGCTTGAACGTACTTGTAGGCAAGGAGTATCGGGTTCGTGGTCTTAAGCAACACCTGCTGCGGAAGTTCGGAAGCATCAATAGAACTAAGCCCCGTAGCAGTCGCCGGCTGAACTTCAACCGCGCTCAAAGCCTCAATCGCAATTCTTCCCTGCTCAATCTCAGCAGACTCGACCTTCGGCGTGGGAACTCCCATATCCGCCTGCGCTTCGCTTAAGATCTGCTCGTACTTTACCTCAAGAGTAAACTGGCCATCCATCTCCTGAGTGAACTGCACATTCACTACCTGGCCCTCATCGCCGCCGGTCACCGTATGGGTGCGTAGCGACGGCGAGGTGAGCCCAAGAAAGTTAACCTTCGGCGGAAGCCTTAGTTTAAGATCCTCGATGCTGCCCGATTTTACATTTATCTCTATTGTCGAACTTCCGCTTAAGCTCACCTCACCCAAAGATACCAGGGTGTTAATCACCGCATCAAAACGGCCGGCCTTTCTTTCGGGAGGCTGCGCGCGAACTGAGAGCGAGACCGCGTCCTCAACATACTTAAAGGTATGCGAGACCGGATCTTTCCACAGCGATCGAATTTCAGCCGGTATCTGATTTTCACCCACCCGTAAAAGATGTTGTTCCTGATCAGGCTGCAACATCAGCTCCTTATTTGAAAGAAGCACAATCATTCCACGCTCTCGTTTTAAGTCGCGTGCCTTAATCAGTGGCAATGGAAATGGATCGCTACCAACACCTGAGAGACCTCGATCTGATTCAATGGTAAGCGAGACGTTGCCGCTTAGCTTTCTTTCAAGAAACACTTTTAATGTGGAACCTTCGCCTGCTTTTCCATTCACAATCTGCCAATCGGTAATCTTGGCCTCGTTGCAGCTAATTCGATTTACCTGAATGCCGCTTGGGATATCGAACTCGAACAGATTTGTTTCTCCGCGAGTAATTTCATACTGTGCGAAGGTGCGCTGCGAGAGTACGCCCTCCTCCGCGGCAAAAGCCTGATACAAGACAGCGCTCGCGCTAAGCGGCACGCTCCCTTCAATCGGTGCGCTTTCGGTCCAGCTAAAAGACACTTGGGAACTCATCGGAACAAATGCCAACGCTTTGGTACGATCATCTTTCACCTGTATCTCGACACTGGAAGTCGGCTCGACTTTCACCTCTTTACGCCCCGGCAAGCTCAATTCGAATTTCGAAATCGGTACCTCAGGGATCGAAAATTCAATACTCGATGGTCCCTTTTCTTTGGCGACAGGACTTTGAAAGCCGATTTTAACAGCATGTTCGCCCTTCCCTTTGAGCGTCGTTGCAAAGTAGCCCGCTTCAACAAAGAGCACCCCAGGCTTTCCATCAATTCGAAGATCGGTAAGCGTCAGCGTTGAAGGCATTAACGTAATCGTCTCGGTCTGATCCGAGAAAAGCTCGACACTTAGTTCAGCATTCCACACAATGCTCTGCGCGCGCTCTTCGCCACGATAATTCGCTCGCGAGATGCTTACTTTCCGAGGTTGTCCAGTGCGCCATGATACCTGCGCCATGGTACTTGTTGGTACCGCCGCGCGGAGAATCGTCTTGCCCTCGGACTCGCTTCGTTGAAGCCCCGACCCGGGGATTATGCTGGCGTCAATTCCGGTACCCGGGAGAGTGACCTGAAGCTTGGCTGCGCTCGATTGAATAAGTGCAATCGGCAGGGTAAAGCCGTTTTCGAACTGCCGAGCGTCAGTTCGATAACTAAGCTCGAACTTATGTGTGCCCTTTCCTTTGCTGTTAAAACTTAAACCTTGCGGAGAAGCACTAAGCGCCAATGGCGCTCCATCCATAAGCGCGGATTGAAGTGCGGTATCAACGGGGAGAAGCGGCACCGAAACCCAATCATCCTCAAGAACCTCGAGCGAAAACCTTGCGACAATCGAAGCCCATGCCGAATGGTTCTCATTTTCCTGCACGGTTACTTCAATCTCTGATCCACCAATTGCGTAGCCCGTGGGAGCCTTTCTCGGAATTTCCAGCGGGTATCTTGAAGCTTCAACGAGCGAATTATAATGTTCAAGCGGAAGCTCGACCTGCCCCTCTTTCTTTCCTGCCTCTGCCGCCTGAACGTGAACGGCAAAAACAATACCCGCGAGAGCTATAGTTACAAGACGTATAAACTTCATACGAACCTCCAAAGGTAACTACTTCACATTTTCGAACTTAATTGGTCCTACAAGCAGATTATACGCGGCAAGCTGTAACGATTCGCCAAGGGGCAGGAGCGCACTTAACTGTTGGCCACCCTCGTTATTCAAAATCGCTAGATACTGTCTGATAATCTCACGCGCCATTTTTAGGTCGGTATCATCGCCGAGCGCCTGCACCGAATGCATCGCCCCTACAAGCAGTGCATTTGCTTGAGTCAGGTCCTTCCGCGCCTCCACCAAGTCACGTCGGCTTAACGCGCGGCCCGCGGCTTTGAGCGATTCAGAAACTCTGTAGCTTATGAAGTTCTTCACCACATTCTGTTCAAGCGGTCCAAGCCCCTGCCAAAGCGGCGCGCTCTGTCCCGATGCTAAGGCAAAGCTTTTCTCAACACGGCCGTTTTTAAGCTGCAGCAGATCTTTAAAGCGGAGCGACACTTGCGCAATCTCACGCTGATTATCTCGGACGTTGCTCGAGTCAGCGACAACGTCTAAGAGCAACACATGGCTATCTCCCGAATAGAATGCAGGAATAAGAATCTGAATTCCCGCGTCATCGGTCCCACGATCGGCCTCGATACCAAAGTTTTTGGAAATTAATGAATCTTGGCGCTCTTCGATATATTTAACACGCTTGGTTTCAGCGGTACCTAGTTTCGTCGTGCCAAGAACATCGACAAGTTTAACGCCCGGGGCTAATTTAATATTGAGTCTTAGCGCTCTTGCCACCACAGTGCTTTGCGCTAATAGCTCGCGTTCGACGAGTGCCTTTGCCTCTCGGACATCTTGGAGCACGCTTCGTCGGCCCTGGCCGGCGAATACCACCTGATTAAAACTATCAAGATTTGCCTCAGATCCCAGTCCAACCACGCTGACCGGAACTCCCTTTATTGCCGAGCTCTGAGCCGCATGCTCTAAAATTTTAAGATCTTTACCTGTGCCCGAAGGAAGTGCCATGAGTATCGCGCTGCTTGCGCTCACCCCTTCCGTTTTCTCACTGGGAAGGAGTTCAGCCGTGGCGCGATCAATTACTTGCGCAAGGTCGAGCGCCTTGGACCCTTTGCCTTCAAGAGCCTCCTTTAACGCGAGAGTCAAAGGACCGTGGCGGAAATTTTCGGACCTCACATCGATAATGCCCTCTTTGCCCCGTCCAACAATAAGTAATCTAAAATGGTCGCCGCTATTTTTCGCCTGTGCCAAGGCATCAACCAGCGCGCGAAGGGCCTGTTTGGTGTTGGCGCTAAGCTCGCCGCGTGCGTCCGCAATGACGGTTAATGAAAGCGGTTGGCGCAGCGCGTTTTTCCTATCGCTTGCCTTTACCCCTACCTGTAGAAGCATTCTTGTCTGTCCAGAAACCTTGGCGCGATCCGAGTGTACATATACCGCAAGCGCTGAATCGCGCGGCGCGTCAAAAGGTTGTGAAGCCGGCATAACCGATCGTTCAAGCTGAAGCACAGAACCCAATTCTTTTTCGAGCGCGGTTCTATCCCAGCTTTCGAGCCGCGCCTGAAGTGCACGGATTGCAGCGTCGCCTGGGAGATAGGTATTAGCGAAATACCCCTGCGCTGAGCGAAATATTAAACCTGTGGTGTTTGTCCTTTCAGCCACGAGTTTTGAAAATTCATCAGCGCTTACTTTTTTTGGCTGCTCCTTTTCCTGATTTGATTTTTTTTCATTGCGCAGCTTGCCAACGACATCAATTGCCGCAGGGCTGCTCGCAAGCGCGGCTGTCCCTCCACGCCCAGCTCCTTCTGCGGATGCGGCGGAAGCCTCTCCCATCTCTACAACTATTTGCTTACCGTCGCTAAGTTCGCCATTTTTCGCTAAAAGCTCGTCGCTATAAATTTTCGCATAATCCGCGCCGTTCGATTCGCGCGAACGAGCGACCTCCATTGAAGCAGGCTTACTTTCCGAGAGGGCATCACGCTCGCCTCCGGCTATTTCGGTTGCAACATCTTGCTGAGGAGGAAGGTAATTGCGGTCGCTGTCCTTTCCATCGCGAGACTCCGCGAATTTGGTCGCGCTTTCATCTCGAAGATCGAACAAGTCTTGCCGTTTGTTACCCACAGCAGCTGCAATCGCCGGTGCTTTGTCGGAAGGCGCATTTTGATCCCTTCTATACGCCAAATCCCCGACATCTTGTTTTGATTTCAGTGCCTTTCCAGCCTCCTCAGGCTCAAAACTTCCGCCAAATGTCGCCTCTTCCTGCAAATTATTGGCGAGTGCGCTTTCCTCTTTTCTCGCTCCCTTTTCCACGCGAAACATGCGAGTAGTTTCGGAATGAGTGGCCCCACTCTGAAGAACCACCTGCTCGCTATCACTACTATCCGCCGCTGCCAGCTGTCGCTCGATCTCGATCTGCGGAGCCACATTACCAATCGGCGCAAATTCCTGCTTGGCTCTCTCGCCAACTTGCCTCACCACCACCATCACCGCCATTACACTTGCAAGCGCACCTGAAAGCCCAAGCCCGACACGCGGGGTAAACCAGCTTGCATGCCGTCGTGCAGTTTTCTTCGGCGCACCATTTTGGAACGCAATTTTCGCCTTAAGGCCGGATACTACGTTGTCAGTAACATCATAGGTCGGTAATTCTGCGAGCTCCTTCTCAAGTTCAATAAGCGCAGCCCTCACCGCACGACACTCCACGCAGCTTTCAAGATGCTCGATGGCCGCCTTGTTGCCGTCCAACGTTTCTATGCCCTTCTCGGCCAATACTTTCTGTAATTTGTTACAAAATGCCCTCATTGCTGTTCAGCCTCCCGGCTTTCACGTAACTTCTTACGCGCAAGCACCTTGGAAAGTGTCAACTTTGCTCTCCTTAAATTTGTTTTTAAGGTAGGGAGCGGAATGCCAAGCGCCTCCGCAGCCTCTTCCTGACTCATGTTTTGCAGCGACACAAGCGCAATTGCCTCACGCTGCGCAGACGGAAGCTTCTGCATCGCCTGATCGAGCCAGGCGGCGGTTTCTTTTACCTCGGCATGCTCCTGCGCCGAAAAACTTCTAGCCTCGCTTTTCTGAAGTTTAAATAGCGTGAAAAGTCGCTTGGTCCGCTCCTTTCTAAAGTGGCTTCGTACGGTATTTGTGGCGATGGTAAATAGCCAGGGCCGAAGTGGCTTCGATGGATCATAGTCCGTCGCGTGCAGATGAATTTTTATAAAAATGTCCTGGAACAGGTCATCTTTGGCCAGGTTCGTAATTCCCGAGCGACAAAGATAGGTAAACACTGGGGCACGATAAAGCTCAATGAGCTCGGAAAAAGCACCCGCATCGCCCGCAAGGTGGCGCGCAACAAGCTCCCGGCCATCGGGAGCTTCCCCTTCCGCGCTCTTTTCAAACCTCTGGTGCATCACTCGCTTGCTACTGCAAAAAACCGCGCTCTCAATCACAGTTACTATACGCTCGGGGAGAGACGCTAGTTTCAATTATTTTTGCTATTAAAATTAGCAAGTTGCAAAATAAGATTATGGCAACTTCAGGCTCTCTGTGCTTTTCTTGTCCTATGAACTTCTTTTTTCGTGTTTTGGCGCTTAGCGCAGCCACTATCACTCTTCAAAGCTGCGCGATCGGCTATATCACTCGAGCGGCGTACGAAGAGAGCAAAATTCTCATAAATCGCCGTGACATCAGGGAGGTAATCGATGACCCAGAAACGACAGGCGATGAAAAGGCGAAGCTCGCGCTGGTGCTCGAAGCGCGCGACTTTGCCGCCGAGATGGGACTTACTCCTAAGAAGTCCTTCACGAAGTACACCAAGATAGATAAGGATGTTCTGACCTGGGTAGTTATGGGTTCGAAGCCCGACGCCTTCCAGATGGCGGTATGGTGGTTTCCTATAGCAGGCACTCTTCCTTACCGCGGTTTCTTCGATAAGTTGGAAGCCGATGAGTTCGCAGGCACCCTCGAAGCCCAGGGACTTGAAACGTGGGTTCGAGGATCCGAGGCATTTAGTACGCTCGGCTGGTTCAATGATCCGGTGCTTACGCCGGCACTAAAAGCGCACGAAACTCGGCTGGTCAACACAGTGATTCACGAAACCGTGCATGCAACTGTATGGATCCCTGACAACGTAGCGTTCAACGAGTCATTGGCGAACTTTGTCGGCCTCGCCGGAGCTGTGCAGTTTTTTGCGTCAGCCAAGTCGCGCTGCGCCGAGAATGATGACTCGTGCCGCGACCAAAAGTCCGATTTCGAGTTAATTGCGCAGAAGTCTCTTGAAAACGAACTGCACATAGGAGAAACCCTCGAAGCCTTATTCAAAGATCTCACACTTCTCTATGCAAGCTCAAAGACTTCCGAAGAGAAGATTGCGGAGCGCCAGGTAATTTTTGAAGGCCATATCGCTCCACTTCGCGCGCAATTTCCAAAAATGACAGCATTTAGAAAGATTAACAATGCCGAGATATTGCAAGTTATTATCTACGTGCAAAAACTTCGAAAGTTTAAAGAAGTCTTCCAAGATTGCGCGCTTAGCTGGGGATGTTTCATGGAGAAAATGCGCGGCATTAAGGAACAGATCGAAGACGGCCAATCCAACGATCCCTTTCAGCTGCTTCAAGAGCTGACCCCAACGCAGAAACCGATTCCAGGCCAAGTAGAGCTACCGGTGACCGCAGCGCTGCCGCCACGTCGGTTGGCTTAGTACTCTCTGTGTCTCTGTGGTTTTTAGAAATAAACAAACCACAGAGGCACAGAGAACTCCGAGTTAGAACGGAAAATAAGGAAAGGGTATTTCATTTACAGCGCATTCACCATTGCGGGATTAAATAGTAACACCTGATCAAACTGGTCGCCTCGTAACGGCAGCACCGATACCGCACCGAATTTTTTGATAAGCTCTTTCTGTAATAAATCTTCAAGACCAACACGGAGATTCTCTCGGCGCGTGTTGACGAAAAGATATACCCGCTTTCGCGACTCCGCGAGCTCGGCAACGCTATGCTCAGCGCTTTCGAGCAACAGATCATAATTAACACTCACCCACTCCCGTGGAAAAAATACTCCGGGTGAATTGGCAGTCTCGGGAGGAAAGCGCCTAAGTTCAATACACGCGGGAACTGCCGCACGCCGCATATAATACTCGATCTCATTGCCACCCTGGCCAAATGCATACCAGACATCTCCGCAATTCGATCGCTTTACAAGTTCTTGAAGCGATACACTCGTTGAGATGCCGGAGCGATTTTGCATGACCGTTATCGTTTGGAGTGCCGCTAAAACCGCGACTGAAACAAGCGCGCCTTTTGCCAAAATGGCTCGCGCATGCGCAGAAAAAAATCCCGCCAAGTACAGCGCCGCGAGCGGAAGCAGTAGCACTGACACACGTTCAAAATTATAGAGATAAAAATAGCGCGACAACACAAATGGAATTGCCATCAAAGAAAACGCTGCGAACAACAGTGCCGAATTAAAGCGTCTCTCAAGAACGGTCCAGCGGGCGCCCCCCGCAATTTGCGAGAGCGTAATCACGCCGAGCATTAACACGCCGAACTCAATTGGCCCCCAGAGTTCGAGGAGAAGATCTCGTAGGTAGATCGGCTGCGGATCTCCAATCCACACCAAACTACTCTCGAAACCAGTACACAGATAATCCCAAAGGAGCAGCAGATAGGCGAGTATCGCTAAAAGCGCCGCAAGCGTTGCGCGGCGCAGAGTGTCTTTTCCATAAAACGCCGACGCGCTCGAAACAGCTATGAGAAAAAAAATAAAAAGCGGATGGCACAGTAAGCCGGCAAGACTACATGCCGTAAATATGAGCAGATTGAGGGTGTCATGATTTTTTATGAGTTGTACCCACGCCCATAGTGTCCCTACGCCGAGCAGCAGCAACAACGAATAAAAGCGCGCCATGACGCCATAGGAGATCCCTATCGAAGAGGAAAGCGCCACAAGAAGCGCGCAAAACAGTCCGAGCCTCTCGTCAGCAAGTTCTCGTCCCAGTTCCGAAATTGCGAAGAGGCTCAGTACAAAAAAGAGCAACGACAGCGAGCGAAGAGCGACTTCAGATTCTCCCCAGGCCATGGTCCATAGCTTAAGAAGTACAAAGTAGAGCGGTGCGGGACTCTCATAATGTAACTTTGCCGATAACTCGCGCCAATCAAGAGCAGCCATATTTGCACTTAACGGTTCGACCCAGGCGAGATTGAGAAATAAGCGCGGAAGCGCCAACCCAAGCGCAAGGGCGATAATAGTGCCTAGCACCGCCAAATATTTCGACCTACTCATACAGTAACCTTGAACGGCGGCTACACATTATGCAACGGGGCATTTGCTGGCACGCGCACGATTTCCACGCAAATCTCATCCGAAACACCTAGTTTTTCAAAAGATCCCTGGCTATACTTAGTACACCATGAACTTCGCCGATCGGCTCGACTATTCTATCCAGAAAAGCAAAAGCGTTATTGTCGCTGGTCTCGATCCGAATATCGAAGCATTGCCCCGAGCGTTTCAAGAAACTGCCGGTACGACGAGCAACAACGAAGAGGCGATCTATAAGATTCTTACAGTTTATTACAGGGTAGTGTTGGACACACTGACTTCTAAGATACCCGCCATAAAGCCAAATCTGGCATTTTTCGAACAGTATGGCCTCGGAGGTATCCGCGCTTTTTATTCCGTATGCGCAATGGCGCGCGAGCGCCAACTCCTTGTTATTGCCGATGCAAAACGGGGCGACATCGGAAGCACCGCCGAGGCGTATGCTCGAGCATACCTTGGAAGCACACTGTATGCCGGCAAGAATATTGAGGCGTTCCCTGTTGATGCACTCACCGTAAACCCTTTTCTCGGGTTCGACACGCTCGAGCCGTTTATCGACCAATGCGCAGCATCCGGGAGGGGAATGTATGTTCTTGTACGCACGTCGAACCCAGGATCAGCTGCGTTGCAAACCGCGCTCACCGCTTCTGGCGAAAAAGCCTCGGATGAAATTGCAAAGGTACTTGCGGCGTATGCACCCCGTCTTAGCGGTGACGGCGGCCTCTCATCGCTTGGCGCCGTGGTAGGCGCAACCTATCCCGAGGAGCTAAAGCGGCTACGAGGAATTCTCGCGACAAATATTCTTTTGGTGCCTGGAGTTGGCGCACAGGGGGGAACTATGCAAGACGCCGCCCCCGCTTTTCTCCCTGCCGAGGCTCCAGGAACGACGCTCCGCGGTGCGCTTGTAAATCTTTCGCGTGCGCTCTTTCAATTTCCAACGACGCTTACGCACCAAGAAGAGCTCACCGCGGAACTTACCAGGCGGATTAATTATTGGAATTCGCAGGGTATGCTTCGCTAGCGCCGAGCAGCTATTTCTTTTAGCGAACTCTGCAGCCCCTCAGCCACTGCTGCCGCAACAAGCGGGTACGCGGCATCTTTATAATGAACATCATCATTAAAATACTGAAGCTGCTTTGGAACTGCCGTCTCAAGATCAATCAAGCTTATCTTTTCGCGAGCCGCAAAATCTTTAAGAGCCTGATTGTACGCCGACATTCCACGCCGAGCAGTATCAAAGCTCCACTTCTTATGCGGGCCAACCGCCTCGGTATTGAGCATTGCGAGCGCTGCGTGCTCCTCGTTCGACATTGACTCTTTATAGAGATTCGGTTGGGTCATGAATACGACTCGCGTGGAATCAAGTGAAGCAAGCTCGACGATGCTTTTTAAATTTCTCGTATATGAAAGCAATCCCGGGAACTCACTGACTTCGACACTTTCGCGACCCGGGAAATACCACAGTCTTGAAAGCTGTTCACCGAAGAACTGATAAAATGATTGCCGGCGTACCAATCTTGTCACTGGACCGTAAAAATGGCTGTAGTCCTCTTTGAAGGTGTCCACGCTAAAATAATTAAAGTCGGCATTATGCAACAGATCGTTAATTGCCTCCATCACTACAACTAAATCTGGCTTATAGCGACGTAGGTTCAGAAGGTAGTTAATCAAAATATGCTGAGTTGAATACCACTCCTTTCCCTGGTTGTAGCTTTCGATTGCTAGCTCCGGAAATCTTGGCTTTAAAATTTTTTCCACGCGTGAAGGCCAATCTTCCCCTGTGCTGTCTTTCCACTCCGTGGTCGATCCGCCGAGAAAGAAGATTCGCACAGGATGCTCAGTCGAAGAATTCTCACGAAGAGTTAGCGGCTGCGGCGCAAGCTGTAAATAGGGATGAAAGCCGACAAATTTATTCTTAAAGATCGAACGGTAGTAGAGCCCCTCGGCAATCGGAAGTAAGAGCCAGACACCGAGAAACGCGCCAATCGCGCCAACAACGGCTCCTTGCAGAAGCTGGCCACGCTTCCCCAGAAACAGAAACCCACTGAGCAGCAGCACCGCGAGTACCGGGAGTCCAACTCGCAGCCCCATTAGTATCAGCCGCGAGCGCGAATTTTCTCCGCCTTGCAACAGCAAAGGGTCCGGGAATAGAAATCCTCGATACACAAATATCGCAAAAATGACGAAACATGCCACGAACAACGCGATAGTTGACGCTGACCCAAGACGAGATTTCGATTTTCCCATACACGCCATTAATTTTAATCGTCACCGCTTTCCGGCTCATGCTTTACGACATTTACTGGC
>CAZEAC010000011.1:0-81753 GCA_964510065.1 uncultured Bdellovibrionales bacterium | reverse complement strand
GCCGCTCGCTCGCCTCCTCAACACAATACTGCCACTCGAAGGCACTTACTCCACTGATAATTTAAGCCGTAGAGCAATATTAATCCAATCATCCGGCTCTGTCCCGTCGGCACTGTTTGGGTGTCCAGGTCCTAGGGATTTAGAGTTCGGCTATCATTTCAATTTCGACTTGGGCGCCGAGCGGGAGTGCGGCGACTTGCACAGTTGAGCGGGCAGGCCGCGCGGCTCCGAGTGCTTTTGAGTAGATCTCATTGACTACTTTAAAGTGCGCGAGGTCAGTCAGAAAAATGGTAGTCTTCGCGACTTTAGAGAAATCAAGCCCCAGATGCGTTAATACAGCTTGGATATTCGCGAGAACTTGCTTCGTTTGCTCTTCAATAGCGCCGTCAGTAAGCTTTCCCGTCGCTGGATTAATCGGAATCTGACCGGACAAAAAAGCCAGAGTCTTAGTAAGCACGACTTGCGAATATGGGCCGATTGCCTGGGGAGCAGCAGCGACTTCGTTAATATATTTGGGCATATTATCACTATCCTTTCGTTGCTACTTTAGTGCTATGCTTTTCCGGAATGCAATGAACAATTTTGACCTCTCTACCCGTTTTGAAGTAATCAGAAAGATCGCCGATGGAGGGATGGGGTCAATCTTCGAGGCCCGACAGCACGGCGTCGAAGGCTTCAGCAAGACCGTCGCCATTAAAACGCTCCTTCCAAAGTTTTCAGATTCCGAGCGCCTCACCACGATGTTTATTAAGGAAGCCAAACTGGTTTCAGATCTGGTGCATGAAAATATCGTGCAAGTCTACCAACTTTCCAAAGCCGAGCATGGTTACTTATATATTATGGAGTACGTGCATGGTCTCTCGCTCCATGAATTCATTGATTTTCACCGCGAAGATATTCTTGAAATTCCCCAAGAGGTGGCAGTCTTCATCGCAAGTCGAATCGCGCGCGGACTTTCCTATGCTCATTCAAGAATGGACCTGCAAGGAAGGGCCCTTGGTATTGTGCATCGCGATGTTAGTCCCAAGAATATCATGATAACAAGCGAGGGCTTGCCTAAGCTTACCGACTTTGGTCTTGCATTTGTAGGTGCTTCGGAAGAAGAGGGAGGCAAACAGAGCCTCGTCGGCAAATTTCCTTACATGGCTCCGGAACAGGCGCAGCGAGAGACTGTCGATCATCGAGCGGATATCTATTCGCTCGGCGCGGTGCTATTTGAGCTGCTTGCTCTTGAACCCATTCGAAAAGCGAGTAGTCGCGAAGAATATCTTGCACTCTCTCAGAGCGGAGCAGTGCGTTGGGGGAAGCTTCCAGAGTCAGTCGATCCGGAAATTCGGCATATCTTGGAGCGCTGCCTTGATCCTGTAAAAACCAATCGGTATGAGAAAACAGAAGATCTGGCCTGGGATCTGGAGTATTTTATCTATCGAGATGGTTATGGACCAACGATTCAGACTCTCGAAGAATACCTTCGCCAGCATTTCGCGGTACTTTATCGATCGCCTAAGAGCTGATTAAGCGTGCGGCGCAGTACCTGAAAGTGGAGTAACGCAGGAAACTCTGGATCGACGTCGTCACATTCGAAGTATATTACTCCGTCATATCGGCTGTGATCGAGGGCGCTACTTAGCTGAAGTACTGAAGTGCCGCGTACCCCCGGAGCTATTTTGCAAAAAGGCGAATGCGAATAAAGTGAACTGCTTAAGCCTGAAGAGAGATCGTTTAAAAATAAATCGTAAATTGCAAGCGAGGTCTCGCCAAAGCGGAACGAAGGCTTTAACACTAACTTTTGTCCGTCGAGCAGATACAAACATCCACGAGAAAATCGAAATATTTCGACAGTCTGCGTTGAATATTTTTTAAGTGCTTGGGCCGAAATTTCGTCATTTGAGCAGAGCTGATATAGTTCGAGCAGGGCATTTTTCAGCGGATATTCAAGTCGTGCGGCAAAAGTATTCTGAGCGAGCAGCGTCTCGGCTTGAGTTGGACCAAGTTCGAATTCTGGTTTGCTTTTTAGTATCGGAAGTGACTGAAGCGGGCTCAAGTCGTCACAGTAAGGCGAGATCATCGAAACTACCTGCTCTTTGAGTTCGGAAACTACCTCGTCGGTCAAGACCGCGCGAAGCGGGCTTTTATCGGCCTTAAACGCCGCCATGGCGCCAGGAAAATTGAAACTGTCTTGCGCGTCAGCAAGAAGTGCTGAAACTCGCACAATCTCGCGAAGGCTGAGAGTATCTGGCTTAGTGAGCTTATCATCGTGAGCGAGCACTTCGAGTACTTCGCGTGAGAGTCCAAATTCGGATGCAAAGCGCGAGCCGATACGAATGGGACTAATGCCAAGAAGTTTCTCGAGTTCACGAGTAGGGTTAAGATTGTAACGACGGTGTCGCGTCATTACCTGTGTAAATATTCTCGGGTAGTTCCAAGCGATAAGATTCAATCCAAGCTCAAAAAAGAGCGCCGAGGTAAACGCGTGTGTCTGCTGCAACGAAGTAATTTGCGCAAGCTTCTCAGCGGTGACTGTGGTAAAAAGGATGTGTTGCGCTCGGAGCAGCTTGTGAGGCTCAGAAGTTTCAGCGAAGCGATGTGGTGATATTACTGAATCAGAAAGTGGAAGAATTGTTCGTAGCTTCTCTTCTTCAATTCTTCTGAAGGTCTCAAAAACATCGTGGCCGTGTGGCGAATCTTCACTGACACTTGCTACTTGCCGGGCGCAGTAGGCGAAAAGTGCTGGATCAATCTTCAATTTTTGAATAAGCGCTTCGCGGTTCGATTTATAAACTCCATTTTGCAGCTCTCTGGCGAGCTCGCGGATGACCAATGGATTTGAAGGAATCCAACCGTGAGCTAGATGTTTGATAGTTTCGTCTTGTCGCGAAACCTTCGCGCCGTCTCGTATTTTGCGCACCACCTTCTCACGCTCAGGCGGCTGATACAAAAACATTGTTGTGTGGCCTCCAGGGGGTTCATCGGCAGATCGCGGCAAGCTATTGAGCTGATTTGGGAAATCAGGGAAGATGCATAGCCTATGCAGACACTACACACGCTCGTCGATTTATTCCTTCATCTAGACAAGCATCTAGGCGGAATTATTGAACAATATCAGACCTGGACATACGCAATTCTGTTTCTCGTAGTATTTTGTGAAACTGGTTTAGTAGTGACCCCATTCTTGCCTGGAGATTCGCTACTCTTTGCTGCTGGAGTTCTGGCCGAAAAAGGTGGGCTCAATATCCACGTAGTCGCAGTTTCACTCTTCATTGCCGCTGTGCTTGGCGACGCAACTAATTATGCCATCGGGCGATTTTTGGGCCCAAAGGCCTTTCAAGAAGGTGACCCGGGATTTCTGCGTCGACACTTTCTCAAGATGGAGTATCTCGATAGAACCGAGCGTTTTTATGAAAAATATGGGAATAAGACAATTGTGCTTGCGCGCTTTGTGCCCATTGTGCGCACCTTTGCACCGTTTCTGGCCGGAATTGGAAAAATGAGCTATCCGAAGTTTGCCTTGTATAACATTGTGGGCGGAGCTTTCTGGGTTGGGCTATTGGTATATGGCGGGCACTATTTTAGCGATCTTCCTCTAGTGCGCGATAACTTTTCATATGTAGTGTTGGCGATTATCGCAATTTCTGTTCTTCCAATCGCGATAGAGTTATTAAAGGCCCGTAAAGGAAAATTGCCAGCTTCGACAAGCAACAACTAGGTGCTTGGAAATAGCTGTTGGTGCTCTAATGGCCAACCTTGCCCGCTGAAGAATCGCAGCAGCTCGATTTTTTTTCCCTCGTCGGTTATGCCGCGTGCCTTTTCGAAAAGATGATCTGCAAGCTGGCAGGCAACATCGTCCTCGGAATCCACCGCGCGCGCACGATACGCTTGCAGTTTGTCAAAGGTACATTTGCATTGCATCATAAGCGCTTCGTTCGGGTCTTCTAGTTTGCTCGCAAAATAGTAGAGGATATCCGCCGCGTGTTCAAAATTACTCCATTGTTCGCCTACCGCAGGGGTTGCGCCATCTGGGGCAGCAGCAATATTTCTGTAGCCATGGTGGTACCTTGAAAGCTCTTGATAGCCAAGAAAAACATCGGCTGCGCTCAGAATTTCAAGCTCTTCTTGAATGCTTTTATTTACACTTCCAAAAAGCACCTGTCGTAATAGTGCCTGGTGAAGATCGACCACATTGGTGTCAAAAGTTTTACCGGTATTATGAAATGTAGTGCTCTGTCCTCCGTAATATGTCTTCCCACCGACTTCCTTAGGTGTACTGAGTGACACGAAGATATGTTGATAATCTCCTCCTTGGTATCGGAAGGTGCTGCCTGGCTGTTTGATTGAAAAAAGTATTCCGCTTCCCACAATCTCAACATCGAGAAGCGCAATCAGCTCAGCATTAAGAGTCAACGGATTCCTGCCTTCCGAAAAGTGGAAGGCGCCGTTTTCGTAGCGAGTCACATGAGGCTGCCGAGCCGCACGAATCAGACATCCAGGGTCGAGCAAACCTGAGTACTTTAGCTGCCAGACTTCCTTTTTGATGTTTTTTGTGTCGAGCGGTGAGCTCGGATCGACCGTCCAAACATAGGCTCTGCCAACTTTGAAATCGAGGAGGATGTTTCCATGGGCACCAAGTGAAGTGGAATAGCAAATCTCGTATTCTTTTTCTTTGAGCTTGCCAAATTGCAGGAAGTCGAAATATGCAGGAGTGTTCTTTCCTTCGTCGGCGACTATACGAAGCGCCGTCTTTCTCTCGTTCATTATCATCGGAAATTTAAGCACGGGGTTGCCGACTGAGGATGGAGCGGTATCACTATAAAAATTAGTTACATCGACTGGAAATATTCCACGCATCTCGTCGGGAAGAGTCAGATGGGTGTTCCTGCCGATACAGAGTGGACTTACGATAATATTCTCCGAAGCGCACTTAGAGGCAAGCTGGATCGGGCGCTGCGATGGATCGCGAACAACGGCTGTTGTGCTTGGATTCTTGGCGCTAGCTCGTATGCTGGAAAACACCCCTACAAGGTACTATGAAATTTTGTTTAGCCAAACAAAATTTTTAGATGGAAATTAGGCGCTGAACGCAACCTCAGTGTCGGAGTCTACTTGGCCAAAATAGCGTGGTGTGGTGAAGCCCGCGTCGATTATTCGGCCGCGTTTATCAAACTGGAATTCATAGAATCCTGTCGGCTCCTGCGGCGCAATAAGACCCAATGGCCGAATGTTTGGGATAGCAGACCGGAAGTGACTGGCCATATTGTCAACCGGCTGTGAGACCTCGTCAATCCAACCGGCACTGCACGATATCAGACACATGCTGGCACCCTTTCTGACGCGTTGATTACTCGAACTTAGACTTTGGATGTCCTCCTTGTGTAATATGCCCGGTCCAACAACCTCGTCTTGACCGGCGAGATAGGCTTCCCCGAAGGCGATGCGATCACGAAGTCCGTGCGCGGCGACTATTAGCGCGTCGGCCTGCACAATCCGCCCGGTTCTCTTGTCTGTGGTCGCTTTATTGAGCTCGCCAAGAAAGTGCGGCTTTCGGGGCGCACGCGGGTCTTCCCGAGCGTTTTCTACCTCGTGGTACATCACAGTATACCCCCGAGCGATAAGCTGATCTACCGCGTGTGAGATCTGATTTAACGCCCCATTGCTATCGTGGCGTGCGCCCAAAATGACCGCCACTCGCCCATGTGGGCCAACCTCACGGTTTTTCACAATTTCAATGAGGCCGTCGATGCTGAATCGAGCCGGATGTTGAATGTCTATCTTCGAAGTAAGACATTTCTCCAGTGCATCGGCATAGCGAGTATATCTTTTTTTATCAGTAGTCGACAATTCAGTTGAATGACAGTAGCGACGGACATCAGCGATGAACTTTTCTGCGTTAGCGGGATCGTTAAGTGCAGAGCCTAGTACGATTCGCCTATGTACGTCATCGGGGCCCTGCAAAATTGCAAGAAGCTCTTTTGTAGCTCGCGAGCTTCGAACGCCAAGGAGATTCTGAAAAAGTTCCGGCGATGCAAGTTGCCCCTTAGAATACCTCATGAGCTCCTCAATTGCATCTGGGTCGCCAACTCGTGCAAGTAGTGCTTGCGCGGAAAAGCGCTCTTTCGCCGAGGTTGAGCGCTTCGCAATATCGAGAATTGGGGTAAGTTCGGTGTAGCCCGGAGACTTGATGTATTGAAGAGCAAATTCACGAAGGGGTTGGCTGCCCGGGGACTTGCACAGTGCTCGGAGCAACGTCTGGTCGAGCTCCTTCGACCATTCAACTGGAGCTGACTCAATCAGTGCTGAGGCTTCATGCCTTGAGTTTGGTAGATCTCGGAGCATCTTCGAAAGCCTCTCGAAGGTCTTCTCCTTGACCAAGGCGCTGCCTATGGTGAGGAGAATTCGTTCCGATGCCTCACCAAGTCTTCCCTCCTCAACGAGACTGCAATATAGAAACTCAAGAGTCTGCGGATTGAGCGAATCGCCGCGAGAAATTATTCGAGAGAGCGCGTACACGCTTGAGTCGCGAAGAGGCGCAGTCGCTTTTTCGGAACAAATTAACTCCTCAAGCTTTAGCCGAAACTCTGCGATGCGGTTTTGATCACCATATTCCAACGCAAGCCCTAACCCTTCGATGGCAGCAGCACGAAACTTTGAAGGAGTGTCTTCGCGAGTCGCCAAATTTACTAGCAACTCGCGTGCTTTCGGGTCATTCGATTTTCGTAAGACGTAAATGATATCGTCAGTACTCAATTTCCATGTATTCGAAATTGCGTCCAGTCGCTCAGGTGTGAACCCTTGCTTTGATGATATGAGAAGTGCCAAAAGCTCTCTAGGACCTCCGTGAGTAAGATCAAAAAGTTGGGCGCCCTTTGGATCGAGCTCATATGCGCTACACAAGCCGCGACGACTGAAGTCAGCAAGTGCGCTAAGGGCCGCGCTGCGCGCGGCCGGTGGAGCACTCGCGCTACTAAAGGTCGCTTGCGCAAGTTTCAGTTCAGCGTCTCCCCCGATTGTCCCTACAAAAGAAAGGAGTGCCGCGAGATGACCTAAGCGTTCGGGCTCAGGAAGTAAATTAACCTGTCTGAATAGTTCGCGTGACTGACCGAGGAGCACTCCGCGCTCCCCGTAGCCTTCGGCGAGCTGGCTGGCCAAGGCACGCAAAATCGAGATTCTGCCTTTGAGGGGATCGTCGGGATTTGACAGAACCTTCTTAATAATTTCAGTTTCAAATCTGTAGGGAGTCTCAAGATCGCGAAACCTCTCCATGAAGGCAAGTTTTGCCGATTGAGAGGTGTTTGGCGATATCGGGTTAAAATGTTTGAGAATGAGAGCATGATTGGCTTCACTCTGTGGCAAGCGTCGGAGTGCGGCAACCCGGACACTTAGTGCTTCACTCGAATCTGCAACAATTTGAGCTATTGTATTTGATAGTCGCCTATCTGTGGTTATCGAGTCTATGGAAAGTACGGAAAGGAGCTTGGCGCGCAGCTCTTTTGGAATTGACTTTTCCTGAATACACACGCAAATCTCGCTCATGGCGTGAGGACCAAGTTTGTCAATTATTTCTTGCCCCTCTTGATGAGTTTTGGGATCGGCCAGTAATTGAATTGCATCTCGAGTTTCCTTGCGGCAGCGAGTGTCAAATTCAGCTCTTGCGGAGCTGCTGCCGCGCTCTTTTATTAGATAGTCTCGTGGATAGCCGCGTACAATAATCTTGTCAACGCTCAGCGTGGTGCCGATCTGCGAGCGTTCCGATTCGCGCGTGTCATTGTGGGTTTGAATTTTGGACACAATTACTATCGATACTTGCGCTTAATTTGAAAGTTATTGGTGCCAGCCTATTTTGACACGATCTGCGCAGGGCTGGAGCTGCCTTCATCGAGGAGCTGCCACGCCTTTGTTACATACGAAAGATTACCACGTGGCGACGTGCGACCCGTCGAAATCGCGAGATTGTCGTCAACGTCCTTACGCAAGTCGGCGCCATTAAAGGTAGAAGAATATACCTTCGTGAGTTCAGCTCTTTGCTGAGGAGTCAATGATTCAAGAGCTTCAATCACTCTCTGTCTTCCGACTTCACTTCTCGCCGAATCGCGCTGCCCGAAGAATCCAGGATCAAAGTGACCGCGGATTGCCTGGGCTTCAGCGAGTACCGGCTTGCCATCAAGACGTGCGTTGAATTCCTCAAGCTCATAACTTGAGAGATTGGCCCTGATCGCAGATATTCGATAATCTTTCTTTAAAAAGGGAAGCTCTTCGGGCTGCACCTTGCGCATGGTGGCTCTTATTCCATATTCGTCATCGCTTCCTGGGCCGACCATTCCATAAAGTTCGGCGGCAACCTTTTTGGCGGTTCTCAAATGTAAGTAATCCGCCGCACTCAAATCCGATTTGAATGCCGCTTTGAATTTTTCATTAAAGATACTTCGTTCGTCGCCATTCAATTCCTTTTGTAGAGCGAGAATGTGCCTCGCATTTCTGCGAAACTGCTCAACGTTTGCTTCATCGGGAAGAGGCTTAAAGAGTTTGTCACAATGAGCCGCAACTTCGTTTTCCTTGGAAACCTTAGCCTCTTTTCTAACTCTAAGTATTTCACTGGCGACTTCTGTATCAACGGGAATGCCGTCAGGCTTAAGGCCGGAATCTTGATTGACCTTAGCAATTGCTTGCTGTAACTCCTTTGGTGTGGCCGCACGCTGGTCAGCTTGCGAAAGAAGGGAGTTAACCTTGCCTGCAAGCTCAAGCCTTCTAATAATAATGTCCTGCTCGTTCATCTTCTTTGCTGCGTTTGCAAGCTTCGCTTCGATCTCTTTTAGCGCTGCATCGGGCGCTTTTTCTGTCGCGGCCTTAGTCTCGGGACCTGAAGGTTGCTTCGCGGAGGGATCCGGTGCAGCTTTTGCGTCTAGCCGTGCCTCTTGCTTGAGCTGGACAGTCGGCTGTGGCTGTGTCGAAGCGGGTGTTGAGACTGGAGACTGCGCTGGTGTAGGACTCACCGTGTGAGTTGACGTAGCAACTTGCGCAGGTTGGAGCGGGACTTTCGCCGCGACTTCAACTCCTCGTGCGGCTCTTACTTCGTTGAGGTCCTGAATTGCTTGAGGACTGTCCATCAGTTTTGCAATCTTAAGCTCAATCCTTTCTCGCTTCTCCGTGAGCCTGCCAAGATGCTCGGCTCGCTCGCGAAGAAGTTCGTACGCCTTAGTTTCAAGCCCTGAAGAACCTCCGAGTGAGGCCGGAAGAGCGGACGAGAGTAACTTATCCATCTCGCCTCGAATTGAACTGTGCCTCGGCTTAATGCCATTAGCAATCTCGGACTGAATCGCACGGAATAGCGTGCTTTGTTGATTGACCTCGATATTGCCATCTTTCACCGTAAAAGGCTTATTTCTCTCGAGCTCCGTCTTGAGCTCTGGAAACTTCTTACCAAGCTCTTCTGCGGTTCTGTCCGGATTTATGAGGTACGCGCGCGCAATCGCGGGGTTTCTAAAGAGATCGGCAAGCTGCTGCTGGGCTGCATTCTGGTTCTGTTGTGTCGGAACTATTCCTAGGCCAGTCGCGAAGCTCTCTTTGGTGTCGAGTCGCGCCGTTCTTGACGCATCGAGTGCCGCGTTTCGCCCCGCGCCTCTATCATGGGGATTGAGATTCCGATCTTCTTTTTGATGTTTGTCGAGCCACTCTGAGTTTGAGCCACCAGTTGCGACCTCGGTCGAACGTAAGTTATGAGCATTGCTGCGACCGGTTCGCAGAAGTGGATCGTTTCGCGTATCATGGTGGTTTGAAGCGTGTGGACGCGAACCCCCGAGTTCAATTTTAAAGTGAATTCCCATATAAAAACCTCCAGAACCGGCACATCAAAAAACGCGATGCTTTAGAGTAGGTTATGAGCCTAAGTCACCTCAATGTAGCTGAGAATTATCGAAGTGCTAAGCCTTGTGATAAACTCAAGTAATGACCCAATAATTCGTAATTTGCCGCGAGAAAGCCGGGTCAGGTAACCCGGTTAAAGTGATGTCCGCACTTCTAATTTCTTGGTATCATTAAATCGCACCAGATATTTTCGATCACCGTCATAGTCGGTTGCGTCAACGAGCAAGTCTGCCGCGCGTCTGGCAATTCGAAGCTTTTTAAGCGCCGAAGCGGGTTTGTCCTGAATGAATCGAAGAAAGGGGTTTTCGCGCCGCTCCTCCTTGAGTGTGGTCGGCTCAGCATGTCCCGGATATATTTCGATTTCATCCGGAAGGGCCAAAATCTTAATGAGTGATGCCTCGAGCTCTTGAAAGCTCCCCTGTGCAGTACCGCCTACCGAACCTTTGAAAAGGAGATCGCCCGTAAAGAGCATTTTCTTGTTGATAAGAAATGCAAGATGATCGTCACAATGCCCCGGAGTCGGAAGGATGGTTATATCGAAGTTTCCGAACCGGTAGCTCCGCTCTAAGCCTTGCAGTTTGGCTGAAATAATCGGCATTTTGAATGCAGCGCACCATTGTTCGAGATGCTCGGTGTGATCATGGTGGAAATGTGTCAATAGAAGTCCGTCAAGCTTCCTCCCGTAGGAAAGAAGAGTTGCTTCAAAGAAGCCAACCGGCGCTCCGGCGTCAATAAGAAGTGCCGAGCCGTGAGCATCATCGAGCAACAAGTAACAATTTGTGAGCCATTCTTTGTGCCGGTAGCAAAGCACCTTCATAAACTGTTTCGCAGATCAACAACCTTGGCGCTATGCTCAAATAGCCTCGTTGCTTCTTCAAAATTAAGCGTTTGCTGTCCATCGGAGGCGGCATTCTCAGGAGATTGATGAATCTCGACAAGGATTCCATCGGCACCGGCCATAATCGCGGCAAGCGCCATTGGCTCAATATGTTCACGAAGCCCAATGCCATGTGAGGGATCGACGATGACCGGAAGATGTGACTTCTCCTTCAAAACCGGGACTGCGTTCAGATCGAGAGTGTTACGAAAGGCCTTTTCGAAGGTACGAATACCCCGCTCACAAAGCAAGAGTTGCTCGTTGCCGTTGGCAAATACATATTCCGCTGACTGAAGTAACTCTTCTAAGGTTCCAGACATGCCGCGCTTTATCAGAACAGGTTTGTCGACGCGGCCAAGCTCATGTAACAGGCTAAAATTCTGAGTATTTCTAGTCCCCACCTGATAGATGTCAATATAGGGATACATCTGCTCGATCTGCGAGATTTCAAGCACCTCCGAGATGACCTTTATTCCTGACTGCTTAGCAATCTGATGAAACTTCTTAAGACCCTCAAGCCCGACACCGCGAAATGAATAGGGCGAAGTGCGTGGCTTAAAAGCACCGCCGCGCATGACTCGCACGCCATTTGCCTTAAGAAACTGAACGGTTGCCTCAATCTGCGCTTCGTTTTCAATAGAGCAAGGGCCCGCCATAATCGCGAAATCCCTCTCACTCACGCGCACGCCGTCACCAAGATCAATAATTGTTGGCTGCACCTTCCATTTTCGTGAAACAAGCTTATAGGCATCGGAAACCCGGTGGACATCACGAACGCCGTGGAGCTGTCCGATATGTCGAATGTCGATCTCCTGACTTCCGAGCGCGACCAGGTAACGGTTTCTCTGGGTCTTTACCTCGGTCGCTTTGTAGCCACTTTCGGCAAGTCGGCTGACAATTACCGTAAGATGTTCTTTGGAAAGCGATTCTTCGACTTGAATAATCATCGATCATACCGAATTGAATTAATGAACGGCCGAACTGCGCTGAGCGGGTCTTTCGCGCTCGCGCCGAGCGCCGCAATGAAAGCACTACCAATTATCGCGCCTCGAGTACATCGTGTGGCAAGGTCAAAACTCTTGCTATCCGAAATTCCGAAGCCCACTAGTATCGGGTGTCGCAGCTTGAGCTCCTCAAGGCTTTTGAAATATCTCGACCGCTCAGCGTCAAGCGCGAGCGGGTTGCCAGTAATGGCAGTTGAGGATACTGCGTAAATAAACGCACTGGCCGACTGATCGATGTCATGTATGCGCTGCTCGCTAGTAGTTGGCGAAATAAGCGGGATAAAATGAAGCCCGGCATTCTCGAATTTCGTGCGATACTGCCGGAGGTACTCCTCCCGGGGAAGATCCGGCAAAATCACTCCTTCAATGCCGACTTTGCAGGACTGTTCAATGAAATTATCTACACCAAATTGCATAACCGGATTTAGGTATCCCATCAGCAGACACGGTATCGAGACGTGCGCTCGAAGCTGGCGCAGTTGCTCAAAGAGCACAGACAAAGACATTCCGTTTTTTAAAGCCATCTCGCTACTTCTTTGGATGACTGGGCCATCGGCAAGCGGATCGGAAAAGGGAAATCCGATTTCAATAAGGTCCACACCACTTGCTTCAAGTTCCTTACAAAGCGCAACTGTACTTCCGAGCGTGGGATAGCCCGCAGTAATATAAATCGAGAGCAATTTTTCTCTCTTCTCAAGGAGGGTAAGAAGCCTATCCATTCGAGCTCCTTGCTGCAAACTCAAGATAGCACTGCATATCTTTGTCGCCGCGGCCGGATAGGTTCACAATAACACGGTCCGCCGCCTTCAAAGGCAATTTCTTAAGGTAGGCAATGGCGTGTGCTGATTCTAGCGCAGGAATTATCCCTTCGAGCCTCGAAAGCTCAGCTGCCGCGTGAAGTGCCTCATCATCAGTAATGCTTACATAGTCTACCCGTTTGGTTGCGAAGAGATGCGCGTGCTGCGGTCCTATACCTGGATAATCAAGCCCTGCTGAAATTGAATGCGCCTCTTCGATTTGCCCGTCAGCGGTTTGCATGACGATGGTCTTACTTCCATGGAGCACTCCGGGCTTGCCAAGGGCGGTAGTTGCCGCCGAGCGTCCCGACTGCAATCCCAGTCCAGCAGCTTCGACGCCAATCAAGCGGACCTGAGGCTCCTCAAGAAAATGGTAAAAAATTCCGATTGCGTTGCTTCCGCCACCTACACACGCGACAACATAAGACGGCAGATCTAATCCGACGGCGTTTTTCAACTGTTCGCGTGCTTCGGCGCTGATCACCGACTGGAAGCGGGCGACGAGATCCGGAAAAGGATGTGGTCCGACGACTGAGCCAATCAGATAGTGGGTGTCATGTGGATGTTGGATCCAATCGCGAAGTGCTTCATTCGCGGCATCTTTAAGAGTCTTACTCCCCGAGTCCACCGCTACAACTTCGGCACCAAGAAAACGCATCCGCGCGACGTTAGGAGCCTGCCGCTCGGTATCAAGCCGTCCCATGTACACCACGCAACGAATACCCATGTGCGCACACACAGTTGCCGTAGCGACGCCATGTTGGCCGGCTCCTGTTTCGGCGATAATTCGCGTTTTTCCTAGTTCTTTCGCAAGAAGAATCTGACCAAGCGCGTTGTTGATCTTATGTGAACCCGTATGGTTTAAATCCTCGCGCTTTAAGAAGATCTCCGCGCCAACTTTTCTCGAAAGTCTTTCCGCATGGTACAGCGGGCTGGGTCTTCCAACATAGTCTTTAAGTAATCGCTTAAACTCGGTCTGGAACCGATCGCTCTCGAGTATCTTTCGGTAGTTAAGCCGAAGTTCCTCGATATTCGGATGAAGCATCTCGGGAACGAATGCACCGCCGAAGTCACCGAAATACCCATGCTCATCGACGTCGTACTTCATGAGATTAGTTCCTCGATAAACTGGGAGACAAGCTCACGCTGCTTAATTCCCGGGGCACTTTCAAATCTACTGTTAATATCTACGGCAGCAAGTTTTTTGAGTTTGTATGCAGCTCCGCGAAGTGCATCAATATGATTTAGGCCTATTCCACCACTTAAGAAAAATGGTTTGCCAAGCGGCAGCTTCTCAAGCACGGTCCAATTAAAAGTTTTTCCACTGCCTCCTCTCTGCACGCTCTTTGAGTCGAAAAGCAAAAAGTCAATATATGGTTCATAGGGGAGCGGCGAGGCAAAAGATTCGTCCTCGGCAATTGCAATAGCCTTGATTATTTCGATATCGCTAAATTTGCCTTTGCAGAGTTGGCAAAACTCGGCGCTCTCGTCACCGTGGAGCTGGATAGCATCCAGCGAGTAGCGCGTCACTTTGTCTTCGATGCGCGCGAGTGTCTCGTTTACAAAAATGCCAACAGCTTTCGTTCTGGATCGCAGAATCTCTCGAACGCTTACATCGAATTCATCGCCGACATATCGCTTCGAGTTCGGGTAGAAATTGAAACCGATATAGTCCGGAAGAAGCGCGGCAATTTCCTCGACATTGTCACGATCCCTCATTCCGCATACCTTTATTTGTAGTGACCCCATGTTGTTAAGCCTCCGAGCGAACATCGGCGACAAGCTTCGCGCAGGTTCGAGCAGGTTTTGAAGTCTTCATAAACGTCTCACCGATAAGGAATCCGCGGAAACCAAAAGTCTTAAGCCTTCGAATGGTAGCGGCGTTGTCAATTCCACTTTCCGAAATCTTTAACAGGTGACCGGGGATCTTTTCAGAAAGCGCGGTCGAACGTTCGATGTCTACCGAAAAATCTGCCAGGTTTCGATTGTTTACACCGACAACGTCAATATCGTCACATAACGAACGTGAAAGCTCCGTTTCGTCATGGACTTCAAGCAGTACTTCGAGCTTTAGCGAATGAGCAAGAGTCGCCAGCCTTTTTACCTCTTCGGGAGAAAGAGCTGAAGCAATTAACAAGATTGCGTCCGCTCCGATCGATTTTGCCTCGATGATCTGGTACTCGTCGATCATAAAATCTTTGCGAAGTATTGGGCAAAAGTTAAAACGTCTTGCGACGCGGAGATCTTCGGAGTTGCCTCCGAAAAATTCAGTGTCAGTCAGCACCGAGAGCGCTGAAGCACCGGCTTGCATATAGCCGATCGATAGTTGCTCAACTGAAATGTTGCTTTGAAAATAACCCTTCGAGGGAGATTTTCGCTTGATTTCAGCGATTATTCCCACGAGGTCTTCTCGTTGCAGATACCTTTTGAGTGAAACTGGAGTTGAATCGAAAAAGATTGATTTTTCAAGAAGCTTCGTGGGATAGAGCTCCTTGCGACTCTCAACTTCGCGCCTTTTGTGGGCCAGTATGGTCTCAAGAATGGTCATGAGGCGATCTCCTTTAGCTTGGTGAGCACAGCGAATGCAGCTCCAGATTGGAGCGATTCGCGTGCTGCTTCAAGACATGTTTCGAGTGGGAGATGCTGTTTAATTGTTTGAAACGCAAAGGCCGAGTTCGCGATAACGACGTCATTTTGCGCAGCCGTCCCCTTGCCGGAGAGTATTGCCAGAGCGATCTTTGCCGATTGCTCGGCGTTCTCCCCACCCGCAAGGTCGGCCGAAGAATAACTTTTCATGCCGAGGTCCTCGGCGGTAACTTCTCGCGAGCCCTTACCCGAAAAGACGAGCGTTGGCGCAGTAAGAGAAATTTCATCGAAGCCGTCACGGCTGTGAACAATCGTGAATTTCGACTTTTCCCGTTTTAAGAGGCCGGTGTATAGTTCGGCTAGTTCACGGCTGTACACGCCGATAAGTTGTGCGCTCGGTCGAGCTGGATTAATCAGTGGTCCTAGAATATTAAAGAAAGTCTTGAAACCCAAATCTTTGCGAATCGGTGCGACATGCTTCATCGCAGGATGAAAAAAAGGCGCATGAAGAAATGCCGCGCCGCTCTGTTCCACCGAGCGGATTACTCCTTCTTGGTCTTTGGGCATGTAGACACCGAGATGCTCCAAAAGATTTGACGACCCGCACTTTGAGGAGACCGAATAGTTGCCATGTTTTATAACAAATGCTCGCTCATTCCCGACGCGCATTGCCGCCACGACAAGTGCGGCGAGAGTCGAAACATTAAAACTACTCTTGCCATCGCCGCCGGTGCCACAAAGGTCGACCGCATCCAAATATGGTAATTCAAGGGGCAGTGCTAATTCCAGTGCTGCATCGCGGAACCCCAACAGCTCTTCAACCGAAAGTTGGCGCATTCTGAATGCAGCGAGGAATGCTGCGACCTGGACCGGAATGGCGTTTCCCGACGCGAGGTGCAACATTGCCGTCTTAGCGTCATCATAACTAAGCTTCTCGCCAGAAAATAATGTCTCTAAAAACGCTGCAATCATGCGAGTGTCATCCAATTTTTCATCATCTTAGCACCGTGCTCTGTAAGCACTGACTCCGGATGGAATTGAACCCCACGAACATTATACTTCTTGTGTGCGAGCGCCATGATTTCACCAGAGTTATCCAGCGCGGTAATTTCAAGATCCACTGGAAAGCCCTCTTTGCTTACAACCCAGGAGTGATAACGTCCAGTATTAAAAATGCCGGGAAGCCCTTTAAAGAGCGGTTCCTTGTCGTTGATAACGCGCACTGGTGTGGCCTTCCCATGAACGGGGTTTTGTAAATTCTCGAGCTTTGCGCCGAAGCATTCAGCGATGCATTGATGCCCGAGGCACACGCCTAGAATCTTCTTCTTTGCGGCATAGGTAGTTACTAGATCAGGCATAATGCCGGCTTCCCGCGGCAGCCCCGGGCCGGGGGAAAGCACAATTGCGTCAAAGCGCTCGATGTCCGGGAGCGCAATCTTATCATTGCGAACTACCTCGATTCCACTGGCGCCAAGCTCACGCAGAAGGTGCACTAGGTTGTAAGTAAATGAATCATAGTTGTCGAGAATCAATATCTGGTTCATTCGAGCTCCTCTGCACACACGAGCGCAGCCCGGAGCGCACCCAGTTTATTATTAACCTCTGCTACTTCGCTTGCAGCAACAGAATCGGCAACGACTCCGGAACCGCCTTGAGAGTGCAAGATCCCATTCTGGCTTAAAAATGAACGGATCATAATTGCATGGTTGCAGCTTCGGTCGAAACCGATTAATCCAAGCGCGCCTCCATAATAGTGTCTGCGCCCTGGTTCGTAACGATCGAGAAGCTCCATCGCCTTATATTTCGGAGCACCGGTAAGCGTTCCCGCCGGAAAAGTCGAGGTCAGAACTTCAATCGCAGAACTTCCCTCGCGAAGCTGCCCGCTCACTTTCGAGACGAGGTGAATCACATGAGAGTAAAACTGGACTTCGCGAAAGCTTTCGACTTCGACTGGATGGCAATAGATGCTGAGATCGTTTCTCGCTAAATCGACTAGCATTACATGCTCAGCATTTTCCTTCGGGTCACCAAGCAGCGCTCGCGCCCGTTCCGCGTCTATATTGTCGTCGCCGCTTCGCCGGTATGTTCCGGCAATTGGAAAAATAGAAGCTCTTCCATTCTGTACAACAATCTGCGCTTCAGGCGACGAGCCGAAAATTCGGAAAGCTCCATAGTCAAAGTAAAAAAGGTACGGAGAAGGGTTTAACGAGCGGAGCGCGCGATAGACCTGAAAATCGTCACCGCTATAGGCCTGTGAAAATTTACGTGAAGGTACGATCTGGAATACATCGCCACGGCGGATGTGATCCTGGCAGCGGGAAATAAGCGCGCTGTGTTGTTCGTCGGTCATGTTCGAGCACTCGCTACCGACTCGTCTGAAGCGAGCCATTGGCGCGGGCTCTTGCGATAGTAACGCGAGAAGATCGCGAGTACGAAAATCCTTTTCTTCACTGGGTTTGTTCTCAAGAATGAACATCTCGTCTTTAAAATGGTTAATAGCGATGACAAAGCGGTAGAGCGCGTAATGCATTTGCGGAATCGCCTCGGTGGCGCCTGCTGCGCCTTGGAGCGTAATTTCCTCGATCGAGGAGATCGCGTCGAATGAAAGGTATCCGAAAATTCCGTTTACGACTCCGGGAATTGTCGCGGTCTTCTTAACTGCAAACTGATCGATATAGCTCTCAAGGGCGCGAGTTATTGCGTGTCGGCCGGAAATCGTCCTTGTTTGAACGGGGTGATTGAATCGGCGCTCTGCAAGTATGCCGTCGCGAAGTGAAATCGAAGAAAGCGGATCGATGCAAAGATAAGAAAAGCTATTCTCGCTCGCGCGGTAATCTGAGCTTTCGAGCAAAAGGGAGTCTTTAAAATGGTTACGCAATCGCAGATAGAGGCTCACTGGTGTGGTGAGATCTGAGAGCATTCTATGAGTATGTGTCTCGAGGGTGATTTTTTGATTCATAATTGCAGGAGCTATAATCGCTTAGGATGCTAACGATCCGCAGTCGAAGTAAATGCGCAGTCGAAAGTAAAATAGTCTAAGAAAATAAGTAAAATGTCCGGAGCGGACTTCAAGATTTTGGGCTTACGCCCACCAGGAAGATACAAAGGAGACAAGAAAAGACAGCGAATATACGCTCATTTAATCTAAGGTAAAGCAAAAGCAATACTGAGTCAAGCACAACTTTCAACCAGTTTAGCATAAAAAATATAATTCTAATCAAAAGTTAAATTGACTTAAACTTAATAGTCACTTACTTTGGTCGTGATGAGCGATGAGTTGTTAGTTACTACTCGCTTAGACGCCCGAAGTAGTGGCGTCGACGGTGTGCCAAAAAGGGATGGTCGTCGACAAATCCTTAAGGGTGCTTCTTTCTCTTCTTTCTCCCCTAGTGATAGAAATCTTTTTACTTTGGATGAGGTCTGCGATCCGCGACTTGTTCGTATTCCTGGCGCGGAAGCCTTTCTTCCTAGTGCAGCCGAATGTGCGAAGCCAACACTGTATCGGCAAAGAATCGAGCTTACCCTTAAATGTTGTGGTGTGCAGCTTGATGCATGGGGCAAAGATGACGCAAAGAGCTTCACCAAATTTTTAAGCGAGTTGGCGAGTGGCGAGATCCAGATGCAGATTCAGGGAAATGAAATATTTCTGCATTCGCGAGTGATCCTCTTTAGAGTAATCGCCAAAGATATTAATCACCAGGCGTGGAAGATTGTCGAAACGCAGCAGGTTTTCTTCGAGGACGGTCGGACCCGTGTGCGTTACTCGATGGGTGGTTTACCGGGCGAGAAGATGAAACCGGGGGAAATACAGGGCCAAGCGGCAAGGCGCGGACTTAGTGAGGAGCTTGGAGTTGAAAAAATTGTCGAAATGCAGACCACCAGCCATAAACCGAATATCGTATCGGTTTCAAAGAACTTTCCCGGCATGATTGAGAATCAGGAATTCTTCTTTGTTAACGTGAATCTTCCATTTAGTGAGGTCAATAGGTTACGCCACGGATATGTTGAAGTTACCAAAGCGATGGAAACACATTTCGCTTGGATGCCGAACGAGATCTCTAAAACTCGGTTTACCGCGGAAGATTTGCGTAGCCTTCCCGAATTTTGTCCTTTGGGCGATTCTCGGTCGAAGCGATCAATTCGTAATTCAGCGCGTCTTGCGCCTTAAATCACGACTAACCAAGGTGAGCTTCGCGGGCTAGAACTAACCCTTTCCCTTCCGTACTTGCTTGTGAGTATTCTAAATGGGGAGGCAGTACGTGCAAGAGCAGCCGCAGATAATCGAGAAACAGGAGGAACCAGCTAAAGTTCCGATAACCATCTTTCCGCCATGCCTAATCGACCAGGTCTATCCTGAGATGGCCAAAGCGTTGGTCGCGCTTTTCGAGGTGCTTGGTTTTGAGGTGACAGTGCGCGATGGAGCGACCTGTTGTGGACAGCCGGCTTTCAACTCGGGATATGCCGAGCCTGCTCGCACAGTGGCCAGGAGCTTTTGTGAGAGTCATCGCCAAGATACTAGTGTCGTGTGCCCTTCGGGATCCTGCGCAGCAATGGTTCGAGTTTGGTACCCACAAATCATTCAGGATCCACTCCGCTTTAAGGTATTTGAGCTCTCTGAATTCATCATCGCCCATGGTCTTGGTTCCAAGATTCGAGGCACTTTTCCCGGAAAAATTGGTTACCATGCATCGTGCCACACCGTTCGGGAACTTCGAGTGCAGCTTACACTCAAACAGATTTTTCCGCTGCTTGAGGGGTTTGAGGAACGCGAGCTTACGCCTGTGTGTTGCGGGTTCGGTGGACTTTTTTGTTCACGGTTCCATGAAGTAGCGCAAAATATTTCGCAGTCGCGCATTGAAGCTGCGGAGGCGCAAGGCATCGAAGTGCTTGTATCTAATGATCCTGGCTGCATCATGCAGCTTCGAGGCGAAGTCTCACGCTCGAACAAGAACATGAAAGTGTTACACCTTGCGGAGTTCGCGGCGCAGGCAATGGGGCTTGTTCTATGATGCAGTATTACCTCTTCAAGAGGGAAGCGACTAAGCGGGCGCGCGACCAGACTCACCGCGCCAAGCTGCTCAAGGTCATTGGCAACTACGATTCCCAAGTCTCTAATATGAAAGGTACTCAGTTTCGCGATTGGCAACAGGCGCGAGTGCTGGCCGCATCGGTGAAAGATTTCGTGCTTTCGCGACTTGCGAATTTATTGGAGCAGTTTGAGAGAGCCATGCTTGGACGTGGTGCTGTAGTGCTTTGGGCCAAGAATGCTGAAGAAGCCAGGAAGCATATTGAAGAGATCACACAGCTGCACTCTTTGAAGCGTGTGGTCAAATCAAAATCCATGGTGTGCGAGGAGATCGAGCTTAATAAACATCTCGAGTCAATGGGCCTCGAAGTATGGGAAAGTGACCTTGGTGAGCTGATTGTACAGCTCGCCGGCGAAAGGCCGTATCATATCGTTACGCCAGCGATGCACAAATCAAAGGCGGAGATTGCGGAGCTATTTCATAAGACATTGGGGATTCCACTCACCGAAGATGTGGAAGGACTGGTTGCAGCGGCGCGAAATCATTTGCGAGATATTTTTCTAGAGGCTGATTGTGGGATCACAGGCGCGAATTTTCTTTTGGCCAAGGAAGGGGCGGTCCATATTCTTGAAAACGAAGGCAATGCTCAGTTTTGTTGTGCCACACCGAAAGTGCATATTGTGCTCGCGGGTATTGAAAAAGTGCTTCCTTCAATGCACGAGTTGGAGCTCTTCTTGCCGCTCCTTGCAACAAGCGGTACCGGTCAACGGCTTACAACTTACAATACTCTGTTGCGTGGGCCACGTCGCGAGGGTGAAACTTCGGGTCCGGAGTCGATGTATGTCATTCTTCTCGATAACGGGAGAAGCCAGCTTTTTCGCGATCCCGAATTTCGTGAAGCCTTGCGCTGTATTCGCTGTGGAGCGTGTCTGAATGCCTGTCCTGTATACAAGAGTATTGGAGGTCATAGCTACAATTCAGCTTATCCTGGACCCATCGGAGCAGCGATCAACCCCTTCCTTTTTGGTGAGGAGCAAGCTGGCCATCTTGCACAAGCTTCTACGCTTTGCGGGGCTTGTGCCGACGTGTGTCCGGTGAATATTCCGTTGCATCATTTGATTCTAAAGAATCGCTTTCGCAATCGAATCGGTTTTATATGGTCGGTACTGTTCAACTTTTGGTCGCTATTCGCGAATTGCGAGTCGCGGCTTCGTGTCGTTCGTCCTCTTCTGATGCTCCTTGCAAACATTTCGGCAAAGGTAGGGCACACTCCGAAGTTCGCCGCAAAGAGTTTTCGGCAATATTTTAAGGAACGGCGCAATGGATAGTCGAGAAACAATACTTTCGAGACTTCGCGGGGACATCAATTCAGGTTTGCCTGAGCAGCAGATTCCGGCGAGTGAGGAGATATTTGCGGACTACCCTCCGAGTGATGACCTTGTTGCGGTGTTTATCGAAAGGCTAAGCGCACTTCGTGCTAAAGTTCGAACGGCGGCAAGCGCAGAGCAGGCGGGGACGACGCTTCTTGAACTTATCGGGAACAAAAACGGATTTCTTGTGCAAGGGCAGCTGGCGAGTGCGCTCATGCGTAGCTGCCCAGAGCTTCAAAATCGCTTGACTATACTCAATGAGAACTCCCTGGCGCAGCTTTCTCACCGAGCGCTTTCGGCGTTTGACGTCGGAGTTACGGAGGCTGATGCATTTATCGCGCGCACGGGAAGCATTGCTATTTCAGGACTGGATAGGCGTGTCTCTCTATTGCCGGCGCATCATATTGTAATTGGTCAGGCTGTGCAGATTATTCCTTCCCTTGTGACTTGGTTAAGTGGTTTACCACTTCATTCGAACTGGTCGCACGCAAGTATCATTACCGGACCATCACGAACTGCGGATATCGAGAAAATCCTAGTCCTTGGAGCTCATGGCCCGAAAGAGCTAAGCATCATTTTGCTAACATAATCATTTTCTCGGAGACTGCGCGAGAGGGGACTGCGCGAGAGGGTGAGAGATAAGATTGAGTTGAGAGATGACGTAAGAAAGGAAGTGGGCGAATGTAGAGTGAGTCGAAGCCGATAGTACGCGGGTCGAGGGTTTTGAGAATAAGAAATGGTCTAAGATTTAGCGGGAGCTTGGTTTTAGAGGGATCTCGAGCGCTCTAGCAGATATTCCCCCGATAGGCGACAGTAAATGCGGGTGGACGATAGGTTCCGTCAGGGAAGATAGCATCGAGGTCCCCCGCTCGGTAACGTTTAGAGGCGTCTTTATACTCGAAGTATATAGAGAAGTACCAAGATTTTCCTTCTGCTCTTCGTTGATTGTCTTTGGAAAGAATGCGAGGTCGGTGAGAGTTGCGGTCGCTGCGCTTAGTTTTTCGAGGTCTGGCACCCGGAATGGTGTTTTTTAACACTTTGACACCAGCTGACCGTTTTGCTCTCCGCTCTCTTAACGCTTCTGAGGTGCGCTCCCGAAGCTTAGCTCTCATAAGCGCTTCATATTCTTTCCACGATAAATGAGCGTACTGCGGGAGCCTTTCATATCGAAGCTCGTGATATTCAATGAAATGTTTAATGTCGATGTTCTCGTTCCACCGTTTGGCATCGTTGTAGGCTTTCCAATTAACTACAGCATACGTTCGTACTCTGCCCCGGATAGCATCTTCAAAGCAGTTATAACCATAAAATTCAGAGATATCATCGACTAAGCCGTCTAAAACCGGCTGAAGGACAGTGTAGAAGAACTGTTCCTCGATATCATCGGGACCTGGTAGATACTCGGCGGAGTAGCGCCTTGCCCAGAAGCTTCCTCCAGCTGCGATATACTTGGGCTGGTAACGCGGTACTGCCCTTGCGACCGAGGAATTGAAATCTCGCATGAAGTGCGCACGGTTTGCTTGAGGAAAGTGAGCGGGAAACTGCACATGATTGCCCTCGATGGCCAGGGCATAGAGCTTAACCCTGTATCTCTCACAGTACTTAGCCGCAAAGCCGAGAATAGCTGATTCAAGTTTGACATTGTTTACAAACCAGAGCTCAGAGTTCCGGCTCCTTGTCGTCTGAAAAGACGCAATCTTCTTACACTCTATGCGTGGATGGTAACTCATACCGCGTTCAGTTAGTGCCAAAAATAACATACTCAGGCGCTAACTACTGTTCGTGGAAGCCTCTGAAAAGTTGACTCCTATTTACCGCGCTGTCTCCGAGAAAATGATTACGGATGCCTTTTCTAATGCGCGTGAATTGTGATCTAATTTAGCTTGTGAGCAATTACTCCGAAGAGCCATAAGTATGCGCCGAGATCGAAATACGTTGTCGAGCGAGCAAGAGCTGTGCCGACTTCTCGAAGCCGAAAACCACGCGGAAATTGATAGCTTTCTGCGATCGCTCCCGCAGCTTGAAGCCCGACAGATAGTATCTGCACTCGATTCGAGTGAACGCGGAAAGCTCTTGCGACTTCTTCCTGCTGAACACGCCGCCGACCTTCTTGAAGAGATCCCAGAATCCCAGGCGACTGAGGCAATTGAAAGCATTCCTCCAGATGCGGCCGCCACCATCATCGAGGAGATGAAGAGCGACGAGCAGGCCGATCTCCTGCAAAATGTAGAGCAGGCTGAGGAGATTCTCGCAGCAATGGAGCCTTCCGAGGCGAAAGAAGTGCGGGAACTGATTGAGTATGCACCGGACGTGGCCGGCGGCCTGATGAAGACAGAGTATCTTGCCTTTTCAGCAGAAACACTGCTTGGTGAGGCGATTCAACAGCTGCAGGTGCGTGGAAGCGAGTATTCCGATTATGAGATACAATATCTTTATGCGGTCTCGAAGGAGGGAAAGCTTATTGGCGTGCTTCCGCTTCGTGAATTACTACTTCGACCGGCGAATCTCCCGATATCGGCAGTAATGATTCGTGATCCGATTACCGTTCACGCTGAGTCACCGCTTAATGACCTGATTCGCTTTTTCGAGGATCATAAGTTTCTTGGTGTCCCAGTTGTCGATAACGCTCAAACTCTTCTTGGTGTAGTGCTCAGGCGCTCAGTCGATGCGGCGGTGGTAGAACGATCAGACGAAGCGCTCTTACACCGCCAGGGATTACTTGAAGAGGAGATCCGTTCCATGCCAGTTCTCACCCGTTCGCGGAGGAGAATGGCGTGGCTTTTGCTTAATATTGGTCTTAATCTGATATCAGCAAGCGTTATCGCGATGTATCAAGACACTCTGCGCCAGGTAATCGCTCTGGCGATATTTTTGCCGATTATCTCGGATATGTGCGGTTGCTCTGGAAATCAAGCTGTCGCAGTGACGCTTCGCGAGCTGACGCTCGGTTTGGTGCGGCCACGAGACCTGCTTAAAGTCCTCTTTCAGGAGATTAAGATAGGTATATTAAACGGCATTGCGCTTGGAATCGTAATTGGAGTCATAGCATATTTGTGGCAGGGCAATCCTTACCTGGGCCTGGTTGTGGGCGGCGCGCTGTCAATAAGCACGTTAATAGCAGTTGTAGTAGGGGCGTCGATACCACTCTTATTGAAAGCATGTCGTGTAGATCCGGCACTTGCATCAGGCCCGCTCTTGACTACTATTACCGATCTCTCAGGATTCTTTTTCGCACTTTCATTTGCAACAATGGTGCTTGAACACATTCGAGGTTAGCCGGGAAAGTCCGATGATGAAAAACCTGTTATGACAGATGAATTCCACATGCAGTTGACAAATATGGCTGAAGAGGTGCGCTCGTGGGTCCGTGGCCAGGGCAACGCCAGCGGCTATGAGCCGTCGTGTATTAGGCCGTACGATGATTCGCGAGACCATTCCAAAAGAATTCTTCTTATTGATATCGGAGGCACGCACACTCGGGTGGCGTTGCAAATGGGGTCAGTAGCCAACAGAAAATTCAAGCTTGTGCTTGATGAGAGTAATCTGACCTTAGTGTCGGCACAGCAAAGCTCCGAACTACCGCTTCGCCGATTTGCAAGGACCTTAGCGCAATGCGCGGTTCCAAGAATCCCCGATGCTGTTGATGGGCTTGGCCTAATCTGGTCAAATCAGTTCCGTGCGCGCCGGATTTCTGAAGGTTCGCTTACGGGAGTGACCGGAAAGATTTCAGGTGTTGCCTCGGGAAGCTATTTGAAGGGCGAATGGTTTTCCGAGAATATCAGCGACGATTTGGAGTTCGGGGAGTTTTTCTGCCGTGCCTTCACTGATAATGGAATGAAACTCGCGGTATTTGTCGTGGCCAATGATACCGTCGCAACCTTAAACGCTGAACCTAAGTCAGCGGGGGCAATTGTTGCTGCAACAGGCGCGAATGCCGCGGCTATCAACGCCGAAGGAGAGATTGTGAACACCGAGCTTGGGGGACTTTTTAAGGTAGCGCCTCGGTATTTGCTTCAAGATGAGCGAGAATTTTTTGGCGATGTCGCCTGCGTTCTTGAGCAGATCGTGGGCGGGGCCTTCTTACCCAGGATTATTGAAGCACGGGGGCGTAAGCTTGGCTCAAAATCAGATAGGGTTGCCCGCTATTTCGAGAAAAAGGGGTCCTTGGCATCAATGCATTCCGTCGCCGCCCTTTTGGCGGACAGGGAAACGCCGTGCGAACTAATTGAAGTGTGTGGGGAAACTTTGAAGCGAGCGGGGGCGCTCGCTTCTCTGCTTGTCGCAGGAGCGCTCGCGCTCGCCCGGCCTGGTACTGAATGCTCGGTGGTGCTTGATAGTAGTCTTGCACGAGTCTTCCCAGATTTTCGTTCGGCACTTGTAAATGCTAGTGCCGAGATCGAGCCCAGTGCAAAACTTGTGCTAAAAGAGCCCATTGCCATGCCGGAAGGGGGGGAAATAAGCGTTCCGACCCAGGGACTTGGACTTTCCGTCCTGGCCGAGTATAGATAAGACGTGGTTGATAAAGTGACAAAGAAGACCCGACGATGCGCATCTGAAGGCATAAGATCTATATGGAAGTAATCATCCGATCAAGCGCGGAAGAGGTCGCAGTGCTTGCAGGCGAGTTACTTCTCGAAGCGGTTAAGGCTAATCCAAGTATTGTCTTGGGGCTTGCGACAGGAAGGACGATGGAGGCGGTTTATAGCTTTCTCGCCAGTAATGCCAAAAAAAGAAAAATAAGTTTTGCCTCGGTCACGACTTTCAATCTCGATGAATATATCGGTATTCCCGCGAACCATCCGCAATCGTATAGGACTTTTATGCGCGAAAAGCTTTTCGATAAGCTTGATTGCAGAGCGGAAAACTCCTTTTTGCCTGATGGCTGTGCTCAAGACCTCGACGCGGAATGCCTGAAATACGAGCAGCTAATTTGCGCCAAAGGCGGAATTGATTTACAGCTTCTGGGCCTCGGCCAGGTAGGCCATGTCGGTTTTAATGAGCCACTATCATCACTTGCGTCGCGCACAAGAACCAAGTCACTTTCGCCAGAAACAAGAAACCAAAATAGTGCGTTCTTTGGAGGAGCCGATAAGGTGCCTTCACGGGCGATCACGATGGGAGTTGGCACTATCTTGGAGAGTAAGCGTTGTCTAATGCTTGTGACTGGAAAGGGAAAAGCCGAGATCCTAGCGCGGGCGGTGGAGGGGCCGATTACTTCGGTAGTATCGGCTACGGCGCTCCAGCTTCATCCGCGCTGCACGGTCTTAGTCGATGAAGAAGCGGCTTCGATGCTGCAGTACAAAGATTATTATCGTTGGGTCTTTCAAAATGAACCTGAATGGCAGTCTTACCGCGGGTAGATAGCCTTAGGCAGAAACGCTTTATACACGAAATTTTGTTGTTTGTTAGCCACAACTCTTGACCTACCGTTATAGCGAGGATGTCCGCAATAAGAGTTAGAGAGAAGGAAGCGTTGTATGAGTTCGACACCGACAAATTTCGCCTGGAGTAAGGTCTCTCCTACTTCGATGAGTTCCGCGCTGGAGTCGCTTTCTCACCAGCGCTTGCCAAATCTCGCTACTCGGCAGTTGGGAATTCCAAGGATGCGCGCTTCGCTTGAACGATTTATCCAGCATCGGGATTCTTATCCATCCATTTCAGCGTCAATCGCCGACGTTCACGGAAATGTGCAGGGACTTCGCCGGGAGCTGACATATCTTCGCCAGCAAAAAATTGAGAATGTAATCTGTACTGGCGATCTTGTCGACCGTGACCCGCATAGTATGGCAGTGATACGGGAGCTTCGGCTCGCGCAGGCTCAGTTCTCTTTGCACGTGCTTCTTGGAAACCACGACCTTTTCTTCCTCCGTGCGGTAAACGGATCGTTTGAAGATCTAAAGGTGTGGCTTGGTAATGGTGGACTAAGCGTGCTCAACGAGGAAGAAGTGGGGCTCACGCACTGGATGCGGCTTGCGCGCAATGAGGCGGGTCAGCTGGGAGTGACCCCAGCAGTGTGGGTACGCTCGGTTCTTTGTCACGATTCTGAAACTTTGCAAAGGATTATGAAACAGGTCCAGTCCAATGACACGCTTAACGAAGCCGCGCAGTGGATGCGTGGAAATATGGTGCTAAGTTATCTAAGTGAATTGGGACTTTTGTATGTGCACGCGGGAATTCCCACTGATGCGCGGGGATGCCAGACCTTGCGATTTAAAGTCGACAAAGCGACGTACTCAGGACTTTGGGCTTTAGCGAAAGCGGAGGAGCTTCTCTTCAAAGCGCTTGACGAGAAGTCGTCTCACGATCCGGTATATGACTTTCTCGAAAGCGCAGAGTCGCCACTATGGATTAGAAATTGGGATGACTCAGTACGATCTGATGAAGAAAAGGCGCAACAGCTTTTAGACAGCCTCGGTGTCAGTGGCATCGTGGTTGGACACACAGTGCAGTCGAGGATTCAAAGTGTACATGACGGCTGCATTATCTTTGCGGATCGAGGACTCGCCGAAGCGTATAAGGGACAGCCCGGTGTCGTAGTTGCCGGCGCGGAGCATGGAATACGTTGTGTTACTACCTTCAATCGGGAGCTTTGTGAGCCCAAGATCTTTACGAGTAGGATTGCACGGGCCCGAGAGGCCGCGAAGAGGGTGCTTGCGGACTTGCCGCCGCACTCTCAGAATTGAGGTGCCCTCTGTCCAGCTTGAACCATACGGCAGTTGCTCGTACACTTGATTCAAATGACAAAGATACAACTTTCATCAGCTCCGATAACTATCAAATATGGAGGCTCTATCCTCGAGGATTCCGCGGCGGCTCAGGCGATTTGCCGGAATATTGCATCCGCGGCGCGCCAAGGCGCGAAGTTTGTTTTGGTGCATGGCGGGGGGAAGTCGATAAATCGACACCTTGAGAAAGCGGCAATTGTGCCAATCTTCAAGGATGGTCTACGAGTTACTGATAGTGCGACCATTGAAATAACTGAGATGGTGCTTTCGGGTAAGGTTTGCGCCGACATCGCCGTGGCGCTACGAAGTGCCGGCGCTTCTGCGCTCGGCTTGAACGGGCGAGCAGCCGGAATCTTTAAGGCAAGTCAGCGTGCTGAATACGGCTATGTCGGGAAAATAGAAGGTGTCGACAGCACGCTTATCCGCACTCTTCTTGACGAGGGCTGCATCCCGGTTGTATCGCCAATAGCCTCTGGAGCCCAGGAAATTGCTCTTAATATCAATGCGGATGAGGCAGCGTCGGCGATGGCGCTAATGCTTTGCAGCAAACTTTTAATTTACTTAACCGATGTCCCGGGAATACTTATAGACGGCAAGGTGCAGAGCGAGCTTTCCCTTGAGGCGCTTGAAAGATTGCAATCCAGCCCAGATATCAAAGGTGGAATGATCCCTAAGCTAAGTTTTGCGAAAGCGGCACTCGAAGGTGGTGTCGAACGTGTCGTCATTGCCTCCGCGACAGAGCCCGAGGTAATTTCTCGGGCGATCAATCGAGAAAAGGTCGGCTCGGTGATTTTTCGCTAGAGTAATAATTCTAGTGTGTAGAGTGGGAGCATGTTACAAGCCTTAGTATGGCACTCAGTACTGATGTCGCGGTGGTCAGAGTCGAAGATCTTAAAGCAGGAGCGATTCATCTTGCGCAGGCATCTTTTTCTTCCGTCGCAAAGAGATTAAGGTCAAGCGCTGGCTTTAGTAGTGAAATTGATTCGGCACTCACTGAAGTGGTTGCGACCGAGATGCTGCTTACTGCGCTCTTCGCTCCTGGGGTGAGTTCCGAAGGCCTGCCGGGAGAGAAAGCGCAGCAGATTCGGGGCGCTCTCGATCGAGTTAATCGAAATTCGCGTTCGGCTATCGTCGACTTAGTAGTGCATAGTTTTGAGTCAGCGGCGGCCAAAGTCGAGGCGCTCAAAGAGTCTTCAATGGCGGCGGCTCAGGCATCAAAGCCACTAATGGTAATCCGAAAACTTCTTGCTGATCTCAATGAGCCCGTATCGGGGCAAGATTGGGCCATAAAGCGAAGGCTCTCTTCCGACGAAGTGCGCTCGTTGGTCTCCGTGTTCGAAATGGGAGAGTGCATCGAGGGTGATTGGTGTCGAATGATGCAGAGTATATATGAACCTTGCAGACAGAGGCTCTTCTCTATAGAGGGGATCGTTCGTGAAGAGATTATCTTTGGTCGTCCTGTGCGTGCTGCGGAACGAGTGCTTGAGTATCTTCAAGCAGCAAAGCTTGTGCGCGCCGGAAGTTCCGATAATTTCGAGATAACTGAGGCATCGCTCGCGCTGTGGAAGCTTTATAAAGATCATGGGTTGCATCGCCTTGCCTGTGCGCCGTTTCGAGTAGATCCGATTCGTTTTGCACTTCTTAATCTACGCGAAGGAGAGCGCTATCATTCCTATTTCCAAACAATCCTCACGAAGCATTTTGCCGAGTCTCTTGAAGCTCATATTTCGCGCACCCAAATAGAGCAGTACTGCGGAAACTTTAATGCGCGGCTCTGTGTGGATGCGCTTCGTATGGTTGGGCTATTTTCCAAAGAAGGGCCGAACTACCGGATCACAGAACTGGGAATTCAGGTTGCAAAGCGTCTTGGTATCTGCACTCCCGCACTCGTTGCCCGCCCGACAGATGCGATCGTGACTCCGGCGTACCCGACGAGCGTGGCCATCGAGGCGGAGCTCTCATGCCAATGTCCGGAGCTTTGGCAGTGTCGAAATCAACATGGTTCTGCAGTTGAAGTTCTCGTAAAGGTCTTGACGGAAATGGCGCCTGATGACCCGCTTGTCCCAACAAAATATCTTGATAGCGCTACTGGCAAGGGTGGTGCTGATCCGGCTCGATATGCGCGCGCAAAACTTTTTGAATTTGGCGCTATCGCGCCTTTTATTCCCGGTGTAGTCGTGCTTCCTTTTCGTGTCCCAGGAATCCGTAGAGCGCAACTAGATGGCGCTGGTAAGACTGCTCCCGTTCAGATAAAGAGCCCTACGCAGGAGGCTCCGCCTTCGATGCCGCGTATCGATCCTCTTGAAAGGCGTCCTGATGATTTACGAAGGGCTATTTTTGGATCGTAACAAAGTACCGGCACGCCACTTCACGAAAGACCACAGCTAATACATAACAGAATCTCAATAAAGAGGGCTTTACCATAGTGCCGCTTTGTTAGACATCACGGGGCGTCATGTGGTATCACTCTTACCCTTCTCGACCGATGAATGACAGTAATATTGAATATCATGTCGAAGAGCAGATGCTCAATGCAACCGAGCTCTTCCACTACTCGTACCGGTTCCGGAACGCAATATTTTGCATTGCCGTGCCTGATTCTCTGCTTTTGGGTGAATTGCTCCCAGATTTGAGAGTACTGCAGACGTCGCGAATCAAGACTGCATTGGTTATGAACTATAGCGAAGAGCTTGTACAACGCCTCGGTAGGCTTAGCGAGCGCGGACACTCTTTTGAGCCCTTTATATTGGAGGATGCTTCGCAGCTGCAGAAGCGGAAATTGAATGGCGTCTTCCTTTCTGGCGCGATACCGGTGCTACTTTTTAGGGACGTTGGCTCGCCGAAGGCTCGCTTGTTACATGATTTTGCTTTTGCGGCTGCTGATGTTTTAAATGCGCGAAAAATATTCTTTGCCGGGAAGCATCGTGGTATTGAGCTTGACGGACAGCTTCTTTCGCATCCTACTCAGAGCGAGCTTGAATCGATCATCACCTCCTCACATAAAGTGAATTTGGACAAAGATCTGTTGGAGTATTTGATCGGTCAACAGAAAAAGATTGGCGTAGATCTAATTCTTTTGGAGGCGAGAACTGGTGTGCTGTTCCGCGAGATCTTTACTCATCGTGGAGCGGGTACGCTCGTTACTTCAGATTTTCCAAATATTATTCGCAAGGCAATTCCCTCGGATGTCGCCGAAATCTCGTTGCTGCTCAAGCCTTACATCAAGACAGGACAGATGCTTCCCGTGAGCGAGCGCGAGATCTATGATTCTCTTGATAATTATTATGTCTTTACCGTCAATGGACAGGTGCTGGCTTCGGCGAAGCTTTCGCATTATGGCGAGGCCGGAGAGATTGGAAAGATCTGTACCTTGCCGCGCTATCAACGACGTGGGCGGGCACGGCTTCTGACCCTTGAGCTTATTGCTCGGGCGCGTAAAGATAAGCTTTGTTATGTGTTTTCGCTGACGACGCAGCAGCAGATGGCTGAGTTTTTCGAGTCGCTTGGTTTTAAAGAAGTGTCGCGAGAGACATTACCGGATCAGTGGAAAAAGGGCTATGACTTTGGCCGGCCCTCAAGAGCTTTTAAGCTGGATCTATAGTCACTACATTCTTCGCATTGTGACACTATCCGTCAGAAACTTCTAATTTTAAGAAGATTTTTCAGACGGATAGTGTCACCGTTTCAGCGGAGCCGAAACCCCGCGGAGGGACGACACTGGAGGCACAGCGCGGCCCAGTGCAGGCACGCGCCCCTTCCCGCGCGTGCCGGAACGGAAACTTATCGGTATTTTGGTCGCGGCTTGCCGCGCTGTGGAACTTATGATTGATCGAGCGTTGAGGACGATCTATGGTTGCTCTATCTAAAAATGCAAGAAGCTGGATATTACCGAAGCGATGACGAAAGAATGTCTGCGATCACGGTGCTTGCCCGGGTCGGCCTGATTCTAATTCTGCTCTACTTCTTTGTAATTCTCGCGTATACCGCCGCGGTATTGGCTCTTGTGGAAGGTGGCCAAAAACTACGCCAAGGCAAGCAAGCCCCAACAGTCGCGGAGATATCATCGACAGTCGCCGCCACGGTAATGGATCTCACTATCGATTCGTTCTGGAGTCGCCCCGCGGCAGCCCCGCGCACGATTGTGATATTGACTCGCGTAAAGTCCGCCCTCTATGGAGTTAATTTCCTGCGTTATCACTTACTGATAAATTTCCTCTGTTTTCTACTCGCGGGGTTTTGCGCTGGGCGCTGGCAGATTCCGTTTTTTGCTCTAGTGTTCCCATTGGTCCTTGTTCCCGCAACCACGGGACTACTTGGGGCGGATCTGTTTCCATCACTCTTCGACCATCAGCTTTTACTGGTCGTGGTAATGCTTCTGCAGTTTGCAGCCGTATACGCCGGCTCTATTTGGGCGAAGTGGCGCTAGGAGTCTGCGCCACGAATCAGTGGCGCAGACAATCCGTAGGAGCCGAAGCCCTCGCCTCTACTACCTGTCGTAGCTTGAATTATTCGTGGCGCAGGCTCCTAGCCTGGACTTCTGACAGGTTACACCTGCGCAGCAGAAAACTATGAAATGTCCAGGCTAACAGCTGTACGTAACTATTTTTTGCCCCAGCTCCCCGATGGCAGCTTTATGAAGTTCCCCGGAGCGGTATTACTAATTGCTTTCTCGCCAGCGAGCGCTTCAACGGCTGAAATTGGCGTGCCATTTTGTTTGGCAATCTGTTCGTACTGCTTTCTTCTCTTTCGATTGATCTCCTCTTTGAGCGTTTCAGCCTCGCCCTTTGGGTCCCTTGAGACAATATCAAGATACCCCGAGGGAGTCTCACCGACAAATCCACGCTGTTTTGCTTCGTCCAGCGAAAGAGCTGCTGATGAGTGCGCTGAGAAGCTAAGAGCAAAGGTAACAAGCGTGACCAAAAGTTTTCTTTCCATATAATTTCACCAAATCGGCTAAAAAAGTTCGCTTTCCTCGGAAAGAACTTTATCAAGGTCTTTCTCGATTTTTACTTTTACTTCATGATCAATCTTTACATTCAAATTTATCGTAATTGGTTTATCGGGAACTTCAACGGCGACGCGCGGCGAGCAAGAGCTAAGGAGTATAGCCTGAGAAACTACTAAACCCAGAAGTGCCTTTTCTCTCATTGAATCTCCTTACCCCTAGTAACATTTTCGGTGATGGTCTGCGCTACTCTTAAACTCTGTATGAGTGCTGGAATATTCTCCTCGATTTTTAGATTGACGACAATAGGCACGGGTTTATTCAGGCGTGGGCTATTTCCTTCAAGACGAAGATCTAAGGTAAGGTCGCCATTCCGCGAAAGCTGCACATTTGAGTGTAGACTTGAATAATGAAACTCTTGCAATACGCCATGCACCAGCGAAAGACGTGCATCGTTTTCAGTGAGAGGTAGCGCATCGCCGAGGTAACGAATTGTTCCGCCATCCTCTGACGCATGTATATCGCCGTCTTTTATTGAGACTCCATTTGGACATACCTCGAGAGGCAGGGTAGCGGATAGTATCCCTGTCGCGCTCAGATTCTTAGGCGCATAGAGGTTAAGTAGCTCTTTTACATTGACGCTCTCGAGCGTGAGCGGCAGCGTCACACAATTTTCAAATGGAAGTCTTACAGCAAAAGGCTTGCTTTTCAGAGTTCCATTCCAAACCGAACCCTGCAGTTTTTTTACCTGCACTATATTGGTGTCACTGCTGAATGAACCTATGGCAGTCGCTTCACTGATTGGAATTCCAAGTGTAATGAGCGGAGATCTTACGTTGAAGTTTGATAACGCGACTTGGTAGCCACTGTTCGGAGAGCTGGCTACCTGAAGAGTACCGTCAAGATCCAACGCCGTTGCCTCAAATAGCCCCCACGATAAGTCCTCGACGTGAGCCTTCGTCAAAAATTTGCACTCCGTAGAAGCGTCGCGTTGACTACAGGGGCCAGCGAGCTGTATTTCGCGCGCGGAAGTCAGATTCAGATCATTAAATCTGAATGCTGATATTGAACCGTTTACTCGAGCCTGTACTCCTTCCTTCGATTGATTGACATCGACTGCTATCTCCGTTTTTGCCGAGAGTTGCGGGCCAACGAGACTTAGCGAGAGCGACTCTATTCCGATATTATGAAGAGGAAGAGAAAAGCTTGTCGGTGAATGCCCTTCTGCGGAGCCAAGGCGCAATTCCGAATTGAGAGACTTTACGCGGATCTCTTTGAGTTGTGGCATTCCAAAACCGCGTAGCTCAAATGTCAGCAGCGCGTCTTTCGCCGCTCCTAACCTTTCTCCCTGTTCGTGCGAGAGAGTGATGTTTTGCGCACGAACCTTTGGCCATTGTATCGAGAGGCCCTCGAGATCAAGATCGAGTGAGTAGAACTGCTTTGCCGAAAACTTCGCTGCCGCTGAGACTACTTCGTTTTTGAGGACAACGAGCACCATGATCCCAATACTTAAGAGGAAGGCAATACTCAGGGCTGTTCGACGAAACCAATTTCTCCTCATAGGGGCGTAGGCTATCAATCAAAGTTTAGCCACGTGCCTGTTTGGCAAGTACATCGAAGAGCTTTTGCACAAGTGGCCTGGAAAGAGTTGACCGTCTACCAATAAGGCTTACCGGAATGCAGAGTCTTGGTTCGGGAATCTCCACGAGCTTTTTAGGTGATATGCCGAGTGTCAGCGCCACGTCTCGTGGCACAAGCCCATGGCCAAACCCTGCGCGAGCCATCTGAGTAATAGCCGAAAAGCTCTGCAGCGTGCGTTCGGCGATCATTTTTATGCCCCACTCTTTTTGACCCTGGCTGATTCCACGCTTAATGTACTGCCAGGCTTCGGTATGGGCTTCGATCATAATTAAGGGGAGATCGCCGCTGTGAGGGAATGTAAACCGCTTAAGTCCCGAGGGGACAATCGCAAGTTCCTGCTTGAAAAGCGGTTTGGCCACAAGATCTCGGGCATTTGTACTCTCGCCTTGAACCAGCGCAAGCAAGCTATCACCAGAGCGTACTCGCTCAACAGCCACTGAAGCGTGGTGTGCGTTCACGACAAGGGTAAGCCCCGGAAGCTTCTTCTTAGCTTCAGCCAATGCCGCTGCGCCCCAGGAGATAAGCACCGACACAGAAACATCAATAGAGATAAGCCCGTTTTCATCAGCCGCTTTTTCCCTCGCAATCTCCTTTAGTTCGGAGATAAGCGGTCGTGCTCTTGCCAGATAGCGCAGCGCAAAGGGAGTAAGTATAACCTTCCGACCTTGTGGCTCGATAAGTTTGTTCTTTAATGCATACTCTAGTCCTTGGATACGTTTGCTGACCGCCGACTGGGAGATGTGCAGCGAGAGCGCAGCGCGGCGCATCGTGCCCTGTTCAGCAAGAGCGATAAGTGCTTCCAGTTGATCAAACATAAGACAAGCCTATAGTAAAAAATCTAACGTGCGAAGTAGGAATAGTTTGCTGGCAGCCGTTGTGCAAACCATGTAAAAAACAGAGCGTGCGCGAGAGCAACCCAAAGCTTTGCCTTCGTGTCGCTCCATTCGCCTGTGCGACGCTTTGGCGAATGCCCCGCCATCCATGGCGGGGCTAGTACCTCGTTCAGAATGGGAAAAATTTTCTGGACGAGGTACTAGTCGAACAGCATCCTTACCAATCCAATAAGTGGAGCACTCACCAAGAGAGTGATAACAGACGTACTTTATGGATTGTTGAGTCTTTTAATGAAACGTTACGTGCTGCCCAACGAGATGGACAATACCGTAAAGCACTGGATACGCTACGATCACCGCCCCGGCGACGGGCGCAAGCGGAAGCAGTGGCAGCAATGATGCGACGCTTCCCGCGGCAAGTAGCGCAAGCGCCCAGCTAAAGCTTGGAATCCAGAGCTGAAACGCAACTGCGAAAAGCCCGACAATCGCCATGCCTACTGCCGAGAGCCAAAAGAGCCCTTCGAGTCTACAAGGCCCAGCTGAATCTTTGCCGAGGAGATATAGCACCCATAGTACAATTGCTAGTATGAAGTTGACTGCCGCAATCTCGCCGAAATGGATATTAAGAGTCATATGAAGTAATGGGTTGAATGGATTGAGTGTGAGAAACTGGAAACCTCGAAGAAAACCTTTTCTTCTGGGCTGCCAGCATCGAGAGTTCAGAATCCTCGATGCAGTCCCAGAAGCATTTCTACACAGAGCAAATTTTTAAGGAGCAGCGCTACGAGAAGAAGAATGACCCAGGAGAATTGATATGTAAAACGAAACAAACGTATGCAATAAATTCCAAATGAGAATCAATCAGCGCTTAAAGTCATACCAGATTTTGTCAGCGAGTTCTCTGTTTCTGCCCTTTAATAGGGTGATCATTTCTAATGGATGCAGCACAAAATACCAGTCGCCAAGGCCGTCGAATTTGCGGCAGGAGGTAATAATCAGCGATTTAAGAATGGTGTGGAATCGCCGTCCGCTTTGCCTGCCGTGCTTTTGAAGTCTAATCGCAAAATCGACGTCCTCGGCGGAATGAAGCTCCTCGTCAAAGCCACCGATCTCATAAAAGTCGTCCCGGTGAAAAAAGAATAATCCCCCGGAGATCCAGTGGCGAAGCGCAAGCGGGACAAGCATCAAGAAAGTGATGAATATGCCGACTGACCATCTCTCAGGAAGCATGATAACGCCACCTCCGACAATTTTAGGCGATTGAAGTGCTTCGGTTACCGCGGGAAGCATGCCCAGCCCCATTCGGCTATCAGCGTCGATAGTAATAATGAATTTGCCGCTGCTCGCCTTTACTCCGCTATTTCGAATATGCGATAAATTTTTTGTGTCGTCATAAACAATGCGGCATCCCGCCAGTCGTGCGATTTTCTCAGTCGTATCAGTGCAACGGTTTATTACAACCACTATTTCGAGGTCAATCAGTGAATCATTTTTATTGAGCTGTTCAAAAGAGGCGCGAATCGCCTCAAGACAGGAGGGGAGAAACAGCGCTTCGTTTCGCGCGGGGATAATTATGGAAAGCAGCGTTCTCGACAAGTTCATACCATGCTATAAGCCCGAAGGAGTTAAACGAGTATAGACGGTATTTGATCATGCGTCATTCAGCGACCTTTGTTATTTTTTTTCTGGCGGTGATGCTGACCATCCCAGGCCTTGGGGCGAAAGAGTTCTATAGTCGAGGTGAGCCCCGTGAAGCGCTTGTCGCGCAGTCAATCCTCCGCGGTGACTCGCCAATACTCCCCAAGGGCTATTCCGATGCAGTGCCATCAAAGCCCCCGACAATGCATTGGCTGATCGCGCTCTTCTCCCTTACTCGAGACAAAGTAACACCATTAACCTCGCGACTACCCACGGCGCTTGCGGCGATAGTTTTTGCACTGGGGTTCTTCCTATTCTTGAGAAAGCGAGTGCTACCGCAGACTGCATTTTTTACCGTGGTGTTGCTCATGACCTCGGTTGAGTGGGCGCGCGCGGCGGGCGCGTGCCGAGTGGACATGATTCTAAGCGTGGCACTTGTAGGAGCTATTCTCTTGATGTACCGCTGGTGGGAGCGCGAACTGACAGGAATGCCTGTTGGCGCGATGTTACTTCTTTTCGCAGCAACGCTCACCAAAGGGCCAATCGCATTGGTCCTTCCGGGAGCGACTATCGGGCTCTTCCTACTCAGCCAGAAGACTCCGTTCAATAAAATCCTTGTGAAGCTATTCCCTGTCTTCCTCATACCTTTTATTGCGTCATGTACCTGGTATGTCGCCGCGTACCAAGTCGGTGGCCAACCCTTTCTCGATAAAGTATGGAGCGAAAACGTCGCTCGATTCTTAGGTACCATGGAGGACGATCCGCATCGCGCGAATATCTTCTATCTTTACGGCACGCTGTGTACTGGGTTTCTCCCTTGGACCATTCTGCTTCTTTTTTGCGTGAAAAAACTTCCCTGGCGCTACTCCGAAGTAAAGAGTCAATGTCTTGAAAGATGGCGAAGTATGGGAGCGCTGCAGCAGCTGTTCTTCATCGCTTCGGCGGTGATAATTGGATTTTACTCGGTGCCTTCAAGCAAACGCAGTGTCTACCTGCTTCCAGCGTATCCTTTTCTCTCTTATGCGGCCGTGAGCCTCTTGAGCAATTGTAGTAACCTAAAACGATTTGCCCGGGCGATCATATTGAGTGTGGTGGCATTAATTGGCCTAATCTTAGCGTTGGCGCCTGTCGCCTTGCTCTTTGCCGATACCGTATCGTCGCGCTCGGCAGATCTTGCGGATCTTGTCGGCTACAAGCATGCCTTTCTTGATTCCCTTTCTTCCGATTGGCCAATGCTGCTCATTTATTATGGGTCGATAGGAGCAGCAATAGTTTGCGCGATTCGATCCCCGAGGGCATATTCGGGGCTGGCGCGAGGATGTGTTTGTTTCTCGCTCCTTCTTTTTGCGGCGAATTGCTATCTCCTAACTTTTTTCGCAAATCAGCTTTCGCCTCGAAAGTTTGCCTCGCGCGTCTCGGAGGTAATTACCGTGCGCGACACGATATATGCTTTTGAGCATGAGGCTTATGGAGTGAGTTTTTATACGGAGCACACGGTATACTCCTGGACAGATTCAGCGAAAGTAGGCGATTACGTGCTGCTTTTTGAAAAAAGCCTGCCGGCGCTGCAAGAAACCTGGGGCAATCGAGGTGCTATTGAAGAGATCTTAAAAAGTGATCAGGGAATCATTAAGCCGGGGAAGAAAATGATGCTTGTAAAGCTCACGGCCCAGGCTGCAGAGTCGCGTTAATCTTCGCGGGGCTCTCGAGGCTTACTTTAATATCTTTCTGATGAAACTTCTGATAACCACGTGCGGTAATCGTCACGGTGTAGCTCCCTGCGGGGAGATCTTGAACTGTAAAAGAGCCTTCGGCGTCACTTTCTGCTACGCCAACAATTTCGGGATTCTTCTTGCCTGTTTCAATAACGGAGATCTGCGCTGAGGTGATGGCGTTACCAGCGCTACTTTGTACACTGCCCTGGATATCTTCGGCGGCTACCGTTGCAGCACAGAGAAGCGTCGCAAGACCAAGTACTATTTCGGCTTTGTTTTTCAACATAAAAGATCTCCAAGAGAGAGCAGACGCTGAAGAGCATTGTGCGGCGATAAGTGCCAAGGCATAGTGTATGCCATGTACGATGCTTTCCACCAGTATGTCGTTCCGGCGTTGCTAGGGTTAATCGAAGGGCTCACCGAGTATCTTCCGGTTTCGAGCACTGGGCATCTGATCGTTGCCGAAAGGTCTTTGCCTTACCCCGGGGAGAACCGTGAAACGTTTCTAATATTTATTCAGCTTGGTGCTATCTTGGCCGTGCTGTTGCTATACCTTGGTCAATTCAAACGGCTCCTTGATTTCAAAAGTGGCGGTGGCTTTGATGGGAAAAGTGGTCTGCTAAAGTTGCTGCTCTGTTCTCTCCCGGCTTTAGTTACAGGAGTGCTGTTTGGAAGCGCAATTAAGCACTATCTATTTAGTCCAGTAACGGTTGCAATAGGCCTCATTGCTGGCGCATTACTAATACTTTACGCGGAAAGTAGGAATGTTGAGCCGCGTGTGCTCGAGTTCGAGGCCTTAACATACCGACACAGTTTTCTAATCGGCTGTTTTCAATGTTTGGCGCTTTGGCCCGGAATGTCGCGTTCGGGCAGCACGATAGTTGGTGGATTGCTTATCGGCTGTAAGCGAACTGTCGCGACGGAGTTCTCATTTTTGGCGGCGGTGCCAATTATGTGCGCGGCGGTCGGCTTTGATCTTCTAAAAAGCTTAGGGCATCTGCATACGAGCGATTTGGAGCCATTTGCGATCGGATTTGTTGTCGCTTTTATCAGTGCGCTTTTTGCGGTGAAGGCGCTCATCAATTTTGTGTCGCGCTATTCACTTCGCGGGTTTGCATGGTATCGAATCGTTTTCGGATGTGTGGTCCTGGCCATCTACATTTAAAAACTGCTTCTGGCTATCGTCCAAGTAGCCTATCGAGAATAATCGCGCAGGCCGAGCGAACCGAGAGGTGATTATATTCGCCGACACCACGCACGGGCTCGAGGAAATAGGTGGCACGTGATAGTAGTGCGTCTGACATGCCCCAACCGGTGCCAAACATGATCAAATAAGAGTCGTCGCCCGTGCCCATCTTGTCGCGAAGGCCTGAGAAACTTATTCTTCCAGCGCCTTCACGGGCGGAGGTTGCGATAATCACGGGGAGTTTGCCGGTGCGGGCATCGATGTGTGCAATCGCGTCATCGAGGCTCGTTATAATCTCGACAAAGTTGAGCGCCTCCTTCCGATTTGGATTGTACGTTGCGCCAAAGCCTTCGTCCCAATGCGATTTGAGTGTCCGGGTAAGCTTGCGCATCGTCGGCGAAGAGTGCGCGATAAACGTGTTTCGCGCGCCATACGTACGAGCGCTCCGTGCGATATCATGAACATCGATAGTGGTAATCGACGTGCTTACGAGCTTACCCTCTTTGTCGACCATTTCGTCGTGGAGCAAAATTACACTGAAATCGACCGGAGTTGATGTTGCCATTGGCTACCTCTTTTGAGTGAGCAGATCGGGTCGTCGCGCCGCAGTTCGGGCAAGCGATTGTTCTCTCCGCCAAGCGGCTATCTTGGCGTGGTTTCCCGATAGTAGTGCCTGAGGTACCGCGGCTCCCTCAAAGTCAGCGGGGCGGGTGTAATGCGGAGCCTCAAGTAGACAACCATCGGGAGATTCCTCAAAAGACTCGGTGGCGATTGATTCACTGTTGCCCACTACATTGTCGAGAAGTCGCGCGGTCGCCTCAATGATCGCCATTGCCGGAACTTCACCCCCCATAAGGATAAAATCGCCGATTGATAGCTCCATATCGACGTGCCGATCGAGCACGCGCTGATCGATTCCCTCGTAACGGCCACAGAGTAAAATCAGGCCAGGTTTTTTGCTCAGTTCATGCGCAATTTTCTGAGTAAACGGTCTCCCTGTGGGAGTAAGTGCTACAACTGTAGCCCCGTCACAAAGTGCTTTGGCACTCGTTATCGCGCGAGAAATCGGCTCCGGCATCATTACCATGCCAGCGCCACCGCCGTACGGCGAATCGTCTACCGAATAATGCGGCGGATCAGCGAAATCACGAATATCAGATACGGTTACCTCAAGCGCGCCACGTTCATGCGCTTTGGCAATAAGACTGGTACGAAGAAAGCTCTCAAAAATCTCTGGAAAGATGGTGAGCGCTATTACCTTCATAGGGAGGGAAGAGGGCCTTACTTCTTGGCCTTCTTTCCTTTACCAGCAAGCCGCGCCTTCCGCTTCTTGCGTTCACTTACGATACGATCACGTTGACGCTTCTCACGAGTTTCGATAATGCCCGGGATGGCTTTCATGATGATGCGCCGAGCGGTGGTAGTATATTGCGCACCAACTTCAATCCAGCGGCGAACGCGGTCTTCCTTCAGCTTGACCGAAGGAGGGTTGGTCAGGGGGCTGTAGGTCCCTAATAACTCAATTCGGCGACCATCACGCTTTGATGCCCTTTCAACCGCAACCATACGGTAAAATGGTCTACCTCGAACACCACCACGCGAAAATCTTAACTCAACGGCCACCTGAATCTCCTCGATATCAATTAGATAGTTTTAATAAGAACGCTTGGTTATATCAGAATACGCAGGTAAAATACAACATTAGCAGGCCTAACTTTAACTGCTTTATTTTATTGCAGTTCTGGATTATTCCCGGCCCCCTCAATTAAATACACCACAGGTTGGGATCGCGTTCGGAATCCGTCTAAGAATCGCCCTCGCGCTAACGACATTGCGCCTTGCCGCCCGCAGCAGCCGTCTTGTCGCGGCTCGGTCGGCGCCGTTTTTCCGTGCTTCACGGAGAACGGTTGTAAGATGCGAGTAGAGCTCTCCAAACGCTAAGGCGTATTGTTCCTGTGCCTCAAGTATACTTCGCACCGGGCAGTCGGATGATGCCCGGCAGCGCGCGTAACCTTTGGGCAGCGAGCTGACTGTAGAGCGTATCTTTACGCGCTGCTCCTCTACCAATCGACGAACCGATACTTCAAATTCAGCCGACTCCTTATCGGTAAGCAAGAGTGCGGATTGGATCTGCGATGCCAATCCCTCGGCACTCGAGGTAAGACTGTCTTTAGCTGGTCCCAAAGGGATCTCAACGCATCCGCGGCATCCGCGCACAGTTCCACAGGCGAGTGGGCAGCCACCCGAAATGCCTTCGTCAACCTGTCCATCACAATCATCATCTTTGCCATTACAGCTTTCGGAGCCGGGCGTGCGTGGAGCTGCAGTGCAGCGTAGAGCTCCGTTCCCGCATTGATATACACCAAGCGCCAAGCATTCTCCGGCTCCCGCAGAGCAGGGGCTATTTAGTAATGAGTCATTTGCGCCGGGGCAGCTGTCTCTGCAGTCAGGCGTGTTATCCCTGTCTGAATCGTTTACTCTGCCGTTATGCCGACAGATAAAAGAGGGTTCGATGCAGATATCGTCGGTACAGGAATTTGCATCGTCGCAAGAAAGCTTTTTGCTAAATACCGGAAGCAGCTTGGTAAGATCATCCCATGATTCCGAGAAATAGCCCGGACCACTTGCAATCTTGGTTTTGAGGTAGTTGGCGCCCACTGTCTGATCGCAGCTGGTAGTAGCACCGGCGTGGATGGTGATAATTTTGATGCCGTGCGCGCGAGCAGTTGTCGCTGCGTCAGCCGCCCACGTTGCTCCTTCAGTATCGATGCAGCGATCGTCGGGATCTGGATTGGGACGATTGGGGTGGCCATCGGAAAAGATTACGAGATATTTTTCTGACGTCACAGTGACGTTCCTCAAAATCTCCTCGCCAAATGTTATCGCAGAGGCAAGGTCGGTCATACCACTGCCCGAGGGAAGGCCTTCAATTGCAGCTCGTAACGTGTGAAATGGATAATCATACCCGCTGGAGGAAACGAAATCCTCGATCATACGCGCGTCATTTTGTGAAGTAATATTAAACGAGGCAATTCCGATATGTGGTCGAATAGTACGTGGTACGAGAAGTGTGGCAAGCTCCAGGGCCGCCATTTCCGACTCGAGAAGCGCCACGCTATTCATACTTTTTGATCGATCAAAGAGGTATAAAATATACCCTGGAGTTTCCGCTCCGCATGAAGTTGGTGCTCCGGTTTCACAGGAGGGGCCGGGAAATTGTGATATCGCGGAACCGCCTGCGGTAGCGATACCTATTCCGCGCCCTGAAGCGACAGCGCGGTTACCGGCAAAGTTCAGTGAGATTGTCTTACAACCAGGAGTGCTAAGATGGGGTCTTACCTGTACGCCGCGCAACGAAGTCTTCGGCTCGAGAGCGTAACTTGAAGCGGGTAGATTGGCTGGCGAGGGACTTAGAAGTGTGGCACCGGGAGAAAGTCCCACGGCGAACAGATCAAGCGCCGGGATGCAGGGCGGTATCTCTACGATAAACGTGTCGGCGTCAGCGCCGCCACTTGCGTTACAGATGTCATAAGAGAAGGTGGTCACCGAGCCGTACGACACGACTGGACGGGAGATCACCTGGTACCCGCGCAGATCCACCGTCTCGGCGTAAGCCAACGGCAGCACTATCGCTGAAAATAGCGTGGCTACAAATAAACAGAGTACATTGTGAGAAGTTCGCATCATTGCCAATACCTTGCAGTAAGCACATACCTCGCAGTAAGCACAGCGCCGAAAGTGCGTGAAGCAGTTACAGATTTTTCAGTTAGTAAGAAAGAGCCACAGGGCGAGCAAGATTTTAGCAAAATCAGCGAGCTTATTCAAACCGCCGCCGCTCATCAAAAATTACGTGTGCACACCCCAGAAGCGCAGACACTAATGTACTATAACCAAAGTGACTTATCTTTAGTCTCGGCCCTCACTCGGTGTGCTCTGAGTCTCTGTGGTTTCTTTAAAAAACCACAGAGGCACAGAGAGCTAGGAAAGGAGAGTGTTCCGGCTGAAGAGTACTTACGAGGTATATGCTTAATTTGGTAGTCCAACAAAAGAGCGGTACTGATACACCGAAAAACGATTCAGTACCTTGATCTCATGCAGGAGGGTGCCAAAGCGAGTATACAGCTCTTCTCGTAAGGCACAAAGCTCTGAGTACTCTTGCACCTCGACTCCTAGCTCGAAATCCCATACCCCGATGCCCTCGATGTAAGTCGTAATGTGTGGATGCTTCGAAGCGAACGCGAAGAGGTCCTTTGCGAATGTTTGCTCGAGACCCCGCGTTTGTAGCAGTAGCTTAAAGGTCTGTGCGCCATACTGTCGCGCATCCGTCGTCCAAAGCGCACCTTTTATTATACCCGTGTGGAGGAGCTGTTTAAAGCGCAGGTCAACTGTCGACTCGGGGTGTCCGATTGCGCGGGCAATATCGCGTCTGGAATATAGCGGATTCTGAGCAATGATAGTAAGAATGCTTCGGTCTAGAGCATCGATTTCTGAAGCAGTGACTTCACCGCCAATAGCGAGATACGAGGGTTTTAGCGGCTTCGATGCAAGGTACTTTCTTGAAAAGTGAGCCATCGTGTGCCGAATTGAAATAATTTTAGATTGAAAGAGCTCACCATATTTTTTAGCAAGAGTATGCATGAATGTACGAAATTCAATCGCATCTTTCACGAGGACGCTGAGTTCAAAGTCAAAATCTCCTCCAATTTCCGAAAAGAAAACGGTTTCAGGTGTGTTCGCAAGCATCCGAATGAGCGCAGCTCGTGAGCTCTTAGTCGTTCGCCCCAGAGAGAAGAAGATATTGAAGCGTGAATAGCCGAGTTTAAAAGTATCGATAATCCATGCTTTTTTTATAATTTTCTGTTCGCTGAGCTTTGCAATTAAATAATGGAATTGGTGCAGAGGTAGTCGAGCAGTCTCCGCAAGTTCTGTCAACGAGAGGTGCGCAGATAATCCAACTGTTGCCAGTACGTCGCGCTCGCGTATTGAAAGTCTCATAATATCTAATTATAGCACAATCCATTAGACATTAATACACTAGTTTGTTCATCAATCCTTAAATAGTCTAAAACGAAAATGTCTTCGCTAATAAATATTTTCAAAAGGATTGAAATGAACAGTAAATACGAAATGGCATCCCCAAGCCCAAATCTCTCCGCCCAGAGCTCAACACCAAGAAAATTCTCTGACGAATCTTTCTCGTCGAAGCAGAACTCTTCAACAACGTCGCCAAGAAACGCTGTGCGCTATAGAGCGCTCTGGATTGAAAGTGCTGCTCGGGTAATCCGATTGCTTGATAGCAATTATCAGATCAGCGGGGATGGGCTCTCGAGCGAACTTGCGGCAGTGCTGCAGAAGCGAATACAGGCCGAGGTCGGGTTGACTGGCAATAACGCCGCGACACTGACAGACCTTGAGGTTTCAAAGAGTAGTATCGGCAAGAAAGGGGTGATTCACCAAATCCTCTCGGAATTTGTTGCAGCGAAAACTGGGATTGATGTCCAGAAAACTAAGAAATTGATTGCGGGGCAATTCATTAGCTTATTGAATCACGCTGAGTGGAAGCCTGTCGCGCATGAGCACGCAACGATTCTTGCAGAAGGAATCGAGAAAACGTATCGAAGCGAAATAGTTCCGCTCAATAGCTATTTCGCGGATCGGTTCGCGCTGGCGGGTTCCTTTGAAAAATACTCACGGAACGGCCTGTCGAGTGGCGCTTTGAAAATCGAGCCCCTCGCGAGTACAAAGTCCTCGCCGGCGATTTCAAATGGATGGCTCACCACTCTTAGAACTTCAGAAGGAGAGCCGCTCTTTCAAGGATTTCGATCGGCAACCCTTGTTCATTATGGAATTAGCGACCCAAAGATCAGAGCCGATACTACCGAGAAGGCAGCCCAAGAACTTCTTCTTGCGGCTGTCGCGGTAAACATTTCAGAGCGTGCGCTTCGTGCAAGCAGCCGACTTCCACTGAAAATTGCGACATTCGAATTGCAGACTCGGGTAGAATCGACAAAGCTGCAACATCCCCTCGCAACAGAGGCTCCGATTGTTGATCAGGCGTTTTACGCGATGAAGCAGCTTGAGAAGCAGGAATCAGTGGCAATTTTCCGAGGAGAAAACTTTCCTGCGCTCGAAATTCCAGTAGATGTTAAGGTAGTGGGGTTCAATTTCCCTGTTCACGAAAAGAGCTTTAGAGAGAAGCTTGGCTACAAAGAAGAAGTTGCAGCGAGAAATGCAGAGAGCCTCGATGTTCTCATGGCGGACGCAAAGGCAGCGCTCCAAGACACCAGTATAGGTGAGAAGAATAAGGCAAAAATTAAGCTTCTTATGAAAGAACTTGAAGAGATCTTTGCCGGAGCAGCATGGGAGATTACTCAAGATCCCTATCGTTTTAATAGTCGGCTAATAAATTTAGCGTATCTTGTAGGGTATACGGTTCACTTCAACTGCAGGAGTGGAAAAGATCGCACAGGAATTGTCGATGCTGAGGTAAAATATGTCGCTGAGGCGCTCGATGTCGCGGTAGAAACTGCAACGCCAGGTATTGCTCCACAATTTACGCGAGTACTCAACGAGAATGAGCAGACAACTCTTGCGGCGTTCGCGTTGTACGGTGGTAATGCGGAGATTCAAGCGCATAATTCAGGTGTTCCAGGTTCAAAGTTGAAGCCCATCGGCGAAGTCCTTGAGCAGGATGCGCTTGTCAATCGGATTGGTGTGGCAAGATGGGAACAGTTTAAGGGGCTATCATATGTCGCTTCAACGTGAGGATCCTCGAGCTCCCTTTAGGGCTTTCAGGCGTAGCTGCTTTATTTGGTATATAATGATAAGAGTTCGTATATGAAAACTATCCTAGCGATTTTCTTTGGCCTCGCTCTTTTCACGCTGCCATTCATGAGGGACGCGGCCGCGCAATCTAGCCTTGAATCCGGACTGGTTGCCTGGTGGCCCCTCGATGAAGGGGTTGGATCAACGTTGCATGATTACTCTTGGCACGGAAATACCGGATCCTTGAATGGCGGCTCATGGAGCGCCGGAAGAATTGGCGGAGCGATTGATCTTGATGGTGTTGATGACTTTATCGACCTTGGAGATTTCGCTTCGATAAAGACCTCGGCCAAGACTATTAGTTTTTGGATTAAACCGTCTGACCTGAACCACGACCGGCGAATAATAAGTAATATCGATCTCAATGAGCGCTTTAGCATCATGATATACGGTGGACAGCTTGTAATGACATCGGACTCGCTTCCGTCCAACAACGGACTGTCGCCGCTCGTCGCAAACCTTGGCCCCGCTGGAGTGTGGACCCATTACGCGGTCGTATTTGACGGTAATGGCCAGGTAACTGGCTATAAGAACGGAGTTGCTCAGTCCACGAGCTCGACCAACACGAGCCAAGTCTCTCAGATAGGTTTCGGAGCGCGACTAACCTATATTCACAATTACGGCAGCACCTATAAGGGAAGCGTCGATGACCTTCGTATCTACGATCGGGCGCTCTCGACCGTCGAGGTCAATCAACTCAGCGTATCAACCGTAACGCCTGCGCCGATAGTCCCCACCGTGCGCACGGTGAAAAAAGACGGCAGCGGCGACTTCTCCACGCTCAATGCCTGCGCGCTTGCCGTCAGGCCTGGAGATACCTGCCTTGTATACTCCGGCACCTATAACGAAAAGCTTTCACCGAGCATCTCTGGCTCGTATCAGTTTCCGATCACCTTTCGATCCGCGCCGAGTCAAGACGTCCAAGTCGACGGGATTGATCTCGACAAGGTGACCGGCGTGTGGATCGAGGGCATGAAGTTTCGCTCGGTGAGCCAGTACCAAATCGAATGGCTTTTTGACGGTTACTATTCAGCTGGAATGTTTGCCAATGGTGATTATTGGGTTTTAGGTCCGGTGATTGTTCAAAATATCAGCCCTAGCTTCAACGGACTTCACAATGGATGGGAGGTAAATCCCGTGCCTCAGACTGTGCAGCAGGTAAGAGATCATCCGACTCAAGCATTTGACTTTGGTCAGAAGGGGCACTCCGATCAGGGACCGGAAAGCCAGCGCTCATTCGATCCGCAGCGGGTACCGCCGCTACCTTATTCGGCTCAGCCGGGACAATCACTTGTCAAGGCGTACAGTATTGACCAGGACATCGATCCAACCAAGGTGACCGGATGTAAAAGCCAGCCGACCTACACCACCTGTCTAAAAACGGCCGCGGTACTTACCGTCGTCGCCTCGATACCTGCCAACTACGGCAAATCAGTTTTTAGACCTCCCTATGTTGGAGCGAATAAGCCGTTTTATTCGTTGAACCAGCTACAATTGAATCGATTACCTTCTCTCGCCCGAGTTGAAGGCACTCCCTCAATTAGAAGTCTATTTGAGAAAATGCGTCGAATGCAGTTTTCTTATCTCGCAAGCTATACAAACGAAATGGCACCGCTTCTTAACCATCCGGCTTATTGGCCTTCGGTTGCCCGTAATAACAACGAAGCCATCCTCCGGCTCATGCTCAACGAGCCGATGGAAGACAGAATGGATCTGCTTATTGCGGTTGTGCAGGGCGGCATCGATCGCTACCACACCTCGACGCTTTGGGAGAATGGCTTTAATCTAGGCGAATCGATGTGGGCCGGAGAAAAAGTCTCGATTGCGTTTGCCGGGGCGATGCTCGATAGCGCCGAGATTATGGACCACATTGATTGGCAGGCACATCACTACCGAATCGATCTCGAGGATGTTTGTCTTGAGCAAAAGACTCGCTCGGGAGTGCCGACTTATGGACTTCTTGAAAGACCGCTCGAAGAAGCGGACTATGGCAACTACTGGACGCAGAGACTTTCCGGCGTATTATCTAATTCATTTTCCTTTGCCGTGGACCCTTACGGCTACACCGAATCGGCGGGACTTCGATCGGTTGGCGACGGCTATCAGCTGGATTTTACCTCAGGCGGAAGCTGGAAAGGTGCTGCTCTTGTCGGAGCGCTTATTCCTATCATTAAGCAGTCCTGGAATAATCCGAACTTTTTTGACTATGTCGATCGCTGGATGAATATCGGGCAGTGGACTCAGCCGGATGCCTGCGCGCCGTTTACGGGAAGCTGTGTCGGCGGATCTAATCCCGGAGCGCGATGCTCGACGCAAGAGGAGCTATTTGTCCCTGATGCCTATGAAACTTCGGGCAATTCAGCCTGCCTTGGCGGTGGAACCTGCGACTATACGCCTCGCGGCAGCTGCGTCGGCGGATCCAATCCTGGCGCCGCCTGCAGCTACTCGTTCGCTTCCGGTGCAGCCACCGGATGTAGTGGCGGAAACTGCAGCTATACTTACTTCGGCAAGACCTTTGGTGACTTCAAGACCTCCGACGGAAAGCATCACTGTATTCTTGATCCCAACTTAGTCGCCGGATCGACCGAATCGATTTTCAGCTGCCAACCTGGAAAGCTGTGCGGACGGTATCCAAAGCGGCATGGCACGTTCAAGGGGCGCTCGGGATCGGGTCAATCCGCGAGCAATTTTGTCGACGCGATGTGGGCTGCTTATCGAAACTTGAATACGAACAACAACGCGCCAGCGGCACCGACCGGGCTTCAGTTTCGTTAACCAAGCTTGAAGCGCATCCCGCTACAGTCTCTGCTTTATGTACTTCGCGCGTGAGTGCGAGAGAAATATTTCGGCCAATAATTGCTTTTTTACCGCAGGCAGTTATGGCATTGATAAGCCATGCGTGAAAACCAGATACGTGTGCTTTATAATAAAAATCAGGCGCTCGATTCGGATCTTAACCAAAGCTTTTCGCGTTCACCTGAGAAGCCGCGCCTGCTTCTTGAGCATCTCGAGCGAGTCGGCTTAGGAGCGCACTTTTCGCGCGACGAAAACTTTGTGCCATTTACGCCAGCTGAGTTTAGAGTGGCGCATATGCAGAATTACGTCGAAGACTTCTTTGCTGGACGCGCGCCGCTCTGCTCTTCCAACGGCATCCCCTGGAGTTCAGATTTCGCCCGTTCCGTGCGTTACACCAATGCAAGTCTCTATCACGCGGTAGCTTATGCTCTTGATCATCCAGCACAGATAACCTTTAGCCCTACGAGCGGCTTTCATCACGCAACGCCGACGAGAGGGCAGGGCTTTTGCACTTTTAGCGGGCAGGTTTTGGCATCGGTCAGACTGTTTCGTGAAAGAGGAGTGTGCGGTGCTTATCTTGATCTTGATGCGCACTACGGAAACAGTATTGAAGATAGCCGAGCTTTTGTGCCGGATCTTGACCAAGCGATTCCACTTGGTTGCAATATCAATCCTATCGGGGCACATCGGCAGTTTGGCAATGATCTGGCTCAGCAGCTTCGCATGCTTGGCGAGTTGGTGCGCGAGGGAAAGATTCATTATGTGGTAATGTGTCACGGAGCAGATTCGCATAAAGATGATGATCTTGGTGGACAGTGTACGACCGAAGAATGGCTCGAATGCAGCCGCATGATCTATGAATGGGTCCGCGATATTGATGTTGGCCGTGATCAACCGCTCCCGCTTACATTGAGCCTTTTTGGTGGATACCGCAAAGATGATTATGAGTCAGTTCTTTCATTGCATGCTTCCGATCTTGCAGCGTGTTTGAAAGTTCTATGTGGAGTGCGTAATGACTACTTGCCACGAGTAAGGCCAAAGGCGGGGCATTGACTGGAGTAAGATTAGGCCATAACCGGCAATAACCAGCGCAGCGAAAAGTGTTGCTACTTCAATGCTCTACATCTTTTTTGAAGCATAAGACCGGCTTGCCCTGATTTGTTGCCATGAAGTCTAGCTGCAACATATCATCAAATTTCTTACGTCAAATTCGCATGTTCCCCAACTTCGCAATGGTGATCCTCGGAGCTACGTTAATGGTGTGTAGCCCCGCACTCGCGGAAAGTGATGGTGACCTAGTGTGTGCGGCGATTCATCCCTGCAATTCTGATGGCACGGTGTATGCGCCGTATAATTCTGGCGAATGTGCGGCGAAATATGCGCTTGAATGTGCTGGTGATGTAACAAATAAAGTTGGTGATGCCTTAGTCAGCTGCGAGAATAGCCGCGCTGACCTTCAAGACCAGCTTAATAAGCTTGCTAAAAAACTTGCGCGCCTGCAGCGAGCGGCACGTAAGCCAGTAGGCAAATAGAGCTCTCGAGCATTAATTACGGACCTTTTCTTCCTACTAGTTTCCGAAGCCACGTCCCAAGAACATCGAATACTCCTGAGAGCCTGGACTCGAAAGTTCGGGGTCGGCCAAATATCTCTCCAACACTTTTTTTTAGTGCCGCCTGTTTTTCGCGCCAGCTTTCCCAGCTTTCTGGTGTCATTCCCACCTGCAAAAGTGCCTCGTCTACGGAGTGGTAGGGCCGCTCGCCTCCCGGTGGAGGGACAATTCGAAAAGGAGCCCAGATAGGTTCGTCAGAGATTTTCGACGGGTCAAAAACCCGCAGCATGATATTAACCAGAGGGCGCAGATTACCATGGAGCCCCTCTTCGATGAGCGCGTGTTCGTGAGCCCGGGCATCGGCCCACAGATCTTCGACTTCTTCAACTGACTCGCCCAAGATGCCGGAGATCCAGTACCTTCCGGTGCGTTTGTTTCCATCCACGAAAGGCTGAATCGCAGTAGTACGCGCATATAAAAATGCGAAGGCGCCGAGCAGGTTAATGCTTACGTCAGATCTGCTGATCAGTTCGTCTGCCAGGATCTTTCTAAATTGAACAAAGGCAAGGTCCATCTCGATTGGAAGCTCTTCGGGGAGAACGGGAAACCATCCGCCGAAGTTCATCTTGCCAGTGCGATATTCACCGGGTGCCTTGTATATGCCCGAAAAGAGAACTTTATGAAGACCCAAGAAATGTTTTGGCGTCAGATTTTCCGTGTTCTCCTTGAAATAGGTGAGAAGTTCAAAGGCAGCATGGGCGTTAATAGCAAACTGAATTCGATATCGTTGCTCTGCTTTCTCCTCGGTTACATCATTTCCAGCGCTATCCTTCGTAATATCATCGTGTAGTAAGGGCCAAGGAACGAGCTGTTTAAAAGACCGTTTGGCCAACTTCCCAGATTGCTCAGCGTTGATATTTGCCCGAGATCGCTCCGGATTCTGCTCGTGTGGTGATTCGTCCATGCCCTTTCGTTCCTGTTCCATGAGTTAAAATATCATACCAGCGAAGAAGATACTTTGAATTTGCGAAGAAACAACTGCCGTGTTAATCTTTCTAGGTTATGAATGCTGCTCAGGTGCTGCATCCTAAAGCGTTAATTTTTCCCGCGCGCAATGCTGAGCAGGCGTCGACACGTCCGCCTGCCAAAGCGGATGCTGTGTCGCCAGAGAAACCTTCATCACTTACCGCGTCTGTTCTTCCCTCTGTTCTTCCGACGTCTGCTGCGGCAGGTGATACCGCAGCAGTTAGGTCCATGCAAATCTCGCCAGCCGTTTGTCACGACGCCAATAACCAACTTGAAATTGAGGGATTTAATCCGAATAATCGTGTTCCTCTCACCACTATAGCTTCGGCTGCGGCGAAGAAATTGCCACGTAGTCGGAGTGTCGTTGAAGAAGTTCTCGCCGAACTGAAACGATAGCTAAACAGTAACAATTTCTAAAGAAGTCCAGGCTAGCCCGCAAATCACACCAGGGTTCGTCGCGAGGCGAGCGAGATGCTCGTAAATCCGAAGGAATCCGCCGGAACGAGGGCGGAGACAGCCTAACAGGCTGTCGAGCACTCGTGACAAGGATTCCGCAGGAGTTGCGGGCAGATCGCTTGCCGGAGCAGAACCCTGGTGAGATTTGCGGGCTAGGTCCTTGAACCCTATCACTGAGGTGCGCTAACCTTTTACGCGGAGGGCTTGCGCATGAATTCATCGAACCAAAATATTTCATTTAAAGGTGCCAAATTGACGATTAAGGGCAAGGCGCTGAAAGTTGGCGATAGCATTCCTTCATTTTTACTCACCGCGAATGATATGAGCGATATAAAGAGTGATAGTTTCAAAGGAAAGGCGCTTATTATCTCGATAGTTCCGAGCCTTGATACCCCAACCTGCGCATTACAAACAAAGCGCTTTAATAAAGAAGCCACTGAATTGTCTTCAAAGGCCACCATTCTTACTGTAAGCCGTGATCTGCCTTTCGCGCAGAAACGTTGGTGCGGAGCTGAAGCAGTCGCGAATGTGGTGACTGCAAGCGATTTTAAGTATAGGAGTTTTGGCGAAGCGTTTGGTGTTGAGATTCCCGATTGGGGACTTCTTGCACGAGCTGTGCTTGTGGTGAACCCACAGGGTAAGATTACCCATATCGAGTATGTCCCTGAAGTCTCTCAAGAGCCTAATTACGAAGCCGCGCTCAAAGCAGTTCGTGAGAGTATCTAATGTCTTCGAAGACCGGTGCCAAGCCTTCGCTATTGGTGATAGGCGGACGTGGGCGTATGGGCGCCAATTTCGCCCGCTTTTTTGACGCCTGTGGTTACGCGGTAGAAATTGCGGAGAAGGGTGACGAGCTCGCGCATGATTTTATCGTGCGCTTTGATTTCGTGTTGCTGGCGGTTCCCATGGACGCTGCTGAGGCGGTTGCGCGAGCGGTCGGAAAGCATGTGCGAAAAGATGCGCTGCTATTTGATATCAACAGCCTCAAACATGACATTTGCATGAGTATGGAGCAGCAGTGTCGCGGTGAAGTGCTCGGGCTCCACCCCATGTTTGGCCCTAGTGTTGAAAATATCGAGCACCAAAAAATTCTCTATTGCCCAGTTCGCCATGGGCCACGCGCAATGCAGATTCTCGATGATCTACGTGGTCTTGGTGCGGAGCTTTTAGAATGCAGCCCCGAACAGCATGATAAGATGATGGCATATGTTCAGGTGCTGCTTCATTTTACAAAGATTGGATTCGCCACGGTGCTAGAAGAAAGTGGAATCTCACTGAAAGAGCTGCTCAAGTATATGAGCCCACTTTCTTTGCTCGAGATCACGATGGTGGGCCGGCTATTTGCGCAAAGCTCGGACCTTTGCGCTGACATACAGCTCAAGAATTCGCATGGCGAAGTTGTCCGAAAGGAGTTGCAAAAGACTTTTGCTGCCTTAGCGAAAGTGCTCGCGGATGGCGATCAAGCAGAATTTAAGAAACGGTTCGAATCAGTGCGCAAGTACCTTGGCGCATTTACCTTACAGGCACAGTCCCTTTCCGATTCAATGATTCGTGATCTTGCAAAGGATATGAAGCGAATGGAGCCCTAGATTCCTTAGCTTGTGGAATTAGCAGCAAATGTCTTTCCTTTTTTCTCTTCCGTGCCTCTGTGCTCCCTGTGTCTCTGTGGTTTATTAAAAAAAACCACAGAGACAGAAAGGAGGCGGAAAACTTAGTGAACAGAGTACTCGTGGCGCTACTCGAAGCCCAACGCAATTAAAAGGCTTTAGAGGGCCACTTTTCACGATGCTGTTTTTTGGTTACGCTCAAGAGGAGATATGAAGCGATCGACTATGATAATGAACGCGATCCCCGCAATTATTGTGCTGGCGGTTATCGTATTGATGCTTCTTTTTAAATATACTCAATGAAAGCTACACTTGTAGAAAAAATTCAGTGAAACCGGCCGATTCCATCGATCATCAGGCTCTTGTCGCCGAACTAGAGCAATTTCCCGAAATTCAGACTGCGTATGGCGTGCTTCGCGAAGAGCTCCCGAGAAATCTAGTCTATCACAATCTCGATCACACCCGCGAAGTACTTGCCGAGGTCGTTCGGTTTGGGTTGGCTGACAGCCTTCCGCGTCGCGAGCTTGAGCTTTTGGCGATTGCGGCGGCGTTTCATGACACCGGATTTAGCGCGCAAGGTGACGAGAACGAGAAGGTGAGCGCAGACCTCGCCGAGGAAACATTAAAAAAAATGGGGCGTTTTTCCGAAGATGAGGTTGCGGTAGTAAGAAAGCTCATTCTTGACACAACAATCAAGTTTATTAGGGGCGTGGCCCGGCAGGTGCCGAGCAGTAAGCTTGCAGGCTATTTGCTTGATGCCGATATGTCGAACTTGGGTAGAAAGGATTTTTTTGAAAAGTCTGAGCTGATTATGCGTGAGCGCGCGGTAGCGTCGCGCGATGAGTTCCTGCGTAACTTGTTAGTAATGCTCCATGAGCATACATGGCATACTCCCGCTGCCAAGAGCTTGCGCGAATCGCAAAAGAAAGAAAATCTAAGCGCGCTTAAGAAGCTTATAAAAAAGAAACCGTGTAAGCACAAAGAAGAATAGCTACGCAACTTTCCTAGCTGGGCTACGCGTCTGCCATAAGCGACCGAAAGCTTCTTAAAATATCTTTAAGCAAATTTTGGAAGTTTCATTGCGCTGTTAAAAATGCGACGCCATTCGTGTTCTTTGCTCGAGCCCCCGTCGATGACTTGGTGGCGCGGAACTGGCGAGGAATTTTTAATGGCTATTCACAACATAGCGAGAGGAGTCTCACGAGCAGTAATGCTGCTGCTTGCGGTCTGCCTGCTGAGTAGCTTCGTCTGCGTCGCACATGCCGATACCTACCGTATCCGGGTGCTCAAGTCGAATGCTCCAGTAGGCGGCGTTCAAATTTATGGAAACTTCGGAGTCAACGCGCTCGCCGGTCGCTTTACGAATTCGCAGGGCGAGTGGGAGCTGGATACCTCAGATATTGCGTCTTCAAGTCCGACAGTCACCTACACGAATTATGCGCAGAATTTGCGGTTCGAGCCGGCTGAGCTTGTTGTTAACGTCTCAAATTGCCCAATGCATATCTGTACAGTGCAGGCCTTTCAAGACGGCAATGTACAGTCAGTGGTTCATTGGCAATCAATAGACTCAATGGGTCGCGGGGTCTCAGGGATTCCCTACATGGTCGCGGGTTCGGCCATGCCATGCATGAAGACCACCGATAATGAAGGGTATGTCTTCTTTGCCGTGCGGCGACATACGACGACATGTAACGATACTGATGCCGATCAAAGCAATAATTCCTATGTTGTGCTTGGTGATTCACCGGCCGGGAAGAGTTGTAGCTTTAACACAATGTTAACGAAAAAGTTTCGTGCGTGCACTGCGGGTGGTGACTACTACGGCTATGCCACAACATCGTGCGGCAATATCGCTCCGGCCACTATCGGAAGCTCTGTGAGTTATGAATTGTATGTGCGCAATGATCTTGGTGCTGGGATTGCTGGAGTTGAGTTTTACGGCACTGATGGAATTAATTCGATTTCAAATCGAATTACCGATTCATCGGGGCTTTGGAGCTTCTCAACCGGCGCGTTAGGTGCTGACGCACGGACGAGCTTCTCGATTGTGCCGACCGGCAACTATCTGTTTTATCCGCCAGAGATAACCCTTTCACCAAACAGCTGTCCGAATAATCGCTGCGTATTCTGGGCGGTCGCAGGCAGCAAGAAACAGGGTGTCATTCGTTGGAATGTAAAGCAAGGAAGCACGCCGCTCGGCGGGGTGAGACTTGACGCTCCGGCAGTTTATCGCTGCGGGGAGAAGAGTTACAAAGTAACCGATGCGGTTGGCGAAGTAATATTTCCGGCAATCCTTCGCACAAGCTGTAACGATACTGACACCTCACAAGATAATAATTCAGTAGTAATAGATCCTTCTTATCCGGCCTGTACCTTTAACCACGATAGCGCGACGCCGTTTAAGAGCTGCCCAACAAATCTTTTGAACACAGGCGAATACGCTGCGTATTGCGGAACTCCCGAACCGGGCCATGTCACCGTAAGTGGTTATGTATTTAGCCAAGAAGGCACGCCGCTTCCGGGAGCGGGTCTGCTTCGAAATGGAGCATTTGCTGCTTCCACTGATGGCGAGGGCGCCTACCAGATTGTAGTGAGCGAGGGGTCGGATACTACCCTAAAAGTTAATTCGGCTTCGACGGTGTATGATCCACAAGATATTCAGTTTCTAAAAATTGACCGCGACCATAAGATGGTGAATTTCTTCGCCGTGGCGCCACGTGGCGCAGTCGCAACTCCGACTCCCTGCCCGGTCAAAGATAACTATGTGGTGCAAGGAGCTGTCTTCCAATCAAACGGTTCAAAGCGCGCCGGAGCCGAGATACTCAATAATCACCAGACCGTGGCAGTCACTGACTCCCAGGGTCGATTCTCGATCAATGTGCGTGCGCTCAGCGACAATTGGATTACCGCTGAATATAATGATCGCTTCTTCGATCCGGCTGGCATCGCGTTGATTCACGTAACCTGTGATGCGACCGAAGTGAACTTTATCGAGACGCCACTGCCGGTGCATACGCTCGGCGGAAAAGTAAGCGACTATATGGGGCATCCGCTTAGTTTCGCACGGGTGCGATTTAACTACGGTGTGGCCGCAATTGATACCTTCACCCGCTCGGACGGGACCTATATGGTTAATGTTCCTGACCAGTCTGAGTACATCATTACCGCGGAGATGGAGGGCTACTCTTTCTCGCCGGTTTCCTACACTGGCACTGCTTCAGCGAATAAACTTGGGCTCGATTTTATTTCTGCGCCGCCTCCAGTGACGCCGACACCCACGCCGACGGTTACTCCAACGGCGACGATTACGCCGATACCAAGTGTAACTCCGAGCGTCACTCCGACGGCAACAATAACTCCGACACCAACGATTTCGCCGACGGCGACTCCTACGAAATCGCCTATTGCGACACAGACACCAACACCAACGAGGACAGCAACACCGACTCTGACGAGTACTCCAACGCCGACCGCAACAGCGACTCCGACTGCCACGGCAACTCCTGCGCCAGGGAAAATAATAATTTGTCACTATCCTCCAGGTAATCCGAGTTCGCGCCATACGCTCGAAGTCGAAATCAACGCGTGGTCGGCACACCAGTCGCATGGCGATACACAAGGTGCCTGTGCGCCTCTTGCGACCCCGACACCAACTCCGTTTGTAACACCGACACCTAACCCAAGCCCTGATCCGGGCTGGACTCCAGAGCCAGGGGAAGACGATAAGAAAGTGGAGATCTGCCACTATCCCCCTGGAAATCCCGCAAATCACTTCACGCTAAAAGTTGGCCAATCGGCGTGGCCGGCTCACGCCATGCATGGCGACACGCTTGGCCCATGCCTTGATGTCACTCCAACGCCAACGGTAACGATGACGCCGCTACCGACTGCGACGCCACTCCCACCGCCTGGAGCGACGCCAACTCCGACCGCGACACCGACATTGACGCCAACCCCAACGGCAACACCGGACCTTCGCATTATGCTTGCTTCAGTATGCTCAACCGATCCAACAACGTCTCTGCGTTGGCAGGTATACAATCCGTTCGCGCAGGACCTTGAGCTTGACTGGGATGTTTACGCGAGCAAGCAGAAAGGCAAAGTTATCGCAAAGGCGGAAAGCTACAGTTACTTCCTTACGCTTACCGTGCCGCAATCGGCCAATACTGTGAGGCTCTTTCTGCTGGGCCAGCAGATTGCGGTGCGCGCGGCGAATTTTGAAATATGTCCTATAGAGACGCCAACTCCGACACCAACACTCACGCCAACTCCTACTGCGACACCGCTCCCGCCTGCGGTTGAAACACCGACACCGACCATAACGCCCACGCCGTTACCAACTCCCCTTGCGCCGACGTATTATATCCGTGGCGAGCTTAAGGGGCGAAATGGACGTCCGCTTAAAGGCTCGTTCTTGGATAAGCTCAAATCGCTGGATGCCGGCTCGATGAGCATCGTGGTACGGAGCTCTGATGGTGACACGGCGCGTTACGCAATTAGTGATCCATTCAATTATGAGATTCCAGTCTCGCGCGGACAGTATCGGATTACCTTTGATAACGAAGCCGATCTGATTGTTTCCTCGCGGCCGAAGAAGTTCAACGTAACAATACTCGATGGAGATCAAAGTGGCGTCAACTTCGCGATACAGTTTAAACCGAAAAAATTGAACGATGATGAAAATGAAAATGGTAGCGCAAGTGCGAGAGGTAGCCGATGAGCGCGAAGTGGCGAAACATATTTGCAATCTTGCTGCTTATCGCTCAGGCGCGTCTGCTTTCTGCGGATTCAACCGAGGCACCCGCTGCGCTGTGCCATGACGGTGAATATGTAATCTCGGTGGGAAATATTGATGCCTTACAGGAAAAGGCGCTTGAGAGTATCGATAATGTCTCCTCTGAAGAGCTTGCGATCGCTGATGAGAATACTCACACGATTCTTGTGACGCCGGAAGATGATGTGGAGAGCGCGGGCACCGGCCACATTGTCCCGCTTAAAGCGAACCGGGACTTATGTGCAAAAATGAAGGCGCGCGAGCGCGAGACGTTCCGCAGGGTTCGAGAGACTGGCAAGATCGAGCTTATTCGTCGCTACAGCTGCTCGTGCAATTCGGTGATTTCTACCGCTGCGATGCCGAATGATCCGCAGCTAAGCTATGCATGGGGACTGAATAATAGTAACGACGTTGATATTGACGCCCCGGAGGCATGGAACCTTCATCAAGGCAATGGCTCGGTGGTAGTTGGAATAATTGATACGGGAGTTGAATACACCCACCCTGATCTTGCTGCCAATATGTGGCGTAACCCAGGTGAAATCGCAGGAAACGGCATTGATGACGATCATAACGGCTATGTCGATGACGTTTTCGGAATTAATACCATAACCGGCTCGGGAGACCCGATGGATGACAATGGGCATGGTACGCACGTTGCCGGCGTAATTGGTGGCGTGGGAAATAATACCACGGGCGGTGCAGGCGTAAACTGGAACGTGAAGATGGTTGGCATTAAGTTCCTTGCATCAAATGGATCCGGTTCGCTCTTTGACGCGATTGAAAGTATTGATTACGCAACTGCGTTGAAAAATCGCGGTATTAATCTGGTGATGACCAACAATTCTTGGGGCGGTGGTGGAAGTATGCAACCCATGGCAGATGCCATTAGCCGAGCGCGCGATGCCGGGATCCTCTTCGTGGCAGCCGCCGGTAATAATGGGAGTAATATCGATGCAAGCCCGTCCTACCCGGCGAGCTACCCGCACGATAATATTATTAGTGTTGCGGCAATTGATTCTAACGGCAATCTCGCATCGTTTTCAAATTATGGCGCACAAAATGTTGATATAGCTGCGCCTGGCGTAAATATTTCGAGTACCTATATCGGAGCGCGTTACGTTTATCTCTCGGGGACCTCGATGGCAACGCCATTTGTTACTGGAGCGCTGGCTCTTCTTAAGAGTTACTCACCCGGAATTACCTGGCAAGCGATGAAGAGCAGCTGCTTAGGCACTCGTGATCTTCGAAATACATTGAGCAACGTAGTTGGCACTGGTGGATCGCTCAACGTGTACTCGATGCTGCTTTCAGCGGGGAGTGCGCCGGCACCTACGCCGACGCTGACCCCGACGCCCGCGCCGACCTTGGCACCAACGCCGACTCCGACTACAACTCCAATTCCGACACCAACTCCCTATTATTCAATCAGCGGTGTGGTGCGTGCTAATGGCGTGGGCCTCGCAGAAGCTCAGATTGAGCTCAAGATCGGAAATGTAACCGCAGTGCGCATGACCGGCAGTACCGGCCAATTCAATTTTGGCACCTACAAATCAGGCCAGCTATTTACAGTAAGCGTGTCCCGTTCTGGATATTCAATACCGGTATATCAGGGATACCTTAGCGGGAATCATGTGATTCCGCTTGATGCAAGTGCCGCACAGATAAATTTACGTGTGCGAGTGATCAATCCGGATAAGTTTCCAGTTTCGGGAGTCGCGGTCAACGCAGGACTTCTGGGCTACGCCTTTACTGATTCTACCGGTTGGGCAAGCTTCAAAAGCGCAATTGGCGTTGACTATAACGTGCAATTGACTTCGTCCACGTATACTTTTGATAAGTCAGCTGTATTTGGAAAGATCTGGGGAGATGTGACCCGAGTTGTAGTTGCCGAGCTGAAATAGAAGCGGTCTTAAAAATGCCCCGTCACGAGGGGCAGCCAGTTTGGCAAGATGCGAGGAAGCCGACGGAACGAGCGCGGAGCAAGCCTATCAGGCTTGCGAGCACGCGTGACGAGGCTGACGAAGCAGATTGCCAAAGGGGCTGGACCGCAGTAGGGGTATTTTTGAGACCGCTTCTAGTCTGTTCATTGAATGACCATGATTGCGAGCCGGTAAAGACAGTAGTAAGTACTAGCGAGGCTTCGCCTCAGACCGTCGAGCTAAGGTCGAACAGCAGTGCCGCGAATCCTCGCTAGTCTGTGGTGTTTGGTTCGACTGCGGGCTCCTGCCCTCCGTCGAACCCGCTCCAAGCTACGTTTCGCGCAGGAAAGGCGCGAAACTCCGCGTCGCTCCAGGCGCTGCCGCGCCTGTCCGGCCGTCCTGGCCGGCTAGATTCCTTGGCTCCAGAATGCAACTCATTTGGTGCTAGTTCCAAAGGCCAAGGAATCTAGTGCGCGCGCAGGTGCGGAGAAAATGTAAGGAACCGCGGAGCACCTTTGGGTGTGCCTCCGAGGTTCCTTTGTAGTCCGAACTTACTTCACAAATACTCGAAAGGCATCCGAATTAATCTCGGCATAGTCACTTCGCCCGCCGGTGCTGACTGCAATTCTGTATTCGCGCGAAAGCGTCGGAGCGAACGACAAAGACTCGTTGTTGGCAGCCTGGAGATCGTATACATGGGTTGCCTTATAGCGCTGCCAGCGTCCTGAACTGTTGCTGTTCGCGCGACGGTATTCGAGCCAATATACGGTCTCTTCGTTTGGTTCGCTCACGGTAACGCGAACAGTGCAGCGCGCGCCCGCAGCAAGAGCCTTCGCAGAGGTCCCCGCGTTACGGCAGGGGCTCGAAATACTAGTTTTCACGACGGCCTCGTCCTGTAAGTTTGAGATTAGATCTTCCCCGCCCGCGTACGCGGACGAGAACGCACAAAGGCTCAACGCAAGGGCTGTACAGAAATTTTGAACAGTCGCTTTCATGGTTAAAAACTCCGATAATTTTGTTATTTAACGGAAGTGTAAAATACACATCCTATCTACAGAATACCGTAGTTCTATTTATTGTCAAGTATTTTAGTAAGTTGAAAATATGTTTTTATATATAAATAGTGTATAACACACATTATTTGCCAGTAAAACTTTTGCTGCAGGTGCGGCAGCGCCTGCAGCGACGCGAAGTGTCGCGCTTCTTCCGCGCGCGAAACGTAGCTTGGAGCGGGTTTGACGGAAGGCAGGAGCCCGATGGCGAACCAGACAGCACTGACTAGCGAGGATTCGCGGCACTGCTGTTCGACCTTAGCTCGACGGTCTGAAGCGAAGCCTCGCTAGTGCACTGTAATCAGAATAACCTATCCTAATTCTCGATTCTCACTCGGTGCACTCTGTGTCTCTGTGGTTTATTTTACCTTACAAGAAACCACAGAGTGCACAAAGCGAGGAATGGAGAGTATTTCGGTAGCAGTGTACTACTCGATTTTCACGCCAAAAGGCGGCTCATGGTTGAGACGAACAATTACCTGGTTCTTTGATTTTTCGAAATAAACCGAAGCATGTGCAGTCTTATGAGTAAGTTTTGAGTAGCCTTCCTGTAGGAATCTGGGGAGCAATCGCGCAGCAGGAGCGAAATGGAGAATGTCGACGGTAATTGAGATCCCAGAATGGGTGCACCGCGCTTCTAGCTCACTCGACATAAAGCTTGCATTCTTGAGCGCCGATTCAGTACCGGATAGGCTCCAGCGCTTCACGATGCCGCTCGGTGACAGTAGCTCGACCTCTACACTGTCAATGCCTTGGCTAAGCGCTAGCGCCAAGTCAGCACAGTCAAGCGGTAATATCGGAAGATTCTTAATTGTAAGACCGGATAAAAGACTAGGAAGTCGCGCTCCGAGGGAAGTTTTTGGAGCGGTAGCGTTTCCGGCAACTACTTGCGGTAAGAAATTTTGTGGAATGCATTCCCCGGATTTAACTGCAGAGGCACTATCCATGACCTTCCGACGTAGTATAGCGCAGCAACACTAAAGTACAAGCCGTGAATTTGCGGGCCTACTGAGTGGCCAATTAATAATTAGATTGAGCGTTAGCTATTCTTTATTGCTTCTTTAGCTTCGAGGCGAAGGCTTTGTAAAGCTTCTGAAGCTTTGGCGCAATCACGATTGAGCAGTAAGGCTGAGAAGAGTGGGTGCGGTAATAGTTCTGATGATAGTCCTCAGCTTTATAGTAGGCACGAAGCGGAGCGATCTGTGTAACAATTGGATTCGGCCATAATTTATTGGCTTCGATTTTTGCTTTAACATCATCAATAGCTTTTTTCTCCTCGGGACTACTGTAAAAAATTACGGATCGATACTGCGTGCCGACATCGTTACCTTGCCGATTAAGCGTTGTCGGATCATGTGTGTGAAAGAAAGCCTCAAGAAGTTCTGGGAGAGTTATAAGCGCGGGGTCGTAGGTAATTTTCACCACTTCCGCATGACCGCTTTCGCCGCTTGATACCTGCTCGTATGTCGGATTGGCTGTTTCGCCGCCCGAATATCCGGACTCGACGGCTTCTACCCCAATTAAACTTTGATAGACCGCTTCCACACACCAGAAACAGCCACCCCCAACGACGAGCTCCCTCTTTGCGGATGAAGATTCAGCGGCCACTTGAGCGCCCCAAAAAAAACTTACAATAAACAGTATACGAAGCATTGTGATAATCTATAGTCGCACGCTACAGTATTTGTAACCGTTCACGAGGTCAAATAGATCGTGATTCAAGTATGTTGGATAAGGTCGAGTTTAGTTAATTCTTCCGGCGGGTGGCCGTCCGCTGATCGCGGACGACTAATTTTGTGAACGGTTAGTGCTGTCACCCCCAAAAGGCCCCCTGAGGGGGCCTTTGAATGTAAACAGCGACCGTGACTTGCATCCCTGGTCGACCCCACGATGAACGGATACCAGTATTTTGTTGCAAACTTTCTTTCGCTGTGAAATCAATAGATTCTACGACTGCTATTGCCGCTCTTGCGCTTCCCTACGAAAAGCTCTCGCCCGGGCGGCTCTTTTTCGCGCATCTTTCAAAAAGATGGTGGATCTACCTTGTTGGCGCCCTTGCAGTAATAGTCACGAACATAACCGAAATTTTAGTTCCGAAGTGTGTTCAGTGGTCGATCGACCTGGCGCGGGGTGGAGCAATCCCGGAGCTTTTTCGTGGCAGCGATGCCCGAGAGAGCTTTGAGTACGTCTTCATCGCCTTATGCTTTATCTTTGTCGCGCAAGCACTAAGCCGACGCTATTGGCGATTGACTCTTGGCATTGAAAGCATGCGAGTTGGGGCAACGCTGCGCTCGGCGCTGTGGGAGCGGAGTCTGCTGTATCCGGAAGACGTGCTTCAGAAAGAATATAGTGTCGGCGCGGTGATGAATCTTTCGACGAGTGACGTTAACGCCTCGCGTGCATCATTTGGCTGGACCCTTGTTGGACTGACTGACTTGATATTTTTGGCCGTATTCTGCTTCGGGGCTATGTGTAGTATCGATTGGCGGCTCACGTTGATGATTTTTTCACTTCTGCCATTTTTTGCCTGGGGGCTTAGACGCAATCAGCTTCGCGAATATCGCGCGCATACCGCGGCCCAAGAGGCACTCTCGCTACTAAACGAGATGTGTAGTCAGGCCATCAGCACGGTAAAACTTCAAAAAGTTACCGGCACTGGAGATTTCTGGATTAAACGACTTCTCGCCGCCGCGGCTATATATCGTGATAAACGATTTGCCGTAGTTGTGACCGCCTTGCGGTTCTTGCTGATTATGGGAGTTTTCCCGCTTCTGGCGTATGTGGCGGTATTTATATTAGGGATCGAAGCCGTTCAAAGTGGCTCAATGAGCCTTGGAGAGTTCGTCGCGTTTCAAAGTTACGTACTGATCTTACAGGGGCCACTCGCCGAAATGGGCTATATTCTCGCGGATTGGCAACGCGCTATGGCGAGCCTCGCGAGGATAATAAACGCGCTTCGCGTGCAGCCTGCCGAAGGCCTGCTCCCTTCAATTGAACAGCGCGATATTGTAAAAGAGCTTCGTGAAAGCACCGACTTGATTTATAACGTCGAAAACCTTTGTTTTCATTATCCTGGTGCCGATCGTCTGCTTTTTCGCGCGCTTTGCTTCTCTGTTGCGCGCTTTGAAAAGCTCGGCATAGTTGGGCCCATCGGCACTGGCAAGAGCACGATTGTTAAAATATTGGGAGGACTTGAGCGGCGTTATCGAGGCCAGGTAAGTCTTTTAGGCCATGATATTCGTAGCTACAGCCATGCGGCCCTTTGCAATGAAGTCGGTACCGTTTCGCAGAAACCTTTTTTATTCGCCAATTCGATTCGCGACAATATGCGTCTCAACCGTGAATTAAGCGATGATCAGATCTGGTACTTTCTCGAAATTTGCCAGATAGCGCATGAAATTAACAAGCTACCGAAGAAGCTCGATTCAATGCTCGGTGAGTGGGGCATTAATCTGAGTGGCGGACAGAAGCAGCGGCTTACGCTCGCTCGAACAATTGCCCGCGCCCCTACAATCTTGCTTCTTGATGATTGTCTCAGTGCCGTGGATGCGATTACCGAGGAGAAAATCCTCACTGCGCTTGAAGACGAGATAAAGAATCTGAGTATTGTCTGGGTCGCGCATCGTGAAAGTAGCTTGCGGCTTGTCTCGAGAACTATTGAGCTTACCTTATGACAAATGACGGGTCGTATATTCATGCCGATACCGTAATAGAAGAGCGCCGTGATGTACGCGCGTTCCTCTACCTCGCAAGCTTTGCGCGACAGCATCTTTTGCGATTCGCCCTTGGATTCCTCTGCCTCGTCACTGCAGCGATACTTGTAATGATCTCGGCGCGCGCCCTCGGGTTTATAGTAGATGCGCTTCTTGCCTCGCGGTCGCCGGAGCTTTTCTGGATCGTTCTGCTCGTAAGTTGCGAGTCCGGCGCTCTACTTTTTACCTGGGGTGGACGACTTTTTGTATCGCAAGCTTCACTTCGAAGCGTGCTGGAAGTTCGAAAGAGGCTTTTTGAACACATGCAGCTGCTGCCGCTTTCTTATTTTGACCGCACACCAATTGGTCGCACGATGACTCGATTGACTTTCGATGTAGAGAGCCTCGAGGATTTTTTTGGCTCCTCAATGGGGAAGCTGCTCAATTGCTTCATCGTTGCCGGGGCCGCGCTTGTGGCAATGTTTTTCACAAATGCGTTCCTTTCGCTGTGGGTTGCGGCTGCAGTCCTTCCCTCGGTTGCGCTCACGCTTCTTACAAGAAACCGAGCAAAACTTGTAAATCGAGAGATCTCCAAGAGAAACAGTGCAACCAACGCGATGTTATCGGAATTTTTAAATGGTTTGCATGTAATTCGTATGGTCGGAGTTGAAGCGTGGTCGAAAGCTCGCTACGACGCATTGGTGGGAGCACATGCTGCCGCACAAACGTCTCTTATTGTGATGTACTCGTGGCTTCGCCCCTTAATTGGGCTCCTTTCGATGCTGCCTATGCTGGTTCTTCTTTGGAGTGGGGTGGGGCGTGTACTTGATGGCCTTTTGACTGTCGGTGCATTGGTCAGCTTTACCCGCTATTTTGAGCGTTTCGGCAGGCCAATGATGGAGCTTAGTTTCGAAATTCACGTCGTTCAGCAGGCGTTTACAAGTGCTGAACGAGTAGCGACTTTTCTCAAAGAGAAAGAGGAGCACCATGAACTCGGCGCTGATGGGACCTTACGCGTACCGAAGTTTCGTGGAGATCTTTCGTTCGACAATGTCTTTATGTCTTACGGCAAAGGATTGCCTGCTCTCAAGGGAGTGACTTTTGCCTGCCGGGCCGGTGACGTTGTTGGCCTTACGGGAGCAACGGGAAGTGGTAAGAGCTCGACTGTCGCATTGCTTGCGCGGCTATATGAATATTCGCACGGGCAGATTCTTCTCGATGGAAAAGATCTGCGAAGTTATGCTCGTTCAGCACTTCGCGCGCAGATTGGATTTGTCTCTCAAGAGGTTATGATAGTGAAGGGGACTGTACGAGAAAACCTTCTCTTTCATTCACCGGTCGGTGATGAGCAGCTTCAAGAGGCCTGTCATCAGAGTGGCCTCGCCTCGGTCCTCTCGCGAAATGGATTGACTCTCGATTCGTTGCTTCTTGAGCAAGGTGCGAACCTTAGCGTGGGTGAGCGGCAACTTCTTTCAATTACCAGAATATTTGTCAGAGATCCTTCAATCCTCATACTTGACGAGGCCACAGCGCATATCGATCCAGCGCTTGAGCAAGTCATCCATGAAGCAATGTATCGACTTTCGAAAGGGCGGACGACGTTGCTCATTGCGCACCGATTACACACCTTGCTGCGCTGTGACTCGATTCTAGTGTTCCGCGAGGGACAAGTAGTCGAGCAGGGGGCCCATGCCGCGCTGATCGAGCATGGCGGATATTATCGCGATCTCTGGAATAACTTCGAGCTGAACTCAGCGGTTTCTTAATTGTTGCCGACTGCGAGACCTTGTGGTGCGCCCGGTGAAATCGTTCCAGCGAGACCGTCAATCCAGTCACCAATAATGCTTACGCCGAGTGGGTCAAGCATTCCGGTTCCGACCGGCGGCATGCGATTAGTATCGAATGCGCGCATGCGCTCATACAATACGCTCGAACTCTTTGCGCCGGATTTGATCCGATAGGGGTCGGCGATAGCAAGATTTCCGTAGGTTGGGCGAATGCCGACAAGATTCATCGCTGCGACGGCGGTGTCGTAACGCATATCGAGATCGCCCGAGCGCGGGATTCCTGGCACGTGACAATGTGCGCAGTTTACGGCGAGATAGGCGCGAGCTCGTGTCTCAACGGCAGCGCTCGAGTTGTATGCCGGATAAGCCTGATACGAGCTGTGCACGCCGATATTTGTGCTAAAAAGTCCGATATTGTTCCACGAACGTAGCTGATTATCGACTACGCTTCCGTAGGTGTAATCGCGATTGAGCTGCCGAGTCCTCACGCCAAGAATCGAGCCGCCCTGGGTCGTATGGCAGGCGAGGCATTCTGAACGGCTCGGATAATGCCATTTTTGAGACCGCGTAGCGCCCGAAGCGTCCTGAACCGTGTAGCTTTCTTCGCTCGCGTCGGTGAGTAGATCCGCATCAGTTTGCGTGGAATTCCACTTATAAGTGTATCCAGCCCAACCCTGGTTGTGTTTAAACAGCACCCGAGTTTCCAATCGGCGGTTAGATGTCGGCGAAAGGGCCAATTCAAAGTGTTTGACGATTGCTGTTCCAACTGGAAAGCTATACTCATTGGTCGCGCTAAAGCCTATCTGCTGAGTGCCGGGGAGCAAGATCCAACGAGACTTGATCGCATTATCAGACCAAAGCGGAGCATTTACATCAAAGGGAATCGCCCCACCTTTCAATTGCAGTGTAGCGACTGACGAAAACAATCCCGTGGTCGAAAGTAATGTTGGAATAGGGGTTGCGCTGCTGCCACTCCCGGGACGGAACTTGTAGATTGCTGAGCCGGCGATACCATACAGCTCGCCGTCTCGATCTTCGCCGTAACTTACAAATCCACCTGCCGTTGAAATTTCAGCAGGAGGCAGAATCGGCGAGCCATTGTTGTAATCGAGCGCCCAGACCCTTCCGCTTCCATAGTCTCCAAAGACATATTTTCCGTACAGCGCGGGAACTTGAGTTCCACGATATACATAGCCGCCCATCACCACGCTGCCAGTCGATCGGGGATAATCCCAGACTGGCGCCCGATAGTTTGGAACGGTAGCGCCGCTCGGATTGTAGTTTCCCTCATACACATTCCAACCGAGGTTGTCGCCGCGTCTAATTATGTCGACCTCTTCGCGTGTGCCCTGTCCCACATCACCGGCCCACAAAGTGCCGGTAAGCCGATCGAATGAGAAGCGCCACGGATTCCGAAGCCCGTAGGCCCAAGTCTCCGGAGCACACGAAGTACCGATGTACGGATTATCGCTCGGCACCGTATAGGTAGCACTGTTTTTGGGATTAATGCGCAGCATCGACCCCAGCCACTCGGTACAGTCTTGTCCAAAGCCGTGAGGGTCACCGCCACTTCCGCCGTCACCGAGCGCTATGTACAGCATGCCATCGGGACCAAAGGCGATCATACCGCCATTATGATTACTGTAAGGCTGATTTTGATGGAGCACTACAGTTTCACTCGCTGCATCGGCGACATTACCGTTTGTCTGGCTCACTTTGAAGCGGGCAATTCTTGTGCAAAGAGTCATTCCCGAAGGACAGGGGCTTGGCCCGCCGGCAATCGGATTGTAGTAAACGTAAAATTCGCCGCTCTGCGCGTAATCTGGCGCGAAAGCCATGCTTAACAGACCCATCTCGCCGCCCGAGTCTACTTTTGAACTAATATTGAGAAAGGTAGTCACGGACGAGGCAGGGGTATCATTTACATTTGGAAAAACTTTTATTGTTCCTGCGCGCTCAACAACAAAAATTCTATTGGTAGAATCTGGCGCATACGTCAGAAACATTGGCGAGGAGAAAGAAAGATTCGGGAATGCGCGCGGATGCTGAATCGCTCCGCCGCCCACCTTTGCTGGATCATCGAGTGGGATGGCAACACCGCTGACGGTGACTCTCTGAGTGAGTCCGAAAGGCTGGGCTGACAAGCTTAATGTGGCGAAAGCCATTGTAAGCGAGACTAGTGCAAGCAGTGGTATTCGCATACAATTGAGCCAATTTATTAAATAGCAATCTCTGCGGTCGACAGCCGAATAATGCGGGCATCATTCGGGGCATCTCATTTAAGATGCACTTGGCCAGGGTTCCTTTTCAGCAATTGGCTGCGAAGTGGACAATGTTCCAGCAATTTCAAGGAGATAAGGGGGCGGGAGATTTCTCATTAACCCCGGGTTTTCTCTTCCTAACTCTGTGACCTCTGTGTCTCTGTGGTTTTTAAAGTATTTAAACCACAGAGACACAGAGGTTACAGAGGTGAGGAAAAAGTTACCCACACTTAGTGCGTAGTGAGGGAAGCCGGTAACTCACCAACTCCGGGCGGTAGATCTTCGCAAAGCCCTAGAGATTGAAGCAAATGGCGGTACCTGATACCCTTCGGGAATGGGCAAAGTCCGAGAGTTAATCGAAATGTGGAGTGCCAAGGTATTGGCCCGCGCCGAAGAGATAAAATCGATCGACGCGAGCTACAAGCTTATCCTCGAAGGGGAAGAAGCCGGAGTGTGGCGGCTTCAATGCCGTGAGCCTGTCTCCGTGTCAGAAGGTGAGGGACCAGCTGAATGTACAGTCTCGCTCTCATCACAAGATTTTGTCGCAATCTTAGAGGACAAACTTAATCCGCAGCTTGCGTATCTAAAGGGGCAGCTTCGTGTGTCTGGAAATATTGCGCTTGCCTTAAAATTGGCTCAGGTGTTTTAGGAAACTGCCTATGTCAATTGAAGAGCTCTATCAGGAACTGCTCCTTGATCATGCTAAAGCACCTCGAAATACCGGCAAGCTAACTCCGGCGGATGCCGATTTTTCGATAAATAATCCACTGTGCGGCGATCGGGTTCATCTTTATGTACGAAAGGAACATGAAGGACTTAGCCTGCGCTTTGAAGGTGTAGGGTGCTCGATCAGCCAGGCGTCGGCTTCACTTATGACCGAGCTGTGCAACGGGCGAAGTCTTAAAGAGGTCGCTCGAATTAGCGCCCTATTTCGAAAGATGATGCAGAATGATCTTAATGAGCAAGAAATCTTGGATTTGCAGGACGCCGCGGCATTAGCGGGTGTGCGGAAATTTTCGAGTCGAATCCGCTGCGCGCTATTGGCTTGGGAAGCGCTTGATCGGTGTGTGGAGCGGGTTAAATAGCCGAGCAGAATCCTAGTCCTGCTTGAGCGCGCGCCAACAAGCATCCGCCACATCTTCACATGCGCGGCTTGGTGGAGTGTCATTGTAGCCGTCCAGCCAGTCGCGGACATAGGCAAGAGGAATACCGAAAAGGATACTCCAGAAGATATTGGCGTGAAGCTTGCGAAGCTTGCCCTGACGAATACCTTCCTTTATTGAACGGGTAAGTAAGCGTCCTAACCTATCAAAGCCGACCATTGTTGGGTGCTTGATAATGCCGGTCATAAACTCATTATGGCGGCAGAGCCAGATGTAACGCGAAAGCTGATGATTTACCTCGGAAAATTGCATAAACGAGCGAACCACAGTCTTTATGACCTGCTCGACTGGCAGATTCGGTTTTAGTGACTGCTCAAGTGCTTTTCTGAACGCACGGATACCCTCAGCGTAAAGTGCTGTGGCGACTTCTTCTTTATTCTTGAAGTTGTGATAAATGGAGCCAACGCTGCATTTACTCTCACGGCTTAGATCAGGAACGTTGGTGTTAAAGTAGCCCTGTTCAACAAATAGCTTGAGCGCCGCCGCTAGTATGCGCTCGCGCGGACTAAAAGAGGCGAGGTCGGCCTGTTTGGAAAGCGTGTTTTTATCTTGAGATTGTTTGGATGATGGAACCCGGCTTCCACCAGGATGAGATGAGGACTCATTCGTCATATGGGGAAGGCTATAACCACCGCTCGAAAAACGCAACCGCGGAGACTATTTGTCCGTTTCTACGCTACTTTGGGTGGACTATACGGTTATCAAACCGTTTGCTATCGCAATTTTCACGAGGTCAGCGTTGGTTCGTACTTTTAGCTTTTTAAGGATATTACTGCGGTGGGTATCCACCGTACGGGTGCTGATGTGGAGAAGTTTTCCAATATCCCGATTTGGCTTGCCATCGGCAAGGTGCGACAAGATTTCAATTTCACGCTTCGAGAGCACCGATAGTGAGCTCTGCGCCAGCGGTCCCGGCCCATCTGCGGCCATCAGATTCGCGGTGACCGAGGGACTAAGATAGGTCTTTCCATCGAGCACCGACGATATCGCGAACTCGAGCTCGTCAATTCCGGCATTTTTAGGAAGGTAGCCACGGGCTCCAGCGCGGAGCGCGCTTCGTACTTTGCGCTCACCCTCATCGGCTGAAAGCACTAAAACTGGCGCGGTATTTCCCATTTCTTTGAGCTTTTCGAGGGCGCCAATTCCGTCGAGCTTGGGCATGCTGATATCCATAATAATCAGATCGGGCTTGGTGCCTTTAAGCAGGCTTAACAGTTCCTGTCCATCGGCCGCTTGCGCGACGATTTTATAGCGGCCACGGCTTTCGAGCATTTCACAAAGCGCCTGGCGAAGAACAATGTGGTCATCCGCAATAACTAAGCTTTTCATAAGTTTCGGCCCCTTCATTCAATCCCGCGAGACGTTGCTGCGCAGGCATTATGGTCTGAAAAGAGGTACGACAATTTCGTAGAATATCTTTAGATTTATTTGCGAAAAAAACTGATGAGGCTGCGAAGAGCTAATAGCCTGAAAGCACTTAGGATTGCCCTGTGCCCCTAGTCAGTTGAGAATCTCTGGCTCTTATTTGAAGACTGCCCCTCGTCGGCGCGCTCGGCGATAGTTCGGATACTGACATCGCGCACGTGCTCGATAAAATGCTGCAGCTCGCTCGGCGAAGGTACGCCGTGAATTTCGAGCTCATAGCCATCCTTGCCCGCGGTACCGATCAGCACATTTCCATAATTGAGAATTCTGCCAAATATGTCCTGGTCAACCTGGATCGTCCGAATATCAATATATTTAACCGACGGAACTTCGTACTTAAGCGAAATTCGCCCACGATATTGGGTGATCTTATGCCTTTCGAGATGAGTTATTTCATCGTAGTAGCGCCGAAATATGTCGAGAAAGAAAAACAGAGGAACGATCGCGATGAGCCGTAGCAATCCGGTGCTCACGAAGGGAAGATCTCGAAGAAAAACGTTGAGCAGTACGACGACCGTCAGCGAAATCAAGAAATAGAGCAAAAGTGAAATGATGGAACGCAGCGCTCGGCGCACACGAAGTAGCACTTTTCCTGGCGTACGCATTGCCTCTTCGGGTGATGGATAAGCGCTAAACATGGAGCAATTCCCGCTAGGTGACGCTCACTTCGTGGACCACCGCGAGAATCTCTTTGGTCTCTACAATGCGTAGATTTTCGTCCCAGGGAATCTTAGTCCCGGCGGTTTTTGGCAATAAGACCAACGCCCCAAGCGGTATTCCACTGACATTGGTTTCCTCTTGTGTGCTTTCGTCTACGGCGCTGGCGACTTCGATTACCTCGGCAAGAAGACTCTCCTGCATGTTTTGCTTGGATCCTTCCGGGAGGTATAATCCGCCATCACTGACATTGGTGTCCTTTTTAATTCCGACGACCACGCGCATGCCGAGTGGGTTAATTTTTCGAATTCTTTTCGAATCATTCATCTGTGGTACGTCCTGGTAAAGGTCCTCAAGTACGACGTCATCGTGGTCATGTGCGGTTCGAGAGGAAAAGAGAAGTTCGGATCTGCGTTTTCTTTCTGACACTTGCGGTCCCCATGTAGTATGAAGTGCTTGGTGCTCACGAGAATAGCACCTTTTTTATCGGCAAACGAGGTTCTAGTAAGTGCTCTCCAGAGTGTGCGCCAAGTTAAGCACCATCTTTATATCCAACGAACCTAATCAGTAAACGTTTCCGTTAATTAATTCTTCGAAAAAAGCCGAAATCTCTGGAAGCGGACTTAGAATCTATGGTAGTAAGCATTAGAATGATCGTTCTAATGACTATTCCAGGATTTTAGCCTGCGTAGCTCATGAAAGTTTTTGTATTACCGCAGAACATTTTCACGTAGTTTGCGAGGTAAACGCTAGGGACATAACGACTATGCTGCCGGGGGGCATGCCCATTTTATGACTAAGGTTGCAAAGCTAGAAATTCCATCAGCGAACGGAACATCCGCGATTGAGTTGCCGGTAATCGAGGGAAGCGAGGGCGAAAAAGCTGTTGATATTTCGACGCTTCGCGCGAAGACAGGTTTTATAAGTCTTGATCCCGGCTACATGAATACCGGCTCGTGCTTGAGCACGATTACTTTTATTGATGGCGACAAGGGAATCTTGCGCTATCGAGGAATCCCGATTGAGGAGCTCGCGGTTAAGTCAACCTTTTTAGAGGTGGCCTACCTGTTGCTCTACGGCAAGCTTCCCGTGCAGGCTGCGCTGGATGAGTTCGTGATGGATGTGGCTCACCATACGATGATCCACGAAGACCTTCGTAAGATTTTCGAGGCGTTTCCACTTGATGCACATCCGATGGGTGTGTTGGCGTCAGTCACTTCAGCGCTTTCAACATTTTATCAGAGTGATGAAGGCTCGCCGGACGAGATATTCGATCTCAACAGTATTCGGCTGCTGGCGAAGCTTCCGACGCTTATTGCGCACACGTATAAACGCAAGACTGGCCGTCCTTTTGTGTATCCTGATAATACCAAGAACTACTGCGAAAACTTTCTTCACATGATGTTCTCTCTGCCCGTCGAAAAATACGAAGTCGATCGCGATTTTGTCGATGTGCTAAATTTGCTGTTAATTCTACATGCCGATCATGAGCAGAACTGTTCGACTTCGACAGTGCGCATTGTTCGAAGTAGTCAGGCCAACGTTTTTGCTTCAGTAGCGGCGGGGATCTGCGCGCTTTGGGGACCACTCCATGGCGGCGCGAATCAAGAAGTCTTGGAGATGTTGCAGGCAATCAAGGAAGATGGCGGCAACGTCAAGCACTCTGTAGAAAAGGCCAAGAAAAAAGATTCTGGCTTTAAGCTGATGGGCTTTGGGCATCGCGTGTACAAGAACTTTGATCCTCGCGCGAAGATCATTAAAACTGCTGCGGATAAACTTTTGAAGAAATTAAAAGTCTCTGATCCGCTGCTCGATATCGCGCAGGAACTCGAGCAAACCGCGCTGAGCGATCCTTATTTTATCGAGCGTAAACTGTACCCGAATGTAGATTTCTATAGTGGCATTATCTACAAGACCATGGGAATCCCAGTCGACTTCTTTACGCCGATGTTTGCGTTGGGTCGGCTCCCCGGCTGGATTGCGCAGGCCAAGGAGCTTTCATCTGATCCCGGAACGAAGATCGGCCGACCGCGGCAGATCTACACCGGTCCGACCGCTGCTGCGTATACGCCAATTGGGAAGAGATAGAGCTCGCTGACTCTGTGCGCGGGCGGGTCGTGAGTAATTGGATTACAACGTAAAGCCTTTATTCAATTTGATCTTGGAGCTACGCTGCCTTTAATCGCCCTCTCGCGTTGTGAACTTTGCCGAAAATTGGAAAAGTCGCGCAGGCGTAAGTCAGACAAACAGCCACTTCGTATGAGTAGTTAAAGAGTCCGGCCCGGACTTCCCACCGGTTTATACTGTGGCGAAGTAAGCTGCCGACTAACTGCGCTTTTCTCGAGATTCGACATTCGTCAGCATACGCTTTCTCGCTACGAAGCCCGTGAGAAGTTCGAATTAGTGCCGCGAGATTTTATGATACTTCTTATCGATTGGTGGCGAGGCATCTCCAAGTAAACTAATAATTTACAAATCGATACGATACGCGAATTTTGATCCTCATTCTCGCCGCTTAATTTACTCTCGTGGAATGAGTATTAGGGAGGTCTTATGAGTCAATCAAGAGAGCATAATCGGCAATTTGGCAAACGAATGGAACTTCCAGCGCTGACGCGAGGCGGTACAGTCTGGAAAGCATTGGACGCGCTATTGCAGGAGCTGCACCTTTTTAACGCATCGCGTTTGGAGTATAGCGATATGGGAGAAGTTCCACTGCTTCGATATGCATCTGGGTGCGCTGTTTTTGCACATACCTCAAATTGCGTCATAAGATGGGGCCAACCATATCCGATGGGTGACCAGCCGGCAGAGTTTAACGAGTGGCAACCTTTTGTGGCGGCGGGGCTTGTCGAGTATAAAATTGAAACCAGCGCCGTAGGTCTTGGCGACAAAAACGGTCCAACCGAGTTGAAGTGTGAGACCGTCCGGCGTCTCGAGATGACACCCAAAGGCGCGGAGTATCTTGTGCAGGCAGTAAAAAGTGAGCAGTTCGGCTGGGTCAGCGGCCGCTGCCTCGGCGACCTAAAATTGAAGCTGTCGCGGAATCTTAGTTAGTTTCTGTCCGTTTGATAAAAACATGGCAGAAACTATGCGCCGTAGTTCGCGGAACTACTCGAAAATGCTAGCATGCTACGCGAAGGCGGCTCCAATAAGGTGGCATTCAGGGACAGACACTAGTTAATCAAAGTACTCGTTAAATTTAAGTTTAATTTTTGCGGCCTCGAGCGGATCGTGAGTTATGGTAAGGCGCACCGGACGCTTCCTTGAAAGTACCGCGATCAGCTCTGAATTTGATTGTGGGCTCAGTGTTTTATGTTTCGCATAAAAAAGATCAAGTTCATTACGTGTGGCGGCCGGTATTGCGAATGAGATGATGTAATCGTCGATTACGCTGAAGTATCTCTGTTTCTCGCCTCTAAATGGGCCGGGAGCGAACGCGTGTCGAAACTCTTTCCCACGCCAGAACCGCTCTTGAATCTTATCGAGTGGTGAACTGGACCCCACCATTTTAAACATCCGCGCATTCAGCCGGCGAATGGAGCGCAACAGCTGCTCCTCATGCTGCTCTAGCAAGAGATAGAACCAGGCATGTGGATTCCAGCTAAAGAGCACCTTCTGTCGCGAATTCGCCAAACAGACCAAGACGAGTTGAGACCAGTATATTTTAAGGCGAAGTAGACTTGTGAAGCGCCAGCTCCTACTCTTTCTCCTTTCGGGAAGGAACACGGCAACTGCTTCAGATTTCATCTGAGCTTCCACGAGCGAGTTTAGCCGTTCCTGCGACTCCCAAAGCCAGGGGAGGCTGAGCGCGTAAGTGCGCCGGGCTTTTGTGAGGACCTGCTCAGCAAGTAGCCGACGCAGCTCTTTATGAACGGCTTGTCGGGAAACCTTACCGATTCTTGCGCGGACCTGACGGAGAATTTCACTTATTTCGGCTCCTGGCGAGGCTGCAACAACATGGACAAGGTGCTCGCGGACATTCTTAGGGGCGAGGAGAAACATACTCGCCATCTTATTGCAGTCCCCGATGGAATGCGATTGCATATCCCTGCTCTGGCTTGGAATGCTACTATCCAGCGCGCATTTAGGCGCGTGAGATACAGACCAGGTCCAAGATAGCGAAAAGCAAGTTATCTCAGCTACAGCGTTGTAGCAGGTAAAGATATTTTAGGTCTGGCGACAGATGTTTCTCGTAAGGCACAGCACAGGCACGCTATAGTCCCTTGCTTGCTCTAGGTCTCTGCGGCTAGGGTGCGCCCGTAGACAGGGCTGCAAATGCACATGTGCCGCTATCTAAGAAAGGCCAGGTAAAGGCGCCGCTGCAGAATTTGTATCGAAGAAGCGAAATCTCTTTGGAAAGACTATCGATTCGTTCCCGGTGAGAAGCGCGGTAAATAGCTCACCAAGGGACGGGCGCAGCCGGTGCGCTAAGACCCTTCTTGTCACTATCGGATTGTGCCAACACTGGAAAAAAAGAATCGGTTCTGGCGGGGATACTACGTGACTAAGTCGCGCGATGACCTCGCCCCGTTCGCATAAGAAATCAATGAATTCGAAGTCAGTGAGCTTTCGGCAGCGTAGTTCGGGGATCCCTTCCTGGGGTGACTGCCGAAATCGTTGCGGGTCTGCTTGATGAATGTCTTCAAAGGCTTGCTGGACACCTTCGGCAATGGGTTGATCCCGAAGACTGCTAACGACCTGCCCAGCGAGTTCTGGTGGCGCATTAAGCCCTAAATTGGAAAGTCTTTGTATCGATGCTTCTAACTTCTCGATCAGCTCTGACCTAGTTATCGGACCTTTGGCGTGCTTGCGTGCATGCGGAAGGAGCTCGAGCCGTGCGCGATTGACCAGGTCCATATGATCCAAGAGAGGATGATCAGGACTTAATGAAAAGATACCCTCAAACGACCCGGCTTGAATTGCGCCCAGCACGCGCTTTGCGACCGAATTCTCATCGAAGGGCAAGCTTGTCGCTGGCGCGAAAGTTTCTCGCAATTGTGCAAGAATAGATTCCATTCGTCCTGAGTAAGCAGAAAAATGGTCGGTGTAGCTGAGTGCATATACATAAATTGCCTTTGCATCGCGATCTGGCGTCAAATCGGCTAGCTTACGATTGGTGAAATCATTCACGAGTACGCCAAATTCACGAAGTTCATTTTCGTCCCGCTGAAAGAGAAGGCTTGTAATGATGCTATCCTCATTGTCAGCTTCGCCCGAGCGTAGATATTCGACAAAAGAAGAACTTCTGGCAAGCGAGTCCGCATGCTTCCATCGCTTCTGCAGATAGCGCCAGCCTTGCTCGATCTCTGCTGCGCAGAGCTCTGGAGGCTGCCTGCCGCAGGTTGAGTAATATTGATGAAGCAATCGGTGAACGTACTCCCTTCTTGCGGACCCCGACGCAGGCTCCTTTTGGGGGAGTGGTGTGAGTATCGGATTTAACATATATGAGAGTTCGTTTTGGTAGCAGTTGAATACTTCTCTATGAGCATGAAGCTCGGAAGGGTGCGCCAACGCGGCGAATTCATCTAATAGTCCGCGATGAAACGGAGCTAAATCGAGAATGTCGCTGCTGTGAAAAAACTGTTGAGCGATAAAAAACTCAAATTGATCTTTGGTCATGCCAGGCACGCTGGTCGCAAAGTGTTCAACTAATAGAGAGCTATTTGCAATAAAACCGGTGAGCGCGTGCATCGCGCCGTAAGCATATACAGGAACTTCTGAAGTTGGGGGCAAGCTTTTTGCGCAGAGCGATTGCGCGGCTCTAACAAGAGGTGAATATTGCGCCAAGAGGGCTGAAAACCCCGTGCTGGTCGTGCGAAGAAAATCGCGCCGTGTTACTCCGGTGTCTTTTGTCTGCTGAATCATCCTGCAAGTTCCCTTAAGTCACACCGAGCGAAGCGAAAGGGCCCCCTATTCGCCTAATCTTAACAACAGCTCAAATGCAACGGCGTAGCCCTGATCATTCTTGAGGACTCTCAATGGGAAAAACCCATCAGACCCGAGCCTTCCTAAGATTCCACTTTTAATTACTCCCACGTCATTAAGTATTGGAGAGATATCTTCTGTTGTTCGAACGAGCTCAGCAAGTTTCTGAAAACGCGCACTTACCGGCTCTCTTCGAGCTGATGTGAATCTATCATGCAGTTCTTGCATCTCAGTCGAACGGGTGCGATCGATAATTCCTGAATCGAAAGCCGGATCTAGGACCCCATCAATAAAGGAATGCCAACCATGTGGCGTGGCTTCCGCGAGCAGTCTTCCTGCATCAGCGATACAGAATTGCGCCGTATCAATCTGAATCTCATGCTTCTGACTCCATACCAATCGCCGCTGTGCCAACTTCGAATCTACTTGAGCGGTACCGCGTACGCTGTAAATTAGAATATCATCTCCTTTGTGAGACGAAGGCATCGCTATCTCGAGACACCATTTTCCGTTTAGTGCACGGAAAGAATTTTTATTGATTTTGGTTTTGCTGCACCAAGATTTTAGGCCCTCAGCGTCGGTGTACGTACTAGCGAATGCCTGGCCCGGGTCCGCGATGAACATCCGTTCGGACTCGATGCTAACTTCAAACTTCTTAGTCTGATGTGGCGGGAGCGAAAGAGTTCCGAAAATATCCCTTTTTACGTTCGGCAACGTGGATTTGAGAGAATGAACAGGCGTATAATTTTTTCGCGCTGCATTATCCGATTGTGGACTATTTGACTGCATATACCGCCGCTAAACTCGACGAGTTTACAGTACCACAGCCACATTCTTAAACAACGAAGTCGAATTTTAAGCGAAATTTCTGGATACTAAAGACACAAGAGTGCCGAAGTCGCCAAGAGGTCATCGATAGCGGGAACAGTTCAATGTGAAATAACTAAGGGAGTAAAGCTTAGAGTAAGCTAAAACCTTCCCAAGAATCCACTCTTATTTAAGACAAACGCCGCAAGGAAGAGGCTTGCTGCAACGCATAGACCACTAAATGCAAAGAGAAACTTAGTCAGCCTTTCGGCATTTCGTTCGGCTTCGAGCTGTCGATGAAAGCTGTTTACTCGGGCTGAGGCACGGCCTAGGGCCCGTCCGACCATGGTCTTGGAAGGGGTTTGGCCCCATTCTTTAAGGTTTCCTAAGCGCATGGTTTTCCAGAACGTTAAAAAATACTATTGCCGCAGGTAATAGAGTCGGCTTGAATACCACGCTGCTTTACATTCCGGTGCTTTATTTTCAGGACAGTGCTTTAAAATGAGTAATAATGTGATCTACTATATAAGCACGTAAATGTACTGGAATTTCATATTCTAGAAAGAGATGTATCAGGCAATACCAGGAGGACTGCGTCATGCGACAAGGCAGATGTTTGCCTCCTCGGCGCTGCGCTTCTGTTCTGGCGCTTTTGGAGGCGCTATCTCTGCGCTCCTCTATCACCGAGTTACACCAGAAGCATTACGAACTGATGAGAGTGCCTTTCTGCCGAACATAGAGCTCTCGGTGCAGCGTGATAGGTTTGAGGAACAGATGCGATTGGTTTCTAAGCGCTTTCGCTGCGTCTCCCTTGATCAAGCAATCTCTGAACTTCGTGACGGGAGGGTGCCGCCGCGAACGCTCGTCGTGACTTTCGATGATGGTTACCGTGATAATCTCACCTGTGCGTTACCTATTCTTGAGCGCTACAAGGTTCCAGCAACAATCTATGTTACCACTGGCGTAGTTGAACGAACCGCGGAGCTTTGGTGGTATGCGCAGGGCGAAATTTTCAAGCGGCTTGATGCGGTTGAGTTTTTCGCAAACAATATCCATTATCATTGGCCGCTTTCCAGTGCAGCCGAAAAAAAGCGTGCATTCATCGAATGTAACGCGATTTTTAAGACGCTCACGCCCGCCAAACAGCATGAAATTATGCGCGAAATATCTGCGCGCGCTAGTGTGAAATATTCATATGAAGAGGACGCGCTTTCGTGGCCAGAAGTGCAGAAATTGGGCCGCCATCCACTAATTACTATCGGAGCGCACACGGTTTCGCATCCGTCACTTTCTACATTGAGCGATGCGGAGTTGGGAATGGAACTTATAGACTCAAAGCGAATCTTGGAAGCGCAAATTCAGAAGGAAGTCCGGCACTTTTCCTACCCGTTTGGCGAAAGAGGTCAGGCGAGTCAACGTGAGTTTAGGGCCGCCATCGAGTGCGGCTATGTAAGTGCTGCCACCACGCGCTACGGGCATATATTTCTCGAGCATGCAGATCATCTTGCAGCGCTTCCGCGAGTGTTTGTGAATTACTTTGATAATCTGGAAGCGTTTAAGTGGAAATTGAGTGGGCTTGAATCGTATTTGCACTACAAGAAGGTGGCAGTAATTACGGACTAGTACTTTGTAAACTAAATACCTTTCCATTCCCATCTCCGCGCTCTTCGCGACTCCTGTGTGAATTTTTCTATTTCTAAGAGTAAAAAATCACACAGGAGTCGCGGAGAGAGCGGAGGCATCGCCAAAGTATTTCGTTTTCCCCTACCTCGGTGTCCTCTGAGCCTCTGTGGTTTTATAAAGAAAAGTAAACCACAGGGAGCACA
>CAZEAC010000010.1:74019-87195 GCA_964510065.1 uncultured Bdellovibrionales bacterium | reverse complement strand
ATTCGTCGAATTTATCAAAAAGTTGCTCGCTTTTTTAGCGAGTTTGGGTGTCCAGATTTATGGGTTGCGAGCTGGATCTTGGGGAGGCAAAACGGTATTGTTTGGGTACTATGTATATTCTTGCGGCACTTCTGCTGATTGTTCCTGAAGTTGCTTTTGCCTATATCGGGCCTGGGGCTGGGTTCGCTTTTTTGGGCTCAACGTTCGTCTTTGTACTGACGATCTTTATGGCGCTTGCCACTATTGCACTCTGGCCGCTGCAGTGGGTTTTCCGTAAAGCGCGCGGCTTTGGCGTTAGTAAAAAAGCGAAAGCAAGGAGAGTAGTCATCGTCGGCTTGGATGGACTAGAACCCTCGCTTGTTGAGAAATACATGCAGGCCGGCACGATGCCAAACCTCAAAGCGCTTCGCGAAGAAGGTTCTTACGAAAGGCTTGGAACAACTCTTCCCGCTCTATCACCAGTAGCCTGGTCAACTTTTCAAACCGGAGTAAATCCGGGAGCACACAATATTTTCGATTTTTTGACGCGCGACAAACGAAGTTGCCTTCCGCTACTTTCCTCAACGGAAACAGAACGATCTGGAAAATTCTTTAAGCTTTTTGGCCTAAAGATTCCGCTTCGCGCACCAAAAGTCGTGATTACACGTAAGTCTCGTCCATTTTGGAAAATATTGGGCGATTACGGAATTTACTCGAATGTACTACGAGTTCCAATCTCCTACCCTCCCGAAAAATTTCGAGGCAACATTCTTTCAGCAATGTGCACACCAGATTTGAAAGGAACTCAGGGAAGCTTCTCATTCTTTACCACGCGAAAGAAGCAAGGTCAGACCACAGGCGGCGAAATGCGTGAGCTTATTCGTGAAGGGAAAACTTTTCGAGGCGAAATAGACGGCCCCCCGGCCCCGAAAGGAGAAGGCTACCTCAAAGCGCAGTTTTCTGTTGAGGTACTGGACGCCACCCAAGAAGCTATTCTCACCGTTGGAAAATCGAAGACAATACTTACGCTCAATACCTTTTCGTCATGGATCGAACTCGAATTTCGCTACGGGCGAAAATTAGTTTCCGGCATTGCCCGCTTCTGCGTTCGCGAGCTCGGAGAAGAATTCTCTTTGTACGTTTCCCCGGTCAATGCGAACCCGGATAAACCCGCGCTGCCAATTGCGCAGCCGATATTTTTTAGCTCCTGGCTTGCAAAACGCCAGGGAAGTTTTGGCACCCTCGGACTGCTCGAAGACACCTGGGGACGAAACGAGCTTGCGCTTGACGATCAGCGCTTCCTTGATCAGGCGTACCTCACGCACGAAGAACGCGAGCGAATGTTTATGGACTTACTTGATCGCACTCGCGAAGGCGTTTGTGTCTGCGTCTTTGATGCGAGCGATCGTATTCAGCACATGTTTTGGCGTTATCTCGACTCACAGCACCCTTCACCTGTCGAGGATCGCGCGAAGTTCGCCGATGTGATCCCCGAAATGTATCAGCGCATGGATCAGCTCGTGGGCAAAGTCCGTGCAAGCATTCGGCCTGACGACCTTCTCATTGTGCTAAGCGATCACGGCTTCGCTTCCTTTAGGCGTGGACTTAATATTAACACTTGGCTATTTCAGAACGGCTACCTTGCGCTCAAGGATGGAAAAACTGTCGGCGCCGATTACCTTCAGGATGTCGACTGGTCAAAAACTCGCGCCTTTGCAATAGGGCTTTCGGGCCTTTATCTGAACGTGAAGGGCCGAGAGCGATTCGGAATTGTCGATCCTGAAAATGTCGATGCGTTAAAGCGAGAGATTATCGCGAAACTAGAATCTGTAACGGATCCGAAGGAACAGACTCGGGCCGTACGAAAAGTATACGACACCGCTCAGGAATATCGCGGACTTTACACGGATGAAGCCCCCGATCTCATTGTAGGCTATGCTCCAGGTTACCGTGTTTCCTGGGATTCAGTAACCGGCACAATTGAACCCGAGCTTTTTAGTGACAATATTAAAGCCTGGAGTGGAGACCACCACGTCGATCCGAAGGTGATTCCCGGCATTATTTTTAGCAATCGAAAGATTAAAAAGCCTGATCCTCATATTGTCGATATCGCACCCACGGTACTCGACACTTTCGCTGCCAAGATCCCTGCCTACATGGAAGGCCAGGTGATCTTTTGAGGCACCTTTTACAATTTGAGGGCAGCGAGTACCCTACAATTAAGCACGCTTAACATCGACGCCCCCTAATGTTGACCTTGGCTTCTGTCAGGGTATACTCTAGTAACCGGACCGATTTCCCAATAGGCTGAAATTATTAAGGAAAAATATGTTCGGATCGAATAAACTTAAGATCAGTGACGCCGTATTAGAAAAGGTGCGTGTTGCCGCTCAAATTCTTGGTTGCAGCATCGATGAATTTGCGGAAAAAGCCTTAAGCGGTGAGTCAGATAAAGTCCTCGCCAAGACCGCCTCAAAGGAGGTCAGCGCCAAAGATGTCGAGGATATCTCGAATAAGTTAAAAGGGCTCGGATATCTTGAATAGCGTCGTTGACCTCTTAAGCAGGGCGGGCCAGGCGTTTGTCGATTTTCTGCTGCTGCCCTTTGACCAAGAAATTACCACTTCAGGATTGGTGGCGATCTCGATAGTGAGCGGAATTATATTCCTGCTAATTTATGGCCGCGTTTCGTTTCAACGGCTTATAAAACGCACGAAGACTTCTATCCATGCGAGCCTTCTTGAAGCGGTGCTATTTCGCCACGACCTTCGAACCTCGCTCAAAGCGCAGGGGAAAATGTTCGGTTTCGGCTTCGTCTATTTTATGGTCGCAATCCCTCCCATCTTAATTCTAATGATCCCCTGCATCGTGATTCTCGCGCAACTCGAGCTGCGCTACGGATCGCGGCCGCTTAAGATTGGCGAGTCAACGGTGCTGGTCGTGCGCTTTAGCGATCCCGCGCTCATTAATGACGCAAAAATTTCGCATGACGAGGGAATTGAAATAACTCCGCCGGTCAGGATCCCACAAAGCGCCGAAGTTGCCTGGCGTATTAATCCTAAATCTGACGGAATCCATCCTATCCAAATTGAGATTCCTTCAAAGGGTGTGAGTCTTAAGGAAAATATCGCGGTTGGTAAGAATCCCGGAGTAATAGAGACCGGGTCCTACAGTAGCTGGTGGATGCGGCTTCTGTATCCGAGCTCACTCCGACTAGATTCGCGCTCAGGCCCTGTCCGTGAACTTACGCTTCGTTATCCCGAAGCCAAAGTAACCCTTTTCGGAATGCGCATGCACTGGATCGTGGTATTCGCGGGGATTTCAATCCTGGCGGGTATCGTTGCGAGCAGAATTTTCCATGTCGAGATTTAACATAAGAGTATAATTATGAAGAACAACCTCCTCTTTATTGTTTTTGATTCTTGCCGTTATGACAGCTTTATGGCGGCAAAAACTCCGAACATCCGTCGCCTGGGCGAAGTGCACCGCCGCCACTCATATGCGAGCTGGACACTTCCGTCGCACGCCGTATATCTGATGGGAGCGAGCCCGCATGAGAGCCCTAAAGGCGTTTTTGCTTCTGAAGTCTATAAGAAGGATTTTATTAACTGGGGTCATAGACTCGACATTCCCGATATCTCATTTAAAGGGTTCGTGCCGCGACTCTCGCTACCTGCGTTTCTGCGCGATCATGGTTATCGCACCAATGCGCTTGTTTCTATGCCGGTCTTGAATCAAACTACGATTATTAACAATCATTTTGATCGCTATCAGCTAATGGACTCGCACAACGATTTCAACGCGATAGTCGACCAGCTCTTGTTTGATGGATCCCAGCCATCGTTCTACCTGCTCAATATCGGCGAAACACATTATCCCTATACGTTACCCGGAGAAGCCCCTCCAAAACTCCCACGCATTCATGGAATGCACGGTGTTTTCAAGCATATGGACGATTTGGTCGTGCAGGGATCGGACGGCCCGGCGCTCAAAGAGACTCAATCGGAGTTCTTTGATATGGATACCATGCTTGCGCTTAAAGAGAAGCAGCGGAAGAATGTCGAGTACCTAGATAATCTTTTTGAGAAGCTTTACGAGAAGGTGCCTCGAAACACCTACATTATGGTCACCTCTGACCATGGCGAATGTTTCGGTGAAGATGGCTACTTTGGCCATGGGCCTGTCATTCATGACAAGGTCTTCGAGGTGTTCTTTGTCGAAGGGCGTATTAAGTAGGCTGCCATGAGCACGAAACGTGGGATACCTCAGCACTTCTCGCGGCGCATTTCGCGACGCGATTTTTTGAAAGGCTCAGGCGCCTGCATGAGTGGCGCTGTGCTTTCGCCTACGCTTTCTCCGTTACTTTCGCGCTTTCCTGCTCCGTATCTAAGAAACAATAAGATCGCAAAGAAAGTAATCGTCTTGGGCATGGATGGACTCGATCCAACACTTCTTAACCGCTTCATGGAGGAGGGCCAGCTTCCGACTTTTAAACAGTTCCTCTCGCGAGGCAGCTTTGGCAAACTTCGCACCACGATGCCCGCGCAAAGTCCAGTTGCGTGGTCAAGCTTTCTCACTGGCACCAATCCCGGCGGCAACGGCATTTACGACTTCATACATCGCGATCCTAAAACCTTTACCCCCTACCTCTCTACTTCCAAGAGCCATGAAGCCGGAAGAACGCTTGATGTAGGAAAGTGGAAGATTCCACTTAGTAGTGGTGGTATCGACTCAATGCGCAAGGGACCAGCATTCTATCGAGTCCTCGAAGAGCACAGCGTTGATTCGACACTTTTTCAAATCCCCGCTAATTTCCCGACAACAACCGAGAGCACAAAAGCGGTAAGCGGTATGGGCACTCCCGATCTGCTCGGTGGCTACGGAACTTTTACTTACTTCAGCGAGCTACCCGTGGCGGGCTCTGAAAAATTCAGTAGCGGTAACGTAGTGCGCATCTTCCCACTTAATCACAGTGCGAAGACTGCGCTCTCTGGCCCCAAGAACTCCTTCCGCGAAGACGGCGAAGTCTCGAAAGTCGATCTTACCATTCAGCGTGATCCAGTTGAGCAGATAGTGCGCATTAGGATTCAATCCCACGATATCGTGCTCAAAAAGGGCGAGTGGTCTGAGTGGACCCCGCTATCTTTCTCGTTCGTGCCAATGTTTGCGACCGTCGGCGGCATGGTGCGTTTTTACGTTAAAGATGTGCACCCCTACATTAAGATTTACTGCTCCCCGATTAATATCGATCCGATGGAGCCAACGATGCCTATTTGCAGCCCATCGTCTTATTCTCGTGAGGTCTCCGAGGCGGTCGGCCGCTTCTATACTCAAGGATTGCCCGCCGACACCAAAGCTTTAAGTCATGGGGTCTTAAGCGACGAAGAGTATTTTTCACAAGCCAAACTTGTCATCGAAGAGAGCCTCAGAAACTTCGAATATACCTACGACAAGTTCAAAGAAGGCTTCTATTTCTTCTATTTTTCAAGCATCGATCAGAACAGCCACATGTTGTGGCGGCTTATGGATCCGACCCATCCGCTCTATAAAGCCGACGCAAGTGCCGAGCTTAAAGATGCAGTGCGCTATTTCTACCGTAAGATGGACAGCGCGCTTCGCCTTGCGCTCACCAAAGTTGATGAGAACTCCCTGTTCCTCGTGCTCTCCGACCACGGATTCCTTCCGTTTCGCCGCGAATTTCATCTTAGCACCTGGTTGGTTGAAAATGGCTACACTGTGCTGCGTGAGCAAAATCGGAAAGACGAGGGAGACTTTTTCAATTACGTCGACTGGGAAAAGTCAAAAGCCTATGCCCTCGGCATTAACGGCATCTATTTGAATCTCAATGGTCGAGAAACACATGGCTCACTTGACCCGAATCAGGCTTCAGCAGTTAAGGCGGAGATACTGGCAAAGCTGCCCCAAGTCGTCGACCCGTTAAATGGCAATCAGGTAATACACGCGGCATATGATTCGCTACAGATTTACTCCGGACCTTTCGTGCCACTTGCCCCCGATATTCTAGTCGGCTACGCGCCTGGCTACCGCATTTCAGACGAGGCAGTTCTTGGCAAATTTCCTAAAGACATTGTCGGCGATCGTACCGATCCCTGGGCCGCGGATCACTGTATTGACGCAAACTTTGTCCCCGGGGTGTTACTCTCGAATAAGCAGTGGAGCGCCACGCAACCAGCGATTTGGGACATGGCACCGACGATTCTTGAAGCATTTGGCCTCTCCGCTCCTCAGGAGATGGAAGGCCGATCAATTTTTGCATAAAGATGTCGCTTATAAACCAACCTTCTCCCCAAACGTATCGATCAGTCGCTACGAAGTCGCCCACTACTCCAATTGTCATTAAGGCTTCGGCCTATGATTTTCTCGCGTGGATCGCAGCACTCGCGGGAGTCGCCTATCAACTCATAGGCATTCTTCAATCGAAAGTACTCGCTGGTCAGGACATGGCCGGACATTTTTATCTCTTTAAGCGTGCACTATTGTATCTGCAGCAGGCTCAGCTCAGTGATTACAATATCGGCTGGTTCGCTGGCTACCCGGAGTTTTCGCTGACTTCGATTTTCCCGTATCTACTTCCCGCTGGTCTTTATTACATAGGCTTCGGTGCGCTCTCGCCCGAGCTGTGCTTCAATGCCGTCGTTTTTCTTATTCCGCTCCTGCTTCTTTGCAGCGTGGGCTGGAGCGCAGCTTCATTTTTCGGCGCTCGCGCCGGTTCGTACGCGATTTTACTCGCTTCACTCGGACTGACCTCTCTCGCGCCACTTCAAAGAAATTCTCTCGGGATCTCAGAACTGCTTCAAGCCGGGCATTTTACGAGCTACCTTGCCTTACCATTCGTTGTACTTTTTATTGGGCTTCTTGAGCGGACTCGTAAGACGCTATCTTTTCTAGCCGCACTTTTAGCCGGAGCGACTCTCGCGACTCTTCTTTGTATCGGTATTGAGCACGCGATCTTTGCGCTCTTCGCATTACTTTTGTGGTGGCTTGTTGGACCAAGAGCGCGCTTCGCACCAACGTTTTTAATCTTGTCGCTCGCGACACTACTCTCCGTGCTGGCGTGGCTTCCGCTTCTTACGCACCTGCCCTACGCCTCGGAAGTTACTCCTGCGGCAACCGGCTCCGTCAGCGATACTGTTCTCTCATTCTTTCCCGATCTCCAGCAAAAAAACTTTGAGAATATAAAAGGGTTGACATCGATTACGCTCGACACTCAAGGCAGCGCTTCGGAACGCGCAAAGTCAGCTGTTATTCAAATTTCAGATAAGCTATCTGGAGTACCATTTTATGGCGCGCTCTTGCTGATTGGAACGATTGGCGGATTAATAATTATCCTCAAGCAAGGGCGCGCTGAGCTTTTCCTACCATTTCTCGTTCCAATTTTTTTTCTGAGTCGTAAGTTCGGCGTTACCATTCCGGAAGTTCCTTGGCATTATGCCTATTACGTGCAGCCACTTCTTGCTCTGCAACTTCTTCTAGTCGCGGCGGCCCTCGTGCAGCTTTCAAAAAGGAAGTTACCCCGCTTTCTAATCTCGCTTTTGCTACTTACAAGCACTGCCTATTCACTTTATATCAGTTACGATCCACATCGACCGGCGAACCTTGAGCAGTCAGCGAGAGCCTCACATCATTTCTTTCTCGAGCAGTATCCCGATTACCCTTCGGCAATGAAGCTCGTCGATTATCTTCGAAGCAAACCGGCAGGAACTCGCGTCGTCGAAGAGAGCGCCAGCGAAGACATGGATACTGTCGGCACTCTTCATTTTTTCGCGGGAATGCTGTCGAATTCACCGGAGAAAAATTACGAGGCCCAAGCAATCGAAGTGCTAAACGGCATGGGCGTAAGGGACTCTCCAACCGGTTATTTCATCGATCAGATCTTAAGTACTATTCCAAGCCACGCGATACAAAACCGCACTACTCTTTCCCTGCAACAGGTCCGCGCCGACCAAAAAGATCTTTTACTGGTACGTCAGCTTGAACTTTTCGGCGCTGATTATTTTGTGGTATCGAACGCGGAACTTAGTCAAAAGCTTCAGTCAATTGGAATACCTTTGGAAAACGCAGGCACCTTTGGCAAGTTTTCGCTCTTCAAGCTCACACCAAAGCTACCGAAGATCTTTGAGTCAGATTTCAAACCTTTTCTTTTCATCGATGAAGGTGGACCAACATTTCGCGCGTTTACTGAGCAGTGGCTGCTCGCTCCTGAGCTTTTTGACTCGCCAGTATTTTACTCTGTAAAGGGCCCAGAGAAGCTTAAAGCAAGTGAAATCTCAAGACTTCGCGGCGTAATTGTAAGCGCAAATGTTCCCAGCGAGCGTCTTGATAGAGCCGTGAAGTACTGGCGCGGCCAGAACAAGGAAGTGCTGGCGATTCTTTCAAGCCAAGCGCCTGTTTCGGTACAGGAAGGAGTCGACTACATAGGTGATTTCGGGACTGCCACGAGCCTCGAGCGTTTGAAGTCTGCCCTCGCGCAGAATAAAATTACCACCCCAAAAGCGCTTCAGCTCGCGCCAACATTTAATTCAAAAATCAGCTTTCAAAGCTCGCAAACAGTATGCTTAAGCTACAGCTTCGCTCCTCGGTTGCTTCTTCGCGGAGTTGGGCACAATTTCTTTCTTACCACTCCATATTTCGGGTGCTTCTTTGGTACCGAAAACGAACGCCTGAATTATCAGTAGTTCGCTTACTCACCAAAGGTTTCCCCAAGGATCGTAACGAATTGTGGTTACCGCTCCGGACGGAAGATATATGAATCCGGGAGTCAGCGTGTATAAAGGTCGCGTTACGTCATCTTGTCGCCAACCTGGGACATTGGCTATTTGAACGATTCTTGGGCCCGAGCCATAAACAGTTATAACACGCGGCATTGGTTCACTGACGGGAATCGCCAATATCTCAGAATCAAGCTTTGGAGCTTCCGCAAGAATCGTTGCCAGTTCCTTTAGGTCGGCGTCTTCGCCAAATTGCGGGAGGAACTGGATATTCTTATCTAAGGGTACGACGTGATCGGGATAGCCATCGAGTACAAGCACTTTTTTTGCGCGGCCAGTCCACTTAGCAAAGTCGACTTCGGAAAACGGAACTCGTCTATTCCATCCAAGAATCAATCCGGCGAACTGCACCTTCGATTCAACGGCGATATCCTCAAAATTGCCCTGGTACCAAGCAATAGGCGAACAAAAAAGTGCTGAGTTTCGGATCCAAAGTTCATTCATCTTCCGAAATGACATCCCTTTATTAACAAAGAGATAAGGCATACGTGCCCGACAGCTCTGTTTTGTAGTATCCACAAGCTCATAAAGCACAAATGGTCCAAACCGAGCTCGCTTGTTAACTTCGGACGAACGTTTGAGTCTAGCTTTAAGTCGGCGTGAAGTGGCAATGATGAACTGCACACTGAACAGTCTGAGCCTCTTAAGCTGATTTGAAAAAGTGTCAGCTCTAAATTTCGCTTCCTTCCATAAAGTCTGATCTCCCCAACGTAGGTGCTCGCTCGCGGCGTACATTATCGGATTTATCAAACGTGCAAGCGGAGACGATTCCACTAACAACCCATTTGCCACTGCGACTCCATATTTCAGCGGCAAGACACTCGAGAAATAATGGGGCGTGCCAAGGCGCAGCCAGTTGCTTGCTGGGCTTTCATCGAGCACTCTCCCACGCGGCTTGAGCGATGCCACGTGCGCGGCCATCTTCATCGCTTCATTGCTATAACGATACTGCGCGAGGCTAGGATAAAACCGCGTAGATCTTGAATCCCGAAACGGAGCGCTGACTTTTAAGTCACATTGCACCAATGGCCCCAATACGAGCGCGACACTCATGAGAGTTGCGCTTACATTTCGAGCTACTGCGGAGGAGGCTGAATTAACGACTAGACCAAATCCGTAACTGGCAAGAAGCAGGTTGACAATAAAAAGGTGCTGAGTAAAACGATAATAGTGAATTGGAAGATCAAGTAGCTGTGCCAGAAAATATCGAGGCAATACGATCGTTCCAGCGACAAGTATCGTGGGAAGGAGCCAATCTCCTCGCCGCAGATGTGCTACAATGCCAACGCCCCCAAAAAGCAGTAATAAAAACCCACTCAGCGGAACTGACTTTAGAAGTCCGAACCACGTCGCTGCGCTGACTGGCTCCATTTCGGCCCATGACCTTCTCAAATATGTTAGGCACTGTGCGATTACGTTACTGTCAAACAAGTTTGGAAAGAGGATCAGAAGCGGATCAGCAAAGTCGACAGCAGAGGCTTCAATTTGTCCCGATCCTACATTGAGAGCACCGAGTGAGGGAAGCCACCACCAGCTCGACAACAAAAGAGAAGAGGTGCCAATACCAACGCAGCGGATTCTGTAGCCTCCCCTACATAGCAACAGCGCCATGGCCAAAGCAAAAAACGCGAAGAGCGCGGTTAGCTGGTGGCTGAGAATAATCAAAGTTAAAAGGAGCACGCCGCATACTGCGAATTTTAATGAGTCAGATTGACGACATCTGATGATCATCGCAAGAAACAACACGAAAAATGGCAACGCAAAGAAGTTAGGGAGAAATCCAATTTGGAACTGCGCGTTTAAGCCTAAGGCACTGTGAGCGAAGCGCCCCGGAAGACAAAGCATAAGAATACCGAATGAAAGCGCACACCAACCATATTCGCGCCCGAAACTTATACGTGCGAAAAGCTGTAACGAAACTAGTAAAAAAAATGGCAGAAGGAAGTTGAGCGAGCTAAACCCTACTTCCAGTAGTGCGCGATCATTAAGCAGAAAAGCCGGGAGTGCGGCGAAAATATAATAGAGCGGCGAATAGAGAAGAAAGAGCGGGTAGCCACCGTACCAAAGTGTATCATAACCCTGGATCGCTTCCTGGCGCATTAGCTCGAACATTCGAGTTACTAAATAGAAATGTGAAGGGATGTCCCATCCAGCTGCCATCGATACCGAAACAAATGGCGTGAGATGGTACAATAGCACAAGCGAGGCGATTCCCCAGAGCAGCAGCTCTTTTCGAAAGGACGAGAACTTCGAACTAGCGAACACGTACAGTGTCATCCCCGCTCCCGAAAAAGCTAAAAAAACCCGGAGTAGCAACAAAAAGGGGTGCGCTGCCATCGTTTAACTCCAGATTTGGCGAATATCCGTAGCCGCTCATAATTACCTCTTTACTTCTGATCGAAACACCATTCTCAAAATTCGGAGATACTACTATTTCCGTTCGATCGGTAGCTTTCTCAGAACCCAATATCGGAGCAAGTATTTTCATTGCTCTCAGTGATTCAATCTGATCTACGACTATGAAATCTGTGCGTAGAGACGCTGACTTTTGTATACCCGGCAAGAGAACGGCAACCTTTACACCGGAACGCCGCCACGCCAAGGCTTCGCGCTCCACCTCTTCCGTCAACCTATCTGCGCTAAGAAGTACCCCGCCGGCTAGACCTACCCCCACGCTCGGCGTGAAATCCGACCTATGCAGATCAAAAAGCACAGGAGAGTCAAAAAGTGATGGCTCAGAAAACCAAAGCTCGCTGAAATATTTAAATCCTATACCACCTCTCTCCAAGAACAAGAATGGTCGATACGTCGACTCGTAGAAACGAGGAGCCCTAGGACGTAGTTCAAATATTACGAATCGTCCAAATTGAGCAACCTCAATGCGCGATGCGCGAATCTTTTTTACTGTCGAGTCGTGAGAAGCTATAAAATACTCTGCCCCGAGAAGTTCGAGACGTTCAAGCATCGACTCTGTTGACTGCGCGCTAAAGAAGCGGAGATTCTGCAATAAACTTCGCCCAACGCTGACCTGTGGAGTTATAGCACTTAGGCTTGCGTTGACAAATTCAGCAAGCCCTGACGATTCTACGAGTAGGCCGTTAAGCACTTCTATTCGAGCAGTAGCGTCATTGTGTAGAGGAAGCATAGATGCAAAGAAATGCATCGTACCAAGCTGGTGATAGTTAATTAAACTTTTTTCCTCTACTACTCGAGCGCCGGGAGCTCGCTCTTTGAGAAACTCGACTACTTTCATCGCTTCTTGATAGTCGGGATATTGATCGACAAACGGGTAGTATGGCACCTCAAGAGATCCATTTTCGGCAACGCGTCGCGATAGATCGTATCTGAAGGACAGAGTAAAGACTGCATATAACAGAAGCCCAATTGAAACGAGAAACTTTCCGAACCTGTTTCCCCGGAACACTGAAAGCGCGTGCGCCACAATCAACAGCTGAATAACAATCAAAGGTTGAATAAACCGGGAATAATGTAGAGGCAGATCAAGCACTGCCGCTCCAAAATTTCTCGGAAGGATCAAAAGCAGCAAAAGAAAGATTAGTGGCAACTCCCAGCGTCGAGCCGCGACAAGCGACGCGATGCCTGTTACTGTGCCAAAAAGCGCGATACTTCCAAAAAGCGGAAACTGCGACATAAGATTCATTAGTCGCCAAGCTAATGTAAGCATCGACTTGAACCAGGAATCACTGGCTGTATTTATTGAAGCGCACATGTGGGAGAATTCCCAGAACCAAGAAGCATTGAGGTCTGGAAAGAGAATCAAGAGCGGATCGTTGACTGCCACGGAGATTCCCATCTTTTCACTCGAACCAAAGTTGAGATGGGCGAGAAGTGGCAGTAACAATGGCAAGGCAGCTGTCGCGCCGACAAGCAACACAATAAAACACGGCCGCATGCGTTTTCTCAGATCAAGGAGACTCCAAAGCAGCAGAGCAAAAAACGCGGTAATCGCAACAACATGGTGGAGCAAGCAAATTATTCCGAGAAGCACACCCGTCATAACAATTCGCAGCAAAGAATATTGCTTTCGATTTTTCTCTAGCAGCGCCAAAAAGACTGGCAATAATGGTAGCGCTACGTAGTTTGTGAAATAGCCGTTATGCAAAAGGCCGGCGAGGCTTACCCGTGCGTACGGAGTCGGTGCTATATAGGTGAGCGATACTATGCTTAACAATACCGCATATGAGCCAGAGCGAACTCCCGAATAAGTTTTTGCCGTCCAGCCAACCGCGCAGACTAGAAAAAGTGGCAACAGAAACAGGACTACGGTAAAGCAGAAATTAGCCGGGAGAAGCTTGAGTGTCGCAAAATAGATCACTGCAGGAAAAAGGTAAGGCAGTGCCGGATAGAGCACAAATTCCGGATACCCCGCGAACCAGTAGCGATTGTAAC
>CAZEAC010000010.1:0-74009 GCA_964510065.1 uncultured Bdellovibrionales bacterium | reverse complement strand
GGTAAATAGGTAGTAGTGCGCGGTGAGATCCCATCCTGCCGGAATGCGCGTCATATCGAAGCGAGAATCCAGGAGCGGGAAAAGATGGTAGCTCAAGCCTGTGAGACCGCCTATCCAAACGACCCAGTCAAATTTGGTAGCTTTTTCTTGTACCGAGCTAGTCTCACTCTGTAACACGGGACTCATGGTGAGTAGTCATTCAAAACACTTAGGTAGCCGCGAAGTACATGAGAATGAGGACCGATAGCGCCACGCTGTAACTCCAGAAATCTCTTAACGCAAACAACAAAGGGTCATCATCGATACACCGGAGCTTTACCCGAAACATCAGCCGAGAAACCCAAAGGGTCAATAGCAGACAGGCGCCGAGGAGCAGTTCAGGGGTTCGATACAGTATTAGCGCTTCGTGGCTGGTGGTGTAAAGCACGGAGGTAACAAACGCAAGGGCCCCACTTATCAATGCAATTATAAGTATTACACTCGAGTCAGAACGCACATAGGGCCGTCCCAACACTTCATGGGAATCCTCGAGTGAACACTCCTGGAGCTCTGCGATTCGCTTAACAGCAGCCAGGCAGAGAAAAAAGAAAAAGGAAAAGCATGCGAGCCAGCGTGAGATCGCGATCTGGAAGAGCTCGCCCCCTGCATATATCCGAAGCAAAAAGAAGCAGCTTACAGTAATGACATCAAGGATCTTAACGCGCTTAGCGAAGAAAGTGTAGGTAACGCTTAGAACAACATAGAGCGCAAGTATGGCAAGAAAGGAGGCTCCTGCGCTCGTTCCGAGAATTCCTCCCGAAACAACAAGAATCGTCGCGAAAACGCTCGCCTGAATAGGTGACAATGCAGAAGCCGCGATTGGTCGAAGCTTTTTTCGTGGATGACTACTATCAAAACGCCGGTCACGCAGATCATTTAGAATATAGCCAAAAGACGCGATAAGTGAAAAAGAAACAACACCGACAAAAAGACTTCCAAAGTTCTGAGTGAGACGTGATGGATCCGCAAACTTATGTGCAGTGATAAGTGGTACGATCAGTAGAAGATTCTTCGACCAATGCGCGATTCGCAACGAATCGAGATAAGGCCGAAAAGAGAGGTCACTCACTAAAGGGAAGCTCCCAACCTGCACGGTAATTTTTATCGAGAAATCTGTTAGCTACGACGCTATTAGTAATTCGCCCAGCTCCCGCGTCCCACTCTATCTTTTCTGCACACCGAAGAGCCACGTTGCCAAGTAAGATCGATTCGCTTAACTTGCTCGCAAAATCGAAGCTTCCAAGACACCTACCTTTTCCTTTGCAAGCATCAAGCCACTCGCGGTACACGCCGTGCGCCGCACGCGGAATCGGAGTTATCGGAATATTCGCGACCGCCTTATTGCCAGAGTTCTTCACTACGAAGCCATTTGGGTTCCAATTCGAATAGAGCACTTTTCCCTCACTCCCAACGAGCAGTGCGCCATTTCTCGAGGGGCGAAGATTTTCAAGAAGTTCACCTGGCGGCACCTTACCGCCATCATACCAGAACACAGTGCACGCCGGGCGAACTTTATTCGCGGCAAATTCACTCCGAATAATACTCCAGCCAGGATACATCTCGGTGCAAGGCTCGGATGCCAAAGGTTCAATACTTTTCGGGGCTTCAAGATTTAACGCCCAGAAAACCGCATCCATCAAATGACAGCCCATATCTCCATACGCACCAGTGCCAAAATCACACCAACCTCGCCAACGGAACGGAGCGTATCCCGGGCTATACGAACGATTCGGTGCAGGTCCTATCCAGAGATTCCAGTCCAGTCCGCGCGGAAGATCGCTTGGAATAAGCACAGGCTTCGGCCCCTGTGTCCACAGCGGACGGTCGCTCCAGAGATGTGCCTCGCGAATATTGCCAATTATTCCTGCTCGAATAAGCTCGACAAGCCTTCGAGTACTTTCCATCGCATGGCCCTGATTACCCATCTGGGTAACACTACCAGATCGCGCTGCTGCGTCGCGTACTACCCGTGCTTCACGAACTGTGTGTGTGAGTGGTTTCTGGCAGAAAACATGGATTCCCTTTTTAAGCGCCATAAGTGTGGCACATGCATGATGATGATCCGGTGTGCTAATGACTACCGCGTCAATGTTTGCCTGCTTGGCGAACATCTCCCGATAGTCACGATAGCTTTTTGCTCCCTTGAGACGCGACGCAAGAGCCAATGTCCGAGTATCATCGGGGTCACAAAGTGCCACAATATTTTCCTCTGCACAGCCCCACAGATCTTTTGTACCTTGAGTACCGAGGCCAATTACCGCTATGTTCAATCGCTCTCTTAATGGAGCCCCCTCAGCTCGTGCAAAATCTCGCGGAAGCATCAAGCCAATTGCTCCGCTCAAAGACTGCCGAAGAAACTCCCTTCTCGTCCGAGATGCCTTCATCCGCCTAACCTTCTCCAAGCAGTTTTGCCGTTGCAAGCCATATTTCGCGGAGCCGAAGCGAGGAATCCGAAGCAGGTTTCGCGTGAGCTACGGCCTTCTTTAATTTCCTCAACTTTCGTTCTCCAACCCAGATCAACGCGATTGAACGTACTGAATCGTCGCTATCTCTAATTAACGTGGGTAAAAATTCTTCGGCCCTTTGCGACCTCAAACGTCGAAGTGCGAGAAGTGCGACAAGTCTCTCTTGCGCCGACGCAGACGATAAGAAAGTGAGGAGCGTATCTTGAAATTTCTCTCCCGCGAGCCGGTGAATAGCGGCACTGGAAAAGAACGGATCGCTGCTCTTCGCCGCCTGAAAAAGCTCCGGAAAGCTCGTTGAGTGAGTAAGCTCGACGAGCCGACTTCGCTCTGTGCTAAGTGCCGGATTGTATGGCGTGTGAGCAGCGCTTGGTACTCCACTCTTTAAACGCAATCGCCAGATCCGCCCACGAAACCCATTTGAATAGGATGGCGATGCCCAATCAGAGATATACACCGATCCATCCGGCGCAGCCGCCATACCGGAAGGTCGAAAGAAAGAGTCCCCCTTTACCAAGATTCGACGCTCAGCCTGGAGCGATGCTCCACGCGACGAAGGACGCAGAAGCTCAATCTCGTTCTCCCATGCGGAAGCTACGAGAACTGCTTGGCGATAGGAAGCGGGCCAATTGGTCGTGTCGCCATTTAAAATGGCGGTTGCTGCCTCGCCGATCGAAGAAATCATTGGTAGCGTACCGGGAATCTCGCCGTTCCAAGCCTGATACGGGTGCTTGCCACTGCGCCCATAGCGGTATCGAAACCCATAGTCACCCCCTTCTACTACGTCAAGCAATCGATTGGTAAGCGGGCCATCGGGGTCATTATCGGTTGCGAGAAGATAATGTTTGCCAAACCAGCAAAGTCCGAAAGGATTCCAAAGCCCCTGAGCGACGATTTCCAGGTCGCTCCCATCGGCACGGCACCGGAAAATACCTCCGCCGTCACCCTCGCCTCCGTAATTTGACTCATCACTGCCGCGAATCAAATATTTCGCTCCTAAATTTTCGCCTTTTCCGAAATAGAGCGCGCCATCATCACCGAACGTAATCGCTCCAATTCCGTTATGTGGATATGTACATGACGTCTCCATCTGTAGAATTGTGCGCACCTCATCACTTTGACCATTATCATCATAGTCGCGGAGACTTACGATGCTATTTCGAGTCGTTAGAAACAGCTGTCCATCGGGACTAAACGCGATATTCATCGCGTTTGTAAAACCAGAAGCGAAAATCGATATCTCATCAAATCGCGAATCTTCATTGCTGTCTCGAAAGAGTTTAATTCTATCACTCTTTGGAAGGTTCGAGCCGGCACGGGGAAAATGGGTGAACGCCTCCACCACAAAGAGACGTCCCTTCCGATCGGCTGCAACCCCAATCGGTGATTGGATTTCTGGATACTCTGATATAAGATCGATTTCGAGATTCGAATCATACACCGTGGGAGTTTGCGCCAGGAGGTCTCTTGCTCCAATTGCGATAGAACAAACGAGGATCAAACCAAGGGCAATACCGGTGCCTTTCACAATTTCGCGGTCCCTTTTTGCATGACATTGAGCGGAGTAAGCCCGAGAACTATCTTTTGAAGTGAATCACCGCGCACACGAATGCGAATATCAACATCGCCGCGCGGAAGCCTTGTGATCCCGATTAATTTATCCGAAGTAGCGTCAGATACGAGTTGGACCGAGATGCCATCGGCGCCTAGGCATACTTCTCCGCGAAATTGAAGGTCGAATCGGTACACGCCGGATTCTTCAATCGGCACGAAGGTTCGAAGCTCGAGATCAACCTTACCCTCGCCATCGGCAAAGCGGGTAAGATCCAGCTGGCGAAACGAAGCAACTCGGGCAAGCACTTCGTCGGAATTGCTCGCGGCAATCTCGAGCTCGTCCCCTTTGCTGTCGCGATAGCGAGTATGGCTTGAAAATCGCATAGAACAGGCGAAACTCGTCGTTCGGGTAAGCTGATGAAGGGCTCGTTGCCTATGTATCGCCTGAGAAATCGCCTCAGCTTTCGGGGGAGTTTCACGCCACTCGATCTTTTTACCCGAAATTCGACCAGCGTATGCTTTTTGCGGATTCTCTGCTTCAATTGCCAAAAAATCCGCAGGCACATTATTCTCCAAAAAGTCGACCTTAAATCCGATGTAGCGTACAAATATCGCAAATGGACTGAGCCCTCGGTCGGAAGTTCCAAGCTGATACAGCGATCGCAATAGATCGGTCTGCGATAAAAGGCGCTGGTCTACGATACCTTTCGGTATCCCATCTCCGATGACAATTAAGGGTACACGAGCGTAGGCGCTCTCTCCAAATTCACGAAGCTCGTCTTCAGTCATGGGAAGCATCTTTCGATGATCTCCCATAATCACAAGAATGCCGTTCGAAAAAAAATCAATCTTCTCTAACTCGTTTACAAATTTATCTATCTGTTGATCAACAAAATCGAGAACGTTTTCTTCAGTATCGGCGCGCCCAAGCGGATCGGTCCAAGGCAGATGACCCGTTCCGGTGAGAAGTCCCAGCAGAAATGGTCGCTTTTCCATCGAAAGTGCCATGATTCTGGCAAGTGCCTCCTGGTAAAGTACCGCATCGCTAGGGGACCAGAATGAATAGCGCGGTGCTCCTATGAAGCGCTCTATATCATCGCGCCCCTCAGCGCTATGGAACCCGATTGCACGGAGATAGGGCCCCTTATTCAGAAAGCTCATCGGCGTAGAGGCCAAGAAGGCGGTCCTGTAACCATCTTTAACGGCCTGACGCACAAGAGACGGTTTGTCTTCGAACGAGCGGTTAATAAATCGGGAGGAGCCCGGATAGGGTATTGGGGCAATCCCTTGATATATTGACACGAGCGCACCCTCGGTTGTGCCGTAACCACTCATAAAGTTTCGGAAGAACATTCCCTTCGCTGCAAGCGCATCAGTGCGCGGAAAATGATCTTTCAGCCCTGAGGCAAGCTTCGAGTCGACCGGCGAGAAGCTCTCCACAGCAAGGATAATTAGGTTGCGCCCACCAAGGTTGAGAGGCTTCGACTGGAATGCCTGCGCCATAAGCGCACTGACCGATTCGGTAGTCGAGTAGCGACTCGCGGGTGCGAAAGCATCTCTAATGTCGGCTATAATTCCAAGAAACGGCGAATAACGGCGCGAAATCTCGCCGTCTCCGAGCGGCATGAATTCCAAGCCAACAAGGACAGCCGCGATACACTGAATTGAGCATAGCCGAGTCTTGGTAGAGCGGAGTCGCGGCCCAAATAACACAAAAACGGCTCCAACCCCAACAATCGCAAGGACAAGCCATGTGCGCATCGGAGCAATTCTCCATTCATGGACAAAATAGAATACCTTTGAGAGTGTAAGCGGTTCATTTAGGTGCAGGATCAGATAAAGATGTACTAAGAAAAGCAGGCTGAGAGTGGCACAGAAAAAGCCTACTGCGATTCGGGCTCGAATCAGCTTAGGAAATGCAAACATCGACCACATGCCAAGCAACGCTCCGATTGAGGCAGAGTGACTCTTGCACATCTGGAGAAACGGGCCAATTGGATCCGCCGCGTTGAGCCGGATTGCCATCATCCAGAGCGACCACAGTGTGGCACCCACAATGAGAAGAAGCGCGCCAAGGTAAATAGCCCCGGAACCGCTAAACGCTTCAGAATCTTTATCTCCAGGTACCATGGCTCGTGCTCACAATGTACGTCCAGAATAGTCCGCCGCCTTCATATTATGCTATAGCTTTTAGCACGTATGCGGTTCCTCTTTCTCATCGCGTTATTGGCACTAGGGCCTTGGCCTTGTTGCGCCGCGCCCAGGACAGCCGAGAATGCCCTCTGGAATGTAAACGTTGAGCCGGAAGGACGAGATCCATCAAAGTACTGGGGCGAGTGGCCAGGGCACCAATACTACCCCTCCTCTGAAGATTGGCGACTTGAGCCCGTCTATCATCTTGTGACCGATCGTTTTCGTGACGGAGATCCGTCGAATAACGAACTATATGCTGGAGGATACAATCTTCGCCGATTTGATACCCGCCACGGTGGTGACTTTCGCGGGATTGAACAAAAACTCGACTACATAAAGGGCTTGGGAACCACGGCAATCTGGATCTCGCCGATCTTTCAAACAGAGCACAATCAATACCATGGCTACGGCCAGATTGACTTTACGCTACTCGACCGCCGCTTCGGAACACTCGAGGACTTTCGTTCGTTGGTAAAGAGCGCGCACAAACGCGGAATCTACATCTTCGTTGATATTGTCGTAAACCACCTCGGAAATCTCTATTATTTTGAAGGGCATCAGCAAAGTGCAGCACCGTTTCGATTTCATCAAGGGGAGTACCGACTACACCTCCGTGATCCGGCACGGCAGTATGCTGATTTTCGAGCGAATAATGAATTTGTGAGCTCAGGAAACTATCCGCCGATGTACAGTTACGATGGATTCATTCATGAGGACTTATCCGGCCAGGGTAGTTTTTGGAACAGTGATTTTCATCATAACGGCGCGCTACAAAACTACGCTGATCCATTCCAGATCCACTTCGGAAAGATCTACGATCATTACGATGATCTGCGGCTTGAGTCGGAACGGGTCGAGTCCAAGATTATCGCTATGACTAAGGCACTTATAAGCTCGACCGATATTGATGGCATTCGAATTGACACTCCAATGCAGGTGCCACTTAAATTCTTTAAAAGTTGGGCGCCCGCGGTAAAGGCACATGCCAAGAGCCTTGGGAAAAATGATTTTTTCCTCTTTGGTGAAACTTTTTGCAAACGACCACGCGCCGCGACGATGATTGGGAGGGGCAAGACACCGGATCTTTACACCAAAGCTAGCGCTTTTATTGATTCGGCATCGGCGATGGATGCGGGGATTAACTACGGCTTTTATGGCGCTTTTATAGATTCTGGGATAGCTGAGCAGCGTCACGGAGCCTTCCGTACCCTTCTTGATTTATTGCGGCTCGATCTACTTTCGTACGATCTTTTCGATCCACTGCATGGAGAGACTCGGTATAGAATGCTTAACTTTTTTGGCAGTCATGATCAAAGAAGATTGGCAAACTGGCCCGATGGCGAAAGGAAGGTTGATCTTGCTGCTGCAATTGTCGCACTTTGGCCGGGTGTGCCGCTCTTTTACTATGGTGACGAACAGGGATTTTCCTCGAGTGGTCGGGGAATAGATGGTCATACTCGCGAAGACATGATGACAAGTATTGCCTGGAAGCAGCACCCCGCAGCCAAGGAGCCGAATCCGGCGAATGCCGACAATTTTGACATGACCAATCCTCGCTATTTGGCACTTTCTAAAGTTCTGAATTTGAAGCGGCAGTATAGCTCATTTTTTCAAAGCGATGAGATTACGGTGCACGATATCGAGGGCGCGGAGCAGATCGGAGCTCTCGTTTTTTCGCGCCACGCGAAAAGTGGCGAACTCGGCCCGCTGATTGCAGTCAATCGCTCCTCGAGCACAGTGACTTCTAGCTTCAGCATGGCGCGCACCTTGGGTATCGGAAGTGCAAGCTATGTTAACGCGCTCGATGCGCGCGAATCGCTGCAGGTAGGCAACGATAGAAAAGTTGTCATTGGAATCCCCGGCTACGGGGTGAAGATATTCGTACCAAAAGGAATCTATAGAGAGCTCGATCCATACGTTCTTTCGGTTGATCCGCCGCATGACTCGGCTGTTCCGTCGGGAGATATTGTGGTGAAGCTAAGATTCAACCGAGCTATGAACATAAGTTCGCTCGCGCACTCAATCACCATTAACGGTAAAGCGCTTACTAATGACCGACTAAAGAGTGAGGATGGGGCGACCTCCTTTTTATTCTCTACTGCACTTCGCGAAGGAATCAATCGGATTATGATTTTGAAGGGAGCTCAGTCACTTGACGGCCGAGCACTATTCTCGGAGTTCTCTTCTCGGATTCGAAGTGGAACCAAGGGCAACGTTATCTTCAATCGTGATATTAACTTTGACCACATAATCGACTATACGATGGTTGATCTTGGGGCAACCTCGTCACGCACACCGATTGCCAAACGAAAGGCGACCTTCCACCATCGAGCAAAAGGCGCCGAATTTTTTCGAATTTCTGATGATGGCGAAAGAAATTGGAGCCCCTGGTTTCCCTTTTCAGAGACTAGCAGCTGGCAATTCAAGTTCGGAGGCTGGCGCGAGATTACCACGCAGTATTGGGCTGACGGCAGCGCAGCATACTTTGTTAAAAGTGGTGTGGATATTTTCGATATGCAAGATCAAAGCGCGCGCGGTGATTTTCTAAAACCCGTGACGGTCCCACATGTCCCTACTTTCTCAGAAAAGTAGGGACATGTGGGACCGTCACGGGTTTAGGGCAAAAGACTGAAATCGCTACATATTTTTTTGCTGCTGAGACTCTTCTAAGAAATATCCCTAGTTGATTTAAGTAGTTAAAATCTATAGATTTTTTTACTTAAGTACGTTAACTCCTACTGTCGACAGATGTAGCTAAGGTTGAGTTGCGCATTGTGCTTTCAAAACTGCATCTAAGGAATATGGGCATTCCCAATAAATTGCCACGATTTTCTAAGCGGCTCCGCTCTGACGCCGGTGTCGTGATTCCGCTTATCGCGGTAATGGGCGCGATTTTCAGCATAGTGATAAGCGCGCTCGGAGTTGATCTACTCCTTACCAAACACGCTGAAACCGGCTTTCGAAGGGATCTTGATGAACGTTGTAGGACAGTCTCTTACAATCCTTTTTTCCAGCGCGAAGTTGTCGTTGGCTTTCGCGACCAGGTAAATGCCTGGGCGGCTGCGCCGCGTCAGCGAAATCTTACCATCACCCATGCGCGGGTGTATGCCCCAGTATTTGATCCGGGATACCTTGAGGCCAATTTCACAGCAAATGCAGCGGGACTGCTCAGCGGCTGCGCGAGTGGGATATGTAACATTACCAGCTGTGATGTTGGAGCTGTTGGAACATGCGAGTATGTTTACGACACCACTGATTTCAACGCACCGAGCGGTGGCTTTCCTAACAACTTTTGGAGCGGCAACTTGGTCTCAACCGGCTGTGTATCCCCGCAAACAGCAGGTGGTGGCGCCTGCCCCGAAACTCCTCCTAATTTTCCTAACCCACTAGTCGGCGCGGCAGTTGCCTGCGAAGCGGTTGCGGAGTACTCAACGATTTTTTTCGGGCCAAGAATTATCTCGGCTAAATCAGCTTTCTGGCGCAGACCTCGTGGCGAGATTCCGCTTACCGCTGGTGGAGCCCCGCAGGGGCCGATGGGAATTAAGATCTTGGTGGCACCTCAGATGACGACGCCAATTCCCGGCCCAGCAAATTTCCCTTGGTGGGAACCAAATGAGGGAGCTCTTGGAGTAGAGACCAAGAAGTATTTAGATAAATATAGCCTCCTCCGCTTAACTACCCTTGGAGAATATGGTTCTCTTTTTAGCACTCACTTTATAGGCGATCCCGGCAATCACAAAAAGCCAGCAACTGAATTTGACATCTCTCCCGGCGGCTATGCGGTAGATAATGGAACTCCACCTGCGGATGCAGGTGATGAACTCGGTGGCTACTTTGATTATATGCATATTTCAGGATGGGGCAGTGAAGACCCGCTTTGGTCGCACATGGCGGCCTGCCTTAATCCTACTATATTTGTAAGAAACCTGATTGTAAGCGGATTGCTAGAGTATCTTATGCGATCTTCTCTTACCAGGTACTCAACCGATCTCGCCGTAGTAAACCCGGCAAACCGAAGATCACCGAACACTGATTATTACAGCTCGACCTGGGGACAAAATAAACCTGTAAAGATTGTTGATTCACTGCTAGGAGATGATCTTGCCGCGCCGCAGTATCAGCTGCCTTACGTATACTACAATAGTTCACGAGAGGATTACCCGGTCACTGGCAGTATCGATGGACACTTCGACGCGTGGAGTGTCCAGAATAAGGATGGTCCGATAAACCCCTGGCGAGATGGAAACGGGAACGCGAACCTCTACAATCTAAGCGACCAGCATCAGCAGTTTATCGCCGAGCAGCTAAGGATCTGCTATCAGCTCTACTCCGGGTTCGATCCAGATGACAATGGCATAGATGACCGAAATGGGATCGATAGGCCACAATTCATATTGCCTGGTAACGATCCGTTTGACCCGGCAGGGTTTGCCTATAACCCGAAGCTTAGAAATATACCCTTCGCTCCCGGTCAGCCCTGGGAGCAGGGGCCAAGACCCTGGCCAAACAGCAATGTGGATCCACACAGCACCGATCTTAACGACGAAACCAATAATACCTCCCGAGGCCTTACCGCTCCGGAGGTCGCGGCGATAATTGGATCGATCCAATCCTGTCCCGTAGGCTATCATCCTCTGAATGAAGCTTTTCCCGGCTGGCCTTGCCAAAAGCCCGGCGGGGACAACGATCTGCTTCCCGACTTCGGCTCATTTCTCGCTAATCATCGTCGATTGCCAAATAACTTTGGCGCACCAAACCAGCCACATCCCTTCTTTTACGCACCGCCAGGGCTATTCCCGCTCACGGTTTGGCCGGCGGAACCTCCCGGGCCTGCTACCTACGCCAACGAGCCCGAATTCCCTTTCGGTGGCAACCAGACCGTAACGAATTTATACCGGCTCGATAGAAATGCCCCGACTGTAATCATTCTTCACCGCCCCCCTCATCAACATAATTTACTGGCCTATGTCGGCGATCTTCGGATAAACAACCCGGAGCTGACTCAGGGTATTTTTCCGGTAACTGTCATCTATATTCCGATGACGCCGACAGACGCGCTTGATGCCGGAACCGCTAACTGCGATGGCGATGCAGTAGATCGAGTCCGCTGTCTCTTTGGAATAGATCCTCTGGCAAGTTCGGTGAGCCCTAGAGCACCCTACCGAAACCGTCTCTATGTAATTAGCCCATGGGCAGATACTATGACTGGGGCCGGGGCTTCCTGTGGTGGTAGTGGAGATTCAAATCAGTTCTATAAAGACTTCATTGGACATCTTGATGGTCTTCCCGCGAGTGGCGTGTGCGCAACAAGGGTCACCGTCTCAAGCTTTGTAAAATCACTTATCGAGGAGCGATTGTTCTCATTTGAGCCGAAGCTATGACCAGATCCTGGCGGAACCATAAGCAATGCGCGACCGGGGCAACCCTTGTCGAGTATGTACTTGGTCTCTCAATTCTCCTCGTTGCGCTTATGGGGGTAAGTAATTTCTTAGGCGGGGCATTTGAAAGACGGGGGAGCCAGTCTTTAGACGCTGCCTCGCAACCACAGGGGGCCACGCCACTGTATACTGGAACACCGCTCGGTCCAATGGGTCCGTGTACTGACGGGCGGGGCTTTCTTTCGCCCGAGGAGTGTATTTAGATGAAGCGGTACATACACGGCGATATTTCTAAAGGTGCTGTCTTAATTGAAGCGGCCTTCGCCCTTCCGATAGTGATGACTTTCTTTTTCGCTATACTCTGGCTTGCCACAGTTCTGCACGCAACACTTACGGTGCACTGGGCAACAGGTCAAGCAGTAAGACTTGCAATTACCCGTGGCGATCCACGCCGCGCCGGCTCGGCGGTAGTCCCAACACTTGGCGGAGTGAGCACCGACTCACCGGATCGTGACCCGCTTTATGCAACTGCCGGGACTGTATCAGTTTTAAGTGGTACGAATGACTGGTCCTATGCCAAGTCCATCCTTGCCGCAGGCGCGCCAATCCGACTAGTCAATAGAAACTGGAAAGAAGCCACTCCAAGCGAACCGGTGGAAGTGGCCGAGCTCTCTTATAAGTCTGTGCTAAAAAGTTACGATTCGCTATTAGTCGAGAGCGGCTCAACCCCCAAAGAGTTTCCGGCGATTTATATGTATGGCCTAGGATATGCCAATAACCTTATCTACGAGAGCCTAGGCCGACAGGTGCGCTATCCCTGTGACCCTTTAGGAACCGACGCGAATAGGGCCGATGGAGCAGGCTGTCTTACCTGTAAATTTAAGCCGGCGAGAGGTGGTGCGCGCGCACTCTTCAATAAAGTTCATGATGATTATAAGGAATTCATCCCAACTAATAGCCTTGCACTCGAGTGTATCTATGCTGTTTCGCCCGAATTTATTCAGCCTATTGTAAAGTTATTGTCGGCGCTGGGAATTGATACGAGCGGCGAGCCCTTTACTGTTGTGGTCCGATCGAAGAAACAGGTCAATGTCGAAGTGCCGAACTATCTTGAAGCTCGGCTCTAAACCGGGCTTCGCTCATCGGCTCTAATTCTTACTAGCAAAGTATCTTGCCCTTTATACGATGGGTGGGCAACCATTGATTGAAGTGGTAAAAGTAGCTAATAGCTATGCTGATGAGGATAATAAGAAAAACGCGCTTTCGCGGTAGTAGCTCAGTAAAGCCTGGAGGAGTTGCACTTATTGAGGCTGCGCTCATCCTTTCAGGATTCTTAGTAATTCTTTTGCTCGGCTATCTATTTATCTACCCGAAATTGCGCTCGCGGATTTTGGCCATCGATCTTGAACAGGGAATGGATCTCGTCGCAGCAATTGGGCCTGAGCCGATAGTTTTTGACTTTGATCCGAACAGAGGCGGACGGATTCTACTCTCGCCTACTTTGGCCGAAAGGGAGCTCTTTAAGTTAAGCAATCGAGTCTCGTATAATACCTACCTGAAAGTAGGGGTCTGTTCATTTCTTGTACAGATTGACGATATTTCAAATCTTTGTCCCGGAGGACTTAATGCCCCGGTCGATCGTACTCAGTGGAATCTTAATCCGCCGGAGCCGCCACTGTTTGCGCTTGCCGAAGGAACAGGCGCATACGCCATGCGTAATGGAACCGACATACTTACGTCGAGAGGCTGTGATGATCTTATCGCCTTATTTAAGCGCGACGTAGGAGGCTGTAAGACCAAGTTCAAACAGCTGGTAAAAATTGATTGTACCCAGCCTGACCGGCGCGCCTGGGGGGTAGTGATTATGCCTGACCTTCCCGGGCATTATGACCTTTGCGGGGTAATGTCCACCCGTCTCTCACAGGCCGCGTATGGTGTCGGAGGTGAAGGCGGAGGCGCGGGATTTTACTATTAAGCGCGGGCTGCCTCTTTTATTAGTCTTCCTTGCGTCATTTCTGGTAGCGCTTGCAAGCAGCTTTCGACTATCGGAGCTACCCTGGTCACCACTGCATGACTGGCTTATCGGTGCCGACACAGGGAAGGTCGAAGCTCAGATTCGGGCTCTACCCTTTCGTGGCTCAATCGAAGAAACCTACGATCGGATCCGAGCTCACCCACTTTTTCCGCTGATGGTTCACCCGCCCTTTAAGCTAATGTCTCTGCTCACGGGAAATGAGAAACTCTCATTTTCAATTATTCTGGCGTTCCCTGCCGCTCTGATCGTGGCGGCTTTTTGCTATCTTCTCTCCCTGCAAAACGTCGGCTGGAGCACAAATCTCGCGTTTACTCTACCGCTGCTTGCCTCCCCCCCGATCATTTTCTTCTCAGCAGTTCCCGAAACCCACCTCTACGCCATGGCATTTCTCGTACTATTTTGCTTCAGTCTTTTCGATAAGAAAAACCGCTGGTGGCTTCAGGCATTGGCAGCACTACCTGCCTGCGGCGTTTTAATCTTTTCAATTCCACTTACGCTATTTCTTTTTATACTTTCTCGCCTAAGCTCTGGTCAGAGCTTTGTCGCTAGTATTCGCGCGCTGGCTTTTTTTTCCTCACTGCTCGCACTACTTCTTGTAGTACTTGGCTATTTGCAGACATTTCTTTGGCCAGAAATTCCGATCTTCTTCCACCAAACCTCCATAAAATCAGGCATTCGATTTTATCATCAATACTGGTATTGGCCACACGGGCTCACTGAGTTTCTCGATCGAATATACGCGGTCTTTATCGGAAGCATTTTCGGCCCAGTTTTGAACCCGCTCGACTACAAAAATCGAACCATAGGTACACTCCTGCAGGCACCGCTTTACGGCCAGACTTTCACTGAAATTGTGCAGGGCGGAACATTATGGCTTTGGGCGTGGTTATTAGCGAGTAGTTTGATTGCGCGGCCGAGTCTCAGTGTACGGCGAATCTACCAATCCTACGTTTTCCTTACAATTTTTGCAGTTTTTTTTCTCCTTATTCTTTTTTTTGGGCACAGGCGTGAATTTTTTCTTTACTCGCCATATTGGTTCGTCTCGCTTTACTTCTTTCTCATGCCTCGGCTCGCAGGCGCGTGGCACGGCTACGGGGCTTCGTTCCAAGGGGCATTATTTCTTGTTTTGCTAATGTTGAGCCTTCTTTTCTTCCTGGACGGCCAGCGCGCGTTCTCTGGAATGAAGATCGGCTTTTCTTGGGAATTAAGCGGCTGGGAGACAGTGCCATTACTACCGCCCGATGGTGCGGTTTAATGAGCAGCGCCGCATTAGCCGTGTCCCTAGAATACGTAAGCGCCTGATTGTTGGCGTAGGCGCTTACAGTTAATGCATCCTTTCCCGTGGATCATCACGTAAAGCCCACTCTACTGCCTGGATAAGGGTGTCTGCCGGAAACGGCTTTCGTAATATCGGCACCACTTCAATTCGGTCACGCAGCGTCTCGCGGTCAGAGGGCATCGATGCGGTAATCGCGATAATCGGAGTTTTTGGAAGCGCGCTCTGCAGCTGTTCAATTGTTTGAACCCCTACTTCAACTGAATAGGGAAACTCTGGCATATGCCTATCAAGGGTAAATGGCATGTGCAGATCACAAAGGATAAGATCAAACTTCATTCCAAAAAGCAGCCCAAAAGCCTCGTCTGGACAGCGTGCCTCGGAAACTACATAGCCGGCATCAAGCAGAATGGTTCCAATAATTTCACGATAGTCTTCGGAGTCATCAATGAGTAGAATCTCGCTCATATTCAGTATGTCGTCGATAACGCTTAATTTCTTAATGTCAAAATATACTCGGTTGCCCCAGATCGCGGGTTTATAATGCGCCTATTGGGCACTCGAGCGCTCTATTTTGTTCGCGCGACTGCTGTGTGAGGAGGACGGAAAATGCTTGAATCTCGTGCCTTTGGCCATGAAGCTAGTACAAGAGGTGGCGGCGCATCACCTGCATCGAGCCCAGTAAAAACTGCACCTCGCGTGCCACCGATTGATCGAGTTTCACCAATTCGCGAGCTGCGACAGCTTGCTGAACTTCTCTCAAAATATGTACGCGGACAACCGCTTCACGAAACTATTGATATCTCGCGTGGCACAGGCCTCCGAGCAAAATCGGTCAACGCTCAGGAATTTATTGACGCACTGCGGGTCTCTACCGGCGGCTTTATTGCGCTTGGAAAATTTCTAGAGACAGTGAATCGTTTTGGATCTCGCGATCCGCGACGCGATTTAGCCGTTTCTCTAGAGCTTCTTCCAATTGCTATGCACCATGTTGACTGCAAGAAGGTGGCGCTCACCGAGCGCCAGCCGGCTAAGGTATCGCGCGAGGAAGATCTGCTGCATTCGCTCTATCTTCGCGCCAATCGAGATACTATCGCACTCAGCGAGTGGTACCGCTACGGATCGCCATTCATTCGGCTCCACAGCCAGATGGAGAACCTTCCCGGGCCGGAGGCGTATTTAGCGCTTTCTCGTTCGCGCAAAGAGGAGTTTCTTCCACATTTTAAAGAGCTAAAATCAAAGCAGCAGAGTAAAGCGAGCGAACTGACAAAAGCGTCGAGTTTTGAGCTGCAGGCGCAAAATGACAAAGAGAACGGCAGTAGTCTTCGAAAGTCCGCCGACGAATGCCGTGCTCGCGCTGAAACCATAGGGCAGCAAATTGAAGAGCTCTCCAAGAAGCTTTATACGATCGCCGCTACGATTACCGATGTCGACCCAATCCAGCTCGACACTGTCGTTGCTGAAACTCAACTTTCAGTATCGCTTAAGCCTGCAGTACTGGATGGACTGCTCGGCGATCTGAAACTAGTCGCAAAGCTTCTTCAGATCTCTTTCGGAACTCGTGCAATCGATCCAACAAAGCCTGACACGTACGATCTTCACGAGCTAATTGCTACCGATATGCTTAGCGGTTCGGCTCCAGCGTGGCGGGTAGCACCGCAAGAGCTTGAGGCAGTCCTTCGAACTCCTGAAATGCAGGCCGAGCTCTTAGGCATTTTCCATGGCCTCCGTTCAACGCTTGATAGCGCGTTTATCTCCATACCTCGCGATCCATTTCATGAGATGGACGCACTTCGAAGACGGATTGCACCTGAGTTTTCAAAGATAATTCCCGTCGAAAACGACGCGGAATTAGTTTCGGCGATTCTTGCCCATTCGGAGCCAGCAATTCGCGAAGCCGCTGGAAAACTGCTTACGGGAAAGATTCGAAAGCTCCAAGGCAGTACCTACAAAACGGAAAATTATTTCGAATCACCCGAAAACATTCGGGCACTCGCGTGGGCAGTAGAAGACCTCATTTTCGGCTTACCGGAAAATGCCAAGCGACTTGAGTCAGCAATGCGGCAAACAGGCCTCGAACCACTGCTCCGCACGACCACCGGCATTCGCATACTTATGGCTCAGCGCGATGTCGTACAGATAGCACGGCTTATCGATGACGAAATTAAGGCCTGCAAGGAAGAGACGAAAGAGGTTCCGTATGCCCGCCTCGCCGGGGTCCTGTTATCGATGCAGGTACTCTCCAAAGATGAGTTCGTCCGAAGAAACGTAAAGAGTTTGCTACAAAGACTGGATGATATTTCGGATCTTTCGCGAAGTTTAACCGCGAATCTCACGGCTTCGAACTCGCCCGTTGCTAAGTACGTCGAAGATACGCGACGTTCGGTAACGCGGCTCTACTCCGTCGATCGTAGCGACTATTGGGGCTATGAGGATATAGTCAACACGCTCACGGAGCTTATTGAAAAGCACGTATTGCTTCTCGAGAACAAAAGCGCATGGAGCGGTAGGAGTCCCGGAGAGGTATTCCTGAACGGAATTATTCTTTACGGCGATCCCGGCGTTGGCAAGACATTTCTTGTGCAATGTCTCGGTAACACCATGGGTATGCCAATCTTGCGTATCTCCCGAGAAGAGATGTCCACCGCTTATCAGGACGCGAAACGAAGCTCCGAGTCGTGGGGGCAAAATAAAGCGCTGCTCTCCGAGACCGAGGAGCGGATGGAACGGCAGCTCGCCAAATTTATTCAAACAAAGATCGAAGAAGCCGCCGGAAAAATGCGCAAAGATAACTCTCCGGCTTGCATTCTTTTCTTCGACGAAATCGAAGGAGAGATGATTGAACGGCAGCTTGTAAAGAACTCACCCGAACAGATCGCGCTTACCAACGCGATGTTGCGTGTCATCGAGCGTGAAGTAACCAAGCATCCTGAGATAATCTTCATGGCGGCGACTAACCATATCGACTTAGTCGATCGCGCCGCACTTCGGCTTGGTCGTTTTGGTATTCACATTGAATTGAAAGGGCCGCAGATTGAGGATGTAAAGGTAATCATCTCCAAGATGCTTGAAAGTCTCGAATCGCCGCTTCCCGGTAATGCGCAGAGTGAGGAATTTAAGAAACTCGCCAATGAATGCCTGGGCCTAAACCCTTTACCAATTAAAGTCGCGCTTACGAACCTTTGCTGCGCGAAGAAGGCCGAACTTATTAAAGCGAAGGCCAACCCGGCTGTCTCCTTAAGCTTTGAAGAGCTGCTTCAAGCCGTGGGCACTATAAAGCGCCTCACCGCACTTCCCGTGCAAGCAAGTGGTCCGGACCTCGAACACAGCGCCGAGCGAATTGCCGTCGCGCTGGAAAAGTTGGTACCATTGTTCGAATCACTGCTTAAAAGGCTGAGTCCGACAGCAGGCGATAATCGCGAATAGGAACAAATCTGAGCCGATCCTATCCACTATCTGAATTACATCGCAGCATTCTTATGCCGATAAATTTTGCAATAAAATTTGGCCTCTGCCTTATTCTGTTGGTGCTAAACGGCTGTACGGCTATTCGCGATGCCACCATCGAATGTCCGCCTTCGGCGAGCTCCTCGCGATGGCCGCAAGCTCGCCCCATTCATGAAACGTTACGAGATAGATCAGTTGAAATCGCGTGGCCCTCAGCTCATCGCGCAAGGACAGAGCATTTCGCCGACAACAGTCTCTCCGGAATTCGAGAGCTCGCCTCACTGCACATTCCGCTTTTAGAAGTCGATGTGCGTCTAAACAGAGAACGAACCGCGCTTCTATTTCATGACGCAACGGTTCAGTGTGGGAACACCTTAACTCCAGGAACATTCGAAGGAAGAAGAATCGACTCGCTCAACGATCAAGAGATAAAGATTGTGGAACTTGCAGGCCGAGACGACGAGAAGATTCCGACCCTCCGCGAAGCGCTCGAAGCGGTAAAGCCATTTAATACACTTCTTGAGCTAGATTTAAAGGATGAAAGTCCCGACGCAATCGCTCAAGTCTTGGATCTGGTTCGTGCGACCAATAATCAGGCCAGGGTGCTTGTACAGTGCAAGAGTACTCAATGCGGAAAAATTCTTAGGGATAAATATTTCGATATCGCGCTCCTTATGCGAGTACGCTCACCTGACAAGCTTGCTGAATCAATAGACTTAGACCCGATCGTTATAGAACTTGAGAAGTGGTATTCACCCGAAGCGGTCAGTGCTATCCGGAAACACGGCATTCGAACGCTCGTGAATATCGCCGGCTCAGTTTATGACAGGCCAATTTATTGGAGAAGCCTCTTTGGCGACGGCGTCAACATACTCATGACCGATCACTCCACCCAGCTGCTTCGCATTTCAACATGCTCGATCTTTTAAATTTATTATTATAACCTATGAAGCGATTATTCTTAAGCACTCAGAAGTAGTTCTGAAAAAGTTAAGGACATTTTGACATTTATAGATCTTACAAAAGTAAAGGATATCGAAGTACTCCCCGGTCTTCGTGCAAAGTTCGTGCACGGGGAAAACATTACACTTGCCCACTGGAGCATCTCCAAAGGGGCCATACTTCCCGAGCATTCGCACGTTCATGAGCAGCTCGCGAATATAATCGAAGGCGAGTTTGAGCTCACGATTAACGGCGAGTCGAGAGTTCTCAATGCCGGAGCGGTAGCAGTAATTCCCTCGAATGCAATTCATTCGGGCAAAGCGCTCACCGACTGTAAAATCATCGATGCATTTTTTCCGGTGCGGCAAGATTACGTTGAGAAGTTTGGAAAATAGCACCTCGAAGTCTCGAGTGCTTGGATATTCGCAGCAGGAAACTGTGAAAAGTCCGCAATTACCCATTAACCCCGGGAATTCCTTCCCTGCCTTTTATGAGTAATCACAGAAGTCCAGGTTAAGTACCTGAAATATTGAATCAAACAACAGCGCCAAATTAGACGCCCAATACATAGGACATTCTATTGGACATTTTGCATCGTATAATCCTATAATATATTGTATTCACTATATTATGCACACATACGCTAGGGACAAATTTGAGGAAATATTTAGAGACACATCCTTGGTTAAAATTTAACCTAGATTTGCGAAAACCAGTACCTTCACTTTGGCTTGGTTTAGGCGAGGCACAATCCAAGTGCCAACACATTGCAAACACCCCCTTACACCCCGTCATCGCAAATCACCTTCACAGCCTTTACTTGGCGAAAGGCGTAAGAGCTACAACTGCCATTGAGGGGAACACTCTGTCAGAAGAACAGGTCATTCAACGAATTGAAAAAAAACTCGAACTGCCACCATCACAGGAATACCTCGGTCAAGAAATCGATAACATTCTAAAAGCTTGCAACAAGATCAAGGACGATGCGATCGGTGACAATCCATCAGCCGTGACGATAGATCGGATTCGAGAATACAATAAAATGGTTCTTGAGGGGTTGGCTGTTGAAGAAGGCGTCGTACCCGGTGAATTCAGAAAGAATTCCGTTGGTGTCGGACGATACCGAGCCGTGCCATTCGAAGACTGCGAATATCTTCTGGAGGGACTATGCAAATGGCTGGCTACAGACTTCAATCAAATCTCTGGATACGACACAGGAATGTGGATACTGAAGGCAATAGTGGCGCATGCGTATTTTGAGCTTATACACCCCTTTGGAGACGGGAATGGACGCACGGGACGACTTATTGAATTTCAGCTACTTCTGAATGGAAAAGTTCCTACAGCTGCCGCACACCTATTAAGCAATCACTACAACCAAACTCGTAATGAATATTATCGTCAGCTCGACTACATAAGCCAATCTGGTGGCGACACAATCCAGTTTATCGATTATGCAATCAGAGGCTTTGTTGACGGGCTAAAGGAACAGCTTAAATTGATTCAGTACCAATTATTTGATGTGACCTGGAGAAATCTTATACACGAGCTATTTGGTGCGAAGACATCCAAATCTGAAAAGCGCAGACGCGATCTTGCACTAGCTATGGATTTTACACCCGTCCCCGTAGCAAAAATTCCAGAAATCTCTCCTCGGATTGCAGCAGCCTATGCAGGCAAAACAAGAAAAACTCTTGTTCGCGATTTGGGGGCATTGAAAAAGATGCAGCTTATAGAAAGCACTGAAAATGGGGTACGCGCTCGGAGAGAAATCGTTTTTGCATTCCTACCTCAAAAGTCGAGATGAAAGGTGCTTTTCAAGAATCGACTAAAAAAAATGCCTGATAATTGAAGCTATCCAAGCGATCAACATTCTCTCACAATGCAAATTCGATTCTGAAGGATCAACGTCCTAAGCCCGCAAATCTCATCAGGATTCGTCACAAAGTGGGCGAGATGCCCGTAAATCCAGAAGAACCCGCCGGAGCGACGAATTACATCGCGCTAAGGGCCCAAGTGCCAAGCGAAAAACATTGACGCGGCAGCAACCAATTCGAGTCATCGCGGTGAAGCCGCAATCAGCAGCGAGAAGGGACGGAGCCCCCTGGGCTCGAGAATGCCGAAGGGAATAGTCGCCCTTCGCTAAAGCTTCGGGACGACAGGCTTCACGGCAAAGCTGGCATGCCAGACGAAGCCCCAGAGGGGCGAAGTCTGGACCTGGTGGGAACCAATTCGAACCGAGATGCGGGGAGAAGCGAGCCATAGCGAGCGAGAGGGGCGGCCGCCCCTGGGCTCGAATGCCGAATGGGAAAACTGGAGGTGGCGGGAGTCGAACCCGCGTCCGAGAAGTCTCAATCTACATGCACTACACGCTTAGTAACAGCACTTTTCGCCTTGCGACGAATTTAGCTATCTGGATTCACTGTTACGGAATCTCCGTCAAGCGAGTCTGCCTATTTTCTCATCCCTGCAGGGCAAACGGCTGCAGCGACCAGCTCGAATAGTTTAAGCCCTTATGCAATTACAAGCGCGTCGCATAAGAACCGATCAGTCGTCTTTCGAGGACCGATCTACAGAACGTTAAGCGGCAATAGCCAGCTCTTCATTCTGCGCAAAATCAAAAGAGTTTGCATTTAGGTTTCTCCGCCTTTTTTACTAGGCCTGCGGATCCTAGGCGTGCTCACATAGATCTCATAAATCCCGTCGATACCATGACACCCCCATAGACTCTTATTATAACCATTTGAGAGTGAATTTACCACCTTGGGCAACACGAGCCGAACCGGGATTACCCGTTTATTCTGCGCATCACCCGATCATAAGTCGGGAAATCAGCCAAAATCGCGGCTACCGCGAGCGCCGAGAGAGTATAAATGTAGGTGCTGTCGACGCTCATGAGCGTCGCGACGAATCCACAGATTGCGCCGGCTTCACGAATTGCCAGGATTATTATCTGCATTGTGAGTAACGCCGGCAAGTTTTTGTTAAGAATGTCTTCGCGATGTGCGCCATGTTTAGCTCGAAAGAGAACACGCGGAAGGAGAAACGATCCACCAATGAGTGCAACTCCCACAAAAAGCAGTGGGAACAGAGGAAAATTCGGCGAAGCGGTCGTAGCGCGTGAAACGACTGTCCAGGCGACAAAATTAAGCAAAAGAATTGAAATTATGAAACAGCCGGTAAGAAGCTGAATGACAAAAAGTTTTGGATGACGTTGCGGCCTATCCTTCTCGGATTCCAAAGCGATTACCCCCTCGGTTTATCAGCGACAAAAAGATCCAGCGTTCCATACTGCGCATAGCCGTTCACGCCTTCCGGAATTATATGGTAGACGCCGATTGCTCTTCGTCCATGAAGCGCGATGTCATCACATACTTTTTCCGCGTTCCCGATGGGTAGCCCGAACCATCATCACCAAGAAGAAAATCACCCTCGAACTGCATGCAGTATGCCTCAAGCCCACGGCAATTGCCGAGAAGCTTTCCAGGCATGTTAAACCGCCCGAAGAGATTTATCGAATCGTACGCACCCACTGCTCGAAGACTACCGTCGCCCTCGGAGTTAATTACCATGCTCACTCCCGTGGTCAGATTCGCGGTGACATTAGTGCCGGTACCAGAAAGCGTTACCCTCTGCAAAATCGAGGGCGCCATTACTTTCCATCCGCCGCACGAACCACCGTCAACTAGCAGCTCCGAAGGCCCTACCAGCTTCTGCGTGGCGCACGAGGTTAAAAGCAGAAATGAAAATACCGTACTTTGAAAGTATTTGCGCGACATAAGGCCATTAAATCATATATTCTCATCTCGTTACATTACCGAAAATATTCGCCGCCTAGCGCCGCTTTGTAGCCCGCGCGATTTCACGATCAGCTTCACGGCGCTTGATATCTTGACGTCTATCGGGGGCGTTTTTGCCGCGCGCGAGCGCAATTTCCAGCTTAGCAAAACCACGTCGCAGGTAACACTTGAGCGGAACGATGGTGAGCCCCTGCTGCTCAACCCGTCCGCGAAGCTTATTAATCTCCATTTTACTCAGCAGCAGCTTTCTAGGGCGTGTCGGCACATATTCGGGATCATTGCTAAACGCGTAGGGCCGCACATGCGCGCCGAGGAGCAACACCGAATTACTCTCGGGTTTTACATAGGCTTCGTTAATGCTGATACCACCAGCACGAACCGATTTTATCTCGGCACCCGTGAGTACAATTCCGGCCTCGAACTTCTCAAGAATTTCAAAATAGGCGCGCGCCTTCCGATTCTCGGCGACAATCTTGATGCCGTCTGCGGCCACGGCGTTACTTTTTTTCACAATAATGTACTTCGCAAGCCACTACACTCGAAGAAGCGCGGGCCCAGGCACTTCCGGGCGCGATTCTTTGAGCCGATTTTTTTCGTCCACAAACACAAGCTTCGGCCTATGTGTCGACAGCTCATCTTCAGGTATATGCGAGAAACATGCAATAATCACGATATCACCAGGCTTTACCAGATGCGCGGCAGCTCCGTTGACACAGATATCGCGCGAGCCTGGAATACCCGTAATCGCGTACGTTTCAAGCCTCGTTCCTCGAGTCACATTCCAAATATGCACCGCCTCATACTCATGAATATCGGCGGCCGCCAACAATTCCGGCGGCACTGTCACACTGCCTTCGTAATCGACATCGGCGTGAGTGACCGTAGCGCGGTGAATTTTCGAATGAAGGACTCTTCTGAAATTTTCCATGGCGTCCCCCTACTTTACCGACAAAACCCGCCGAACCTGGCGTGGCGCATGATAGCTATGCTTCTCCTCGGGGAAGTCCCCACCTCGCACCTCTTTGACATATTCGGAAACCGCCGAGGTAATTACATGGCGGAGCGCGGCGTACTGCTTCACGAATCGCGGCGGAGCGTCAGGACCGATTCCCAACATATCGTGCATTACGAGAATTTGTCCGTCGCATCGCGCGCCAGCTCCGATACCAATCGTGGGAATGTAGAGCTCTTCAGTAATTTCGGACGCGAGCTCCGCGGGAATTCCCTCAAGCACCACCGCAAACGCTCCGGATTCCTGAACCGCCAGGGCGTCTTCAATAACTCTCTCACGGCTACCCACATCGACCCCACGGCGTCTCTTTTCGCGCCCCTGCACCTTAAATCCACCCATGCGGTTCATCGATTGCGGCGTGAGCCCGACATGTCCAACCACGGGAATTTCCGCATCGACTATCTTTCGAATCGTTGCCGAGAAAGGTACGCCGCCTTCAAGTTTCACCGCGGCAACACCACCTTCTTTTATAAGTCTGCCTGCCGCTTCGAGCCCGCTTTCAGGCGAGACCTGATATGACATAAAGGGAAGATCCCCAACCACAAGCGCTCGCGAAACCCCACGAACGACGCATTGCGCGTGATAAATAATCTGATCGAGAGTAACAGGGAGCGTCGAAGAATGGCCCTGCACGACCGATCCGACAGAGTCGCCGACGAGAATCATATCGATTCCGGCGCTGTCTACGAGCTTCGCAAAGAGGTAGTCGTACGCAGTAAGCGCACTTATTTTTTCGCCAGATTTTCGGGCTACAATATCCGGAACTGTTACCCGTGAGGTGGGAACAATAGAGGTAGTCATAAAGTCATTCCTGATAGTCAGTAAATGCCTAATGCCTTATAAGCGACTGTCTAAGATATCGAACAAATTACATAAGCCCTTGAGCTCGAATGCAGTTTCCCGCTATCCGTCTCTGACTATAAGCTTACTATAGCACAATTACGCGGTGAAATTAAGTACCAAGGTACTATTCATTTTTTACCGCCAAATAGAGCAAAAAAAGAGCGCTTTTCTTTAGGTGGTACCACCATCGCAGAGTTCCCCACGTTCTCAGCTTTTTCGAAGGCATACTCTTCGGAATCAGGATCAAAGGTCTCGACAGACTTGGCTCCCACGACAGGATTAGGGGAAACGGTAAATCCGGAGACAACAGAAAATGGATTTGTATGATCTCCCGGCTCTCCACCTACTGCCGAGGGCGGATCATCATTGAGCCGCGTGCGCGGGGTTGAGTGCTCTAATTTTTCTGCAGCTCCGCTCTCGTCCATTCGATTCTCAAGCTGTGAAGAAAATTCGTCGTCTCGCGCCACTTCGCCGATTTTTAGCAGTGCTTCGGATTCAAGTGTGACTGAGTGATCGACGCCGGGGTCGATAATAACACCGACATCAGGCCTAAGCACAGAAAATAAATCGCCACCCAAAACCGAAATGGATTCAGTTACTTCCGGATGTACGTCACGCCATGTCTTGAGCCGTTTTTCAGAGGTAAATATCGGTACAATTCGTTTTTCGCCGCTGCTTAGCCGCACCACTTCGACATTCACCATGCGGCCACTACTTCGAACCGCGATTGCCGGGATATACACAAGGCGGTCATAGAGCTGCTGACACAAACGCTCGACACACGAGAGATCGCCCGACGAGATCCTAGTCATGTAAAGATCAATCAGCGACTTTTGCATACGAAAGGAACGGTCAACAGCTGCGGAGCCAACAACGTCAGATACTCCTGTAGTTATTGCCTAGCTTCGGATAAAGGTAGCCAAAAAACCGACTTTCTTCGCAATCTTTGCCAAGAAATCCGGACCGTGCAATAACCCATTTTAATTCGATATGTTATCTCGACATAAGAATAATAAGAGAGACCTCGGCGCGCTTTTACGAGCGTTTAATAAGCTTTACCCGAATCCTCGCTCCGAACTCGATTTTAAGAGCGAGTACCAGCTGATAGTCGCAGTAATTTTATCGGCACAATGCACTGACAAAAAAGTAAATCAGGTTACCCCTGAACTCTTCGCACGCTATCCGAGTTTCGCGGAACTTGGCCGCGCCGAGCTTAGCGCAGTCGAAACTATTATTCGTCCGGTTAATTACTACCGTACAAAATCGAAACATCTCGTCGCAATGGCACAAAAAGTCATGGCCGAATTTGGCGGGGCGATACCGCGAAGTTATACCGAAATTCGCACATTGCCCGGAGTCGGAAATAAGACCGCGAACGTGGTCCTTGGGGAGCTCGGCGTAATCAAGACCTTTCCTGTCGACACTCATGTCTTCAGACTCTCGCATCGATTGGGGTTGGCCAGAGCGAAGACGCCGGAAAAAGTTGAAATAGAGCTAAAGCAAAAAGTTGATTCAAAACATTGGCGCGAGATGCACCACTGGCTGATTCTTCACGGCCGCAGAGTCTGCAAGGCGCAAAATCCGCTCTGCGCTGCGTGCACGGTGGCACGGTATTGTCCTTCGCGGAAAGTGTGATGTGAGCGATTATAGAGTCCGAAGCAAAGTCTCAAGAGCCCAGAGCTGAAGCTCGCTCAGCGCGTCGTCATTTTCAAACTCAAACTCCTCGCCGTCAGTAAACCGGCCCTTGCCACGAAACCCTGAAGATGTCTTTTCGATGCTTATTATCCGCGCTTCTTCACCGAAACCGAGCGAACCAAGAATAATGTCTTCCGCTCGATTTTCCTCTCGAAGAAACTCCTCGACCATCAGATCTTGCCGAAGACAAGCGAACCATTGGTGCCGCCGAAACCGAAAGAGTTGGAAATAGCGGCGCGGAGATTCACGCGGCGCGCCTTGTGCGGGACATAGTCAAGATCACAGCCTTCGTCTGGATTGTCGAGGTTGATAGTCGGCGGGATAACTCCCTCGGCAAGCGCCAAGATCGAAAACGCAGCCTCAATAGCTCCCGCGGCTCCAAGAAGATGTCCAGTCATCGATTTCGTCGAGCTTACCGCGAGACCATCTTTTGCATAGGCGCCAAAAACTTTCTTAATTGCCAAAGTTTCAGTGCGATCATTCGCCGGAGTCGATGTTCCATGCGCATTGACGTAACCAATGTCAGTGGGCTTTAGCCCAGATGACTCAATTGCCTGCTGCATGCAGTTAACCGCGCCGTCGCCATCTTCCGATGGTGAGGTAATATGATATGCGTCGCACGAAGTGCCATAGCCCAAGACTTCGGCATAGATCTTTGCGCCACGCGCTTTGGCCATATCGTAACTTTCAAGAACAATAATCGTCGATCCTTCGCCAAGCACAAAGCCATCGCGGTCTTTATCAAATGGCCGCGAAGCTTTTTCGGGGGCGTCGTTTCGAGTAGAGAGCGCTTTACATGCACAGAAGCCGCCAATGCCGATCGGCGTTACCGCACTTTCCGATCCGCCGGTAAGCATGACATCAAGCGCACCATCGGCGATTAGCTTATAACACTCGCCAATCGCATGCGTCGCCGAAGTGCAGGCGCTGGTAACCGTGTAATTCACGCCCTTCAAGCCAAAACGAATCGCCACGTTTCCGGGACCAAGATTGCTTATCATCGCCGGGATCAGAAACGGTGAAATCTTTCGCGGTCCACCTTCGAGATAGGCCTGGTGATATTTTTCCAGCGTGGCCAGCCCACCGATGCCAATTCCGAGCACACAGCCGATTCGGCGCCGATCATAGCTGCTTTCAGCAAGCTTGGCGTCATCCCATGCTTCCTGCGCAGCAGCGACACTGAACTGCGAGAAAAGATCATGTTTTTTCACCTCTTTGGGTTCAAGGAATTTTTCAGGATTAAAATTTTTTACCTCGCCGGCAATCTGCGCGGCGAAAGCCGAAACATCAAAACGGGTTACCCGCGCTATTCCAGAACGGCCAGCTTTAGCCGCATCCCAGCTCTCCGCGAGCGTATGACCGAGCGGGGAGAGAATTCCAATTCCTGTAACTACGACTCGACGGCGCGACATTCAGTAAGGTCCTGTGAATAATTAAAACGATAGATTTTCAACTTTTTGCTGGAAAGTCAATGGATTGGGACTTTCATGCGCCTTTTTAGACATTAGAAGGCTGCTCAAATGAGGCCAGTCGCCGCCCCGCTCTTTATCTCTTGTCTCCTTTATAGCTACAATTGAAGCCATGCCTAGCCAGCAAATTCAGCCTAAGTCCAGCGGCGCAGCGCCGACCTCAAGAGACTTGAAGTTTCTTAACCCGAGCGAATTGCCACGAACTCGTGTACTTGCCGAGGCTCAGGGCGCGATATTCAGCTTCGGTTTCGCCACGCTTGAAAATTACAAATCAGCGCAAGAACTCACCTCAAAAGCTCGCCAAATTGCCGCGGGCAGCCTAGAACAGCAAAAGTCTATTTTTCAAAAACGCTGGAAAGATGTTCTTGCACGCGTGAGCAAAGTACTCGGCCACATCGATCCCCTCGCACTCGAACAGGAGTTGATTGCAGCATTACGTGAAAGCACGGCACCTCGGCCGCAACGCCTTCAGGAGCTATTGGCACGCGCTCCTGGTGGCTCGCAAAAACGGCGCGCCCAATTCGATTGCGCCCTGCTCCGCTATTACGATCATCAACGTCACGTCAGCGCATTTTTTAAGACTATCGGCGTCGCAGCAGATATTGCCGACAATCTCTCCTGGATTCTCCGCGCCCGTTACATTCCTGGTGGCTCAGCATCAGCTTCGCTCTTTACGAGACAGTTCTCTGATTCACTTTTTACGGTTATGACACCCGAACTTATGACGCTTGATCCACTGGTTCGCGGTACCTTGGTCGCTAAACCTGAAGAGCTGCTCGCATCGCGGCCTGAAGCCGGAGTCCCCGAAGTCGATCTCTGCGAGCTGGCTGTTCGAATTCTTAAGCGATTCAACCGCGCTGAGGCAGCGATAAGAGATACATTTGCCTCGTATCTGCGCCCAAAAACCGTGGGCCCTAAAGCGCAAGCGAAGTGAGCTGGAAGGTCGGTCTAGGCCCGTCATGTTTCATTAGATCTTCCGGATTCACAATTCCGGTCGCGACAAGCGCCGAATCAATTCCAAAATTGCTGGCACCGCGGATGTCGGTTTCCAACTGATCGCCAATCATCACCATATTCTTGCCGCGACAGCGGCGTCGCGCCTCCTCGAAAATCGGCGAAAAAGGCTTACCGAGGCGGGTAAAGCAAAGATCGTTTCGCCCGGGAAAGCGTAACTTGAGCGCCTCCTCGAACATCTGCGCCATCGTACCACTTGCGAAACCAAACCCCTGACTGCTCGGATAAATAAGATCAGGATTCGGTGCAATTAAACGAACTGAGTCACCTCGCGCAATTTTTCGGATAAGCGCGCTCAATACTTTGTCCATTGTTTCAAGGAACTGAAAGCCCATCTCATCGCAAACAACCAAGACATCAAAAGCGTCGCTTACTTCAACGACGCTGCCACCCGCCAGCTTCACATATTCCTTGGAGTCGTTCGGACCGAGCACTACGCAACGCGCCCCGACGAGCCGCTCTGTCTCGAAATAGCTTTTAAGCAACGAGCCCGACGAGAGAACTGAATCATCGCACAAATTAAGCCCAAAGCCGCGATAACGCGCGAGCGCCGTGGCCGGAAGCTTTGATGCATCATTAGAAACGATACGATATTCTTTCCCGATTTTGTTTAGGTGATCAATAAACGCAAGGGCATGCGGAATCGCCGCCTCACTCGAAACAAGCACCCCATACGCATCAAGCAGAATTGTATCGTAGGATTCGACCAGATTTCTCGCTGAAATAGATCGCGTGACGAAGCTAGTTTTCTTGGAAGTTTCGATCATAAAAATAAAGTAACAGTTCTCATTAAAGACTAAAGCGCATCTGCGAGTAGCGGAAAATTAATATTGCGCCCCAACACTCGGGCAAGATAGCCAAGTTTTTCGAGATATTCCTCAACTGCGCTCACTGAGCGATTAAGTCTGCCAACAAGATATTGAATCTTCTTCTCTGAAAGCTTCAATCCACGCTGCCGGGCCATTGCGGTAACCAATCGCTCCATTTCTTGTGCTGCCGGATCAGCAATGACGCTTGCGGCGCCGGACGAAAGCCTACTCGAGATATGCTGATCAAACTGGAACTCCCCCAAAGGCTTACTGCTGAGAATAATTATCTTCGCGCAAGCTCGCCGGTAACTCTCAACAAGCCGCACCATCGGTCCCGACTCGCCGGGAGTAACGTTATCAAGATAATGATGCGCATCATCCAAAATCAGCACCTCTGTCGCATCGACTGGATTTAATTCAGCAATTCGCTCCGCAAGCTCACGCCCCTCAATTATGCGCGGATAACACCCTTCTCCTCCCAAAAGATCGCTGACGTAGATCGCCAGATGAGTTTTACCCGTGCGCGCGGCCCCCTGCACAAAAAGAAGCGAGAACTGATCGCGCTTTGCGGCCTCTCGGAGGTGGGCTACAAGCGTGCACACGCCTGCATGCGCTACAAATTCACGCGGAGAGTAATTTAGGTAAGACTGCATTCGGAGTGGCAGCTGAAGCGTCACGCTTAACACCCCGCGAATGAAAAATCTTCGGCATCATCACGACAGAACGCGATCTTGGCTCCCAACAACGTAAGTTTCTGCTCGAGATATTCGTAGCCACGACGAAGATGTTGCGGCTCGTAAATCCGGGTAACACCATCAGCCGCAACCGCAGCGACTACGAGCGCTGCCGCCGCGCGAATATCGAATCCTTCAACAGGCGCTCCGGTGAGCTTAGTAACTCCTTCAATAGTCGCGCTTCTTTCATGCACATGGATTATCGCGCCCATACGGCAAAGTTCGGAGGCATGCCCGAAACGACCCTCAAAGATATTCTCTTCAATAACACTTGTGCCCTCGGCGAGCGTTAACGCCGCCATAAGAGGGGCCTGAAGATCGGTGGCAACCCCAGGAAATGGCGCGGTAGCGACTTTAACTGGTCGAATCGCCCCGCGACTTTTCACGCCTACGAAATCTGCGCCCTGCTCTACATCCACACCGATCGCACTAAGGGTCTCTAAAAAGGCACCGAAATGGGATGGATCAATTCCCTCGACGCGCACCGCGCCACCAGACGCCGCGCAGGCCAAAAGATAGGTTCCGGCTTCAATTCTGTCGCCAAGAATACGAATCTTCGCTCCACCAAGCTGCTCCTTTCCGCGAATTACGATGGTGCTGGTTCCAGCCCCCTCAATATCGCCGCCCATTGCAGTTATCATTGCCGCAAGGGCCGAAACCTCAGGCTCTTTCGCTGCGCCCTCAATAATTGTAACTCCCGGCGTAAGCGACGCCGCCATCAGGACCTGGTGTGTTGCGCCAACCGACGGGAAACGAAGCGCTATCTTCGCCGGGCGCAGCCCTTTTTCCGCTGAGGCATATACAACACCATGCTTTACCTTTATGTCCGCGCCCATCTGCGAAAGTGCTGCGATGTGCATATCAACCGGCCTGGCACCAATGATATCCCCACCAGGAAGCGCAACTCGCGCCGCGCCTCCTCGGGCTAGAAGCGGCCCCATTACCCAGAAAGAGGCACGAAGCGCCTTCACAAGGCTGTAACTTGCCTCAGTCGCGACAAGCTGCCGAACTCGAACTTTAAAATTGCTATTCTGGCGGCTCACTTCGCCACCGAACTGCTCCAGAAGATGCGAGGTCAAATTTATATCTTCAAGATTTGGCACGTTTTCGAACTCGACCTCTTCGCTGGTAAGAAGCGACGCTATCAGCATTGGCAGCGCGCCGTTTTTTGCGCCGCCTACTCGCACCTGCCCATGAAGCGGAGTTTTTCCAGTAATTTCAAAAAAATTCGACATTGAGACGTTGTACCACAGAATGTTTTTTTTGGGGAGAAATTGCGACTTTACGCGAAATTAATATAGAATTTAACGGATATGAAGACGAAGAATTGCCGCAAACATTCACTTCTTTTTTTGTCTCTTTCAAGTTGCGCTTGCATAGGCACTATCTTTCCTGCAGGTGCGTACGCCTGCGATCCCTGCGCGCTTTTTAGCGCTTCGGAGCTGCTCTCACAGCGCAAACAGTCGTGGAGCGCGTCCGTTAACGAACAGTACGATGACTTTAAAGCTGGTCCTGACCACGAGGCTGACGCCGAGCGCGTCGAAAGGAGTAATACCGTCCACCTCACCATCGGCTATCAATCCGACGATTTCTGGGGTGCGGCCATTTCTATTCCCCATCTTTACGATAAATTTAGCGGAGCCAAAGCCGGTGACGAGACCGAGTCGGGGTTTAGCGATATTTCCCTCATCGCGAAGGCAAAGCTTCCCTCATATCACGGCGCAAACTTGAAGATCTCTTCCGGCGTGTACGCTGGAATTGAATTCCCAACCGGTGATGCCTCGAACTTTAGCCAGAACGCCCGCACTGAAGAGGACGGCCATAACGAAGAACAGGCCCATGAAGGTGAGGACGAACATGATCACATACTCTCCCATCATCATCCGATCTCTCCTGCAGCAGGGGTTTCTGGTCGCGGGCTCACCACCGGATCGGGCTCTTACGACTATGTTTTTGGCGCGCACACGTTCGCGCGATATGATCGGGCGTTTTTTCTGGGCAGCTTTCAATACACTAAACGGACCGAGGGCAGTTTTAATTACCAGTTTGCCGATGATTATGTTTGGGATGTTGGCCCGGGGTATTTTGTCTCAACATGGGATGAAAATTCGGTGGCATTGCGCGCGGCGCTTTCGGGCGAAAGCAAAGCGCATGATAGGCAAAACGGGGCTGTATTGGACGATTCGGCGTATAACACTATACTCGTCGGTCCCGAAGTGATTTATAGCTCGGGAGACTCTTGGGCCTTTAATCTTGGTATCGATTTCGCGATAGACTCAAGCGGTGATGCAAGTGGCAGCGTTGAAAATGCTTGGAGAGTTCGCTCGGGCCTTAGCGTATTTTTCTAATTTCAACGACTCGATCAAGCCCTGCGAGATCTTTGTGCACAGTGGCGCGCAACGTCGAAAATGTTCGAGCATACCTTAGAAGCTCTTCGCCCTGCATCGCGCCGCATTCAAGAAAGGCAGCGCCGCCTACCTTGAGACGCTTTTCGCACTGCGCAAAAAGCAGCTCTAACGCTTCAGTTCCACGTGCACCGGAATAGAGCGCATGGCGTGGTTCAGCGTGGGTATCTTCCGAGACGTTTGGATCGCCATCCGCAATATAGGGCGGATTACTTACGATAAAATCGAATCTACTTTTTTCGGAAAGGGCTTCGCACCAGTTCGAGCGAAGAAACGACACTTGATTGAGCACCTGATGGACTTCTGCATTCTTACGGGCAAGCACAAGTGCGGCTTGTGACAGGTCGAGCGCAAGCATTCGTACAGTCTGACGTCGCTTAGTCTCGTGAAGAATTGAGATCGCAATACAACCAGACCCGGTTCCGCAATCGAGGCCCAACGTTGGCTCGGAAGTCTGCATAAGAAATTTCACGCAAAGCTCAACTATAAGCTCTGTCTCGGGGCGTGGAATTAGTACGGCTTCACTAACCTTGAAGTCCAAACCCCAAAATTCGCGGTTGCCCGTGAGATAGGCAAGCGGGGTCCCGGACTTTCGGAGCCGTATAAGCTCGCGCAATTGGCCTACCGCTTCACTTTGAATCTCACGCTCCGGATAGGCTATTTGATCAAGCCTTGTCCACCCCGTGACTTTTTCGATCAAAAGCGCGACATCAAGTTCAGATATTGCGGAAGTATTCGGTTCTGCGCGTATTTCAGCAAGAAACTTACCTACGCTACACCGATTGTCCGCGCTCACTGCAACACCCAAAAGATATAACTAAAGAATACAACAATGAGTAATGCACCTTCGGCACGGGTTACTTTTTTGCCACTTACCAGCAGTGGAAAAGCCAACAAAGCCGTTCCGAGCATCCAATATACATCAGCGTTCTGAGTTTGCGGCGCAACTTGTAATGGGTGAACTAATCCGGAGATTCCCAAAATCACAAGAATATTGAAGAGATTTGATCCAACTACGTTTGCTACTGCGATATCATCGCGACCGCGAATCCCAGAGACAATCGAAGTTATGACTTCAGGAAGAGACGTTCCACAAGCGACAATGGTAAGACCAATAACTCGCTCGGACATCCCTAATACGCGCGCGATCTCAACCGCACCACGAACTGTGAGTTCAGCGCCACCGGCAAGCAAGAGCACGCCCGTAAGGACCAAAAAAAGAGCACGGCCTAGAGAAAGATCGCTCTCTAGCGGACGCTCGAGAGTCTCGAATTCGCCCCTGAGCTCGGCCGCATCCTTGCTCGTCTGCTCCTTCCTAACAAGCCTCACCAAGTAAGCAGTAAACATAACGTAGAACCCGACAAAAAGCGCCGCCTCGCTCCGGTCAAACACTCCGTCGTAGAAAGTAAAGACAGCGAGAAAGCTCGCGAACAGCATCACAGGGTACTCTAGACGAATCATTCCATGTGTAATTGCAAGCGGGGTGAGAAGCGCGGCAATTCCCATAATAAAGGTAATATTAAAAATGTTCGACCCTACTACATTGCCAATCGCAAGATCTGTCTTGTCTTGCATCGCCGAAAGCGCGCTGACGGCCAATTCCGGAACTGAGGTGCCCGCCGCAACCACAGTAAGCCCAATGACTGCCGCCGAAAGACCAAGGCGCCGAGCAATTCCAACTGCGCCGCGAACCAGTAGTTCACCTCCGCCAGCGAGAAGGACCAAACCTAAGAGTATAAGTAGTATTGAAATAAACATGAGAAGATTATCTCGATGAAATTAGCACCGAAGCAGCGTAGCGCGCCTTGCAAAATTACGCTAGTTTGACAGATTATACCGACATGAAAGGAATAATACTCGCCGGCGGTACCGGAACTCGGCTTCATCCAATCACCAAAGCGGTGAGCAAGCAGCTTGTGCCTGTCTACAACAAGCCGATGATTTATTATCCGCTCTCGAGCCTCATGCTCGCCGGAATTCGCGATATTCTTATAATTACTACACCACACGAACAGGAAGCTTTTGTACGGCTGTTAGGCGATGGCAAGACCTGGGGCCTGAACTTTTCGTACGCGGTACAGCCTAGTCCTGATGGGCTGGCGCAGGCGTTTATTATCGGTAAAGAGTTTATCGGTAAGGACTCGGTAAGCTTAGCGCTTGGTGACAATATCTTTTTTGGTCATGGTTTTCCCGAATCGCTTCGCCGGGGCGCCGCACGAAAAGAAGGGGCGACTATTTTCGGCTATATCGTCCGCGATCCCGAGCGTTACGGCGTCGTCGAATTCAACGAGAAAGGTGAACCGATAGATATCGTAGAGAAACCACCACAGCCCCGTTCGCCCTATGCCGTGACCGGAATTTATTTTTACGATAACGATGTAGTAAGAATTGCCGCCGAATTGAAGCCTTCGCCACGAGGTGAGCTCGAAATCACTGATGTCAATCGTGCATACCTTACAAAGAAAAAGCTTGCCGTTGAAAAGCTGGGGCGTGGAATTGACTGGCTCGACACCGGAACACACGAATCGCTACTTCAAGCCTCCGTGTTTATTCAAACCATCGAGGAGCGCCAAGGCCTGGTGGTTGCCTGTCTCGAAGAGATCGCCTGGCGGCAAGGCTACATCACAAGCGCGGAAGTACAGAAGATCGGGCTCAGTTACAAGAATAACTCATACGGACGCTACCTACTCAAGCTTCTCGAAGAGCAGAATTATTGAGCCCTGACATTGAATTAGTGACGAGCCTTCAAGCTTGAGCAGCGGCACCTTCGATCCCAAAGGCAAAGCAGCTTAACTGCGCTTTCATCCGCGACAGCACAGCAAGCGCTACTAATTGACCTTCAAATTCTGCGGCGCAGCAGGTGTTCCTGGCGTAGAATCTTCAGAGTATTCAAAAGCACCGGCATCAGGAGCTGAACCTTGAAAGACCTGCTCGCCGTCTGACTTCTTAAAGAGCCAGACTGGATCATTGTCATTTCGGGTTATCGATTGCGACAAAGTCACTGTGTTTCCAGAAATCTGAGTAATCTGTACATGGTTCGCTTTAGTCCCAACCGATATCCAATCGGCCTCAACAGTACCCGGCGGCGCTTTGGTGCCATCCTGAAAATAGCTGGCATCAGCAAGAACAAGCGTGAGACCTGCTCCCGAGTCGGCAGCCGCGACCGTAGTCAGGTTTTTTAAAATCCAGATAGAAGCACCCGCCGTCCGAGACACTGCGGATCGAAGCGTCACAGTATTGCCCGAAATTGATGCGATCTGGCCCACATTACTCTCCGATCCGACCGCGATCCAAAGTGGTTGCAGAAGCCCAGCGGGCGCAGCCGCGACGGCACCAAGTTTGGCGGCATCTGTGACAAGGAGAGAAACGCCCGCCCCTGAATCAGTAGACGACACCGTGGTAGCCACCGGCCCAAAATTCTTCGCGGGGCTCGTCAGAGTCAGGCGCAGATCGGGAGCAGCCTGATTTCTAAAATCATATCCTGAGACGTCCGTGGGTGGATCGATACTCGGGTTACCGACGAAGCGCGGATCGCCTTGGCTGTCTCCATTGTAGTTGTTGACGAAGCCTTGCGTCGAGGCGACAGCCGACTCATGGTAGCGATAGAGATTTCGATGTGAGAAGAAAAGGTTAGAAACCAACACATTTTCGACATTTGTCACCTTTCGAAATTGGAAGGCGCAGTCCTCACCGCCTCCCAAATACGCCGAAGGGATGTTGTGCCCATTCGCAAAAAAAGTGTTGTGATAAAATCGATTTTGTCGTCCGGCTGTATAACCAGAATAAGCGCTGGTGCCAACGCCGTACGCAAAACCGTAGTAAACACTATTGTAACGGAAAATATTCTGCGGAGTTGAAATCGCAACGATGCCTGAGGGCCCGTAGCGATTGCTTCCGTCAGGATTGTCATAATCACATGGCTTTCCCGAATATCCGAAGCGATTTCCCTCGATTAGATTTTTTCCCGTATTGCCCTCTTGCCCATTAAGATAGAGGGCTCGATTTCCGCGCTTATCGGAGGTGCTAATTCCGTCGGCCCAATTTTCATTATGCAGGTAATTATTTCGGAAGGTATTCGATTCACCATACAGTCCGATGACATGGTGCCCACCATGGTAGAACTCGCTATTCTCAATAAGATTGAAGCGGGTGAGATCTATGCTTGATTCATCTCCAATATCAAGCACTGCTCCTTGATCTTCATGATCGCTACTTCGGCAAAAACCACCCCGTTCAAAACGAACGCGTAAGAGGTGATTATACTGCGAGCCCTGAGCAATGAAGGAATTGGGCCACTGATTTGGGTCCGAAGGTATATAAAAGCTACTATCTATGATCTGGTTGTTACTTGCCTGATTGGTGAGAACGACAAACTGCGTGCATAAAGTCGCTTTTATCCCAATGACCGTGACATAGTCCTTGCCATCAAAAAATATGGCGTAGCGCGTATTCGAAATTATAACCTCATCAGCGGCGCTGCTCCCGGGCCTGACAAAGCTTTTGTAGGTTATTCGCGAAGTGGCATTACCCGAATTAACTGGATTAATATACGAGTTGTAGGTGCCCGCCTTGATATGAACAGTATCACCAGCTCGTAACGTGCTATTCGCTTTACTTATCGTTCGCCATGGAAACGCCTCAGTCCCGGGATTTGAATCCGAGGATGCGCCGTTTGGTCCATCAATAAAAAAATCCGCGGCAAAGCAGGCACACGGTAATAGAATTGCCAAAATTCCGACTAAGAGAGACCTTGCGTAGCTACGAAAATACTTCCGTAAAAAACCTGCCTCATTTGTAATTTTATCAGTTGGCTTCACTTTGCTCTCGCTCCGCATGGTATGCTTCTACGCGTTCGCAGAAAATTTCAGTAATATTTTGATAGCATTACCGTTTCCAAAGGTAGCTGCAAGAACTCTCCATTCGAATCTTCGCTCAAATCAAAGGCTGCAAGAACTATTCCCACAAAATGAGCCGTTATGAGCATAGCCGGGATACTATTGAATCTTAGCGCACTTCTGGGGACTTGCCGATTTCGGCCACGGTTTGGCTGACTGCTTGCCTCACGCAGTGATATCAGCAAACTAGGCAGCTTTGGGAAGCGCCCCTATTGCTCGGGCGCAGGCCGCACGGACTTCATGATCGTCATCGCGGAAGCCTTCATAAAGAGCCTTTATTGCACGATGATCGGAAACTCCAACCAGCGCAAGCGCGCAAGCCGCGCGAACATGATTGTTCCAATCATCGAGGCCCATAATAAGAGCGTCGATAATCTCCGGCTCAGTGACATTTACTAACGCTTCGGCGGCCGCAAGCCGAACCTGATAACGCCGATCGCGAAGCGCTTGGCAAATAAGCTGGCGCTCGGAGGGCACGCTGCTGCCGAGTAAGCTACGCACTGCGGAGACACGGGTGTCTGTATCTGGACTTGAGAGACCTCGAAGATCACAAGCTGAAGAAGAACTCATACCGACACCCTCCACCACGCGTATTCCCTAATGTTATGCGATTTTGCCGCAGTAGCGTGCGGATTAAAAAGACAATGATACTAAACAGTTAGTGAGTAGGCGGGTAATGACTCATCAATCCCGGGTATTCTTACACTAACTCTGCACCCTCTGTGTCTCTGTGGTTTGAATACCTTAAAAACCACAGAGACACGGAGGTCGCAGAGTAGACAGTCGCACCTTCGTTACATTACTCTCTGCCCACGTCCTATGACTGATACCTTGGCAGCAACATCAGCTCCCTTAGAGTCCCTACTCCAAACCTATTTCGGTTACTCTAGTTTTCGAGAGTTGCAGCGAGAAATTATCGAAGCGTCCCTGTCAAACGAAGACGTCGTGGCGTTGCTTCCGACCGGAGCGGGGAAATCACTGTGCTATCAATTGAGCGCACTTGCGCGCGAGGGGCTTACTGTCGTCGTCTCGCCGCTTATTGCGCTTATGAAAGATCAGGTCGACGGTCTCGCCGAAGCCGGCATCGCCGCGACGCAGCTTAACTCCTCGCTTTCGGACGAGCAAAGCAGTGAGCGCTGGAGAAAACTTCACCAGGGGGGCTACAAGATCCTCTACCTCGCACCCGAAAGACTTTTACTCGACGGCATGCTCGATCAGCTCGCTCGATGGAATCCAGCGCTTATCGCAATCGATGAAGCGCACTGTATTTCCGAATGGGGACACGATTTTCGACCAGAATATCGAAAACTGGCCACTCTTCGCGATCGCTTTCCAAAGGTCCCGCTCATGGCGCTTACCGCGACGGCAACGCCACGAGTTCGTGACGACATTATCTCGCAGCTCGGTCTTCACAAGCCACGCGTTTTTGTGGCGAGTTTTAACCGGCCCAACCTGTCATACCGGGTACTCCCCAAGGCCAATGCGGTGCGGCAGATAACCGACACCATTGAGGAACATAAAGGCGAAAGCGGCATTATCTACTGCATGTCGCGCAAGCGCACAGAAGAGCTAGCCAAAGAGTTGACTGCGCGTGGTCACAAGACCCTTGCCTATCACGCTGGCCTCGACGCGGCCGAGCGCGACAAGCGTCAGGAGCGTTTTATTCGTGATGATGTTTCGATCATTACCGCAACCGTGGCGTTCGGCATGGGAGTTGATAAACCGGATGTACGCTACGTGATTCATCACGACCTACCCAAGAACATTGAAAGCTACTACCAAGAGACCGGACGCGCCGGGCGCGACGGAGCACCGAGCGAATGCCTATTACTTTACAGCCCTGGAGATGCCGCAAAAATTCATCACTTTATCGAGCAAATGAGCGATGATCACGAGCGCATGGTCGCCAAGCGCCAGCTTGCGGCACTTCTTGAATATTGCGAAGGCGCACAGTGCCGGAGAGTGAGCTTGCTGGGATACTTCGGGGAAACGTACAAAGACGAACATGGCGATGCGCGTGTGCAATGCGGGGCCTGTGATAACTGTCTTACCCCACGTGAGACTTTTGATGCTGCAACCGAAGCGCTAAAACTTCTCTCGTGCGCAGTGCGCATCGAGAGGCAGAGCGGATTTCGAGTTGGCTTACAACATATCGTCGATGTGATCTGCGGCGCCGACAATGAAAAAGTTCGGAAGTGGGACCATCAAGAACTTTCCACTTACGGAATCGGCAAGGAGCATGGCCGCGCCGAGTGGCTCTTTTATGGTAAGGAGCTTCTTCGACTGGGACTTTGGAAGCAGGAGGTCGAGCACTTCAACGTAATCTCCCTCACGCCTGCTGGACAGCGTGTACTTAAGAGCAAAGAAGCGGTGATGCTTCGAAAGCCGATATTTACGGCGAAACTCGACAGGGAGAAGCGCCAGAAGCAGAAGAAAGCAACCGGAGCTGTCGACTACGATACTTCGCTCTTCGAAGAGCTACGAAGTTGGCGTCGAAATACCGCAGAATCGCTCGGTTTACCAGCGTACGTAATTTTTCATGACGCAACCCTTCAACAGATCGCTGCCGCCAAGCCACAAAACAAACAGGCTCTTTCAAAGATAAGCGGAGTCGGCGAAAGCAAGCTTCGAAAGTATGGGGATGACGTGTTAAAGATAGTACTCGGGAACTAAATCTGGCGAAACCCGCGCGGCATCGACGGCCAATCAGTCTCTCTATCCCTGCCTCTCACCGCCCGATTCCGGATCTGCGCAACTTCCTGAGAGAGCTCTACTCCGGCACAGACACCCGAAAGCCAGGTGCGGAGAAATGCTCTCTCTTCAGGAGACAAGTTCCGAATCGCAAGTTTTGGTTGTGCTTGAAGTGCTTCCAGCGCAGCTTCCGCAAAAAGAACACACTCGTCACGCAAAGTTATTGGGTGCGGGCCCATTGCTCCAACCACCGCTTTTGTTACTGCGCGGAGCAATGCTTCCTGTTCACCAACTTCTAGCTTATCAAATCGCTCGGCAACCCTTTCCGCACAATCTCTTGGCAACAAGGGCGGCGATCCAGTTCTTGTCAAAAAATGAATTGCGCGAACACACGCATACGCAATGTTCTCGCCAAGCTTTGACCCCGTTTCCACCCCTCGACAATCTTCAACTACTGAGCCATAGCTGTCATTTAATCGCATTCGCTCCGTGCTAATCATGTTTCGCTTACTCCTTGTGTAACGAAGAAATCATTACAGGCCAAGTTCATAGATAGCACCGTACGTTTACGTAGCCCAATAGAATTTCTGTTCTGATACCTCTCACTTAGGCAGCCCCCCTGGTACGTTCGCATAGGACAGGTGCTCAAAAGATCGATGGTATCGGGGGTTTAACAGCTTTCTCCAGTTCAACCGAATGGCCAAGGCAAGCTTGAAAGCGTTGAATAGAACATCGAAGCTGTGCTAGTTTCCGAAGGATGAAGAGAAAAGGATTTCTTTGTACGCTGCTTTTTGCGGTAGCTGTTCAGGTCGCCCCTGCCTTCGCCGATGGCTATGTGCAGTTCTCTAACACCGGTCTTAATTGTGTGGTGAGCAGTGCGGGCAATTACCTGACCACCTACTACTCCGATGGAAGCCACCAGGACAGAACAGTGGCGCAGGGCACTCGCGAAGCAAATAAAAATCTCTCGAAACTTCGCAAAGCGCTATCAAAACTGCGCAATCTTAAGCGAAATGCTCGCGGCGCAAAGCTGCAAAAGATAAAAAAATTGCTCGCTGACGGCCGCGCTTTTGTGTCCCTTATAAGAACCTTGAAAAGTTTTATGACTGCATGTGGAAGCGGTGTCCTCAACACTCAAGCACTCTCTTTTCCCGGAGCGGGCGGCGGCTCTAGCGGCGGAACTAAGAAATAAAAGCGTGACAGTCACAACTTTCCCCTTTTTTTAGACAAGCCGAAAAGAAGGTAAGTCGTGACTGACACGCTTTTTAATCGCTCGACCAAAGGTTACTCGGAGTTGATCCACGATTGAGAGGTTCGACTTCGCAGCCTTGAAGAGTCTACTGAGCCGTTCGAAGTTCTCTGGAGAGAGCGTCTTCTCTTGGCGTTTTCGTCGCTCTTCATCACGAATGATACTTTGAAAACTCACGAGACATTGCCCCGGCAGCCTAATTCCCTCAAGAGCTGAGAGCGCGATGTGTACGACCTCGCTCCGACAAGGCGATTCACGAAAAAGCGATAACGCCAAAGTAGCAATCTCTTCGCTCGCATCTAAGATTCTGAGCTGTTCGAAGACTTTCCGTAGTACGGACTCGCGCCATGTACGGGCCAGATCACGCCACTGCTTAATGCTTAAAGCATCGCCGTTTTCAGAGTCGAGCCTCTCCCACTCTTGGGATTGGCCACGTTTCACCAACGCTTGCAAGAGTCTCTCTCGTTCCGGAAATGCCGCGACTCCTGCTCGTAGCATATTGCCAGGGGCTTCAACTGCCTCAAGAACGACCTTCATCCCAAGTGTCGAGCCGCTAGGTATTGGCATGGTCAGCAGGTCAACCAAGAGAAGATTAAACTGGCCAGCATCCTGCCGCCTGACACCGCCTGGGCAATTCTTCTGCGCTATTACATCAGAACAAAGATTAGAAACTATCGTGCCCCACAGGTTCTCTCGAGCCAAAGCGTGAGAAGAATCATCTCGAGGAAACACTCTGACAAACTGCGAGACCCTCATTATTGACTGGAGATTAGGATCGTAAACATTCGAGAAGCCACAGTCGCAGCACTGAAATTCTGCCAGCTCAGAAAAAAACCATCGAACTCTTTCCGAAAAACGATCTTCTGAATTTTCAGGTAGCTGGAACTCTGTCACTCGCACGCGATCTGTATCGACGCAGTGCGCGGGCGGATCATTACTCAGCACCACCGAGCCGTGCTGCGTTTCAGGACTACCGAGCACCTCCTCTACCTTACGTTCAATAAGCTTCCTAAAAAGTATTCGCTCAGGTACCGAGAGTTGATAGAGCACAGCAATCTCGGACGCAAACTGCGCGACACCCTGCGCCGAAAGCCCAGCCTTGAATGCGGCTCTGAGCGCCGAGCCGAGCGATCCAAGTTCTATCGGAGAGTTTGCCGGAGCAAGGCCCTCCCGCGAGATCATCCCCTCTTGCGCCAACATCATCGGGCCTAGAAAGTGGCTGTGGAGCGCCTGCTCTGCTCTTCTTGCCGCAAAATATTCCATGATCCCTTCCTGCCGTAAGAATAAGGCGGCATCGACCTTTAATCAAACGTAAGTACCTGCTATTTGGCCTAGGCGTCGTCGCGAAAGATGAGTACTTCCTGCGACTTACAGTTTCGGCTTTACGCCTCCGTACCGAAATACCGATCGCCAAAATCACCGAGGCCGGGCACGATAAACTTCTTGGCGTTAAGCTTGCGGTCAATGGCCGCGGTAAAGAGCTCAACCTTTGGGTGTCGTTGATTCATGCGTGTAATGCCCTCAGGAGCTGCGACAATGCTGACACAGCGTATCTTCCGAGCACCTCTTCTTTCGAGAAGCGTTACTGTCTCATCGAGCGTGCCGCCAGTAGCAAGCATGGGATCGAGAACAATTATTTCGCGCTTTAGTAACTTATCCGGAATATTTTCATAGTAGCGCTGCGCAACCGCGGTCTTTTCGTCACGGCGAAGTCCGACAAAGCCGACCGGAGCCTCGGGGACAAGGTCCTCAACAGCCGAGAGCATTGCCAGACCGGCGCGAAGAATCGGCACCATCACGAGCTCATCTCGTACCTGAAATGCTTTAGTCTTTGCGAGCGGAGTTGACACCGATACCGCACGCATACTTAATGACTTCGTCGCCTCAAAGAAGAGAATCTGAGAAGCTATACTACTCGCCTTACGAAAGGCTACCATTCCGGACTTTTTGTCACGCAAAACAGTAAGGCACTGCGAGAGCAAAGGATGAGTAATAACATGCGCGACAGGTTTCATTGATCGCGATTCTCCCGCAGTTCGCAAAGACTGTCTAGCCGGGGTTATTACTATGGAACCTCCGAATGCGCCGCTACTGCGGCACTCTACAGCGGCACTGAGATAGTCCGCGTAATCTTGCCAAGGCCTCGTCTATCGGTCTCGAGTATTCTCATCGGCTTCAAGAATACATGCGCGTACACCTCGGCTTCAATCCGCAATTCGGTTTCACCATTGGTGCTTACTTGCACTGTAGAAAGTTCGCTTGTATGCACAATGGGATCGACTGCGCCGTGTCCCGCAATTCCGAACTTGCTCAATCGAGTAAGCAGCGCCTGGTTTGTATTTGATTCGATCTGCGAGTTCGACAACCCGCGTGAAAAAGAAGACAACGCCTCGCGAGCCGCGACATCAATCGCATCGGTAATCGCTATCGATACATAGGCGTAGTGCCCAAAGGCAACAAAGAGAAATGTAATTATCATCAGCAGCGGAACACCCACCGTCGCTTCGACTAGCGTAGCACCGCGTTCAGCGTTCCTGTGTATATTTTCTCTTTTCATAACCCTTCCCGAATTAACTACATTCCCAAGTCTCAATCGGATTTGGCGGTCCATATTCCGGTTTCGCAAGCGAAATCACTTCGGCCGACGCCAATCCAGTAAACTTTCGAACCAAGCTAAGTCCACTTTCTAAATTACGTTCAATTTTTACTGAAATTCTCCAACGTTTAGAAAGGTCCGAGAACGATGCCTGAATATGCGATCTGAACGGAGAGTTTTGTGGATTATGCGCATCGACCAATCCCACGGCCACCAGCCGGGATTGAGCCACGTTCAGCGCCCCCGGGTGTTGTGCATCACCGTTGCAGAAAGCTTCGTTACTTGAAAGTGCTGCGCTACGGCTGACTAGTCGTGCTACCTCGGATGCTTCTTTGGTTAGTTTTGCGCGATCATTAAGGTTTGCGCCGAATTCAAGTATTACCGCACCAAAGGTCATTATTACTGGAAGAATCGCGGCACACTCAAAGAGTATCCCACCAATACTCGACCCACCTCTAACTACGTGAAAAGAGCGCATATATCCCCATCCGTGTCGTACCGGCGCAGAATACCGGCACTAGCGAAGTGGCTACCCACTTAGCTTCCTATTACACACATCCTATGCAGAGCGAGGCATGCTTCAGGTTAAATACGTCGTTCTGAAGAGGTTGAATGGCCGCCCAAGACGCTTTAAAATAGGAAGTAGGGAATTTTATTGGAATTTTTCGGGAGTACTGCCGATTAGAGATTAAGGAAAGAGCTTACGTCGGGTAGATACCGCTCGGAGCTCTTTTCTAATGCGGAGATCTGCTCCGGGCTGGTAAGAATACCGGTTTGCATTGGAGGCAAAGAGGTGCGGTACTCATCTACTCACGAGCGCGGCGTCGCCATAGTAATGGCGATATTCATTGCCGTTGCGCTTATGTTCCTCCTTGGAACCGTCGTGCTTGTTGGATCGGTCGCGCTCGCGCGTAGCCAACTACAGGGCAGCGCAGACTTGGCGGCGACCGCAGCGGCGGCAACATTATGCTCCTCACTCGACTGCTGGGAAAAGTCCCGTATCGCCGCGCTTGACGCAATCGAGGGACAGAAAGTTTTAAGCTATCCGGGTGCAAGTAAAGTTATCCAACTCGGCGCTATCCGAAACGACCTCAGTGACGATACTAAAGTTAGTTGGAACGCCGGGCCCGGCGGCTCCGATAATCTCGCGGTCAGCCTTGAGCGCGGTCGATGGCTTCCTGATTCAAGCGCAGAAGCGGGTTTTAGATCTTTAGAAGGTACGACCAGTGTCGTGCTTCCGCCGTATGTCGCTGCCAACGCGGTTCGGGTGAAGTTAACCAGACCGATAGTGCAGCCAGGCCTTCCCAAATTTATTAATGCACTTTTTGAAGTCGAAGTTACCGCCACAGCCATCGCTGATAGGATTGGGCAAACGTGCGCAGCGCCCTTTGCAATTCCGCTCTGTGCTCTTCTCGATAACAATGGCGAGCTTAATATCAATGACGTCGACGACGTCGATAGGCTTTTTGCGCCGGTAAAAATCTATTGTAATGATGATGGCACAAACTGCGCCTACCCAGCTTTTCCGGTCGAGGCGTATCATGGCGACTCTGACCTTAGCTTGCCGCTTCCAGATTCTTGGACGCCGGTGGGTTACGCAGATCCGGTAAATCCAAAGACAATGAGCGACGCCGCCTTTGACGCAATCGCTTCCGATACTACACTGACTGGATTACAGAGTAAGTACGCCCTTGAGCAAGAGCTCGCGTATCATTCGACAACGAACGAGACCCCATTTTGGAATACCTTCCGCCTTGATAGGACCAACTACACGCACTTTGACCATTTCGGAGTAGTCGGGCTCCCGGTAGGTTCGCAAACTGATACGGTGAACGAAGCACAGGTACGAAATGCGCTTGTGGGTACCGATGTCTGCCCAAGCGGAGGCATTCAGGCTGATATAGGTGATTGGTTCAGCATACTTCCTGCTGGCCTGACTTCGGACAATGCTCGAAATCGTATGCGCGATAGGCTCTCCGGAGCAAATAGCTTCCACTCAGTGATCATTCCAAAGGATAATCCACAGCTAAGGACCACGCCACTTGAGTGGGCGTATATCAAGCCCTGGCTCTTTATTGACCCTGCCAATTTCTATCCGATAGATTTTTACAGGCCACTTGTTGGGAATGACGTTAAGAATATGTTCGGCCGGATTGATAATTTCGCAAGCGATGTCGAGCTACAAGATGAATTTATTACCTGGGTCGACAATGGAATATGTCAAATGTTTGCGCCTTGGGATAGAAGGGGTGATTTTATGTGCGCAATTTGGGACTATGACACAGGTGATGTGAAGAAGTACCGCCCTTTCAAAGATTATTCAACCTATCTCGATCCATCATTTCTTCCACCCTATATGGGAACAGACACCCCATTTTCAAGTCGAACCAATAACGGCGCCTGCTCGTCGGCGCTTCTTAATAACTATAACCCACGCACAACCACCTACCCGCTAGTAAGCATGTTAGGAGCGCGAGCCTGGGTAGTAAATGTTCCGATTATTGTTCGTGAGGGCGACAACGACAAATATGGCTGCCGCGGAGTAAACGGCAGATCGAGCGAACGGCATATCGATCCTGCTGATGCCGCCGGGTGGAAGATTGCCGGGTTTATCCGCACTACAATATATGATTACTCAATTGAAACTGGCAGAGCACGGCAGCGATACGGCTCATGGGCAGAGTTCCCCTCAACTAGCAATTTAACTCGTGATATAAATGTCGCTAACGATTGCGACGCAGACGGAGAGCCTGATTGGGATCCGCCGCTTACCTTGCCTTCCTATATTCCCCCATATAATTTTGAGCTCTCTGAGGGCGGCACTCAGCCTGCAAGCTGCGATGTCGTGCGCGGCCGACTCACACCGCAGCGACCCTTTGATCTGATCGTACGCACAAAAACTGAGGGCGACAAGGTTGTTACCCTTGTCGAATAGCTATGTCGATGAAAGCAGCAATTATCGTACCTGTCTTTCTCTGTCTAAACGTTATCTCGCTCCACGCCGAAGACATTACCATGCTCGATGTGGCTGAGGCGAAAAAACGGTGCGAAAGTGCCGTAATGCAAGCCCCAATTATCTCCAAAGCAAAACATAAGCAAGGATCGCAGGATCAGCTAAAAAAAAGAATCGAAGAAGCCATGAAACGTCGCTGTGGGATGATCGAGGAGAACTGCAAGACCGATCTGCTGGGAAAACAATGTAGAATGACTCTCGAACGGCAGAAGAGAATTAACAAAGCGAGCCCGACACCGACCCTTCTACTTCCTGGAGCGAGCGGATAACAACTGATTGAGTTGCGATACTATCTCGACTGCTTTTCGAAGGCTCGCCCTCCGTTCCTCATTTTCAAGCTTCTCGAGCATCTCTACAAAAACTTTTGGAAGTTTTGTCATGGTACTTTTCATGTTTCGAATCTCACGATCAAAGCTTTTAGGATCACGCGAGATCCTGTTCCCCGTCTGCGCAAGTTCGGCGCTAAGTCGCTCCTCTGGATGTAGTATCTTAAAATCGAGCGCAGCGTTTGCATGACGGTGCATGAGCTTGAGCTTGTTCAATACCCCTTTAAGACCCTCTACCCGGCGCTTCTTGGCATAGACGATTTCGACTTTATTGAGCTTTCGAACATTAATCACACCAAGCAACACTACCGTGCTCACCATGTCTCCATCATAACTCCAAAAGCCAGCTCTTTCGCGGTGCGACCAGGCAAGCTTACGTGACTTATGGCGCACGCTTGTGGGAGGACTTATTGCAGGGATTCTGAGAGTAAGCTCTTTTTTCGCCTGATATCCAGGATATCGGCCAATCGCGGGACCGATACGTATCACGAGCGTATTGCCTCGCCATGAATAGCGAAGCGGCAGCAAAACCGAACTTCCCTTCAAATACTCCTTGCTTATCCCATCATCTTCATACAGATCATATTCGCCGCTCTTTCCGGGGGGTATTGTGAGGACAAGGGCGCGATAACTTTTCCGAGCAAGCCTTTGCGGAGCGAACTGGCTGGGAATTATGCAGTCACTTCGAAAAAAGATAGGCACTTCATCGTGCAGATAGTTCGCGACGATCCAGCGCGGTCCTTTGTTGAGTATGCCATGTGACTCCTCAAACCATTCTCCAGGAGGTATCCATATTTTTTTTGAAGCCGTTTCACTACTTGGGTCCGCCGGCGCAGTTATTGGAGCCACTATCATACTTTTCCCGAAGAAATACTGCTCAGGACATTCGTACGCATCGGCGTGTTTAGCAAAATGATAATAGAGCGGATGACAAAGCGAGACTGCGCTGTCGAATGAGCGCCGGTTCTCGGTATACACATAGGGAACTAACTCATAGCGGCGGCGAATCGCCGCGATAATCATATCAGCAAACGGAGCTGGATAGGCCCAGGCGCGCCGTTCGGCGCAAGGGTGTTTTGAGGTATGGGTTCTAAGTATCGGCGAGTAGCAGCCATACTGCATCCATCGAAGAAATAGCTCCGGATTCATCTGCTCACTATGATGCCCTCCAATATCGTGGCTCCAGTACCCATACAATGCATTGGCAGAATTCGCGGTAAAATAAGGCTGATAGCGTAACGACTCCCAATCCGAGTTCGTATCACCGGAAAATCCGATCGGATAACGTCCCGCGCCAAGGCCACCGAAGCGACTTAAGATAAGTCCACGCTCACGCGGATGCTGTTTCTCGTTATCTTCGAAGTGCACTCGATTAAGCCAGGCCAAAGGATCAAGCCCAGGAATTTTTGACTCCTTCCCCTGCTGCCAATCAATCCACCAAAAATCGACACCGAGCTTCTCCAGCGGATGGTGTAACTGGGAAAAGTACTGACGCATATAACGCTGGTCAGTACAATCAAAAGCGATAGGAGCCGTAGATGCCTTTGCAATGCCGAGGGCTCGCTTCATTGCCGGGAAGGCCTGCTCGTGCGCCGCAACGCCTTTGGCCGGGTGAAGATTGAGAGTGCATCGAAGCCCTTTTGACTTAACCCAGGCGATGAAGTCCGCCGGATCCGGGAAATAGCGAGTATCCCAGGTATAGCCAGTCCACCCTTCAAGGTGCCAATCCATATCGACCACCAACACATCAAGCGGGATCTGAAAACGCTCAAAGCTCTGTACGAGCTGCTCAAGCTCTTTATCGGTATAGGCCCAGTAGCGGCTCCACCAATAGCCGAGCGCATACCGAGGAGGTAGTGGTTGGTGACCGAATACCAGCGCTGCTTCACGCAGCGCCGTCTGATATTCAAGACCAAACGTAAATAAATAATAGTCTAAATAGCCCTGCTCATGCCGTGGCTCGACCCATCCATCATCGCCACAAAGCGGTGTTTTCGAGTCATCGACAAAACTCCAACCACTTCGTGAGACAAAGCCGGCTCCCAACTTTACCTCGCCCCCATGGATTCCATCTAACGTGCGCGCAGTCCCGCGAAGATTGGCGTTATCTTCAAGCCCAGGGTGCCAAACCCCATGCATACCTCCGCGGCGCCATGAGACTTTAAGATTCTGCTCTGATAGCGCCGAGCCATCATCACAATATTCGACCGACAACACGGGAGTGCAGAGCTGAACTCGGTCTCCGCGTACCTTCCTTTTCACCTCAATTTTCGAGCCCTTACGAGCAGCCACGGATAGACTTCTTTTTCCTTCGAAAGCCGCGGTTGCCGACCATTCAATACGCAGCGCGCCTTCGGTGACGAATTCGAAGCGGGCCCGACCATGGATAATTGACGCGCTCGTTGACGACATAAACAAGATGGACAATTTGCCGCTCTGTATTGAGCAGGCCTCAAAAGTGAGTATATATTGGCTGCGCCCTATGACAATGGACCTCCGGATACGCATACTTTTCTTTACCTTTTTTGCGCTTCTTGCGGTGATCTATGCCCAGGGCTGGATTGCCGGTTGGATCCTTCTCCTCGCGGTGGCATGGTATGTAACGCTCGTATCATTCGGCGTGGCCGATGTTTCTTTTCAATATTACTTTCCACTTACCTGCCGCGGAAAAACCTCGGCCAGACAGATCGCAATCACCTTTGACGACGGGCCTATTGCCGGAAACACCGAACGAATACTGGAGATTCTCCGTAACGAACAGATTACCGCGACTTTTTTCTGTATCGGGCGACGAGTCGAAGAGAACCCGCAGCTTGTGCGCACGATGATCAGCGAGGGGCACATCGTTGGCAACCACAGCTTTGCTCATCCACATTATTTCGCAATTCAAAGCACCGCGAAGATTTGTCGAGATCTCGAACGATGCGCGGACTCGATTATGCAAGTTACTGGGAAGCGGCCACGCTTTTTTCGGCCGCCTAACGGCGTAAGCACCCCTTCACTGGCCAAAGCAATTGAGCAACAAAATCTTCTGGCTATCGGCTGGAGCCTTCGTTCCTTTGACACAGTAATCCGAAATGCTGCGTTGCTTCGCCGCCGAATACTACGATTGGTAGCACCGGGCGCAATTCTTCTCTTTCACGATTACGGCGACGCGACGGTTCAGTTGTTGCCGCAGATTATTCGTGAGCTACGTGCTCGCGGATTCGAATTCGTCGCACTTGATGCGCTGATTGGAGAAAAAGCTTACTTTGGTAGCGCGGTCAGTGAATCATCGCAACCAATTACAACTTTTCGCCCATCAATTACCGCGGTACCTCTCTGACAGGCGAGCTTGCCTGGTGCTTCCGCACCCTCACCATTCAACACTTTAAACTCATCAGTTTCTAATACTCCGGGACTCGCCCGTGAAGCGGCTTCACTTTTGAGAAGTAAGCCTATTTTACCAAGCTGCTGCGCAACGGATATTTTAAGCGCATCCTCCGTTTTTATTACCAGGGTAAGTGTCCGGCTCTGCTTGATAGTCTTTAAGTCACTCTCTTTATACGGCTCGATATCTCCATTTCGCGAGCCCACAAGAGCATTTTCGACGATTATCTTACTTTTGAGCCTGTCGCTCTCGCGATAGGTTAACGTCACATCGACAATTGATTGCGGCCCAATTAAGTTCTCTTCTCGAATCACATCATCGATCTGGATGGCAATCGCCCTGTACCCGGGTGGAATGAGCGAGCCTAAAGGATTAATCAATGGCCGCTCATTGGTTGTCTCGCTCAAGCGAATTGGATTTCCTGGAACCAGGGTAATTCGTGCGTAGCGACCTTCTAAGTCGGAAAGGTTACGAACCGCATCCTTCGAAACTTCACTCGCCGGCCATTGAAGCTCGCGAACACGAACCGAGCCAAGCGCTGTTCCGGCCCCGATTTCACTTTCAACGGTAAAGAGCTTAACTGCGCGATACGCCGTTGCTTCGCTTTTCTCCACGCTTACCGGCACCTTGGGAGCCGTCCGAAGCGGAAGCAGGACCAAAACTAGCGCCACTCCAAAGATTAGAGAGAGCGACGTCGCTATACACACGGCAATCCGCGTCCTTCGTACTGAATATTGCCTGTACTGTGAATGAAATTTCCCCTGCATAGAGCCGTTCCTTTTACTATCAGACCAGGGCGCTAGGGTTTGGTTCGAAATGAACGAATGGCCGTTCTATCAGCACTATCCTCCGGACTCGCAACTCTCACCGGAACAGAGCCCTGACGCGATTTACGGGCTCCGTTTACCGATGCGGCCTACCTTTGTAGGCGACAAGGAGATCGCCTGATCTTGAAAGGCGACCGGTTAGCCAAATATCCTGTAGAATACAATAAGCATTAGAGATCGGCAGTTCTTCAAAGAAACGACCGCGGGGGTATTTATGGCAAGGTATTTTAGGGAACCTCTGAAAAACTAGGCGTTTTGGATTTGCTGGAATTTTGGATGAGATTTGCGAGAAAACATGCCGGGAAAAACGCAGGAATAGCAGGGCTATTTCGAGTATTTTCCCGGCATGTTTTCTCGCAAAGATCGCCGAAAGGCCAGCGAAGACGAAATGCATAGTTTTTCAGAGGTTCCTTAGTATACATTACCTGCTAACAGTATACAGCGCTATGAGCCAACATATGGCGCCTTGCAAATATCAATACCGGAGATCGACTACATGAGGGCTTTAATAACATTTTTAATCGTGCTTGGAATTATCTGCGCGCAACAGGCCGACGCCTATACTTTGCGCGGAGACTTCGAAGGCGCGAGCTGTGAAAATGTCGTGATCAGTGGCGACAATGTGACCTTCACTACCAAACCATTCCCGAACGGAACGGCCAACAGCTACTTTCACTGTGTCGTCGAAGGCGCTCAGGGACGAACGCTTAATTTTAGAGTTAATATTAATAGCACGACCTCAGCTGACGACTTTAGTACGCATGTGAATGCATACGTGATTTATAATTACATGCAGCCAAATTCAATCGAGAAACCGAAACTTGTCACTCTCGACGGCGCATTTGGTACCTACGCCAACTTTAGTTTCACGATTGAACAAAATACCGCACATATTGTCAGCCGGATTCCCATGCCCTTTTCGTACATAGATCAGATGATCAATGAGTTTTCGGGGAACCCCTATTTTAAACTTGCTGCACACGTGAATCCGCTTGTCCAAGACGGAATTGTAGGGTACTCCCCTGGCACCGCCACACAACCAAACGGATTGCCGGTAAAAGTAATAATTATAACCGACAGCTCGGTTCCAGAAGCAAACAAGAAGCCGGTCTATTTACGTTTTGGTCCACACTATTCGACCGAGCAAACCTGTCCACACCAGGCCGAAGGACTCATAAGAAATCTCCTCTCAAACGATTCCTTAGCAGACAGCCTTCGAAAAAATTTCACTTGGATTATTGCTCCCCTGGTGAATGTTGACTCGGCTTTTTATGGTCTCTCTGCGTTGAACTCGCTTGGGACCGATCTTGAAAACTGCGGGCAGGGAGAATTCGATCCGCCCAAATTAAATCAATCCTGCCCTGAAAATTTTGGAATTTTTCAATATGCCTACCAGTGGATTCATAATAAGGGACCACTTTACTACAGCTATGAGTGTCACTCAGGTGCTGCGGGGCGCTATGGCTACCGATCAATGCGCGATAGCTTATGGGCGCATAAACATGCCGGCATAATGGACGCTATCTCAGGTCTTAAGCATACGGGTGATTACTACACACTGCCGATTATGGTGAAAAACGTGGAGCTTTGGAATGATTACTCTCTTGGCAGCGGTTGGGACTATCGATTCTTTGAAATAACCGACGAAGATGGCTGGAACGGCGTCAATCTTGTCACAGACGCCGGCCTCGTACCTTTCGACTATACTCGAAGCAGCATGCAACGGTTAGGCTGGGATATTGCCAAGACCATTGCCACGGCTCTCAACCGAGATGCTGTCGTAGGCACTGTCAGCGGAACGGTGCGAGATGTCGATCAAACGGTACTGCCAGGAACAGAGGTCACACTCGCTTCATACAGCGCTTCACGAAACACCGCGATAGATGGCAATCCATTGCAGTTTAAAGCAGTCACCGATCTACATGGCAGGTACATTTTTGATTATGTAGCACAGGGCTCATACAGAATAAGCGCTTCACGTTCTAACTATCTTACCTCCTCACTAGAGAATGTGGGCGTCTTGGCGGGAACAGATAACGTACGAATTATTTCTTTAACTCCAAATAATCAGGCACCGGAGTTAAGCAACATTGCGGTATCTTTGGGCAGCTCAAATTCCGTCGAAGTGAGCTGGACATCGTCAACTCCATGCGCCTCTCGAGTAGAGTACGGACCGACGACAGCATACGGCAATCAAGTAACATCGAGCGCATACGAGACGAATCACCGTCATGCGCTGCCTAATTTGCAAGCGTCTCAGACCTACTACTATAAAATTAGCTGTACCGACAAAAGCACACGTCAGACACATACCACCCCAGCTACCGTTAGTACCAGCATTACTCAACTCGCACTCAATGGAGCGCTTTCAGGGGCGCTTCCTGTGAGTAGCAGCGGGAAGTTTAGCGCAACTTTACGCGCGACAAAAACCGTAGGCGAAGATGCAAGTATTATAGTTACCCTTGGACAGGACCCCAATAACTATTATCAGATCGAGGCAAGAACGTACCGTAATTTTGACTCACGCTTTCGCTATAAGCAGATTAACGGACTCAAGGAATTCCCATGGGGTATCGTGTTTACCCAATATGTGAACGGGAAAATGGTCTACGCGAAAGAGATATACGGCGACTTGGGGCCAAAGTTTCTTGATATCTACGACAAAGACTTTCCTCTGCAAATTATATTTCGACCATGGGGCTGTTCAGTCACTGCGTTCGGCGGCTCGCTGCAGGCGACATACTCCGATCGTCCCCTCCTCGTCGATGAGTACGCTATAAGTTCGCACGGGCTTACCTTGTCGCTAGGAAACATGGCCTACTCGACACTTGCCGAAACTGTTGACGTCGGACAGCCGGGCATGCCAAGTGGGTTACGTGTGCTAAACTAAAGCGATAGGGTATAAACTTACAGCAATATTTTTTTACTTTTTTGAAAGCGCGCCAAGCGAATTGCTTCTCCCATGCTACGAGGCTTAGCCGGCCAGGCACGCGCCCTGCCTCGCGCGTGCCGGAATGGAGCCCTTTCGATATTATTGTTGCGGCGTGGCCGCACTGCGTCCTCACTTTGCATCGCCGCAAAATTGCATTATCATTCAGAAAAGTCATACCATGGACAAGATCAGCAAGACTCAGCCGCGCGGCGAAGGTACCAACAGAGAAATTCTCCGTCGCAAGCTGCTTCATCTTGTAATTTCCGGACAGCTTGAATCAGGCAAAAGACTAAAAGAGGAGCAGCTTGCCAAGCGGCTCCGTGTAAGCCGGACGCCACTTCGAGAAGCTCTTATTGCACTTGAGCGAGACGGCATAGTGCTTGCAAAGCCAAACATCGGATTTTCGGTAGCTCCACTTTCGCGGACTGAGGCCGAAGAGTTGTATCCAATTGTCGGTGAATTAGAAGCGCTTCGCCTTGAGCTTTGTTTCGAACGTGCACGGACTCTCAGCGACAAACTTACCGATATCAATGAGCAGTTTTTACGTGCTCGTAAGAATCCGGAGAAAGCGCGAGCACTCGATCGCCAATTTCACTCAGTTCTGCTTGGGTCGGCCACGAACGAGACTTTGAACGACCTGCTTGAATCTCTTCAGCTAAAACTCGCGCGCTACGAAGCACGCTACATGGCAGAAGAAGGTCTAGTACAAGCGTCGTATCAGCAGCATAAGGAAATCTTGAGTGCACTTCGTAAGGGCGCAAAAGATCGCGCCACGCGAGCTCTTAAAGAGAACTGGCGTTACGGAATGCACGCCTTTCTTGCTCGTGAAAATGGGGACTAAAATTTCGCTAAAAACAAACCGAATGTCTACGCGCTCGCTATCTTGCTATGTCCTCTCGCTGCTGCTCGCTTGTTGTTGGTTACTAGGCGATAATCTCGGCGATTTTGCCGATGACCCCGGCGTGGGCTGGCATCTTGCTACCGGCCACTACATTGCCGAGTCGGGAACGATCCCTCATAGCGATCCATTTCTGCACTCCCAAAAAGTACGCCCCTGGATCTCAGATCAGTGGGGCAGCGATCTCTTGCTCTGGAAAGTATACAGCGTCGGAGGTTGGCCGTTTCTTTATGCAGCGTTAAGCGTGCTATTTATTTTTACTTATTATATGGTCGGTCAATTACTCTGCTCCGGCCGCGGAAACTCTGTAATGGCATGCTCCCTCGCGCTACTACTCTCTTTTGGCATGGGCTTAGTTCATTTCACGTTACGTCCGGTACTTATCGGAAACTTCCTTTTCGCTCTTACTTTCTGGCTCGTAGCCCGTTTTCATGCGCTCTTTAATCGGGGGAAAGAGCCGCGCGCAGCGGAGATGTTACTCAACCGCTGCTTTTTATATCTTCCTGTTATATTTATCGTATGGGCGAACCTGCACCCTTCGTTTGTTGTTGGGCTTCTCCTTCTTATCGTCTTAAGTGCTTCGCTTGTCTTTGACAAGTTTGTGCTTGGCTATGAGTTTCAATCGATACTTAGTGCCAAAGCCGCACTGCTCACCCTTCTTTGTGGAGTGGCAACCCTTGGCAATCCTTACGGCCTAGACCTTCATGACAGTATTGTCGCACTTGGCCAGAGTGATTTCTTTATGAACCTTAACTCCGAGTGGAAGGCACTAAGCTTTAAGCATATCGAAGGGCTGCTTTTCGAGTCGACGATTTTTCTGATTCTACTTGCCGGGTATCTTAAGACTAAAAAGTTCGCATCTTGGAATTCCTTCGACTTGGCGCTCCTGCTTGTATTTGGGCACTATGCGCTTAGCTCGGCACGGATGCTGCCCTATTTCAGTATCGTTGCCCTTCCCGTGCTTGCGGATTCGTTGCAGGTCCTAATTGAACGCGGCGGAAAACTCTTCGGACAAGCACTAGAGCAAACTAAGAACTTTAAAGATAAACTTTCTTTTGCGTTTCTCGCACCACTCGGGTTAGTAAGCTTCATAATTCTTGCTGTTCCCATTTGCTGTAAAAAGATTCCGCTCTACGAAGGCGAGTTTGGCCCATCGTCTAAAAAGTTCCCTTTTCTTGCGCTTCAAAAACTCCCTATAGGCGAGCATGCCGTAGTATACGGAACTCCAAACTGGGGCGGCTTTATTACCTTTTTTGGCGGTGGCAAAATTAAGGCGGTGCTGGACGACAGAAACGTTCTTCTCGGTGAAGAGATGTATCGCGAGTATCTTAAAGTCCAAGAAGGAACTTTGGACTGGAGCCAGGTGGCGCGCGCTCACGGTGCAATGTATGTGCTCTTTCCGCGTGGTAAAGGCGTAGAAAGAACAATTCCTGAATCGTCGCCCGCAATCATTTACAAAGACAGCGTTGCACTATTACTAAAACTGTAAGCTACACTTCTGACAAAGCAGCTGGTCCACGGCTTAACCTCACCATGGAGCCAATGCCAAAAAAGGAAGTAGTACGTATAAGTCTGCCGCCAAAGCCAACCAACACACCTACGATTCGCCTTCCTCCACTACCAACTGCTCCGGCAACTACCTCAAAAAAGGAAACGGTGCGAATTAGCCTTGCACCTAAACGGACTTCACCTGGAACGATTCGTGAGCTTCCCCCTCATGCAACCGGTCCGGTTGCTTCTCACAGCGCTTCTGCTAGCCCTCCCCTTGCAGAAATTGCCGGATACAAAGAAGCGACGGAGCAGCTTCAATTTGCGCTCTACAAAGCAAACCTTCCTCCTGACTTCCTCATGAAAGCTATAGAGTCGGCGCAGATAGCACACGCAAAGAATTTGTTTGAAACGCTGAAGCATAAAGAGGGCCCATTGGCCAGGCTTGAGCAAGGTACCACTACAGACGCTGCCAAGCCATCAAGCGCCTTTGTTGCCGCAAGTCTTCTTGAATATGCCCAGCTGTTAGGAATTCCACTGCCGACCATGGTCGAAGCTGCAAAACGCGAAATCTCGATGCGCTGTTCGACAATTGACCAGCAGCGTAAAGCGGCGCAAGCACTCGGTGCAATTAATTCGGGAAGAATCACAAAGGAACTCGAAGCCGAGGCGACGCTCAAGGAAAGCGAATATTTCAAAAAAGAGCTGGCGGCTTTTCTGGACAGCTGTATTGGCGTCGGGCGTTGGGAGCTCCGCTCGGGAACCAGCAAGAGTCGAAATTATAAAAATAGCACCGCAGAATTTCTCGGAGACTTTACCGAGAACTGCTACGAAGTAATCGCTCTCAAGATCCGAAACGGCTACACAGAACCGCCGCATTCCCCGCCAAGTCTGTGGTCAAGACTCACAGGCCGTTTCAAACAAAAACCGCCTAAACAAATCCAGGTAGACGCCCAATTCGTGCGCAAGATTAGCATTCGCGAAGTCGATAGCTACCATAAGAAAGACGAGATCCGTCACTGCTCAAACCCAGATACCACTTTAGAGATATTTTCCCCTTCAATAACGATAGCGTTGGCAAGCAGCCAAACGGAGTGGCAGAGCTTTAAGCAGAAGTTCCAATTTTCTGGGGCGCCGATTATACACTATAAAACCGAGGCTAAAGCGCTGGACTAATCTTATTTCTCCAGACGGCCGATAGTCCAAGAACTACCATGACGAAATTGTCAGCGCACTATTCCCGCTTTGTGCCGGTGTGGCCAGAACTTCCACCTGTATTACAGACCTTCCTTGAACTTGGTCTCGTAATGCTCTTTTCCTTTCTTCTCACTTCAATAATCGCAGAAATCGCTCGACGGAAGCTCGCACGCGGTCGGGAGCTCCCGTGGTATGACCGAGCACGGATACTCTATCCTTGGCGCAGTCTTCTTGGAAGTGTGACTGCAGTGTTATTAGTTTCAACATTTATGGTCTCGAACTTATTGTATCATGGCTTTGCGCCACTTCCCTCTGCACTTGAGACTAATCTTTTTGCGATCTCTGCGTATCTAGGCGCGCTATTCCCGGCATATCGATTTAGCCGCGCAACGTTTACTCATACAATTGATCGCAAGACATTTTTTCTAGGTAATCTTGCTACGCTTACTCACTTCATTATTATCTGCCTCATCATGAGCCAGTTCTACACACTTCTTGCGGAGTTTGAATGGGGTGCTTTGTACGCAACTATCCTCGCCTTTGTTCTGTTTGTGGTCCTTACCAAACTCGGAAGCACTCTCTTTGTATTCAAACTCTACGGGCTTATTCTCCCACCTTCGGAACGGCTCCGTTCAATTGTGAAACCTCTTGCGCAAGAATTTTCACTTTCCGAAAAACTCAAAGTTTTCGAAATGAGATCGCCGATTGCCAATGCCTTCGCGCTTCCCTCTCGGAGCATCGTCGCCGCTACCAGCCGAGCTATGGAAATACTGAGCGATCAAGAGCTAGAGCAGATTATGCGTCATGAGTTGGCGCACCTCACTGAAAATCGCATCGCCCAGCTTACTCGCTTTATTCCGCTCTTTCTCTATATGAGCTTTCTTGGGCTTTGGCCGCTCCTTGCAACTTTTGAGAATGCTTCGCTCTATTTTTTTCCTGCGCTTGTGCTGGCAATTTTACTCACACGTTGCCTTAGCGCACTTATAAGCCAGCGTCTTGAGAATCGGGCAGATAATGGGACAAAGACTGAAGATCCTGCACGCTATGCGAGTGCACTTGAAAAGCTCTACCAGGACAATCTTTTTCCAGCACATGTCGGGAAGTCCTTCGCAACACACCCTTCGCTCTACGATCGAATGCTGGCAAGCGGCGTAACACCGGGCTTTGAAAGACCAGCGAAGCCTAATTCATTCATTTATATCTTCGGATTGTTAGGTGCGATTGTGCTTCTATTTCTATTTCAGTCCACGCTTGTCATGGCCAATCGGCGCAGCATCGAGCAACGCTATACCGCATGTGCCGACCCGCTGGAGAACGGAGCGGCAGCAGAGACGCAGCGGCGGCACCGGCGCGGTTCCCGTGCTACGAAATAAGCACGCAACTTCTCGCGGTTTTCCTTGCTTATTCCCTCAGGGACCGCGCAATATTGATTTTATTGGGGAATTCACTTTCGCGCGCGCTCTCTGAGCCAAATGGCATGGGCCGGAGGAAGCTGTCGCGGGTTAATTTCACTTCTTCCATTGCGGGCGACCGCCGGTCTGCACATACGCAACATTGTTACTTGATAGGCTCTTTATTCTTTTGCGGCATTCTCTGACATTTAAGCCACAATAGTGTCATTTCGATTGTCACCATTACATTGTAACCATTATAATTTTGCAACGCCCAGTGAGCTTAGATAGGCTGTCTCTATAAAGAGTTCGATCGTCATCGATAATTTTGGAGGATGCATGAGGGCATTGATGGTACTTCTTCTTATTTTTATTATTGTTGTGCCGCAGGCGCAGGCCGTCCCTTTAAACGCCTATAGCTCGCGCGGTACCAACTATCTCACCGTGACTGCGAGTCGCGATCCTCATGATGTGAGATTTCAATTTAACTTCGATGTGGATACGGAGATGCTACACGCATCGCGCGCAATTAAAGATAGATTTCTAAATCTGATTGCGGTTTTCGACCGATCTCCGTTGTCTAATGAGGGGCGTGCTTCAATCGCAGAGGCGGAGAGGCTGGCGCACTCGCTTCAGCTTAAGATTCGCTTAAGCCGCCGAGGTAAGACTTTCGCCGAGTGCTTTGTGCCTCGGTTCGAGAGCCAATGGAGCTATGGATATAACCACGATGCCAATCCGCCTCGCCTGAGGGTCGGACTAGGGGCTCATACTACGGTCATGCTCGGTGTTCCCGATGGAAGCTTACTGGCCGAATCAGATCGAGCGTGTCTTTCCGTTGGCAGAAATCGTAACGCTATAATTCCTAAGATTCAGCGCGGTGATATGGCCGAGCTTTATCAGGGAAATCGAGCGCTTCGGCTAAAGGCAAAGTTTGAAACTTGCGAAGACTGTTAGGAGGACCATTCTTCTTTTATCGTAATTATACGGCCTTCTCGAAGCAGTGAGCACATCACTGCTGCTGTGTAAGGGGAAAGGCCCACTCAGGGAGCTTTTTGAGGGGTGACAGCAAGTAACCATATCCTAGAGTTACCACTCCCTACATGCGCGCCCCCTGCTTATTCCTTGCTTATTCCCTCAGGGACCACGCAATACTTATTTTATTGGCCAATTCACTTTCACGCGCGCTCTCTGAGCGAAATGGCATGGCGAAATGGCATGGGCATCAGCGGCGGCACCGGCGCGGTTCCCGTTCTACGAAATAAGCACGCAACTTCTCGCGGCTTTCCTCGAACAGAAAGTAGAACTACTCGCTCAATAATAAGGAGAGCCAATGACTACAATTCAGGGAGCAACAAACAACCCCTATTCCGCTGCGGAGTCCGCGGGGAGCTCACAGGGAAATACCGCGATGATTGTGCTGCAAACAGGACAAGATCTAGCAAAGATAGCAAGCAGCCGTGCTAATGAAGAACAGAAAATACAGGCCACACAGGAGCGAATTGGCCTCGCAGTAGCAGACTATTATACTGGAGGCCTCGCCTCGATGTTTTACGGCTGGGCGAGCAAGCAGTGGGGCGGTACCATGCAGAAGATCAGGGACTTTGACGCAAAATACAACCCCATGACCCGTTTACTTACCAGCCTTTTCAACACCGACAAGTGGAAAACCGAGGGAGATCGGATGCAGAAGGTGCTTGAGTCTGGAGTTGCTATTCCCGAGGAGCTTCAGGGCAGCATCAATCTTACCAGGGGACGATATATCGAAGAGCTCGTTGATGCATCGGTCGCGCCGAACTTTGTAGGAACTAAAGAGGACGGCACCTGGGTCAATAATACCTTCGCGCTGATAAGGGATGAAAAATCGCTCAAAGCCGAAGATATCTGGGGCTACGCCACATTCTTCGAGAAATTTGGCAACGATTGGCTAGACACTTTTGACGAGACGCAGCGACGCTCGATTGCCAACAAGGCGCTTACTCTAGGGCTTGTACGCGAACATCAAGGAACCATCGATATCGCCTGGAACACCGAGATTGATCAGCTGGTGCAGTCGTTTGCAAAGAAATAGTCGAGCCCCTTAGTTGATCTCCCAAGTCGCGGGGTTATCACGTTCTCCTTTGTCTGACTGATCAATAGTTTCAGTTTCTAGATACCGGCGCGTATCGCCGTCAATTTTAAAGCGATCGACGCGGACACAACGATAGCGCCCCCTGATGTAACGCATGAGGAGGCGAATTTCATATTCGACACCCGACCCACTCCAAAGTTCAATTTGCGCAAAGTGATTGAAAGGGGCGAGAATGGCAATTTCACTACCCTGAAGTTCTGCGATAGCAGTGAGTTTGTCTCCACGCTGCTGGTAAATTGAATAATATGCGCCTCCACCTGCCCCCAAATCATGCTCAATGAGTATCTCCTTTGTTCCGTCTTGATTGAGATCGCGCTTCAAGATTCCAAGAACGCGCTTGCTTTGATCGATATCTTCACGTTGCATTATAGAAATATCTTTATGGAGCGTGCTCGCCTTAATCTCGGTAAATGACTCGTCAGTTAAGGTCTCGAGTGTTTTGGGCCAAGGAGCCTGCGAGTGCAGCGGGGAGCAAATACTCAGCATTATTAGTACTATCGGCAATCTCATAAAACCTTGCCTTTTCAGAGACTACCTAAGTTATGCGAAAAATATCGACACTGCGCTCATGCGCACTAGCCCGGACTTCTCACGGGTTTCGTCGCGAGGAGGCGTAAATTGGGGATGGCGATCTGGACACCCAAACTTTCTGCAAAATAGTTCGAGTGAATTTGATGGCTTAGGACGAAAAAGAGTTTGGGTGTCCAGATGTTATTTCTTCTGAATCTTCGCCCAGGTATCGCGAAGCGTGACCGTTCGGTTAAACACCGGTACGCCTGGTTTCGAGTCACGCGGATCGACAAAGAAATAACCCAAACGTAAAAACTGAAAATGATCACCGGCTTTGGCCTCAGCGAGCGAAGGTTCAAGCTTTGCATGACGCACAACTTCAAGTGACTTCGCATTAATATTTTTCTTCCAATCTTCGCCTTCGGCGACATCGTCGGGATTTTCAACCGCGAAAAGTCGATCGTAGACACGAACTTCAGCGTTAATAGCATTCGCCGCGGACACCCAGTGAAGCGTTCCTTTAACTTTGCGCCCCTCTTCTCCGCTCCCGCTAAGAGTCGCCGGATCGTAGCTGCAATGAAGCTCGGTCACGGTGCCACTTGCATCTTTCAGCACCTTTTCGCACTTGATAATGTAGCCATGTTTTAGACGAACTTCATTTCCGGGAAACAGCCGGAAAAATTTCTTCGGCGGATTCTCCATAAAATCATCGGCTTCGACGTAAATCTCTCTGGTCAGCGTAATTTTGCGTGTTCCTGCCGAGGGGTCCTCGGGATTGTTCTGGGCTTCAAGCTCCTGGCCTTTTCCTTCCGGAAAGTTAATAAGCACGACTTTGAGCGGGTTCAGTACCGCCATTACCCTTCGCGCCTTCTTATTCAGATCCTCTCGCAAACAAAAATCGAGCAGATCAGCGTCTACAGTGCTATTAGCCTTAGCCACGCCAATTCGCGCGCAGAATTCACGAATCGCCTCGGGCGTGTAGCCGCGCCGCCTAATTCCAGCAATACTCGGCATGCGTGGGTCATCCCACCCTGAGAGAGTACCGCTTTTCACCAAATCAAGAAGCTTCCTCTTACTAAGCACGGTATACGTGAGATTAAGCCGCGCAAATTCAATCTGCTGTGGATGACTCGGCACATCGAGATTATCAAGACACCAGTCATAGAGCGGACGATGGTCCTCGAATTCAAGCGTACAAATAGAATGAGTAATTTTTTCCAGCGCGTCCGATACACAGTGACAGTAGTCATACATCGGATAGATGCACCAAGTGTCGCCGGTCCTTTGATGCGAGGTATGGCGGATGCGGTAGAGCGCGGGGTCACGAAGATTAAAATTTGGCGAAGCCATGTCAATCTTTGCGCGCAACGTATATTTGCCATCCGGAAACTCACCCGCGCGCATGCGACGGAAAAGATCGAGGCTCTCGGCAACGGGACGATCTCGGTCAGGACTATTTTTTCCGGGCTCTGTAGGTGTGCCTCGATACTCGCGCACCTGGTCGGCGGTGAGGCTACAAACGTATGCCTTTCCTTTGCATATTAAATCTTCGGCATACTTATACATCTGCTCGAAATAATCCGAGGCGTGACACTCGTTGCTCCAAGAAAAGCCAAGCCATTTGACGTCGTGCTTAATTGAGTCAACGTACTCCTGCTCCTCTTTACAGGGGTTACTATCGTCCATGCGCAGGTTGCAGGTTCCGCTATAATCCTTGGCGATTCCAAAGTTGAGACAGATTGATTTCGCGTGCCCAATATGGAGGTAGCCGTTTGGTTCGGGCGGAAATCGAGTGGCGACTCGCTTCCCGTTCTTACCGACTCGGAGATCCTCATTGATAATGTCGCGAATAAAATCAACAGGCGCGGGGGCAGATTCCCCAGCTTCATTCATCTTTTTAGCTATTTCCGAGTTCATAACTTCCTTTCAGAGCTTGCACCAAAACACCCTCTTTTACACGCTTTTTGGGAGATTGAGGAGCCCTGTCGGAAGGCACTTTTTTCCTTGATTTTTTGACAACCTCAGCTCTATCCTCTTAGGTTTGTCGCTTAAATCGACAGAACGATGTATCACAAAGACGTTGCAGCTCCTCCCAGGTCACCTACTGCCCGAAATCTTCGCGGAGAGGCTCTGCACCCCGCCAAACTCGCCAGAGGGAGGATTGCTGCTCTCCCACCGACTGACCTTGAACGCGAGCTGACTCAGATTTTATGGATGAAGCTTGAGCGCCATGGATACGCGCCGGCACGAGGGCGCGCGGGATTTCCACCAGCACTTGCCCAAGAGCTTCGATCCTCAACGTTGTCTCGGACTCATGAAATCGCCCGGGTTGATGAGAGGATTCAAAACGCGGTGAATCGCTTTCTTGCGGAAGCCGGCCACCCGATAGCATTTCATCTCCCGGCGCGAGGAAACCATCTGATAATGGATCGTGAGGGACTTTCAACAATTGCCTCGCTTCCTTTTGATGGCATCACCTTTCAATCTAAGTGGCTCAAGTCTTATCGACTTGTCGATCGGCAGGGGGTACTTCACAATCCTCGAAACTCGCGGCGCACAACCAAGGGCTCGTTTCATATTTGCGAAGGAGACTTTCCCATTCCCGCAGATAAGATCGCGGTCCCGCCGTATGTCTTCGCAAAAATGTTACAGCATGCATTCTCACCACCGGCAGAGGATCTAATTTTGCCGTTTACTGCCAAAGCCAAAAATCCCTACAAAACGTTGGTCTCAATGCACCTTCGACCCGCACTACAGCCGGCACTTCCTGGGATCTCGCTTTTACCCGATGGATTTCGCGAATATACCGAGCGCTATATCGACGTTCGCTATTTCGCTCCCGCAAGTTTGATTAGCAATCTCGATTTCGTGGAGCAGATTTTTGGTAATGCCGGATACCCCTACCATCGACCTTCCGACGCCGAGTTCGATCCGGAAAGATGGAGCGGAGTTTCAACGTGCATCATTCTCGCTCCGCATATTTGCGGCGCTACAAAAAAGGAGCTTGGTTTTAAACATTTTGATCAGGCTGACGCAGAAGAACGCGAGAAGAACCATTATTACAAAGACGAGAGTGAACTCTATAACGGCGGCCAGCCCTACAAAGTTACGTTGCGGCTTCGCTCGGGTGTGGTCGTCACCATTATCGGCGACAACTATTTTGGCTACTCAAAAAAAGAAATAAAGACTCAGCTTTCTTTCGCGGCAAATATTAACGGTGAGGGCCCTGAGGAGCATTCGGGCGGCGCGCGAATCTATAGACGCTCAAACATCGGCGATAACTTTGACGGCTCGCAGGTTGAGACCCCGCGCACGTTCGCCGACGTAGTGAAGCTGCTCAAAGATAGCATTGTGCTCCACCCAAGCGGGTACGCGCGTTGTAAAAAGTTTCCGAACTTAATCTACCTGCCTTCCAATGCAATAATAGATCTTGAGACATCGAGCGTGTGCTGGCGCAGCGCTGCACAGAGTATCAAGTATAGACTTGACTTTCGAGCGACCTATATTCATCCGAGCGGAATAAAAATATGCACGAAGAAGGATCGTGACGGCTCCTGGCATTTAGTCGCTACCGCGGCGAATGGGATCTATTACGACAAGCCTTCGACCGTCTCGGGGGGCGGAAAATCCGAGGTGGCCAAGCCATTCGAGCTCTCACTGCAAACCGGGCCTGTACGAATTGAAAACTTAGATGACGATCTCGCAATGGTGGCGAAAGTGCTGTCACATGATTTTAGCGGAAGATTTCGAGATGAAAGACCCACCAAGAATCGCCCAATTTTAGGCCGCGAACGCACGCTCGGATCGGTGATTAAGCTGCTTACTCCCGCCGCTGAGTACACAACACAATACAACAGATGGCTGAATAACATCCCGAGTCACATTCGCGAGATGGTTATAATTGTCAAAGAGCTTTGGCGGCCGAGCATGGGTGAGTGGCAAAAGTGTTTTAGCGCTCCGGGATTTAACGGCGAGAAGGGTCGTGAACTGCACTTTAACGGCAGAAAGCTGATGGCACGCTATGTGCGCGTTGGTTTTGACGAGAAAGGCGAGCCACGCCTGTTCTCATTGCGGCTGGACGTTGAGGCGGCCGAGAAGGTGCAAGAGCTCGACGATATTACCGGCACGGTAATCGTCCCGCGACGACTCGTAAAGGATCTCGTCGCAAGCGATCGAATTGCTCCGGCCTATAAATTCAACAAAAACCCGGAATATCGGCTCTTTCAGCGACCCGACGACGCAATACACCCTGGTTATGATGTACCGACGGAAGAGCAGTACGGCGCGTCGCATGGACTTTTTCTTAGCAACTCCCGAGCCATTGAAATCGCTGAGACACGTGACCTGGTGGAAGATCGGCTAAAGTTCGACAAATATACCGCGCCTATGCAGGAACGCATAATCCGAGCTGCCAGGTGTGACGGCCAGGAAGGTTTTTTAGCTATCTCTTCGGAGCCTGTCATCGATGCCGATGGGCAGCTCAGCAAGAACCAACGTTTTTTAGAGAAGATGCGACGCGGCGATTATGAATTTCGAGCACATATCGCCGAGATCGGCGAACGGCTCTCACGAAAAATCGGTATCGACAAACCAGTGCTATTTCCCACGACCGATGTTCTCACCGGCCACCGTCTTAATCCGCCGGATAGAAAACTGGGAATTCCGCCACTGTGTGTCTACAATCCGATCCACTACCGCGAAACACCTGAGGCATTTATCGACCTGATTTCGAGTCTCACCGGAAAGTCGCCTTCGACATTCGCCACGCAGGTTGAATCGGAGGGAGCACTCACCAAGGGGCCCTTTAACTGTTTGCTCCCGATTCATGACCTCAATGATCGATTCGTCACCCATCTTCTCACTCAAGAGAGCATCTTTGTGACCGCTGCGGGATACATCGGCCCCTATATTAGAGTCGATCATGATATTAGCTTACTTGTCGCCGAGATCTGGGCGCGTATGAAACCTGAGGAGCGCGACCCTAGATTCCTTATCAAAGCGGGGCATCTGGTAAAAATGCAGGATTTCAAGTTTAAGGGTGAGACGCTTCTCGCAAGCCGGCTTGGCTATCGTATCCACAATTTTGATAAATTTATTGCGCGGGTCTACGACAGGCCGAATCAAGTTTTCACTCGTGAAATGTTACAGCCCGAACTTCAAAGCCGCGAGATATTTGCGGAGGGCCTTCGTACAATCACTGAATCACAGCGAGTAGTAGCTGAACGCTATTTTCAAGATGGCAGCATTAACCTCGCCTGTCCACCGCTTAAGGCACTGCTCCATATTATGCGTGATGGGCACTACCAAGGACGTACTCTCCATGATCCTTCACTTCGAAAGTTCTTTACGCTTCAAACAATGCTGCGAGCAGAATGGTACCGCGGCGCACGGCTCAGAACTCTTCACGAAAGGCAGCTTTCGCATTGGCGCTCGGGGGTAGAATCTATACAGACGTACCTACAAGGCCCTGACGTTATCTCGGATGAGGACAGGAAAATGCTTATGCGCCGGCTACTCCGTGCGCGTCAAACGTTGACGCGGCTTGAGAAGTCTTCTCCTAAGAAAATATATCTTTACACAATCGGCGCAGATCCAGGAATCTTACGCGATGGTTAGCCTGGACTTCTCACAGCTCCATCTCTGTGCTCTCCGTGTCTCTGTGGTTTATCTTATTTTCAAAAAACCACAGAGACACGGAGAGCTAGGCCCTATCTCAACGTCAAGCTAGTCGCAGGTGCCGCACTGCGGAATATCCTTGGTCGAGCAGGTCGGCTCCGGGCCATTATCACAATCGTAACAGGGCTTTATTGTGGCATCCATATTATCACAGTAAGACTTACGTCGCTCCTTAAGTTTGGCAATTACATCTTCACAATAAGTGCTGGGGTCTTTTACACAATTGCAGTAGGGGCCGCGGTGATTATTGTTCACTAAAGAAGCAAGCTCAAACTTTGAAAAGCTGCACTTTTCAGTGTAAGTTACTCCATCAAGTACTTTCGTAATAATGACATCAGGTTTAAGCGGTATCTCCATTCGGAAATCCGCTTCGTAATGACTATGTTTCTTACCCGGTGGTTCGTAGATGGACTGGCCAAAGATTCCAGGATTTGGCGCCGCTCTCTCGGTGTCGTCTGCGGCACACTTCAAGCGATTTGCTCCAAGAATCCGAATATTTTCCGCTCTCTTATAGGGAGTCGCAGTTGGAGATGCGCTAGGCTTTGGAGTCGGAGTTCTCGTAGGAGTTGGTGTTGGTGTTGGTGTTCTTGTTGGAGTCGGAGTCGGCGAACAGGTCGGGTCTGGTCCTTCATGCACCGGCTCAGGAAAATCCGACTCGTCCATAAAATCCCCAAATTCTTCGTTCATCAGATCGCCAACGGCCCCCTCTTCAGCCAATGCGGGTAGGCAAAAACAGGCGAGCCCGAAAAAGAGTATGCCAAGAAGTTCGATTTTAATTCTCATTTCCTAAATCTCCCACGAGACGACAAAATATTAGATGTCCGAGGTGAGATGATGGATCCTCTACTTGCGATTCATATAAAACAGGGTCTTTCGCGCCGACGCTCCGGCGCTCTCAACACATGACACTGCGCCCTGACACCGCATGCTCCAATATTAACGCTATACGTTCTTGGGAGCCTCCGCGAGGCTTACAACCCCAGAGTCATTTACCGCGATAACAGGCGCTGCTGCCGAAATCGGATTTTGCACCCCAAGAAGCGTAGCTACGGTTGATGCGGCAATATTGTTGGTGATTATCTGCGTTCCGCTATTAGTAAGCACGGGCGCGGCTATGCCCCAAGTACCGATATACTCCGTGTTAGCATAGCCTTCGGTTTTGATATTGCCGATAAATAATGGCTTGGTGATTGCTCCCGACATAATAGTCATCGAATTAGATGCAGTTCCGTGGTCGGTGCCGGTACCGTCATTTCGTGGGCTCCTTCCATATTCTGCGCTCACATGAAAAACCGTGTTGCTCCACATTCCTTTGCTGATGAGCACTCTTCGCAGCTCGTACAGCATTGCTGATAGCGAAAGGAATTGATAACTGTGCGAGATTAAACTTTGCTGCCTATCAGGCTCCAGGTGTTCATCATTCGAAGACGCCAATCCGGCGACACCGCAGCTATTTTCGGAAGCCATTGAAATCGCCGCGCTGTAGCCGTTGGTGAGAAGATACTCTGCGACAGCGAACTGACCAGCAAACTCACTCGTAAAATCTCCAGCGGCAAGATTATATTTCCCATTTCCGCTGGTCGGAATGATATTGGGAATCGCAGTTCGAGCACACTGCAGACACAGATTCTGATACTTATTATAAAGCGGTGGATAGACCACATTTTGTAGATCGCCAAATGCAGTCTGGAAAAGTTTAAGCGCGTTGCTTGCGTTCTTGTAGAGCACATCAGATCCTGGAAGCGAGCTTTTCGCATAATTACTAAGCTCGGCCATTGCGTTCTTAAGCGCGGTCTGCACGGGAGCGGAGTTAAATTGCGCGGCGTTTGCCTTCACCGTCGCATCCTCGTTAATAAAGGGTGAAAGTGTAGTGCCCAACGGATTCGGAGGATTACCGAATCGAACTGAGGTTGATGAAGTGCCCTTTAACGACTTGTAACCCTGGTTAATCGGATTGGCATAATCGCCTCCGCCGACACGCATACCTATCACCGGGATAGGCGTTGCGGAGCTATCCCCGACCAAGCCAGTCAAGCTCGCAGTGGCTCCCAAGGGAAAGAGTACTTTTGCTGGTCCGACGCCATGACCCAGGTCAATCTGCATATCGATACCGCGCATCATCAAAGTATTATTGAGAAGACTCGACATCGGCACTGTACCACCAGATGTTGTTGGAATGTTTCTATTCCAAAGCGGAGGCAGATATATTGAACCACCTCCCGGGAGAGCCACAGTCTCTGCTCTATAGGTAACATTCGAGTAGTTACTCGCCGGTGTCGCCTGATAGCTGTCCTGAACGAGCCAATTGGCTACCGAATTATTTTTGGAAAGTGTTTCGTTATTCGGATTCATGAATCCGTCCCAAACCCAGCGCGTCGGCGCTCCGGGATAAAGAATGGAGACATAATTTTTCGCCCCGGAAACGCCGCTTTGCGCCTGTGCGCTGGCAATAAGTCCATCAATGAGGCTTCGGAAAAGCATGCGAAACGGATCGGGATTGGTACAATAGAGCGCGCCCACACCCGCCATCGAAAGGAATTGGCGTCGCGTGACCACTCGTGGAACTTTTTTCTGTCTTATCTTCATTGCGCGACGTCCCTCATACCTCGTTTTTGATACAGATTTGAGCTCAAAATATCTCTTATCAGCGAACGCAAGCTTTGTGACGACTTAAGTTTTAGACCGAGGTCGACTGCAATATCACGATAGTGCGCGTCCGCCGCCGAAATCGCGGGCAATCGTGGATCCCCGGGATCTTGTAAGTTTACCTCGATTCCCGTGAAAAACTTCAGATACTTCGATGCCGCGCATACATACAGGTCATTACTGTTCGCCGCGATCCACTGCCCCATTTTCTGAAGGCCGTCGCTATCTCCAGTCGCCGCGAAGTGCTGCCACACCAGCGAGCCATCATAGCTTCGGTAACGAAGGTCGCCCGTGCTCGGACGCCGGTAAAAACTGCTATCTCGCGACATATTGGAGTATTCGCCATTTGCCGGGGCCTCGGCGGGAAGCAATACTGGAGTAAGCGCATCGGCCCTGAGTGAATTCTTGGTAAAGAATGTAATTCGAAATGTTGATTCGAAATTATTGACCACTTCGCTCGGTGTTGCCCAGGGCATAAGGCTCTCTTTGTAAAAGAGCGCGCGCACAGTAGCGGCCATCGGGTCAAGCGCCGCGTGGCATGACATGCAGCCTGTAGAGGTTCTAAAGGGAAGCTGCTTTGATGGATCCGTGACAGTCTGTAGATACCCAGACACCAAATTTGAAACATCAGTGGTGCGAAGGAGCGGCGCCTGACGGCACAGAATATCGCGAAAGTTATTTACCGACCATCGTCGCATCATTCGCCGCGATGCATTTGAGACGCCTGAGCTTCTCTCAGTAGCATCATTCGGGTTGTCTTCGCTGGTAATATTATCGAAGCCCGCGTTCATCACTAAATATGACTGAAGTCCAAGAACTCCACCACCGAAGCTTCGATAGGTGCGGAAAGTAGTATTCGGCGGATGGTTAAAATCGAAGGAATTAAGATCGGTAAACAGCGAGCCATCATCAGCCATCCAGGCTTGATTCCCGGCGGCATAGGCACTCACTCCCCATAAGTCACCACGTTCAAGAGCTGTGCCTGGAATTGTGAGATTTCGAGTCGTCGAACCGCCAGTATAGAAATTCCTTACCCAGGATCCCAATGAACGTATGCCGCGAACAGAATAGTTGCCGGTGACAACTTCACTAAAAGGCGTGTTTGGTTGAAAGAGCAGCCTAGTCAGGTACAGCGCCGGTTCGGTCGGATCGTGATGGCGCATAAGGTATCCGTTCGGAGACTGCGTGAAATCCTGGATAGTGAAGAATTGACGGTGAAAGTCGTTAAAATGATTAAGCACTGCAAGCGTTTCGGGATCTGCGTTGTTTTGCACTACATGGGGCATATACGAGGCAGATGTATTCGCCGGGGTAATCTTCGCCTTGTCCGCCGCGGAAAGGCTGCTTTGAGCAACTGGAACAAAGATCGCCTTGTCCAGTACCTGCATGCAGGCATTTACTGCGGAGAGCTGGCCAGCTGTCACCTGCGCAAGAAGCGCATGTGATTTTGCAGGACGAAGTCCTGTAATATCAGCATAACAGCGATGGAATAGCGCCACCTCCGATAGTTTTGTCTGAGACCCGTCGTCTGCCTGGGATAGAGTAGTACCCCCGATGAGCATCAAACTCGCGAGCGCGCTTTTCAAATTGAAACGATTCCACGCACGCATTAAAGCACCTGCCAATCGGGTTGATAACAGAGAACGAGAAAGACGTAGCGCCACGGATCAAACTGGCAATTGGGTCGCTGCGCGGGACAGCTCGGGAAATTTGGACTCTGCACAGCCTGCGCGAGTGTTGTGAGGCTTGTAATCACAGCCTGCGGAGGTGTATCTTTTCCCGTAAAAAACAGATTGTAAGCCGCCACAATTTCGGCGGAGCTCGGAATTGAATTCGTGCTAAGGTAGGCAAGGTCCGTCTTCTGCGTGGCATTTTTTATTGCGTACTGAAGTGTCGTATCATTAAAAGCAAGAATATTGCAGACTTTCATCGTCAACCCCGCGCGCGGTGTTGACGAAACTGGCACAAAAGGAGCGGCGTAACTTGAAACATCGAGATCACCGCAAGTATCTCCCCCTGCCTGTGTCGATGCAGGGGCCTGCTTCATTGAATCGCATGAACCACCGAAAAGCGAAGCGCTTGGAAGGACCAGAGTATTAGTGGTGGATGCCGCGGCAGGACCGAAAACTTCATCAAAAACCGATTTCATATAGCGGCGGTCGCCAAGCCGTGGATAGTCCTGTGAGCCAATAAGCACGGTTCCGGTCAATGCAGGAGTCGGCGTCGCTACTGGCACTTCGGAGGGTGTTCCCATCTGATCAATCCAGGCCTTTAAGACCACGAGCTCATACGATGAAAGGCCACTGCCAAGCGGCATAGTTCCCAACGGAGCTGGCGAGAATCCACTTCCCTGAAGGTATTTGTAGAGTAAAGATTCCAGTGATTTTCCCGGCACGACATAATTCGCCTGAACCCAGCGCGCCTCAACAGACATCAGTGAGGTAAAATCCGGCGCGCTTCCCCCGGTTTTATGGCAGTTTATGCATTTCGCGCTTATAATTTTCATTGCATTATCGAATCTAGACGCATTGGTCGAGTTCCGTACCGCAACACGAAAATTTGTTGGTTTGTTTGGAGCTGGCAGGCCCTGCGAAATTGCAAGCGACACCGCAAAAAGTAACGAGAGTATCGCAATCGATACCGAGTATCTGAGAATCTGACGGACGTCTTTCACTCGATTTCGCAACGTAAACGCTTTTAATAGACGCTGATTGGCCCTTTCACTCGCGTATCGTTCTTAATGAATCTTGAACTGCAAGTAACGTGCCTAAGTTTAAAGACCTAGCACACACTCCCGTACCCAAAAGCTAAAGAGCCCTTGGTATTAGGTCGGACTGGCTTTAGGCGGACATTAGTAATAATCTCCTGCACATGAAACAGGCTAAGGAGCTGAAATGATAATAAAAGAGTCAACGGTCGACCTAGAAACAGCTTATGGCCAAATGCGTTGCTACCTGTACCAACCAGCCGTTGAGGGGCGTTACCCAGGGCTCGTGCTTTTCTCGGAGATATTTCAGCAAACTGGTCCAATAAAGAGAACCGCCGCACTTTTTGCTGGGCACGGTTTTA
>CAZEAC010000009.1:37855-87503 GCA_964510065.1 uncultured Bdellovibrionales bacterium | reverse complement strand
GCAAATGAAGGAGAAACCTCTAATGCGAAGTGGTACTAAATAAGGGGGCTAGTCATAGTCTATCAATAGCCTCTAAGAGCATTGGGTCATAATCGTGGCCGCTCTCCGCACCACCATTGCAGATATTCTTTCTCTGTAGCTCACGAGCGAAAAGATCGGCCCTAATCCCCTTCGGACCTTGCCTTTCTAGAACTTCAAGCGCCTCTAAAAGCGGAGCAGGTGTCGAGACAACGGCCCTCACGATATCAAGAGTTCTCGAAAACGTCTCCAATTTGGCTTTCACATCGAAAATTTTCTCAGATGCCAGTGAATGCGCTTTAGAAACATATTTAGGAGTCGGCGCCTTTAACTCTGCCAGTTGCTCCAGTCTGCCGGATAACTTCACCAACTCTGGCGCAATTCTACGCACTACTGCCAACGACTTATCTAACTTTCTCAATTGCTCCATTCTGTACTCCTTTGACTATTTACGCACTTGCTCAATCAATTTCTTTCGCAAAAAAATTTAACTATAGCTTATCTTACAATGGCACCCTAGCACTATCTCCTGCCGCAAGCTCAATTCAGGCTAAACCAGGTCATTGACTTCAATACATTTGGCTATTTTTCTTGGAGCCGTTCGGCTCTGCTATCTCGAATTACTTTAAGTACGAACGAAAAGCCGGCGAGATCGCCATTCTGATCAAAGGACCAATCGCCAAACGACCCCTTGAAGGTGGCGCTGTCGAGATATTTAAGCGAGTCGGATCCGCATTCGATCGCCATTTTCATCGCGCGAAATGCCTCATAGCTCGTCAATACCAGGATATCGCCGTAGCGCGGATTTCCGTACTTCTTTTTGAAACGGGCCAATAGCTCTTTTCCCTCGTTATTGACGAGATCATCGGCCAAGGGAGCGTCGACGACGAGTACTCCATTGGCAAGAGCACCCGAGGTCTTTAGAAATTCAGCGGCGGCGCCCCAATAGGCGCTGTAAATCGGCAAGGAGATCTTAAGCTCTCGGACTTGCTTCAATGCGGCGAGAAAAGTAAGTTCAGTTTGTGTATTGAGAAACAATCCGTCGATAGTTTTGTTCTTAAGACGGAGCAGGAGCGATCGAAAATCTGTCTCCGCTGTTTGAAAGAATTCGTTCTCAATTTCTAGGTGGGAGCCACTAGAATTGGCGCTAAAGCCATCAAGAAATCCTTGCGCGTATTCAGTTTCTTCGGTGACAATCCCAAGTTTCTTGTGCCGGTTCACGATAAAACCGTAAAGTTTCGAAGCCGCCATTTTATCGCTCAGCCAGGTGCGGTAGATATATTTTCCGGCATTGGAGACCTGCGCGGCCGAAGCTGAGGGACTTATCGTCAGCACTTTCGCCGATTCGTAAATCGGCGCGGCCGCGAGAAGCGCGCCGCTACAGGCGACACCGAGCACATATTTGACCTTATCGACATCAACGAGTTTTCGCGCGGCGCTGATTGCCGTTTTCGGATCGCAACGATCATCTTCGAAGATAAAATTGTAGCGCCCACCGCCAAGATCTTCATTGGCGAAAAGAAGGCCGTCACGAATATCGAGGCCGTAGGTCGAAGCACCTCCGCTGAGCGCGGTCTGCACGCCGATTGTAGTGCGATCCTCGGCTGTGGTAACAGCCGCCTGAAATAAGAGCGCGATAATCGCAAATGATTTAAACATTTGGCATCCGACAACTGGTGAGAAGCAGAGAGATCTCACAAGAGCAAAACCATTTCGAGAATGGAACTACTCAACCGAAAGGCGAGTGGTATTTCATTCTGCGGCATTTCGCATCTCCTTGCATGTGATGACGTTCACGTCGAAATCATCGGTCGCAAGCTGATGTATCAAAGCCTCCCACCTACTACTACGTGCCTTTCAGCCGCAAAATCGTCAGTGAAGAGGAATCGAACCTCCGAGGAGCACTAAGATGTCGCCACCTCACTGCTCAACCGTGCCTTAACTGCTCTGCTTCTCATACTTGTCGGACAGTAGACCAAGCGCCCTTATGCAACGCAGCAATCTGCTGGGGAATATATAGTGACCTGTGGCAAATGTGAATAGCTCGATCTCGCGAAAAACCCCGACAGCAAGCCGATTTTTATGACGCTCAACCTTTTTCGCGCTTACTCCGATATTTCAACTTCGAGAGACGTCAAAAACAAAAGCGTGCATTAACTACTTATAATTGCTCCATAATTCAACTCAGAAGCTTATGCCCTCCACACAAATATTAGATCGAAATATGCCCATTCTTGTGGTCGACGATTACCCTAGCATGCGCCGCATCGTCAAAAATTGCCTGCGCCAGTTGGGCTTTGAAAACGTCGCCGAGGCGGAAAACGCCGAATCGGCGCTACAGTTTCTCGCCGAGCACGACTGCAGCCTAATTATATCCGACTGGACTATCCCCGATATGAAAGGTGAAGAGCTACTTGAAGCGTATCGTAGGAGTCAGGGAGCACAAGATATCCCCGTGCTCGTGGTCGCACAGGAGAACCAACGCCAAGAGCTCTCGAAGATTGAAGAGACACCGCATGCCAAGGTAATTGTAAAGCCATTTACCCGCGATATTCTCGGGCAAAAAATGAGCTCGCTCTTTAACGACTAGCACACTGTAACCGAAGTTTTCTGACTCTTCTCATCTCTGTGCTCTTCGTGCCTCTGTGGTTTTTTGAAAGCAAAATAAACCACAGAGACACTGAGCTAGGAAAGTAAGAGTATTTTGGTTACAGTGTACTAACCGTCAGGCAGTTATTTTAAGTTTCGGCTGCTCAAAATTCACCACGTTACTTCCGACAAATCGCCCATACACCAACTCAAATAGCGGAGATGCCATCAGCGTCGTGACAATCGCCATAATTACCATGACGGAAAAAAGTGTCGGAGTAATCAGACCACGTTCAAGCCCGATGTTGAGCAAAATAAGCTCCATCAGTCCACGCGCATTCATCAGCGCACCAACCGCCATGGCCTCGCGAGGCGCCTCGCCCATGGCACGCGCGGTAAGCCAACAGGCAACTCCCTTCCCTGCACACGCACATCCAATCACCAGCACCGTAACTCCCGCAAGCGCGGGGCTTATCAACAGATCGAGCCGCGTATTGAGACCTGAGTATATAAAGAAAAGCGGCAAAAGCAGATTCGTGGTAAGTGGCTCAATCTTTGAGCAGAGCTCTTTTGAGACAACTCCGCGCGGCATTGCAATTCCCATAAGAAACGCGCCAAAGACCGCGTAAATGCCAACATAATCGGTATACCAACAGCCAAGCATAAGAAGCACAAAGATTCCGCCAAGCTGCGCGGGAGCGAGTCCCTGCTGCTCTCGTGCTTTCCTTTCAAGACCAGCAACAAGTGGGCGAACAACAAAACAGATCGCGAGCGCATAAAGTATCCCTCCGCCGATCGCAAAAGCTGCAATGGAGAAACTGCCGCTAAAGCTCGCCACGACAATCGCCAAAAGACACCAGGCACACGCGTCATCGATTGAACCAGCCGCCAGTGAGAGCGTACCGAGCGCAGTCCCGGCAATTCCTTTCTCATACAAAATTCGCGCAAGCATCGGAAATGCAGTTATCGACATCGCCGAACCGACAAAGAGCATTGCCTCCCAAAGCTTGACACTTGCTGAGAAGAAAGAAAAATTCTCAAAAATATAGAGCGTAAGTAGCGAACCAAGCACAAAGGGCGCTACCATACCTGCAACTGAGACCGCGATTGCTTTCTTGGCGCGTGAACTAATCAGCCCGACGTTAAACTCAACGCCAATAACAAACATATAGAGCGCGAGACCAAGCTGGGCCACCACATAAATTACTGGAATTGTTTCTTTCGGAAAAAGCGCGCGCTGAAGGTCAGGAGCAATCAAGCCGAACACTGAAGGCCCAATTAAAACTCCTGCAATCATTTCGCCTACAACTTGAGGTTGGCCAATCTTCTTGGCAAGAATTCCGACAATCCTGATAAATCCAAGAATGAGGGTAAGCTGAAGGAAAAACTGTATCGCGATATGATAGTTCGTCATTCAGAAAGAGTGCCGCACTATGACAATGGAATCAAGGCAAAAGGACTCTCCTGCCATTAGCTGAGGCAGCTGTTCCCAATGATACAGCTACTATTCATGCATCGAAGGAATATGGCCAAATGCAATTGGAGCATGCGAAGCCCGTTTAAGGTCGCGACTCGCCCCAAAGACAACGATGTTTTTACGGATCTTGCTATTTAACCTGTCGAGCGTTTGCATCAGCTGCGCATGCCTTACATTTTCGAAAAGTGAAAGCTGGTGCCTGTTCGACGGCACAAGCCCACCAAGGACAACACCCACCCTTAAGAGCCGCTCCTTGGGCGCATCCATCCAAAGCACCTTCAACTTATCCAACAGCAAGTTGCTATCCTGCGTTTCATCGAATCGCACCCCTTTATCCCAGTAGTCAGCAGAAGTATCCGAATCACGGCGATCCGGATCGAGACGCCTGCCGAGAAGTTTCACATTCAAGTGAAGCGTCTTCGTATAAAATTGCTCCTCCCGAAGTCTCATCGCCGCCTTCGAAAGAAGCGCCACAAGATTCGGCCAGGCATGTTCTGCAGTTCTTGTCTCAGGCGAAAGTACCCGCGAATGGCTGATGCTTCCACGCGGAGAATCACGCTCTTCAAGCTCTTCGCCACGGATCAGATGCCAAAAGTCTTCGCCCCGTTTCCCGCCCCAAAGTTCGCGCAGCTCAGAGATTGAACTCTGACAAAGAAGCTTTGCCGAAGGACAGCGTGCCTGCATTAAACGCTGCTCCATTTGCGGTCCAATGCCGGGAAAGTCCCTCAGGTGCAACGAATATAAACGCTCGGGAAGCTCCTGGGCTTGTAGAACCACAAGGCCATCCGGCTTCTGCATATCGCTTGCTATCTTCGCCAGATAGCGATTGGGCGCGATACCAATTGAACAGGTAAGCGAGGGATGAATTCTTTCCGCAATTGATCTCTTTATATCGAGTGCTTTTGCGCGCGCAAAGGCTACACTTTGCTCCCTGCCGAAAAGTCGAATTGCCATTTCATCAATCGAGTACACCTTCCAGACCGGCAGACAACGCTCAACAGCTTCTATTATCTTATGATGGTATTCGACATACTTTCGATGATCCGCCTCGACAAAAATAATATTCGGGCAAAGCCGTCGCGCATCTCGCACCAATGTGCCAGTCCGGATTCCCTTCGCTTTGGCCGGATAGCTGGCCGCAAGACAGCTCGCGGTATCAGCAAGCATTGGCACCACAGCAACCGGTTTACCCAAAAGGCTTGGATTTTCCGCCTGCTCTACTGAAGCAAAGTAGGAGTTGAGATCAATAAAGATTATACGCGTAGTCACCCTCTAGTTCTATATAGAATAATAGTAGAAGTAAAGGGGCTTTTTTAGGCCTGCGCACTTCTCCAAAGTTCACTATTATTCATCTTTAGCCACAAATTATTTGGGGATAAGGACGCCGCAGATGCGGCACTTCGGTTTCAATTATGCGTAAAGTAATTCTTCTTCTTTTTGTTTTTCTTGCCGGATGTACGAGAACGTTACAAACTTTTCAGCACACCTATAGCGCCCTTCCGCCTCATCCAAGCAAGTTGGCGCTTCAGTGCCGATTTGAAATTGTACGCGCTGGTCAAACACTGCAATTTGATAGCGCACTCGAAAGCTCGCCCCAGCAAATTACCTTCGTAGTCTTCTCAAAATTTGGTCCTAAGAGTCTCGTGCTTCGAGAAAAGGACTACACCCTCTTTATTGAGCAATCGCGGCTTTATAACCTGCCGTATTCAGCGATTGAGCTTTCCGAAATCGTGCATCGGTTTATCTCTGCGTATGTGCATTCGCGAACTAAAGGTACAATCGAGCTACTCGGACCTAATGGCGAGAATATAAAAATAGCCTCTGCCTCAGCTTAAGCAAGCTCCACATTTGCGCGTGGAACAGTAACTTCTTCGCCATTTTCAAGCGTTGCTTTGAGCACCCGTGTTTCAGCTCCGGTCGCGATTTTTGTAAGCTCGCTGGGAAGCGCAGTCACTGTTCCAAAGGCCCCGAAATACGGCACTCGAATTATACGTATCCGTGAACCAAGCGCCAGTGAAGGATACACTTCGTTATGCTCTCTTTCCGCAGAGTCGGAATTACAGATAACAATCTCGGGGCGAACTGCGCCGGCGCGCACCTGCGTCGCGCCATTGATCGACGCTAGCTTCCCTTCAAGAGGCTTGAGCACTGTGAGTACTCGATCGGAAATCGCCAACTTACCGAAGCCTTCGGTGATAATTATTGTCATTTTGACTTTTTCATCACCAGTAATCGCAACGCCGAGATCAAAGCCCAGATACTCGGCAAGCGCGTGATCGTCAATCGCGCCAACAACGAGCCCGAGTACGCCACGATTCTCGGCCTCGCGAATGAATTCAATCGAAGGCTTGGTTCCGCCAACAAGGATACTCCCGCGCACATCAGCTGGAATATTATGAATTTCGGGTATCGTCGAAGGCGCTATCGGCAGGAGCAAGAGCTTTCCCTGTCTCTCACCGCCGATTCCAAAAATACCCTGTACCAATGCACCCTTGGCCTCAATCGTCACCGATTTTTTCGGATCGATGGCGACTACCCGGCCGCTAAGATAACCATCCACCCTAATTTCCCGCGGTGAGACTCGTAGCCCGACATGACCGGTATGCTCAGAGATAAAATCAATTGTTCCGGAGGATGGTGCCTTGAACTGACTCTTAAAGAGTCCGAAGAGGCCGGCATGCTCACAAATCAGGTCTCCTTCTTTGACTTCAGCCGCTTCTTGCACCTTGAGCCCCTTTTTTACCTCAAACGGCTCGATACCAAGTCCCTCGGCAACACGCAAAATAGTAAGGTCGCCGGGCAAAAGCGCGCGCGCGACAATATCTGTCCCTTGCACGCTCTCACCTACATTTTTCAGAATCTCTCCTTCTACCGGTAGATCACGGCTTCGCCGGATGCTGACCGAACTTTTCGCGAGGAGGCCTGGAGTAAATGCCTGCCCCATTTTATGAAAGTCCTAAGCTTGTATTAATTTTCCGATTCCGCTTCACAAGCTCCGCTGCATTTTCTGGAAGCTTGAGCGGGCGGTTTCGTCCATCAAAGAGAATCCCAAAAGGTGCGACCTCTATCGCTTTTTCAAATAACTTTCCAGGACCAGCACCTACATCAATCGAACGATGAAGCGGTTCTACCTGAAGCTGGTGTTTTCCGGATGGCGCAGCGAGAAGCCCAACCTCATCTCGAGAAACTCTCCCAATTTCATTGCCGTCAATCATGATCCGAGCAAGCTCACCCTCAGCGATGCCAACCGGCACGACAGAGTGCGCTATTTTCACCAAACAATCGTGCATAAAAATCTCTTTTGCTGCCTGAGGATGTACGCTTGAAAGCACCCCTAAATGCGGCATCATAAATATTGAATCCACACAGATCTCGGTTACTCCCTGAAGTCCAAAGCCTTCGAGCATCATAAGCGCCGCCTGTAGCCGATGCGGCGCGTGACTTAACACGCCGCCCGAGCCGATGACGACATCAAGCTTCATCATGTCGACAAGTTCATAGCGGCTTCTCTTCTGAGAAAAGATATCGCTAATACTTCGTTGCTGCTGTACGCCACTTAGACCCACAGCCAATGAGCGGTGATGCCTAAGTGAAAGGCGAAGTGCTTCACGGCATACCGCCTGCTCAAGCCACAAATCCTCCATGGTTTGCGGTATCGAGGTCGGCCGGATCATTTTATTTCGAAGCTGATCGCGGATATCGGTATCAGAGAGTTCGTAGGGAAGCCAGCGCTTTATATTATCGCAGCCTGCTTCGACCAGTACATTCGCGACCGAGTAGCTCATCCCGTAATTGGCGCTTACGGTGCGGTTAAATACCGGAGTGCCAGCGTCATTCTTAAAAACGCTAAACACATCGGTAGTTGCGCCCCCGATATCGGCGCAAAGCACCTGATTGCCGGACTCCTTGGCAAAGTTAAGCACCATATCACCGACCGCCGCCGGAGTCGGCATGACCGCAACCGGCGTCCAGCGCAAAAGCTTGTCGTACCCGGGCGAGTGGCTCATTACATGCGAGAGAAAAATTTCATGAATCGCCTCACGCGCCGGACCGAGATTTTCTCTATCGAGCTCGGGTCGCACATTGTCAACGACCTCTACTTTCGCCGTAGCACCGAGGATTTCACTGACTTCCGAGGCCACCTCACGATTTCCAGCGTAAATTACAGGAAGCGCGAGCGTGTCTCCGAAACGGGGCTTAGGAGACGCTGCGCGAAGAATCTCGGCCATCTCAATGACATGACTTTTCGAACCGCCATCAACACCACCCGTGAGGAGCACAATATCGGGTCTGAGCTGCCTAATCTTTTCAATTTTTTGATAGTCTTCTCGCCCGTCGTCCGCAGAAACTACATCCATCACGATTGCTCCCGCGCCAAGGGCCGCGCGCTGCGCCGATTCAGCGCTCATCTCGCCAACGATCCCGGCAACCATCATCTGCAATCCGCCGCCGGCAGAACTTGTCGAGAGATACAGGTCAATTCCCTGCGTTGGGTCGGCACCTCTCTCGACAAACGGAATCGACTCTGAGCTGTTTAAAATCCCTCTCTTACTTAACTCCTCGACCTCGGTAAACGCGTTCCGCGCGCCCACCGTGACGTCAGCCACGGGTTCTTCCACAGTAGTGGGCGCTTCGCCGCGAAAAGTCTGACGCCAGCCCTGCGCGGTTTTTTCAAAAAGAAGTGCTTTTGTAGTAGTCGAACCACAATCAGTGACTACTACCGTGGTCAATTTCTCAGGATTCGTAATCATTAGCTGAATAATCCAATAATTGCCTGGTACCAATCTTCATAGAGAAAGAGCAGCCGCTCCACAAGTAAGGACATACGTGCCATCACCGTCGAGCCAAAAAAAGCCCCAAAGCATATCATCATCAGAAATCTTCCGGAGGTCGAGAGCGAACCACTCACTTTCTCGCCACGTTTAAAGGTAAAGAAAAAGTAGTACATCACCAAGAGCATAGTGACGACAAATGCCATGTTGTTGAGGCTCTTTCCCCACACGATTGATTGGTCAGGAGCAGTTACGAGCAGCGGCTTAAAACTGCTTGTAATCTGCGGCAGCATCTCGTTAAAAAAGCCTTCAAATGCCATGCCACCTGAAATTCCAAGTGAAAAGCCTATTGCCAATTTTGCGAGCCAGGAGTGCTTTGTCGAGAATATAAAATAATAGAGCCCGCCAAACGCAATCGGAACTAGATAAATCAAAAGCAGGTAATTATAGGGCTTCGAGAGCGTTCCATCGGGGTATACATCAATATCAAGGCCTAGAATTGGCACGAGAAGTCTCGGCCAGATAAAGCTCTGCACCGTAAGCATAATTCCAAATCCAGCGGAGATGCCGATGAAGAAATGTTCAAAAAAGCGGTAGTAGGGATTCTCTTTTATCACAAAGCTGAAAATAGCCAGTGTCGAGACTCCGCCGAGGAATATCGTCCAAAACTCAAAACTCATGCGTGAACCACTCGCTTTCTGAAATCAAAAATATTTCCTAACAATATCAAAAGTAGGATCAATATTTGCGCGAAGCCAAGCCCGGTATTTATTGAACCGGCTTTATCTCTCTCTCGGTTTGGATACTTTTCTGTCAGAAGCTCGGAGTACCATGCGGCGCCAGCAATTCCCTCCAGAAGCCCGAGCAGCTGCCCTGAATCAAGGTATATATATGCCTTAGGAATAGTTATCGAGGTGCAGCCATGCACAAAGTTAGGACGAAAGTCCTCACTCTTAAGAAACTGCAAATACGCTTCAAGTGCGCCGACGAGTCCAGTCACCTGAATAAAAAGCGGAATCTGTTTTAGAGTTTTTATATTCTTGAATATATCAAGCTCTGAAAGTGAATTTCCGCGAGCATCCTTTTTTAATGTCTCCGGAATATTTTTAGAGTTGGCGACCTGTTGAATCGTCAAAACCTGCACCTGATAGCCAAGATTCACCCAGTCTTTTGCATAGCGCCACTGCTGCGTCGGGTCCTCACGCATAAGCTTCGCCGCTACTTGACGAGGAATTTCCTCTAAAAACGGAGTTGCCTGGGCATACAACGAATAAAAAGCAATCGGAATCCGCCGGCGCATCAGGTGCTCGACCAGCAACGACGATTGATCAAAGTTCTCTGCTTTTGAATTCGGGCCAAAGTCCATCGCAAAGAGCACTATCTGATCCTGTCCGAGCTTTAGGCCATCGATCACGGAGAATAGCTTCTCCGCAGATGTCATTCGCGCTGGAGTAAATCGCCAGCCCTTGATTAGCGGCACGCTCAACACTAGAAAGACTATCAGATAGATAATCTTCGAGCTCAGATTTCTATTATTTTGCTCGGCCATCTCGCTCCTTACCGGCACTAAAGGATTCCGATTCTATCGAGAGCCACATCCGCACCGCCATAACCAGGCCGGCGATTCCCGCGCCAATCTCAATCGAACGAAACGCGGCGCTATTAAGCTGTGTTAAGAGCCACTGGCGAACCGCATTTATTGATTTAAAGAATTCAAGGGTACTCTCGCCGTCGCCAAATAACGCGGGAGGAAGCTGGCCAAAAATAATCACCACCGCCGCGCACATCATGAGCGCCGCTTCAAATGATCGCACTCGGAATGCACGAAACGCCGCAGATGCGATATAGAACGCAAGGAGCGAAAACATCGCCGATCCGAGCGAAACAAAGAAACCCTGATGAATAAGGTGATAGAACTTCTGCGACAAGCTTCGCTCTTGTCGTAGTGTCAACGCCTCACGGGTCTTTACCGCCAGATCAGCTATGGTCGCTCGAAGGCTCATCAGCGCATCGAACTTTTCAGGCTGAAACGTCGCCGCAGCAAGTCCAGCTCGCTGTACTTCTCCCAATGAAAGCGCGGCCTCAAGTTCACCAATCTGGTTTCGCTGCGGCTGATCTATCTCAGAATCTGAAAGCTCCGAACGAAAAAGGGCCACCTCACGTCTCGATTTCTCAAGGGAATTGCGCAAGGATTCCAAAAGCAGCGCGACTCTTTTCGACACAGGCTCTACTCCCTGGACGTTTTGTTCGTGATCATCTTTGATTCGCTGCGCAAAGTCTCGAAGCACGCCGTATTCTCGCTCGCGACGCGCATCATTTAGATTCCCGTTCCAGGCCAATCCCGAAGAGAGAAACATCACAAAAAGTCCGAAAAGCAGCGTCGCGCTATAGGCCCAATTCTTTCGCAAATGCAACAGCGTTCCGCCATGATACTTTAGAAGAATCACGACCCCAATACCGATTGCCACCGTTCCTACCGCGGTAAAGCCGGTAAGAATGACATCATCGTATTTTTTTAAGTGGAAGCTCTCTCCAAAAAGTGGAAGTTCTTCGGGAAGCACAAACTTTAGGAAGAAATATATTCCACCCAAAAACGTAAGTATCTTTATGAGAGCCTTTCGATAGTTCATCCGAAAAATTCGCTCCACGAATACGAAAGAAAAAATTCTATTCCAGGAAGCTTCATACCCGGAAAACAGGAGTTAAAGGTCGAAAGAACAACGCCCGCCAATATTATGAGATAGAATAATAACTTTACTCTATCTTGCGCCAAAAGGCTTCCAAGCTGCACCGGTTCACGAGTAAGGTAGGCCGATGCGGCATACAGCTCTTCTCCAATGAGAGTGTAGTCACAGGTAACAATAAAAAAGGCGACCTGTTCGGGACTTACGGTAGAAGCTACCTGCAGGGCACCAACTTGCTGCCCGGATTCGGCAAGCACCAAAGACTCAGCGGCGAAACTTCCGAAAAGGAACGCCGAGCCGGGTCTTTCACGTTGAATACAACCGATATAGCCCGCAGCGAAGGCAAACTGCTCACTTGAAAAGAACATCAATGATTTAGGATCAAAAAGCGAGAGCCGGCCTGCTGAACGGTAGGCATCGCGCAGCACCTCTTCGGTAATTGCCAACACATCAGGCGCGCTCTGCGGCAGAAGAAAACGGAGCTTATAACGCGCAACTTTTTTGGCGACATGAAATAACACTCCCAAGCAGGCGTAGAGCACCGGACTTACATCAGTAAGCCCAGTAGTGAACATTACTGGCCGACCCAGCTCAGCGGAACGGCCAACTGCTTCATCTATTGCATCAACACCCGGAATTCTTCGCACAAAAAGATCGGGATTCTTGCGAGCACGGTGAATGTAAAACGCCACAGATGCAAAAACGAACGAGATAATCGCTACGACAGCGGGTGTTGCGTGCTCAAGCCCCTGCATCTAAGGTTTCACAGCCTCCCCTGATTCAAGAAGGCGGAGCAGCTGCTCGATATTCTCGGGATTCTCGAGCACCGAGATAAGCCGTGCCGTATTTTGCGCCCCCAAAAACGGCATCAGCATCGGCGAAAAAAAGCGCACACTTTCACGAACGACTGTTGAGAGAGGTTTGTGCATCTCCAGCATAAAAATAGCCGGAGCTTCAAGGCGTCGCTCGCGAAGTAGCGTGGCGCACTTTTCAAGAAATCGCTGATCTTCGTTCATTGAGAAGAGGTTATCACTATGCCCTTAATCTGCAAATGTATGTTGCGGTAAGCGGTGCTCGCTACTCTCAAGCCTTCGCTGCAAGCAGATCCGGAATTACCCCCGAATCAGGCGGCAAGATCGTAATCTGTCCGCCCCCTTCAATTATGCGTTGACACTGCAGCACTTCAAAAAGCGCTTTTGAGACATCGGAATCTACCGAAATCTTCTGCAAGGCTTCACCGATAATTTTCGGCCGCACCGCCGAAGCCTTTGCGAATTCTGCCGCTGCGCTCTTTTGCGCTTCGCTGGTAATAATTCGCACCTGGTTTTCACCATGCTGGGTAATACCCGCGGTAACTTGACGTAATCGATTTACCACCTTGCTCTCAATCTGGCGGATCATTTCGCCGTCTCGAAAATGCACCTTTCGAATGTAGACCGAACCTAACCGATAACCCCATTCATCCGATTTTGTGCTTACCTCAGATCGGGTGATCTGGCTCATCTTGTGCCTATCTTGCAACATATCAGAAAGCGGCATGTTGCTTAAGCAACGCACGGTCGCATTGCTCACATTTGCGGAAAGCGATCCACGCGGGTCGGCATTCTTAAATAGAAACGATACCGGATCGCTGATAAACATCTCGTACCAGACACCGATTCCCATCGGAGCACCCTCTTCGGAGTTTACCGGCTGGCTTCTTAGATACTCTTGATCAAGGCGCATATCGAGCCAGTAGTTATTTCCAAAAAAGCGCATAAGCGGCGCCTTCCATCCGATCTTAAACCAAAGAAGATGCAGCCCCGGCTCCTTGAGAACACAAGCGACTTTTCCGAAGAGCACATAGACAAAACACTTGCCCTCAGGCACCACCACAATAAAACCTATCAGCTTGAGAAAGCCGATGAGGAAAAGTTCGAAGACAAGACCACCAAGTATTCCGAATGCTAAAAACTTAAAAAATTCAATTGACATAAACTTATGCTTTCGCCCTCATCATTACCTCTTTCGCTTTCGCAAACAGCGAGAGCCGAATATTAGAAACATAGCTCTCGAGAACTCCTGATCCCGATTTTTTGAGCGCGCGTAGTTGGTCGGCCAACGCTTCAAGCGGCTGGACTTCGGCTTGCGCCTTAAGTGTTTCTATCTCAACAGCACGCTTCGACTGCACAATCGTTTGGTCAGCCGCGGCCTGCGCTCGGCTAATTTCTGTTGATACGTTATTGTGTGCAGTGTTAATTGCCGCGAGCGCCGACTCAACTTCCGGTGGCGGATCAATTCCGGTTATCAGCGATGCGTCAAGCACCACGCCATAGCGCGCCGGTGCCGAGGCGCCCTCGACCGTCATATGATCGTTAAGGTCGCGCAGATTTTTACGAAGATCATTAATGGATACGGCCGAGCTCTGCGCGACTTCTTTCGGGGAGCTGCCCGGCACCTGCCCATCAACCGCCTTCGCCTCAAAATTTGCAATCCTTTCGCGAAGTATTGAGATAAAGTATCCCATGACATGCACCACCGGATTCTTAACGCCGAAAAGAAAGGCATAAAGATTACGTTCCGAGACCCTGTAGCGAAGCTGCCCGGTGATTCCGATGTTGAGCTGATCTCGAGTTACCGCCTCGAGCACAGTACCGCCCTGATTAGCGGAGGGATCCTCGAAATCGAAGGCCATATTAATAGTCTCGGTAGCGACGGACACTTTGTAGACCTTTTGCCATGGCCACTTCAAATAGGGCCCGCCCGGCCCAATTACCCGAAGCTGCGGGTAGCGGTAACGCTCGCGTTCATCCGGCCTCAGCGACTCCGATATCGGATCGTCGAGGGTAGTTTGATCACCAATACGCTGGGCACGGCCAAATGATGTTTTCACCGCGCGCTGATTTTGATCGACGGTGTACAGGCCGAAGAGAAACGAACGCACCAGAAGATATACAAGAAGACCAAGACAGAAAGGGAATAAAAATGACATGTTGCCTCGTTGAGCGTGACAAAAATGTGCCTGTCACTACTTAGACCTCTTACGATCTACTCCAAATTTGCGCGCCTTAAAAGAAGATAAGTCAAGGCTAATGACTCTCTTTGATTATATTCTATTTGACGATTTGGAAGTTTACTTGTGTCAGTAAATACAGCTTTTCCAAAAGAGCCCTCTCTCCTATTTCTCGGATCAAAAATGCGCTCACAAGCTCTGCTATTATAAGTGTGTGCGTTTGCTTTGAAAGAATACGCTATGGCGACAGGTTTATCTTTTTCTTGAGGGCTGTGAATTGCTCAGTAGTTCTTCAGTGTGCTAGTTGGCGTAGGCCGGAGACGAATTGGCGGACGGTGATGGAGTAGATGATGGTCCGGGAATGCTCACCGCTACGTTCGATGAATATGTTGGTGAACCTATTGCGCTGTTTTCCGCGCTTATGCGGTAGCTCCATTTTCCGGGACTCGGGCTGTAATGTGTCCAGGTCACCACATTGGCAGCAACCTGCGCAAGCTTTGTCCAGGTGGTGCTTCCCGGAGCGCTAGCCCACACTCCGAAGCGCAGCTCATTGATCGAGTTATCTTTCCAAGTGAGCCGCACGGAGTAGAGGGGTTGAACGCCAGTCGCAACTAGAATCTGTGCCGCAAGATTGCTTGGCGCTGCAGAAGCCGCGAGGTTGTTGACGACATAGGTGATCGGGATATGCGCCGAGGTAAAACCGCTATCGCCCAGCACATCAAAGGCGAGCGGGTAGCTTCCATCGGCGGCTGATGCGGCCGAAGTGATAGCGAAGTTGTAAACTTGCTTCGAGCCGGGGAGGAGGGCATTAAACTCAGGAATACCAGAGTAGAATCCCGGCTCCTCCGGGATCTGGCTCCATCCGAACGGAAGCGGCCAAAAAATATCGGCAAGGTATGATTGCGGAGGGCAATCACTGCTGTCGTTGTTGGTGAGCTCGACGAGATATTGCAATGTTCCTCCCGCGCGCGATTGCTGTGACGTTGGCGTGACCTGAAACGATGGGTTTCTCGGTATGCACCCGCGCGATACTCCATATTGGTAAGTCAGCGTCGTTGACTCGCCGGGACGGCTCAGGTCGGTGACGATGAATTGGATAGGATACGTGCCGTCAGCAGTATCCACCGCCGACTTAATTTGGAATGTGGTACTTGCCCCCCCGGCGGCGGGTAGAGCGAGATTAGGAATAGTCGTTGGGCTCGTCGCCCAGCCGCTCGGTAGATTTACACTAATTGAGACGGTTCCCGCGCCGCAGTGCTCTCGGCCGTCGATAGCTAAATTGAAGGAGCGAAATACGCCGGGTTTTTCGGCGGGGAATCCTTCCGTCGATCCGACGCCGATATTCCAGTACCTTATCGGCGGGCAAAAATATTCCACTCCTACGGTCGCGGCAGAGGGAGTTGTACCGAGCGTCCGTACCCGTATTCCCTTCGCGACATCTTCGAAAATGTCGTCGCTCGTAAGTGGGGCGTTAAGGTCGTGGAGCGCATAGCGATTGGACATAACTAAAAGCTGAGCATTGCTCCCGCCATTTTCAATAGCGTCGGCCAGGCGCAAAGTCACGCCGCGATAGAGCGGGTGATCGCCTCCATACATAAAGTTCGCGCTGGGCTGACGGTATTCGATGTAGAAATATCGATTAGGACCAAACAGATCTCGCTCGCGAAAAATTTTGAGGAGCTGCATTGAGCTCGAGGTAGGCGAGAGAGGGGCGATCGAGTATGTACCCGGCCCGGTAACCTCTCGTGCCTGGCCCGCGCCGATTAGGCCCAACTGGGTTAAATGAAAACCATTGGGCAAGACATACACGTGGCCCATGACATCAAAGTCGTCCGCGTACTCTCTATTTATGCACCTGTCACTTATCGGCACCAATGCTCCCGACGAATTAGTGCATTGCAAACCGTTAGCGTGTGACAGCCCGAGATTGTGCCCAAGTTCGTGTGCTTCAGTCAGTCGCGCATATTCGGCTCCCCACGCCGGGTTTACGTTATGCCAGCTGTAAATTCCGCTAAGGTTGGCCAGACCTCCCCAACTGCAGCGATTATTGTAGGGAAACATGAACATGACATGCTGATATTTTGAGATGTCAAACCCGTTCGCTCTAGCCGCGTTCGTTGCCGCGACGGCCCAGGCGTCAGAATCGCAAGCCGCGGTCGGTGAAATGGTGTACCAGCCATACACGTCAGAAAGTGAGCCGCTAAAGGAGATTTTACCCGCGGAAGCCTCAGTCCAATAAGCGTTTGCGCTTCTCGGAGTGGTAAAGATGTTTGCGTAGGCCTGCTCCTTCGTATAGGGCTGCGTGGTGTCATTTGTGAAGTTGAAAAGAATTATGGCGACCGCGCGTTCGCTCGTTGAAGGAGTAAGTGCGCCTCCGACCGACGAGGAGTCTACGTTTGGTATCTGCAACGGTGACGGAGATTCCATAATGACTCCGGTTTGCTCGACGAGAAAGTCGTTGTCGAGCTCAGCCCCTCTCACCTGTATCGCCGAGTCTGGACGGACGGAAGGCTGCGGCTTGCTGAAATGCAGGGTGATAATTTCATTGTCGCTCGTGCGCAGTCGATGGATCGTTTTTGAGCTGCGTGCCTGAAAATCATCTTCGATCTGGATCTGAAGTTTTCCGCGCCTGAGCGAACGCCTTTCAAGGAACTTTGAAAGTTGAAGCTCGGCCTGGAGATTACGTGGATAGGCCATGATTAGTTGGGACGCCGTCGCTGGATCCTCAGCAAAGAGTCTTTTTAAAAGATTCTTACGCTCGATCAGCGCCTCGAGGACTTTTTTTGGCAGGGGGCGCTGATCGAGATTGTCGCGCAGCTGTTGATTGATTTTACGCACCCGGCCCGCGACCTGCGCGTGGTTCGATTGCGCGAAAGAGAGGTGAGACAGCAAAGGTAACAACGCGAGAATTATGATGAGCAGAGTTCGATAAATATAACGAAAGTGCATCGATGCAATAACTCAGAAATATACGAGCGCCATTGCCCTGAGAACCGAAGGTAAAAATCGGACTGATTGAGTGTTTTATTTAGGGCGATCTAGCCACGCTAATTGGTAAGTATATTCGGGACATTACGCTGCATTTGGAAACACTCGTTGAAGCGAAGGCATTTTTTGTTATCGCGAGCAGAAACTAATTAACGACTTGGATTGTATTCTTTACTATACGCTGAACTTGAAACGGAATACCCTGGATTTCTCCGCTTTCGTCAAAAGAGAACTTGCCAACAAGCCCCTGGTGCTGCTTGCCTCGTAGGAATTTCTCGGGCACCTCACCACTGCCGAGTGCCTGATCAAGAAGTTTGAAGGAGTCGATAGTGAATGCGACCCCAAGCTCTAGTGACTGCGGCTCGCCAAACCGCTTTCGAAATTCGGCTATAACCCGTTTGCCCTCCTCGGTTGCGGACTGATCGAGCCTTGGAAGATTGATGAACTCCATTCCCTCGATTAACGATCCGATGCTATCGCGAACCATCTGCGAAGCAGGCAGATAGAAAGCTGTCATGGCCCCCTTATAGCCTACGCCCCTTGCCTGCTTTACCGCGATGATAAAATCGGCCTCGCCGTTTACATTAAGCACAAGAAGATCGGGATTGCCCTGCTTAAGTTTTAGTAGTCCGGGTCGAAAATCAGTTTCGCCGCGACTGAGCGATTGGCTCGAGATTTTCATCGGTGCTGACTTAGCACTCTTCCGAAACCAGCGCTCCATAAGCTCGGTGTAATCGTCTTCAGAGGTAAAGAAAGCAACATGCTGGTAGCGCGAGTTCGCGTATTCAAATAGCTTCACTGCACCAATTTGATCAGGAGGAAACAAGCGAAAGCTTTTCTGACCGACGTCGCGCACATCTCCGGTTGTCGCAAACGAGCTGAAGACCATCGTCCCCGCACGTCGGTAAATGGGAATGCTCGCGATAAGCGTGCCGTTACAGGCGTGTCCCATAACATACTGTACTTTGTGAATCTCGATCAATTTATGCGCGATGGTAACGGCTTGGCTGTTGTCACATTGATCATCCTCAAAAATGAATCGATATTTTCCGTGACCATAAAGATCGTTGGCAAGAATGAGTGCGTTTCTTATGTCGGTTCCAAAAGTGGCCATAGTGCCGGTAAGCGCGGTCGACACACCGATCGGAATCTGCTGCGACTCCTGTGCGATAGCAAACGATGAAGGAAGTAAGGACAGTGCGAAAATGAAGCCAAGAGCCGCTCGAGCAAACATTAGGCTCAAATTCTATCACCAGCGAGTGAATTTCACTAGTGCCGCTCCAGATGACTTTGTTCACCAAAACTGCTGAATTAAACCGCTATCGATACGGTAAGTGAGAAATCACCGGCGAGAGGCACTACTGCTGCATTGCCTGCTCGCGTAGATCTGATCTCATTTCGTCCCCAGGGCGGTCGCGCAAGGAACTCGGCGTAATTTTTGGCGAGTTCAAACGTCGCTTCGGTCGTTTGTGGTGTCTCTAAAGTCGATCCATTTTCACTTCGCACATAGGTTAGCTGCGGCACCAATGTTATGTGGAGCGAGTTATCGCCCGCATGCAGATTCTGGTCGACCATACGGTGAACCGCTGTATACATGCAACGATCAGGATAGCCACCTAAGAGGTAGACCTGCTTTGCCCCAAAGTCAGTTCGATAGGACAGTCTCCCATTATCTTGCCCGACTGCGTGATACACAATACCGCCTGCACCTTGCAGACAGGCATCAGCTAACTTTTCATGAGTAAGCGGGAACGCGCACGAGCTCGCCACGATGATCGGGACATCTTTAAGCTGCTTCATGCAAAATATTGCAGTATCGTCTTGAAGCTGCGGAATTTGATGTACAACCAGAACTATTGCCGGCTCGACTGTCGAACGAAGCTTTGGAGCAGCACCACACTCGGTCAGCAGCCAATGTCCAAGGTATCTTTCGAGCGGCTCAATACTATTAGCGAGTATCGACAAATCCTCATGACCAAGATCTTGCGTATGTCCAATCTGCGGCGATACCAAACGCCGGCTGCCCTGATGAAGAGAATTTAATTTTCCAAAAAACTCATTAAGATTGTTGAGCACCAAAGACACTCCCTGTCGTGCATAGGCCTCACGATGGTCCTCGCCTAATAATTGCTTTAGCCTCTCTGAAAGCAAGAGACATTCCCCGATCGGTTTGGCACCCGCTACAACATCGCGCATTTCGTTGAGAAGTAGTGCCGGCTCCCCGGAAAATGCTTGGGTGGCAAACGCGCGATCGCGTCTCGCACTCGCCGAAGCGGCTTTAGAAATTGAGGTGGTATGGCTCACAGTTGAATTGTCCTCGCCTTATGAAGAAGTTATAAGCTTCTAGGCTAGTTGTGTTACCTATGGAAAGCCTTATCAGGAGGATAGCTTAGAAGGCATTCGCAGAAGTATTATTAGCCTCGCCGAGCCCGCCCCTCCTTTCATTTTTTTAAGGAAAGAGCGAGATCAAGGGCTCATATTCTCGGAGACCGCGCGCAAAGGAGCGAAAAGCTCCGACTCGAGAGCTGGCTAATTATCGATTCAGAACTGGGACTTAGCTTGCTTTTTTCCTCGCGAGCGATGTCTTCCCTCGGAGAGAATTGGCCTAAGCGCAGCATCGATTCACACTTAGTTTTTAAAGGAATGCGCCGATAAGAATGAAAAGCGCCGCTTTAAAAGCGTCCTTAAACTGAAGGGGAATCAACATGTGCCAATGCGTTCTTGAATATTTCAAGTCAAGAGTACTCTTCCCTGTAGCACTTGTTTTCTTCGCGGCGAATGTCTGGATAGCGGCGAGCGCGGCGCCGATCGAGGACTTTCGGACGGAGCAACAGCTCGTCGCGGATGCTCACGAAAATCCCGCTGCCGATGTAATTACCTCAAGCGGAAGTCTGGGTGGCACTCGCGCGGTGCAATTTTTTCTCGAAGAGGGGCCAAGTAGCGAGCTCACAATTAAGAATGGCCTTCGTGTGAAGGATTCTCCCACGAGCCGAAGCGCACTCTTCGCCGTGTGGGATGGAGATAGCGACCCATCGAACATAAAAGCCAATGGGCTAGGCGCAGTGAACTTCCTGGCCGACGGTAATGACGCAATATCCATCGAAGTTCAGTATTTCGACAAACTTAATAAGACACCGCTTCGCTTCGTGCTGACGGTCTTCGACTCCGCTGATAACAGCGGCAAGACATTTTCAGCCGCGGAGCTTGTCATTGATCAACCGCAGCTACAACGAACCTTAACTATTCCTTATACAAAATTTACCACAGTGGGTGAAAAAGGTGGCGCCAATTTTAATCGCATTGGAGCTTTGACCCTCTTCGTTGCCGCTCGTGGAGGGACAGGAGCTGATTATACTTTGGGGAGCATCTCACGCTGTTCGATGGATCCAGCCGGCTCAGATCCCTGTCACGGGCTTACCTCAGTCACTCAAGATGAACCTGAACTGGTTTCTGAAAAAATCACTGAGACAAAGAAGGCGGAGGTAGTCACCAGGAAGCTTAGCCCCGAAGCGCTGCAGATGAGAGCTGGAAATACCGGCGGCATTGAACCGAGAGCAGCGCTAACCAAGGCCGACGCCGCAGGCTTTCAGTATCGGGCGCAGACTCCGCGCGAGCACTTAGTCCAACTCGAGAAGAATAAGTCAGGCAAGCAGACCAAAAAGGATTACGAGGAATCATTTGTGCCTGGAGTAATCGCCGTTAAATTCAAAGATACACTTAGCGCGTCGGCATCTTCAATCGTTCGTCGTGGCCGGAAATTTAGTGAATTCTTCGCCGATAAATCACCAAAAATAGATCGCGCTAATGCCAAGTTCAAACTTCGCTCATCAAAAATTCGACCTGTTTTTCGAAGCCTGCGCGAGGAACAGCAGCTTGAATCCGCGGCTGGTGGGGCCCCGGTAGCAAGAAGCACAATCAAATCGACCTGGCAGAAAAAAGTACACAATTTACGCGGCCGTCAAGCTTCGCGACGTTTCGGGGTAAAAGAGTCCGAGACCAAAGATCTTTCGCACATTTACGCACTCGAATTCGACTCGGAGGATCTTGATCAGGTGGTTCAAGCGTATTCGGAAGATTCAAACGTAGCTTGGGCACAACGGGTTTATCGCGGAGTCTCGCGCCAAGCGGCTACCAACGTTCCGTACTACGAAAGCTCTGGTGCGATGGGTTTTCCAGACCTTCCTGACCAGTGGGGCCTACAACAGATTGAGGCGGCGGATGTCTGGCCGCGAAGTGAGGGCCAGGGGACTATAGTCGCAGTCGTAGATTCCGGAGTCGACGCCGGTCATCCAGAACTGCAGGGGCGAGTGAATGTCGCTGCTGGCTACAATACGGTACTTGATAACAGGGACACCAACGATACCTTTGGACATGGCACAGCGGTCGCGGGGATCATTGCCGCGACGGGAACTAGAATGATCGGTGTCGCACCACAGACTACTATTCTTCCGGTGAAGGTATTTCCAGATGGCTCAGCAAGCGGATCGTGGGTGGATTTTGCCGAGGGCATTCGCTATGCCGTGGATACCGGCGCATCTGTTGTAAATCTTAGTCTCGGATGCGGCCAGCCCTGTCCGCAAAATTTTGTGGCGGAAGAAGCCGTGGAATATGCCTACGATAATGGCGTCACTGTCGTTATCGCCGCGGGAAACAGCGCCCAGGATACCGATTACTTCAGTCCGGAAAATCTGCTCGCGAAAAAGCCAATCGTCGTTGCCGCCGGTACTCCCACGGGTTTCGCCACATGGTTCTCGAGCTTTGGTCAGAGTGTCGACCTGATAGCGCCAGGGGGCGGATTGCCGACACAGATCGCGCATGATGAATTCGATTACGGGCCGCAGTCCATTATCCTCTCGCTCAAATCACAAACCGCACACCCTGACATGATCGCGTTGGCTGACGATCCAGTGGGGAAGGTGTTGGACGCAGTAAACCCGGAAGATCCGTTGCTTACGAGTTACGGCTATCTACGAACTGCTGGAACATCATTCTCGGCGCCATATGTTTCCGGGGTCGCAGCTCTCGTTTTGTCGCTGCGGCCGACCCTGACTCCGCAACAGCTGCGCCAAGCACTGCGTACGTCGGCGACTGACGTGGTCGGATTCGGCGTTGATTGGGGCGAAGTCTATTCGCCCGGCTTTGATATGTTTACCGGTATGGGCGTGGTGAATGCAAAAAATGCTCTGGATGTTAGTAAGTTCTCGGAGCTTGCAATCACCAGCCCGGTATTTAATAGCTACATCGGTGTTCCCCCCGAAGGTATCGGACAAATTCCGATACGCGGCACTGCCGCGGGCGAGGATTTCGCCTCGTACCGGCTTCTCTTCCGGGCAATTCCCGGTGGAGCTTTTACAGCCCTTCCCGCGGTAACAGCTCCAAAGCGAAACGAAATTCTCGGCTATGTTCCGGGGGATCTCGATTACGGGCGATATCAGGTCAAACTTGAAGTCACCACAACAACAGGGAAAAGCTTTGATGACGGGACAAATTTCGTCATTGAACGACCATCGCAGATAATCAACACAAGTTTGGGTCAGGGCGAGCCACTTGATGTGGCTGTCTCTGGAAATCTTATTATATGGCGACAGGCACGAGGCGGAGTCGCAAATAAGTTCGACGTGTTTGAACATGATCTAAGCCTTGGAAGAACCAGCGCACTCACAACTGCCACCACGAGCAGCGGCGTTATTGATGGAGTCAGCGTCGATGGAACACGAATTGCGTGGCATGAGACTCTTGCGAACGGGCAGAATGTGATTCGGGTCCTTACCAAGGGAAGCGGCATAGTGGATATCGCGGTGCCAGACATCCATTGTGAGAAACCAAAACTGTCCGGTGCGCTGCTCGTATTCGAGGGTTGGAACGCGGATCGAACGACGAGTGCGGCGTATAAGATGAATTTGACAAGCGACACCGCGCCGAGCCTCGTTTCTATAAGCAGCAACAATCAACGCGAGCCCTCGGTTTCGGGGACCCGTATTTTATGGCATGAGATTGTCAATGAGAAAGGCCAGCTTTACGTGCTCGATCTCAGCACTGGACAAAAGAGGAAGATTGGTGCCGACTCGGTCTTCTTTCCACCAAGCGGACGTTCCTGGGGAATTGAAAACCGCATTCACGGATCGATTAGTGGAAACTACGTGGTGTATGAGACGACCACAGTGGGAAGCAGTGACACCGATGTGCTGCTCATTAACCTCACGAATGACAGTGAGATTTTTATTAACCTCCCGGGGACCACCGCAAGCAATCAATCTTATCCGAGCATCTCATCAAATGTGATGACCTGGCTCGAGGCGGGATCAAGCTCAGGATCACTTGCCTATCAGAAACTACCCAATGACGACACGCCACAACTGGGCTACAGCGGCCTTCCAATGCGTGCAGTCGGACTGACTGGCGAACGGGTGGCGTTTTCGCGCGAAGGAAAACTCTTTACAGCGCTGCTCAATCCAGCCGGAGCCTTCGCTGTAGGCGAACTTTCAGCGCATACGATTTCCGAGGGGGAAACACTCGGAGTAACTCTCCGCGTCACCAAGCCCGAAGGAAGCCCGGCAGTAAGCTTCAATAACACCCTTCCGCCGGGCGCGACGTTCGATCCCGCGACCGCGCGGTTTAGCTGGACTCCGCCCTATGATACTGCGACGCGCGGCGCAACGGTGTCACTAAGCGCAACTTTTGCGGTGAGCCTGAACGGCGCTACTATCACGCGGACTATGCCGATTACCGTACAGGACAAAAATGCCGCGCCTGACATTACTGGAATAATTGTAGGCACGAATTTCGGGCCCGAGGGAACGGAGCTTGCGTATGATGTAGTGGTATCCGATCCGGAGAAGGAACCGGTTCGCGTATGGATGGGCGCATCGGCGCTTACTCCGACTCCGGTCCTTACGATTACCTCCACCAGCGCTGAAGAGACAGGCGCAAAGATAACGTGGACACCGCCACCCGGATCGAGTCGGCAGTTTCCGCCTTATCATGTGCCGATTTATGCGGAGGATCCCGCGGGCAATCGATCAGTTTACGGCGCGTATTTCTGGGTCGATCCGCCGCAGGTACTTCCGGTCTTTACCGGAAACTACCCGGATATAGTTACCGATGCTCATCGCCAGTACAGTCTGAGAGTCACCGCAGGTGATGGTAATAGCGATGCGTCGGTTGAGGACGAATTGAATCTGACGGTCACGGGGCTGCCTTCCGATGCCGTTATTACCGGGGGAACCAGTAGGAAATCTCTTGATGCCACAGTCACCTGGACAGCGAAGAATGATATGATTGGGGTAAGACCGGTGGTTCTCACTGTCACAAAAACCCCCGCGCCTTTTGATCCTCGAACTGTTTCGGCCTCAAAAACATTTAATTTGACGGTAAATCGCGGGCTCAGTAACGCCGCACCAACTCTGACGACCGCACCTCGGCACACATTGAGAGCTGGTAGAGTTAACGAACTTACCTTTAACGCCGTCGATAGTGATGGCGATCCGCTTAGCTGCACCTTCACTACGCTTCCAGCCGGAGCCGAGCTGAATTCCGCTGAATGCAGACTCAGTTGGACACCAACAGCGGCCCAGTTAGGCGATCATCCGATAGCCATACAAGTAACCGATGGTGTTGCCACGGCTCAAGCGAATACGATACTCGAGGTAATTCCGAATCGATTACCGGTCGTGAGTACACAGAATCCATACCTCTTCTACGAATACGGCCAGGGAAGTTATACTTTGGCCGTGTCAGACGCCGACGGCGATGCCGTTACATTAAACGGCGTAAGTCTTCCCACAGGCGCGACAATCGACCCTAATACTTTTGTCTTGGCTTGGAAACCCGATGCGGGAAGAGCTGGAAATTATACGGCAATAGTCGAGGCGAGTGATGGAGTAGGTGCCTCGCAAACCACTCTTAACTTACAGGTTCTTGCTAATAGACTTCCTGTATTTAATGGTCTTGGCGACCGATCCGTGAAGGTTAATGGAACTCTGAAAATTATTGCCACTGCCACCGATCCTGATGGCGATCCGGTGACCTATATTGCGCCATTTCCAAAGCCGCTGAGTGCCACCTTTAATACCACAACTGCGGAGTTCAGCTGGACGCCAAATTCCACCGAGGTCGGCACGCGCGTGACCGGCTTCCGCGCTCGCGACAACAAAAACGCAACTGCAACTCAACGAATAAACATTACCGTGAAGGCGAATCAGTCTCCGCTGATGAGTAGCCCGGGTGATAAGACAGTTCAGGAGATGGCGGCGCTGCAGTTCTCGCTTGGCGCGACCGACCCGGACGGCCATGCGCTTACGTACTCAGCGCTAAATTTGCCGCAGGGCGCGACCCTAAATCCCACAACAGGTGATTTTAGCTGGACACCAAGCTATGCCCAGTCCGGCACCTACAATGTAAGTTTCTCGGTGACCGATGGAACAGCCAACGAACCGGGGCCGATCGTGACACGTGCTGTCACCATCACTGTTACCGATGTACCGCAACCGCCGGTTGCGCCAAGTATGCTTCGAACTTCTGCGGTAGCAGCTCGCTCCGCCACGTTGGCATGGACTGATAATTCAAATGACGAAACTGGCTTCGAGCTTCAACAGTCTGCCGCCGTGGCCGGCCCTTTCTTGACCGTCGCGACCACCGCGGCAAATGTGACAACACACACGTTGAACACGCTTGCGCCGGACTACACATATTATTTCAGGGTACGATCAGTACGTGGTACGGCGCTGTCCGATTGGACTTCGCTTCTTCCGGTGCGTACAAAACCCGAAATCCCGCCGGCGCCTCAGGGGCTTACTGCGTCGTTGCTTCCGCCTCCTGCGGGAATTACACCGGTGTGGGCCGTGCGACTTACCTGGCTTGATCGATCGAGCAATGAAGGCTATTTCGCCATTTATGGAAAGCCACCCGGGACGGCTAATTTTATTCAGCTCAACATTGTTCCGCCGAATACTACTCTCTGGTCGCATATTCAAGTGCCGTCCGGAACGTGGCAGTACTATGTAAAGGCGATAAATAATTTTGGCGCGTCGACTTCGAATACCGTGTCGATTACTGTTCCGGGATCCTCGACATCAACTCCGACAGCGACGCCGATGCCAAAGCCTAGTTAAGAATGTAATCTGCTCTAGGGAATAGTATCAGATCTGAGTCGGTCAAGTTCATCTTATCTCAGAATTACATCGACAGTCTGTGAAGACTTAGCTTTTCCGAATCTCTTCTTCTGCGTCGCAGTCATCGTGGCCTTGAGCGACACCGTCGGAATTCCCGCACTTTTAAAAATTGTTATAAGTTTTTGCGCTCTTTTATTAAGCTTGAATTTTATTACCGCTGTTCTATTAGGTTTAACGGATTTTTCTACAGTAGCGAACGCTATAAGCGATTGCTTCCGTTTATTTTTGATTGCAACCTTCAAATTTCGACTCAGCTTTCGGTTATTAATAAAAAGTTTTTCGTAGTCCTTACCTAAAACATTCTTCTCGATAATTGTGGCGATATCTTTTATAAACGCCTCGTTCTTCTGAAGCAGCTGATAAATCCCAAGCTCAAGTCGAGAGGCTGCATCTGCATACTCAAAGATTGCCTCTTTCTGACTTCCATTTACGGCCTCAACAAAGGCATTATAAAGCAGGGTTAAATCTTCCTGAGTAGCATCCTCAAGAAACTTCTCGACGTCCAATCCAAGCGCCGCCGTAATATTACACGTCTCGCCAATTTGGCCATCGATCTCTCTCCCTCGCGCGTGGACTATGTTGTGGACGCTGCGAGCCTCTCCTCCAGCACCACATGATGCCAGCATCGAGACTGCCCTGTTTATTATTGCCGGCAAGTCACCGAAACCTAGGCCAATGGAATTCGGACAGGGCTTCGCCGTTGTGCCGACACATGAAGCAAGGATCAGTTCATGCGATGTTGAACTTGTACTAAAGTTCGTGTCTCCAATATAGGTTGCTGCAACCGGAAATGATCTTCCGATAGGAAAGCCGGCAGGCGGAAAATAGGTCATAGCGCAAGAACTCACACCAGGTGACGAACTCACCCCCTGGAGCGCGCACGTGCTACCAGCAAGACTGCCCTCGGTCGCATTGAACTGTACTTCTCCAGTAGGATTGATTCGTGGCGGCGCGCTCTGATCGCCGACCGTCACCGTGCACGTAGCAGTCTGGAGATCGCCGCTCCGGTTACAGAAAATCTTTATCGCGCTCGCCCGTTTTTCGGATCCGCCGCCGGAAGAAGTTCCAACATAAAAGGTTGGACCAAAGTCTCCGTAAAATTGCGTGGATGAAGGAAAGTCGGGACATTGAAGGGTTAATGATTGCTGAAGCGCACCGTGCCAGGCAGTGAATCGACCGAAATTTACTGCGGGGTCGAGCACCACTGCATTCGGGTTATAAAGATACGCTGCTCCACCTGTTACGGCAGCGATGCTGTATGTTTGACCTGGTGAAAGCACCACGGGAGACGGCAAATCATGGTAACGGAAGAAACCACGCAGTGCGTCAGTGGGTAGCACAGTCGTAGTAGCAACTAAGTTACAGCCGGCATCATAGATACCAACGTCATGGCTTGTACTAAGCGCTCCCATGTTTGCAGAGTAAAAACCGAGTGCGGTTACAGTCACCTGTGAATTCAAGGTAAACGTCCAACCCAGACTAAATGAACCGTCATTACGATCCTGTCCGCCGGTCGTGGATTGAATATCAAGCGCCGGACCATCGGCAACTGCCTGCGTTCCGACCAGCAACGAAGCCGTGCCGATTACAATAGCAGCAACTCCTGAAATATAAGAAAATTTTGCGCTGATATTCATGTATATTGGTCCTCACAGTAAAGAAACAACGTGACCTAATGGCGGCGAAAGCATAGCGCGGTTCGGCGATTTTTTCCAAAGCAGACAGTGCGTCTTTTCTTGGACTTGCCTCTCTGGAGCATTATTCCTACCGAGCGCGAGGCATGGAAAAGGCAGAGCGGAGGCAGCAGCCGCGAGCAGCAACGACTCGATAATCATCAACAGTTCATATCCATGGCTCATCTTCTCGGAGCCCGCGCGCAAAGTGTTAGCATTTTTATCGGCCTAGGCCCGGGTAAGGCATAATTTACACGGTAGAAAATCCCTCTAAGTTATAGTTTTTAATCAATAAATACTTGGGCTCAATTCTGATCTACCTGGCCCTTTGCGCGCGGTCTCCGAGAAAACTAGAAGGTGAAAATTAGAAAGTTGCTTTGCGAATTCCCGAGTTTAGTCCTCCTCCTGCTTCTGGTCTTGCTCCTTGCCCCAGCCTGCTTTCGCCACACCGTGCCAGCAATTGCAGTGTGCGCGAAAAAGTCAGGATATTTCATTGCCTTGATAATAGTCACAAAATGCGTATGTAGTTGATCAGTGCTTTCTGAAAATTGAGACAAGGTACGGTTTCGAACGGGTATCCAGAGTGAATAGGTACAAGCCATTTTCTTGAGGCGTGAACTCAAAGTCACGATACTGTGCATCACAATCAGCATGCACCGATTTTCCGAGAGTCACCACTCGGTCAGCGCTCTCTTGATACCCGCAGTTTGTACCCCTGCTCCACTCTTTGTCAGCAAATTTAAACTTGTATGGCCGACCATCGGCTTCAAGTTCAATCTCGGTTGAAAAGACTCCCTTGCTCCCCTCGCGAAGCTCGACTCCCCCTTGGCTCTCAATCCATGGAGCGATGCCACGTAAATAGAGTGCCTCAAATTTCGCGGGTGCTGCATTGAGAAGCACATTACCACTGAGCAGCTCCGAGTCGTTCGGCCTTACCGCATCACCTACTTTCCAAAAAGTGTTATTCTCAAGAGTCACCAGCGACCCAGCAGACGCTCCAAAACCCACTAGCCTCAAGGCGCAGCCACAGGCGGCAAAAAAGTTATCACTCAGCTCGAGTGACTGTTTTGTGTTTACCTGAACTGCTTTGTCCTGGCAGTTATAAAAACGTGAGTTTCTTACCACGCTCCCGTTACCTTCATTAAAAGTAATCGCATCCTCACAAACCTGGAGAAACGTAACATTCTCCACAGTATTATGGTTACCGCGGAGATGAATACCATCCGGAGCATTTAGAATAGTTAAGTTTTTGACCTTGGCATTTCCACGAAGATCAAAAATCGGCGGCTGCCCCTCCCTTTGACTGCATTCGCCTTTGCCCTCCCAAAGATAAAGCCGCCCCTGACCATCAAATTCGGTCCCCAATAACTTAATAGTTTTGGAAACGCGTACAACTTCCTTTGGAGCTCGAGGGAAAAGCTTATCGAGCACCATATCAAGTTCTGACGGACTAAGATCGTTTCCCCGATCAAGAAGTGTGCTACTTTGCAACACTGCGCTTGGATAGGACCCACTCATTACATTGTCGATATACCATGCGCTGCCGGAGCTCTCTGGAATCAATCGTAGTGAGAGTTCCTTAACTTCATCGAGCGAACCAGAGGCAACAAGAAGGGAATTAATCCAAAGCCTATACTTCTTTTCGGAGAAATTCTTGAACATCACAAAATCGAGCCAGCTTCCAGTTAGCGTAACGCCTTCCAATCGGCTTCGCAGCTCCGGTGTGGCGAAATCACCTTGAAGCTTTATTCCTTTATTATTGACAGTCACTAGAGCGACACCATTTCTTGCTTCTGACACTAGGTCAAAGCGCGAGCTGCTCTCTCTTGCCTCCAATCGAACACTAAAGCGGGTCCAAAGCGCAGGCGCATTATTAGGTGGAACTTCGAAGCGAGAAATCGGGAAATCCACAATGTTTGCCTTCGCCGCAAGCTCCACTTTAAGTGCATGCAGCCCTTCGCGCGGATTGTCCGCTACAATTGAAAGCTGGCAATTGGAATCGTTACAACCTAGCTCGGCGCGAGCAAGATCTCGCTCATTTTCAAAGTAGTTCTCCAGGTTTTGAAGCCAAAGCTCTCGCGCCGCGTAGACTACATGAGGAGCACGCGCGTATACCCGTACATAATGTCTATCGTCCAGCTCGTCGACAATTGCCGCACTAAAGCGGCTGCCGAATCGCTCAAACCAGAGGAGCTCGGGTTTAGTATCTTGAATCGTGCGAACGATTTCAGGAATCGTTATTTGGCCGCTGACAAGGCGCTTCTCGGAGATGACCGCAAGTTCAGGTGCAATCGGTTTTCCTAGCAAAAAAGCCAAATAGGCCCTATCGGTAAACATCGAGTGGATCTTCGATTCGGCGTCACGTAATCGAGTGAGAATCTCCTCGTTTACAAATTCATAGCGCGCCATATTTTTTGCATAGAAAGTTCTCGCATTACACTGGAGACCAAGACACACCACATACGCGATGATCGCAGCAAGAGAGAGACTGTCCCTGATAACAGACAGCTTTCGATTGCCAAAGGCGCGAAGCCAAACACACAGCTCACTCGCAATTACCATTGCCGCCGGAATCTGAAGCATCGGGAGATGGTGCTCCCAAGACGGCCGATGTGCAATGAGGCCCGCGAGTGAAAAGATAAACCAAAGCGCTGGCAGCACATAGCGCTGATGGCGAAGAATATTTGTTATGGCAACAACGAGCGTGGCAGCAAGCAAAACCCCTACCCCATTGTGCGAAAGAAGCTGCCAGAGTGCGGCATGGTTTCCCCTGAGCTGCATAAGCAGATGCGGTTTGAGGAGTTGGGTCAATGCAAGTTCAAGTGAGGCCGTCGATAGAAGCATTATAATCAAAAAAGTGAGGCATGTACTCGCCGCAAAAATGAGTGCGCTCCGACCCCTTCGTCCCGTTTCGGCATCAAGCGCCACTTGAACAATGCACGCTAATAGTATCAAGACGGTCCAAAGCTTTGTCGCGATCGCAAAGCCCATAAAGAGTCCGCCAGCAAATATTCGCAAGGTGCCTCGCTGCTTCTCGGCACTTTCGTTCACAAAGTAAAGCGCAATCATCGCGAAACTGAGCGATGGCATTCCAATATTTGCAAGCACTGAAAAGGCTTTGACTTCATCGCACAGAAGAAACGCAACAAGCGCGAGTACTGAAGGGAAAAAGCCAGCTCTTTTTGCATGAGCGCTCAACATTAACGCGCTTGCGAGCACAAAAAGAAGTAGCACAAAAACTCGATATACCTCAACGCGATTGCCAAATAATGAATAAAACACGGAGAAGATCTGCGCGAGAAGCGGCGGCTGATCGGACCAAATTTGTGCGTAGAGCTCCGCTCCATTTGAAAGCAGCATCGCTTTCATTAAATTTATGCCTTCATCGGTATGAAAAATATACGGATCAATAAGAATCTTGGTGGCGGGATCTAGCGCGAAGATTAGTAGCGTAATTAGCGAAAAAACTAGAAAGAGCGCCAGATCTGTCGGTTTGCAAACCCGCCGCTTCAATTTCCATCTCCCCGACGTAGCCAATCGGCACCTACTATATTGTTAGAGCCGACCAGAGCTTTTTGACGTTCGCTCTCCTCAATTCGTCTCAAATCCGCTTCGAGCGCAGTGAGTGCGTCAGCGTTCTTTTCCCGGCCCACGCCTGATTTAAGCAGATAAAAAGGCGGACGAAATTCAAGCACTCCCAAATTTTGATCGCGAAGATAGTACCTAATCAGGCGAAAGTGATCGAGCGGAGCTCGTCCAAGCAGTACGTGAAGCGGGCGGGCAAATGGGCTCGAGTCCCCAAGATACGGATCATCCAGCGAAAAAAAATAGTAGTCAGAGAGCTTTGGTTCGCTTGGAGCCTCAAAGAGATTTTCTCGATTCGCGAAGTGTGCACCGATATTATTTTGCGTGACAAGTGACGCCTGCTCAGGAATTTGCTTCGTCAAAAACTCGAAAGAAGCACGTTTCTCAGGATCAAGTTGATAAATCTGCGAAGAACTATAGAGGCCGAACGGCAGTGGCGTGAGACAGCAAGCATAAAGAAGAACACAGAGACTCGGCACAAGGATGGACAACTTTGAGTTCAATTTTCCAAGTTTTGCAAGCGCGTAACAGGTTCCAATCGCGACGAGAGTGAGCACAATACCCGAATAATAAGCATCTATAATTTGTGCCTGCCAATTGGTGCGGTCGAGAATATTTTGTAGCAAATTCGGCAGCGCCGCGACTCCAAGAAGGGGAATGCAGATCAGAAAAAAACCACCCTGCGCAAGAATTGCCAGAACATACCTTAGCGAAGTGGGCTCAAGGAGCCTTGCGAAAATAGTGGACGGAGCCGTCAGAGCACCAATCATTGCTTGGTATGGCGTGTTACCGAGATAGCTAAATCGCTCCCATGAATCAATCCGCGACTCAAGTCCAAGCCAATACGGAATGTAATGCCAATTAACCACCCACATTACACAAGCAGCAAGCGCGAGCATAAGCGCATCACGTCTTGCATAACGCAACGCCACAAACGGAGTAAGAAAAAGCACAAGAAAGGACATGTCCTCTTTTGTCGCGAGCAGAAGCCCAGCCACAATATACGCAAGCACTGTGCGCCGATACTCAAGACAGATTAAGAGCCCGACAAGCAGAGGGAAGGCCAGTACAATCGGATGAAAATCATATAAAATGCTCGCCTGCAGCGAAGGGCTCGCAAGATAAAGCACGGTCGGAAGCAACGCCAGCTCTGAACGCACACCAACTTTACGCGCAAGGAAGTAAAGAAGAAAACCGGCAAGTGCCGCACTGATTGCCGATAGTGCAATTAGAAAGCGCGGGGTCGGAAGAAGCGAGAATAAAAAACTTAGAGGATAAAGCACAAGCTCGCGATGCTGCGCGAGCCGCGACGTATTCGGCTCCGGATGGCTCAAGGGCATCGACCAGCGGCCCTGTTTAAGCTGCCAAAGCGCCTGCTCAAGATGCCCGAGATCGTGCATCTGTGTCTTTAAGCCATCGTGTAATCGCAGGCCCAAAAACGAGAAAACAGTAGCAAACGAGATACAGATTAGGCCAAGCGCAACGAGCGAGCATCGACTCAAGGACTTCGTACGCACCTTTCGCGCCTCGCCTATACCAAAATTCAGGCGCTTATACTTTTCTAGAGACGTCGCTTATATAGCGCTATCCTTGAATTGCTCCAAGCCTCGACGGAACTCTACATACACCGTCTTCACGGCGCGGCAAACACCGAAGATGTTTGCCGCGCCGTCTCTAGAACGCCTAGATGCCATTTCAAAAAGGCCTCTAAGACGCCTGCTTTACTCCCTCAATTTCGATCGATACATCAACTTCCTCGCCAATCAAGAGGCCGCCAGTTTCCAGCACTTTGTTGTAGGCAAGGCCAAAATCTTTGCGACCTAACTTCGTAGTCGCAACAAAGGCAGCGCGCTCGCCACCCCATGGATCCTTAGCCGCGCCCTGGTAGGTAATATCAAGCACCACCGGCTTGGTAACACCGCGGATAGTAAGGTCGCCATGCGCCTTGAATTGATTGGTCGAGACCGCTTCAATTTTCGTGGTAGAAAAACTCATCTCGGGAAACTTCGCGACATCAAAAAAATCAGCGCCACGGAGATGGTCATCGCGTTTCTTCTGTTCGGTATTGATGCTCTTGATGCCAATCTTTGCCTCAGCTTTTGATGCTGCAATATTTGTCGGATCGAAACTAAAGGTCCCTGAAAAATCAGTAAAGCGACCGTTCACCGACGAAATCGCCAAATGTTTAATCTTAAAGCCAACACTACTGTGATCGGCATCAATTTTGTAATTTGCAGCCCATACCGCTGGGGTAACAAGAAACACCATGGCAAGGGAAATTAAAGCGCGCATAGATTCGTCCTTTTCAAAAGATATATGAGCAATCCTGCGTCTCTCAATCCAAAATGTCAATTACATTTGCTGCCGGTGGTGCTTCGCCATCCTGCTGCAACGCCATTCGCTTAGAACGGAGGCGTAAAAGGTCGCGCTGCAGCCCGTCGTAATCTTCTCCACGCGTTGATTCAACGAGCGCGAGTTTGCGCTGCAGCTCTGCTTGCGTAAGACTTGATCGCTTAAGCTCGCTCGATTCGGCGAATTTCGCTGCCGCGGCAAGTTCGGCAATTTGTTTGGTCAGCTGCGCTTCGCGCGCTGCGTAGTTTATAGGGAGCTCACTCGAGTGGCTCGCCTTTAGGAAATACTGCAAGTTTTCCATGTCACCTTCAAGATCACGGATTGATTTCTTTGTCTTCTCAATTTCGTCCTGCACTTCAACAATCTTACCAAGACTTCCAATCACTTCGGCATCGGCACGTAAGCGCGCGAGGCTGTCTTCTTGAACCTGAATCTGCATCTGCCAGCTCTTCAATACCTCTTTTCGCTGAATCAAGTACTCACGCAGCGCGTCGGGATCCCGAACGCTAGTCTCCCCCGGAGTTGCTGTTCCATTTTCCGGGAAGCGCATGTACTTGCCATCACTATTGAGCACCAAAACATAAAAACGAATCGGCATATTTGACGCATGGCCATTTACCAGAGCACCACCTCGCCAACGTTTTGGCACCCCGGCATGGGCCAAAACTGGAACAAAGAGGCCGTGGGCCACGAGCATCGCCCCCTCCGGCTCCTCCACTAAGAACAAAACATCTTTTGGCGTTCCTTCGAAGGAGAACGCAAGATCGATATAGCGGCTCTCGGCTTGGGCGCCGAGTTCAAAGAAAAAAATTAGCACTGCAACACAAAAGTGTGTAGCAGTGAAAGGAGCGCTACTGCGACATCTCGGCATTTGCCTTCTCCTTCTCTTTCATACCCGTGAGCTCTTCAAGCCGTTTTTTCTCGAGTGCGATTTCGCGTTGTAATGCGGAGATTTTCTCAGCTTTTTCAACAGCGATGGAAAGTTCGCGATTCATTGAGACGCCACCTGTCCGGAGCATCGAGTCAACCCAACGCCCTTCGCGCTCAAGCGATTCTCGCGACAGCGCGACAAGCTTTCCTTGACCACTAACTTTCTGCGACACCACAAGAGTTTCTTCGACTCGTTTCGCCTCCTCCTGCTTTTTTCGCTGCAACTCCTGCTGTGCCTTCAGTTCCTCTTTGACCGCATTTAATTTCTCTCCAGCCTTATTCTTAAGCCGTTCACCCTCGGTGATAAATCCAGTAAGTTTTTCTATCTCGGCGCGCTGCGTAGGCACCTTCGCTTCGGCGCTCTTAATCTGGCTGTCGACATCTTGAATTTCCGCTTTCAGAAGTAGCCAGAGCCGTAACGAAGCCAGACTCGGCTCAGCGGGAAGCTCCTGCTCTTTGTCTACTGGCCGCATGTACCATTCGCCCTGATTACCAAGCCGATCGCTTACTTTGCCGAAAAAAAATCGAGTGCCTTTGGCCTCTCCGATAAATTGCAACGTGTCGGTCTTGCTCCCTATCTGAATCGGCAGCAGCTCTTCGCCAAGGTCAGTTCTTGAACCGGCAAGTGCTCCGACTATTATCTGCGGTTTCCAGCCATCACGGAGAACCACCACCAGCATCTCTAAATTTTTTGGCAGCTGCTCAAGATAAACTCGTGTCTGCTCCGGCCACAGTCCGGTTATCTCTCCTGCGTAAAGTCCGGTCGGAAACTTTGGAAAGCGCTTCGAGATTTCGAGCCAAAGAAGAAAGCTCATCACCACCAACACCACCAGCGCCACCGCCGATACAATCAGCGGGATCCGCGAGCGTGGCCGCGGCGACGTTATAGGTTCTTGGACTTCGTTCATAGGTAATTACTCATTAACCCCGGGTATTTTTTCCCTCACTCTGTGACCTCTGTGGTCTAGACACTTTAAAAAACCCCAGAGACACAGAGGTCACAGAGTAGCGGAAAAGCTACCCACACTTAATGAGTAGTTACCCGCAGCTCACCATAACCCATTGATATACTAGAGCAAATTACTCAAAGAGCAACAATTGTTTTCGAATCGAGAACAGCGCTCTACGGGGAAGCCGCTCGTCCTCCTTTCATAAGCGAGCCCTTCGGCGTAGAGTGCATACAATAAAGAGGAGCATCTGAAATCATGAAATATTTTCTTTTACCCATAATCTGCCTTTGTGCCTCAATAGTTAATGCCGCCGAGCTAAAAGACTCCGATATCGCCGCACTTGTAAACGGCGAGAGCATTACCGTGGGGACGGTCAATGATGAAATTCGACGCCAGCCTGCGCTGTCGTATGAGAAAATGCAGGCGAAAGATGATCAAAAAAAGCTTCGAGCGCTTCAAATTGCGAGCCTCAACGCGATAATAGAGCGCAAGCTCCTACTTGAAGCCGCAAAAAAAAGCGGCACTATCGACGATACGCAGATTAAGAAAGAGGTCGACGAAGAGTTAAAAGCTTACGAATCCAAGGAACAACTAACAGAAATGTTAAAACAGATCGGCACCACCTACGATCGCTTCGTAAATGATGTGTCGGATAACCACCGCATTCGAGCCTACCTCGATAAGCAAATACCAAAAGACATTAAGGTCAGCGACACTGACATTAAGGCGGAGTATGATAAAGATCCTTCCAAATATGCGGAGCGTGATTCGGTGCATGCTCGCCACATCCTTGTTAAAGTCGAGGACAACGCCACTGAAGCACAGTGGAGTGAAGCTGAGGCAAAGATAAAGAAGATTCGTAGCGAAGTTGCTGCGCCAAAAGCTGATTTTGCCGCGATCGCGAAACTGCAGTCTGATTGCCCCTCAAAAGAAAGAGGCGGCGATTTAGGCTTTTTTCAAAGTGGTATGATGGTTCCGGAGTTTGAGAAGGCCGCCTTCTCTTTAAAGCCCGGAGAAATCAGTGAACCCGTACGGACAAAGTTTGGCTACCACTTAATAAAGCTCGAAGAGAAAAAAGCTGGAAAGGCAGCTGATTTTACAACCGCAAAGCCAAAGCTTGAGCGACAACTTGTAGCCAAGAAACGCTTCGAGGCTGTTAAAGAAGTCATCACGAAGCTGAGACAAGAAGCGAAGATTGAGATAAAAATTAGCGACATCGCTTAGCAGCACACGCGGTGTGTATTGATCACCGTAGTACTATCTAATCAGCATTATATGAACCAGGTCGGATTTCAGCCTAAATTTTATATAGCTATGAAGTAGGGCACGAGCTGACCATTTTGTGCTTTCAGTGGTGAAGTAGGGCCATGAGCATTAACACGGAGACTCAAGCGCCATCGGCGACAGCTCGCAGCGACACGGCACCGAGATTTCTTGCCCCCGAGGCTCCCTCGTTAGTGCCCTCCGCACGAATCGAGCTTCGCGAAGTTCCCACGGCCGAAGAAAAGCGAATTCGGCAGCAGCTTGGAAAGAATTCAGAGACTCTCGCCCGCGTTCTGGCTGCGCGTGGTGCGAAAGCTGGTCTCGAGTTGGCGCGCTTTCTTGAGCCAAGCTTTGACAACTTTGCGGACCCGCGCTCAATTAAAGACTTCGACAAGCTTGTCGAATATATTTCTCAACTCAAAGCAAGCGGGCGCGCGGTCGCCTGCTACGGTGACTACGATGTCGACGGCGTCACCTCTGTCGTTGCATTCTCTGATTATTTAAGCTCACTAGGAATTTGTCACACTCCATACTTTTCAGTTCGTGAGAGACACGGGCACGGACTGCACCGCGAAGTCCTCCAAAAACTTATTGATGTGGGAGTCCGCGATCTTTTTGTATTTGATCAAGCAAGCCTTTCTCACGAGCTAGTCGCTTGGCTTCGAGACCGAGGAATTCACGTTACAATTATTGACCATCACCACATGGGTGAAGATCGCGCGGCTGAGCCGAATATCTTCATCAATCCAGGCCGAAAGGATTGTCAGTATGCGCACAACAAACTTTGCACTGCGGGAATAGTTCAGGCGCTTGGTATCGGTCTTGCGCAACACTTCTCAAACATTAATTGGAGGGCGACTCTCGATGTAACCATGCTCGGCACTATCGCTGACGTCGTTCCACTTATCGACGAGAATCGAATAATTGTTGCGCATGGTCTTTCAGTACTTGCGCACTCAAAAAGGGTGGGTATTCAAGCGCTCTTAAAAAAACTTGGATTTGCGGTGAATCCAAATGAATCGTCAGTAGGCTTTGATATCGCGCCTCGCTTGAATGCCGCCGGAAGAATGGCCGATGCGATGCAATCGTACCTGCTCCTCAGCACACGAGATCCGGACTTGGCAGAACAGATTGCTACGGAGGTAGACCAACTCAACCTCACAAGAAAAGAGAAACAGCGAAGTGCCGTGAGTCAGATAGACGCCGAAATCAAAGCCGCTGGTAATAAACCACGTGCGCTTTTCATTCAGGGATCTTATGAGCCGGGAATTATCGGACTTATCGCCTCGGTTTTTTCGACGCTCTACAACTGCCCCACGCTCATTGCCGGGCGAGACAACCGAGTTTCGGCACGAAATCCAATCGATGGATTTGATTCCGGCGGTGTTCTGCGCGCGTGTCAGGCTCGCGGCTACTTTGTGTCTGCGGGCGGATATCCAAAGGCTGCCGGTGGTACCATGCGCGAGGGAAAGGTGGCAGAATCTCAGAAGTTTTGGGACGATCAAGTAGTCGCGCAGATTGGCACCGAGCCAAAAGAGAAAGTGGTAAAGGCGGATATTATCACGACTTTTGCCGGTCTAAATGCCCGACTTAAAGAGCTTGATAGAATGGCTCCCTACGGCCAGGGAAATCCGGAAATAAATCTCCTCTTTGAAAATCTAAGCGTCAACCATTTCTTCATTGATCGCGGAGGGCACCTCACCATTAAACTCAGGGACCGATCCGGGTATGTTATGTGGGGTCGGCTTTATTATGAGAAATCTCATCCAGCGATTGTGAAGGGCAACAAGGTTTCCATATGTGCTTCTGCCGTGAGGGATCTCACGCACAAGGGGCGCTCGACCTACCTCAAAATCCACGCAATTACCGCAGCTGATAATTCCGCAGAACGTGAGACCTTGGGAGAGCTCGCGCAGCAGCTGCAATATGATTTTCGAGTCAAACTTCGCCGTCCAATGCTCGATTTTCCGCTGCATCAACCTCTACCCCGGTTGCCTGCCGCGGTGGGCGGTCCGATTGCTACGCAGGTCAAATTTGAGTTCGAAGCACCCCCTCCCCCGGCGCCCGTGGAGCCGTTTGATCTCGCGAGAAGAGCCTTCAGTTATCCGAGTAATCTGTACGAGCTTCGCGAACATTGGGAGTGCCGACTTCTTAATCCCGATACATTTCAATTTAATAAGGGACAAGTTAAGTGCATCATTGACTATCTTGTAAACTCGACTAGGAATCTCTTTGTCGGTGAAACAGGAGCCGGAAAGACCGGAGTCGTCACAGGAATTGCAGCGCATAAGCTCGAAAAGGTTTATCCGGAGACTATTTTATTTTTGGTTCCCACAAGAGTACTCGCCAAACAGCAGGCCGCTTGCATGCGAAAGCTTCTTCTCCTTCCGCCGGAAGCAGTCGCCTGCGCCATAGGAGGCATCACGAAAGACGATCGATCGGAGATATTTTTTTCACCGAAAACTCGGATCGTAGTAGCAACTCCCGAGCTTATTCTCTCCGCAATTGAGAAAGGCCAAATTGATGCCGGACGATTTACCTTTGTGATCTATGATGAATGTCACCACGCCCGTGGAGAACACGCTTATGTGCGCCTTGCTGAGATATTTAATAGGCTCGGCACTGCCTCGGTCAGTATAACGGCCTCTCCAGGAAACACCGAGCTTAAAAAATTTGTCATGTATCGCGCACTCCATATTATGAACTATGGCCGAGTGACAAATCCACAGCCGCTCAAACACTCGGTCGCGCATGATTTGGAGCGCGATGCACGCATTGATCCCTTATTAAAAGTTGTGGTCGAACATTCACGACAATTCGGAGTTTCACTTGTCCATGCGCTCGATGCCTTTCCCAGGCTTCAGAAGATAGCCTTGGGCATTACTGGAGTGGCAAAAGGCTATTACAAACTCCCCTCGCGCTATGATCTCGTGACACTTCGAAAAGCCCTTACTCACGGGCGCCTGGATTCGCCACAGCTTATGGGAGCGCTCTCAACAACTTCCGCACTGCAAGAATGCGCACACCTTCGTACATTACTGGAAGAATACGGTATCGAGATTTATTTACATCGGCTCGCCATGGGTTTTTATGATCTCATCGTGCCGCTCACCGCCGAAGATCCGGCAGACAGGCGCAATGGCGTGAGATTGTGCAGGCGCAGAGTTTTCATGCCGGATCGCAATAACCTTCTCTATCAATCGTACCTCGCATGCGCACGCGAACGTGATCTCCCTGAACTCCCGCTTAAGCCTCGTAATAGCTACGCCTCACTTGACTCAAAGGGAAGGCGTGAAAAATCTCGCGAACTGGCCCACGCGAGAAGTGAATTTCTCCGCACATTCACGGCACGACAAGTTTCCTTCGGACACTACAATCCAAAAGCGGCACGAACACTCGCAATTCTGCAGGGCCATTTCGAAACCAACCCCAACGAGCGCGCAATTGTTTATTCAGGAAGTGTTTGGCAAAGCAACTTCTACGCTGATATTTTGAACGCCTTTGCCGGGACCAGCTCATTCGGTGCCACCTACATTCACAGCACCGATCGAACATTTAAAGACCGCGACATTGAGAGAAATCTCGCTAGGTTTGCATCCGGAGAACGTCGAATCTTGGTTGCCACAGCAATAATCCAAGAAGGCCAGCACCTTCCCGGCGCCGACATCGGAGTCGTTCTCAACAGTCCGCAAACGAGCGAGGGAGCGATGCAGCTTGAGGGACGTTGGGGCCGCGGGAAGCGGGCCAGTGTCGGTTATAGCCTGTTCGGGCAGAACAGCGCCGAGCAGCGGCTTTATTATCGAACGCGAAGAGCTAAAAGTGAAACTGCGCACATATTTCCAGCCCTTGAGGAAGATTAGAACTTAGTGAATAGTTGCTAGCGTGAACGGATTACGTCCCGGCAAGATTTCTCTGGTGCTTTTTTTCATCCTTTGGCTGACTTACGGCTACTTCTATCAGGGCGGCGGACACAATGAAAACGTGCGAATTGACCTCACGCGCGCGCTAATAGAGAACGGTAGCACCATTATAGATCCGTTTGTAATCAACACTGCGGATTGTATTCAACACGAGGGACATTATTATTCTGGTAAAGCGCCAGGCTCATCACTGCTTCTCGTTCCGGCGTGGTGGATATTCTCCAAGATTATTTTTGCGTTCATGGAACATAGTTCGCAAGCTTACAGCTGGATCTGCTATCTCTCGATTTGGAACACCCTCGGGCTGCTTTCCGCGCTTGCCGGCGTCGCGCTTTTTAATGTTCTCCGTACAATAGTACCAACTGCCCATGCACTGCTGCTCCTTGCCGCATATTCCCTCGGAACAATCGTATTTCCTTTCTCCACTCTTTTCTTCGGCCATCAGATCGTCGCGGCATTGCTCTTTATCGGCTTTGCGCTCATTTATTTTAAAAGTGAGTCAGCACTCGCTAACCTGGTGAGCGGCCTTTGTTTTGGCTTTGCCGTGGTAACTGAGTATCCAGCGGCGCTGGCTTTGATTGCATTGGTGCCCTATGCATTTTGGAAGGCGGATTCGCTCAAGGCCACGAGCAGTTTTACGTTGGGAGGCCTTTGCAGCGGACTTATTCTAATTCTCTATAATCTTGCCGCATTCAAGGACCCGCTATTTATCTCTTACGCGGCATACGCCAGAGATTCGCAGACTGCTTTTACCCAGCATGCGCAAGGAATCTTGGGGGTAACACTTCCAAAAATTGAGGTGCTATACTCAATTCTTTTCGGTGCACAGCGTGGCCTCTTTGCGTGCAACCCGGTGCTCCTTCTCATTCTTCCCGGAATGCTCACCCCGCTTGCGAGCAAGTTCCGTGCAGAGCTTTTGGCATCACTTGTGATCCTTTTATTGTTTATTGGCCTTAATGCGGGCTATGGCACAAGCATTATGTACGCCGGAGGAGGCGCCTCGGTCGGTCCGCGCCATGTAATTCCGGCGCTGCCGTTTGCCATGCTACTCATCGCGCCACTTATGCGTTTTTCAATGGCGAGAATCTTCGCGCTTTTATTTACGCCAATCTCAATCATAATTATGCTGATGGCGACCGCAACCGATCCACGCCTTGGCTACGAATACACTAATCCAATCTTTCAATTTCTTATTCCCAATTACCTAATTGGTCGATTCGCTCATGTAAGTTCTCCTACCTTTGGCGAAACACTTCTCACTCACAATTCAGTGGCATTTAACTGGGGTAAAATTGCTGGGCTGCCTGGAGTATACGAACTAGTGCCACTAGTGCTCGTTTGGTGTATTGCCTGGTACTTTCTCGTTACCTGTAGAGAGGCTTCGGCGCAGAGTCGTTACTTTAGCTGGGGATTGATTGGATCATTTTTAATGATGCTGGCCGCCGCTGCTCCGGCACTATCATATCATTTTGACCGTGCGCGCCATGGTGCTGGTACGGGGATTCATGGAGTCGTGTACCGAGATAACCCGTGGAATCGGTGCGATCGATTCCTCAATCAGCTTCAGCCGGCAAATACAATCCAGATCGACGCAAGAAATTTTCAAAACCTTGCGGTCTGGTCTGAAGGCCCACCGCCGTACGCCGCTCCTTTTACTATTCAGTGGATTGGTCTTTTCCGAACTGTACGGGGCGGAGAATATGAGTTTCAATTAACGTCCGACGATGGGGCCTGCCTTTACATCGATAGAGTTTTGGTTATCGAAGACTGGGGACCGCATGGCAGGCAATCAGAGACCGCACAGATCGAACTTTCTTCGGGTGAGCACCAAATTGCGCTGCGCTACCGCAATACAATCGGAGACGGCGCGCTACGGCTCGACTGGGGGCTTCGCGGCGAGGAACTTCAGGCCATGGCGAGCGATAGCTTCATCTTGCGTTAACCCGCCGCAAGTCTCACCAGGATTTACGGGTTAAGCATTCTATCGGTCAGCATTAATCCAATAAGTGATAGGCCATCCGAAATTTCACCACTATCACACATGCGCAAGGCATCACTCAGAGGCACTTTCTTCACCTGAAGAATCTCCGTATTGTCAGGTCGCGATTGTACCGGCCTTAATTCCGTTGCAAGGTAAAGGTATGATCGCTCCGAGGTAAAGCAGTTACTGAGATGTGTTTCGCCTCCTAGCGGCACAAACTTTTCAGCCTGCAATCCGGCCTCCTCCTCAAGCTCACGCTTGCATGCAGCAAGTGGACTTTCGCCCGGCTCAACTCCGCCTTCGATTATCTCCCATGAATAACGATCGATTGGATAACGGTATTGTCCGACCAAATACACTTCACGATCAGGTGTAAGCGCCACTACTGCTGTAGCTCTTTTTGAATCAACTACGCCGTATATTCCCTCGCTACCATCGGGACAGATAACTTTATCTTCGCGAACGGAGATCCATGGATTTTTATACACAACTTTACTGTCTAGGGTCTTCCAGGGATTTCGCTCGAGATCGTTCATCGTTATTCCATCGAGGTTTGAAGCGCACTCCACAGCGGGAGCGCTTCACTGCCAAATTGGCCGCCCGAGCGATCAATGATACAGGCGAAGCCGACAACAGTGGCACCCGCTCTTGCGATAACTTTTTGCGCGTTCAAAAGTTTGCTGCCCGAATGTACTACGTCATCGACGATTATTACTCTTTTACCTTTGAGGGGTGGACCGAAAACTTTCGCATCGGTGGTAAAAATCGCCACTCCACGTCCGCCAGCAAGCGCCGAGGCAAAAAGAATTCCGGTGTAAGCAATTCCCACCGCCAGGTCAAAGGTTTCCTCGGGCAAATCTCCGGTTGCCTCCGCGGCGAGGCGTGCAAGATCAGCAGGGCTCAGCTTTAGGCAGTCATAAAAGACCGCGCAGCTGTGCCCGCTTTCTATGACAGTAGGCTTAGCATAGCGGACTGTGATTTTGTCAATAATCGCCCGGCTTGTCTCGTCCATAGCTATAGTCTAGCTCGAGCAGCTACCTGAACGCAAAGGGCGATTGCTACGCAACTCTTTCTTAATCTGCGAAAAAAAAGCTTGCAGCTTTGGCTATCGGCGTCCTTTTTCTACTTCTAATTTCATTCTATTAAGCTCATTGATGGAAATGTCCCAAGTCTGTTCCATAACTTCATTTACTTCGGGGAATCTTGAGCGCTCGCCTGTCGAAAAGACGTCTTGAATTCTCTGGATCATGTTCTCGAAATCTTCTGCCGTCCATGGTCGTGAATCGGGAATTCCATCACAGTCCATTGCCCAGAAACGCAACATCAGCGTCACGCCCATGAGGCTGGTATCGTCGTGCGTTTTTCCGATCGACAATGTTCGTCCGTTTGATAGGTCGTGTTCGGCAAAGGAAGCATCAGTCTTGGGGGCAAGTGCTCGTTGCAGGGTGTCAAATACTTGCTGCTTATAAAACATCATAATGCCTATTGTGCTTACGAAACGAGGTGGACTTCCGTGCAACAGCCGCGTTTCCTCCCTGTTGCTCGCTACTACTCATTTTACTACCTTCATGAGGCTACGCAACTTTCAGATAGTAGAAGTGGCCACCGGAAACTATCTATATCTTTCAAGTCGGTGTACTCCCAATCAGCGTTGCACCCGCCTGGCTATCGAGCCCTTGCCCTCATAAATTGCTTTTGACCAAGATATATAAAAAGGCCGGCTGCTATAAACAGCGAGAAAACACACAGAACCGCCCAATATCCTAATGGATTTTTATCACGATCAAAGAAGCTCGGCGGGTCTGTGGACGCGATGGGTTATTCCTGCAGCAACAGTTAATTACTCTTGTTCTTCAAAGCATTCAACGCAATTACTTCATCAATAAGGCATCTGGCCTCGGTCTGTGCAGCATGCCAGGGCTTACCAGATAATGCATCAATAACCTCTGGATCAATTTTAGAGCTATATACTTCGACTCGATTTAAGATGCCGTCAGGAGAAAACGAAAAAACCGTCATTCCAAGCAGATCAAAGGCCTTGGGAGTGACAGATATTTTGATTATATCATTGTCCTCTCTGCGCAGAGAAATTTGACGTTGACCATCTTCAAAACGCGCGCATTGTCGACCTAGATTACCTATAGTCCGCACCTGGTCGGACTTGATTTGAAAAGCGCGATTAGTCAAAAGAGGCTGCACACTTCTTCCAAAATCAAAAATTAATCCTAAAAACAGTCAGCAGGAATAATGTCCGACGAAGCGGCAGAAGTTCACTTCGTTACTTAAGTTACTACTTCATCGCACGTTCTTCTGTCCGCTTCCGTTCTTTGTTATCGGCGTTCCATGACTGCAGCATGGGTAATCTCACCGAAATTGGGATCTCCCAGATTAACAATTTTCACGCTATCGCCCAAGCTAAGCTTGGAAGCGCTCGCTATCGGAATCGTCCAAACATTATGACTGGGATCTTGAAAACGCCATGCTTCATAGTAGCGACCCTCATCGCCAGTCGCGTTTCCGGATCGTACCAACGTTCGCTCCGGCGTGGTGGTAACCTCTAGCTTATCGCCAACACGAGCTACAGGCGACGCATCAAGAGACGCAAACACAAGAGCCCCCGCGACTACCAAGGCGAAGTCACTAATGACGAAAACTGGATCAATGCTACTTGTCTTTCTCTGCGATATTTCCATTAACTCACCTCATGTCAATGACGCTAATGCAAAAACTTTGGACTTTAGAATACTACAAGACTGGTTCTAAGTCATGCAAGCAATCGCCCAGGAAAGCGGGTACGGTAATAGGGCTGCCGGGCCGACAATTAAGAAGGGCTTCAAGATACCCTCTTACACCAACGTTCGTAGGGGACCCTATACGGCGGTTCGGCGGGAGCTAAGCTTGGTAAATTCCTCCGCAAGAAATACAAGGCCAAGAGATTTAAAGTACGAGTAGTTCAACACCTGCTGCACTGCTGGACTTCGACTGATTCGCCACGGTCCATGACCCGACTTTGTGGTGACCCACGCCGTGTAGGCTCGAACTCCCCTGGCTTTAAGCTCTTGGTATCGCTTCTTCGCGGTTGCCCACTGTTTCCGTATCATACAACGGAGTTTACGCTTAATCCACGACTCAAGTGCTTCAAAGTCCTTCTTTACTTCCGCGAAAGCAAAATACTGAATCCATCCATTAAGATAACGATTCAGAGAGGTCATTACCTGTGTGATGCTTCGACCTTGCGTCCGGCGCGTAAGCTCACGAATCTTAGCTCGGATTTTCTCCAATGCCTTCGGTGCAACCTTACGCCGAATCTTCCACCGATCGCGCCACTCCTGCGCTCCAAAGGAAAACCCAAGGAACTTGCGGTTCCACGGTTTGTCCACCGCGCTCTTAGATGCATTGACCTTTAGCTTAAGCCGCGTAGTAATAAACTTCGTGATGCTTGCCATCATTCGTTCACCAGCTTTCTCACTTCGCACGTACAGATTGCAGTCATCTGCATATCTCACATAGCGGTGTTCACGCCTTTCAAGCTCTCGGTCTAGCTCATCGAGCACTATGTTGCTTAGAAGTGGTGATAACGGTCCACCCTGCGGCGTCCCCTCATCGGTCGGACTCACTAGTCCATTCTCCATAACTCCAGAGGTCAAGAACGCGCGGATGAGTTTTATCACCCGCTCATCTTTTACTCTCGCGGCGATTTTCATCATCAGCCCAGGACACTGGTGCATAGCAACTCTTACCCATCCACTTGCGTAATTCATTCTTCCGCTGAATTCTCCGACCGACTCGGCAGCTTCTCTACTAGGGAACCTCTGAAAAACTAGGCGTTTTGGATTTGCTGGAATTTTGGATGAGATTTGCGAGAAAACATGCCGGGAAAAACGCAGGAATAGCAGGGCTATTTCGAGTATTTTCCCGGCATGTTTTCTCGCAAAGATCGCCGAAAGGCCAGCGAAGACGAAATGTATAGTTTTTCAGAGGTTCCCTAGACAAAGTATTCAACGAACCGGGTTCTCGACAGATTTGTAGCGGATTGATTAACCCTTGGAAGGGCAATTATACTGAACAGGTGGGTACAGAAGGTTGAAAGCGCGAAGGATTTTGTGAAATTTGGCATGGAACCTTAACAGCGCCAGGGCGAGTACGCGCTTTCAAAGGCAGCGGCAGTTGCAAGCAGATGCGCCATATTGTGAAGCTTGACTTCCCTTTCTAGGATAATTGAGACGTGAGAGAGCATGAGTAATTGGTTGATTCTTATTCGTAGCACTTTTTTTATTATTTTACCCTTTGCTTTGTCACCAGAGGTTTCGGTTGCCGCTTCTGCAAACAATAGCATCGAAGCAGGCGAGGCGTGTGATGGTACCGACCTGGCAGGTAATACTTGTGCTAGCTTTCCTGGATTTCGATCAGGCATTTTGCGATGCAGCCAAGATAGAACCCGCTTTGACTTCACTGGCTGTACCCCCGGCGCTCTTCTTCGTTCTCGAGACTGCAGTTATCTAGAGGTTGAACGGCAGGTGAATGCAGCGGCAGACGGTGACACAGTCGAAATTGGCAATGGAATTGCCTGCGATTGGGGTCTTAATATGCTCACTGTCGCTAATAAGAATCTTGTTTTGCGTGGCAGTGGAATAAACAGCACAACAATTGCCTCGCGCATCGCCACAAATAAAGCGATGATTACTGTCACAGGGAACAAGCCAATTCGTGTAACTGGCTTTACTTTCCTAATGCTCGGTACGCCAAGCGTTCTTCTCTATCTTAATGGCGGCGGTTCAAATTGGCGTGTCGATCACAATCTCATACGAGCAGCAAGTGGAACCACGTGGGTGCGTAACGAGGGAATGAGTTACGGCCTGATAGACAACAATCGCACAGAGGGACAGGTCTTAATCGATCTCGTAGGCGGTGGAACGCCCGTTTGGAAAAATCCTCTCGATCTAGGAAGTGGGAATGCGGTGTACGTAGAGGACAACATTCAGGATGGCAACATTGACGGCAGGCCGACCTCACTCTGGATGTTTATGGAAAACAATGGTGCGAGTCGTTTTGTCTACCGTTTTAATGTAGCCAAGGGGCATTCGATCGGTACGCACGAGTATCGTGGATCGTACCGCGGGCCTTTTAGCTACGAGATCTATGGTAATTCATTCGAACGCCGGCCGACCGATGAAATGGGAGTTCCGATAGCACTTCGTGCTGGTACCGGGGTTGTTTACGACAATTTGTATACGACCTCTTCACAGAGTGGCAGTACTATCCAGATTTACGACAACAATATGTGCGAATGGCATATTCAGGGCACCCCGTATCCACTCTGTAACGGAAGTAGGGTCGATGACGGCAACAGAGTGGAGGCCTCAGGAAGTACGACCGTTGCCGGGCAAATCAATGACTCAACCAAGACCTGGCAGGCGAATTGGTGGGTAGGCTGCACCGTGCGCAACACATCAGATCCCGGAAGCTTCGGCTACATTGACGCAAATACCGCTACTTCATTAACCACTACTCTGCGTGGAGGCACGCGCAATTCATGGCTTGCAGGCGATTCCTATACGATCTCTTGTGGCTACCCTTGTCGGGATCAGATTGGCCGCTCGACTGACTTCAGTGCAACTGAGGTTCATCCTCAAGCATTGCAGCCGCTCTATGCGTGGAACAACAAAGTTAATGGGGCTCTGGGACTCCCAATAACTCCCGCAACCAGCATCTGCCCTTTGACTCGCTTTCAGTTCGTGGAGGGGCGCGATTTCTATAACAATACTCCTCGCCCGGGATACGTTGCTTACCCGCGTCCGCATCCATTGGTATTTTTGGATCAACATCTTCTTCCCGCAAGCCCAGGTAACTTTCGCGCGCAATGATGGCCCAATCCAAACGAGTTGCTTTAGCACTTTACTAGTCACTAGTTTTAGCACTCTGCGCGAGAAGTCTTTGGGGTAACCTTCGTGGGCTGATTATTTTTTCCGATCGAAGATACTATTCTCGTTCGTCTACTGAGGCGATTTTTCGGAAACTTTATGACCAAAGGTTCGGCTCGGAAATATCAAGATAATCGGTAGCAACACCACTTACAGCACCTCCATGGTCAAAGCTAGACTCTTTTCCCGGTAATTTCGATGGCGACTTGTTCGACTAGGGCAGCACTCTATGGTGGAAAGAGATGGTAAAAAAGCCTCTTCACCACGCCCCTGAATGGAACGGTTTCATCTTTCGCAAAAATCTTTTCCTCGATAAGCGTCAATTTCTTCCGAACAATTGTCAACGATGCGGCGGTCATTTGAAAGATGAGGATTGCAATGAG
>CAZEAC010000009.1:0-37845 GCA_964510065.1 uncultured Bdellovibrionales bacterium | reverse complement strand
ATGAGGCAGATCGCCCAGGATTGAGTTTCTCAACCTAAAATGAGGAAAACTGCAGTTGAAGTGGAAAGCAGCGCTTCCTGCTCTTCAATTTCAACCTGCAATGCCGCACTTGAAGCACTGCGCGAATTATCGGAGGAAGGCCTTTCGCGATGTTCGCTCTGATTTGAAGCAGAGTCTTTCCATTCGTGACGCCTCGCTTCGGCGTATCGTCCGACGAAGCGGCAGAAGGACTCGCGCATCAATTATACTCACTGAGCGGTCTTCTGTCCGCTTCCGTCGTTTGTTATGCTCGGCACTTCACATCTCATGCCAGCGCAATACTCTTGAGCAGAAATCTTCCCTATGCCGCAGCTACCCTGCAGCGCTAGCTCTACTCGGTGGATTAAAGGGATGAACTTATCGAACTCGGCTTGAGATGGTTTATGATTCATGTAAAGGCGCCCGTGGTGGTACTCAACAGAGCCATCGAACCGCTCTGTGAAATAAAGTTCGTTATCAAGAGAGGCCGTCCTATAACGGTAGCGTCGAACGACTGTTGGTCGTTGCACACCGCTCCACGTGATTGGCTGTGAACCTTGCTCCTCGCTGTAACGAACATCCGTAATCTCAGGGATCGATTCGATCGTACTGGAAATGCACTGCCAACTTGTCGGTACGGCAACAGGCGCAATGCGATTAACGCCGTACATAAAGTCACAGCCGGATAAACTCAGAAGCGCACCGATAAAAAGCATTCGCATAAGTCTTGTGGCGAGTAGGACGTTTTCAGTGAAAAGTTCGAGCCATGTATACACTTGAAACTGGCGCTACTTATTGCAGCAGGAATCTTAGCTCACTGATTTATTATATCCTCTACTGCGAAATTTGAAAATGTGCTCCTAAGGGTGTCTAGGAGCGGGACAGTCAGATTTGCTCTGACCAGGCTAACCTTCAGCCTTTCAGCTTGCGCCACCAAACGATGGTACTGCGATAGCGATTTTCGCCGCCTTCGGCAAAGCTCGCTTCCGCGGCGGTGATCCAGGCCCGCGTGTCTTCGGGCACGTCGGTGTCGAAGTAATGACCAACGAGAAGGGCCTTCCCGTTAAGTCCTGCTCCGCCGAAACTGCCATCGGGAACCACGATCTGAAACGTGACGTAATAGGTACTCATGAGTTTATTCCTTTCTCTTGTTGAGGTGGGAAGAGCCCTCCAAGCCAACCATTGGCCCGCAAGGCTCTTTCCAACAACAACTCGAAGGCATCCACTCAACCGAGCAGCAAAGACATCAAGTACCCGGCAACAAATTTAGGCAAATACAAAAAGGTCCTCAATATATGATATGGTGCATTCCGCACAAACCGCGTCATTTGGGTAGAGGGTATAACGGCTGCCCTGAGGCACCTCTGCCCTTCTGTACCACTTGAAGGATCGCAAATCTACGCGGGCCAAGATCGCCTCCGGGGCTTTGTTATAGCTCTTTTAGACTTCCATTCTTGAGGAAATTTCCCACCAATTGAATATTATTATGAAAATCGCTGGAGATATCAAAGAACTGTAATCTATACGCTGTACAATCTCTTTCGAGATCGCGACTGTCCTGTATGCCGCTTGCGATGCAATTACGGACTTCTTCTGGCGAAACTCCGGCTATCCAATTATTTATTCGACCAGTAAATGTTTTGGTGTCAGCCAATTTTGTTTCCAGGTCGGAGCTGGAATAACCCAGAAAACAAGCTCGTGCGCGGTCTGGATTTTCATCTAGAAATTCGCTGACGAGGCGAGGGGAAAGCGCCTCACCCTCGACCGTATATGAGGGTTCTTCGTGTAATAGATTAGACAACAACGGCTTAAGATACGGCCACAATTTATTGGAACGATCAACGCGGTTTTCCTCATGTCTAATTCCGAGACTCGGATTGCCTCGCTGCAGCGCAGTAGTAAAGTAGTCCACCGAAAATCTTGGCACCTGATGTTTTTCGAGCAAATATTGCGCGACGAGCGTTTTGCCAGATCGACTTGCACCTCCTATAAGGTAAAGCATGCTGTCATTTATGGTTTAGGCGATAACTTTTCACCAACGAGTTCGTCTCAAATTATCGCGCCATTTGTAGAACTACTCAATGAGAATCTCGGTCAGTGGCTTGTTATGCCCGACTCGATTTAAGTTTATCCGCTACGAGAGTGCCAATCTCCGTCCGAAGTCGGTGATTTTCAGACGAATCAACAATCGATAATCTCTGGTCCAACGGCAATTCGGGATCAGCCAAGCGATCCCCATGGGTTTCTGAAAATTCTCTCTTGGCCTCTTCCAAGGAGCTTGGAACTAATAAGTCGATTCGACGTCTATCTTCTACTAAGTTCGCCTATTGGGCCATGACACCGATTTCCTCATTTAATTCAGGGCATAACGCTCACGCCCTCGCGGCCGCGAACAAAGGGCACTTTCAATTATCTAATTCTGTTGGTGGTCGCAGCTCGTCACGCAGCGTTTTGTTAAGGATGCTTTTCTCGACAACTGCTGAGGTAGTGAAAAGCACTAGGCAATGGGAGTTTCCCTGCTGTCCTCCAAAAATAACAGCACGTACGTAATATCCTAAGGTTTTGCCATCACTTGAATAAGCCACTCCCTTCACAAATGAAGCCGCTATCCGATCACCGATCTTAACCGAGCCGGGGGTTTCTCTCCCCTCCCAAGTTAGTCTAAGTGCCTTGGTCTCACCTGGGCCACTTATCTGGAGGCATTGTTCGACGAGAGACAGGACTTCCGCTGAGGGTTCCTCGCCACTTACGTAGTGTTTCTCGTGACTTTGATCTCGCAACAGGCGCCTAGCATCGGCCAAGGAAAGAGGTTGGACGTGAACATCGGACGTTTTTCGTGGTTCTTCGCGCGGTAGCCTAGAACCATTAGGATATTTGAGATCGCCTTGTCCAATCAACTTTAGCATATGTTTCTCGCACCCATAAACCCTTTGAAACCACTCGCGACTGTACTCCAAACCGGCACCGTACTCTAGCGCGATGTGGTTCTCAATCGTGTCCTCCACAGCCTACTTGAGGCGCTTAAAGATATCTACTATCCACTCGGAATAGCCCAAAGATTTGTAGAAACGGCGCGCGCCTTCATTTGGTGCAAACACCTCAATTTTGATTGTATCGCACCCAGAACTCCGAAGTGACAGCTCCGCCTCACGCATGAGGGCCTTTCCTATGCCGTGGTCTCGATGCTCTGGAAGCACGTATAGCTCTAAAACTCTTCCAGCGCGGCTTGTCCCCACCTCTACTTGATTCTGTGCAGATTGGATTTCGATCTCGGTTACCACAAAGCCAACTGGTTTTGCGTCCGAACATGCCCAAATTAATCTACCCTCAGAAGTATGAAATCTCTTCAGAAGCTCGTGGGTATACACCTCGCCATAGTCTTGTTCGTGAATCATGCGTCCATAGGGATCCATCGCGATGAGATCGTCCCAAAATTGCTCGATGAGTTCGATAAGGCGTTCTCGATCACTATCTTGGTAGTCACGAAAGGTTAAGTTCACCCAATTTCTCTAATGAGGCTGAGAACGCTTTTCAGACCGCGGCACCACAATCCTCAAATTAAGTACCGACCGTTTGTGCCTGTGGTCCTGAAATTTAGTTATCGGCTGTTTCCTTTGAATCGATATACCGCATTATTGAATTCTTGTAACATCCGATCTACCTCCACAAACGGAACACGCTTGAGGACTTCGTTCGAATCATTCGTAACTTCTATACATCCGGAAGCTCGCGACACATCCAAATGATCTCGCTTTAGGACCACGAAGACCTGTATCTTATTGGGAAGAGTTATCCCGATTCGTTCCACGCCGTCCTCTATTCGACCCATATAGCCGTCACCGAGCTTATGGTGTTTGATGTTCCCCCCGTATTTTGGACACTGGTAACTCAATCTGATAAGGAGACCAGTGTATGGGCAAGAGATACTCGAAGGAAGTGAAAGCGGAAGTTGTGGGCAAGATACGCGGGGGGCAGAAAGTGGCGGAGGTAGCTCGGCAGCACGGGATCAACGAAATGACCGTGCGAACGTGGCTGGAGCGCGACACGACCGAGGGCGCGGGCCAGGTACTTGAAATGAGTCGGCTGCGGCGAGAGAACGAAGCACTCCTGCGGATCGTGGGGCAGCTGACCTACGAGGCAGAGACGCAGAAAAGAAATCAGCGTCGTGTCGGTCGCTGAGCGTGGGTCAAAGACTCGACTGGCACATGAACTAGGCGTGAGTCGGTCGAGTCTCTACTACCACCGAAAAATTCCGGAGAAAGATGAAGCGCTCAGGCGCCGCATAGAGGCGCTGATGGCCAGGAATCCTGGATACGGTTCGCCCCGCGTTGCGATAGCGCTAAAAATTAATGAGAAGCGAGCAGCTCGGGTAATGCGTAAATTCGGGCTCAAGCCTGCTCGACGCTCCAAGACGCCGAGAAAGCCAAACGATGAGGGGCGCGCGCCGTTGGAGCATCAGAACATTCTAGAGAAGCTCTCTCCCATTGCGCCAAACGTAGTCTGGGCAAGTGATTTCACCTTCATCTCATTTCGAGGGGAGTTGGTATACTTGTGCACCGTGCTCGATGCGTATACCAGCGAAGTGCTGGGTTTTAACATTTCACGTCGTCATGACGCCGCTTTCGTGCGACTGGCTATCGAAAGAGCCATTCGCAGAACCGGAGTGGTGCCACAGTGGTTCCACTCCGATCAGGGCAGTGAGTACGCATCCGAGGATGTTCGTGCGTGGCTGACCGCACAAAGAGTTACCATCTCAATGAATCCAAAAGGAGCGCCATGGTGCAATGGTGCGCAAGAATCGTTTTTCGGACGATTCAAAGTAGAGTTCGGTGATTTTGAACGGTTCGACATATACGCCGATCTGCTTGAAGAGCTTTATGCGCAGCTCAACTACTTTTCGAATATTCGAATCAAAACCAAACTTAGGATGTCCCCCGCACGATTTCGCGAAGCGTGGGAGAGGCAGCAGCTCGAGTTATCCACAAGTTGTGAGTCTCCCCCCGCACCCCCCATTCGTGCTGTTGCTTACCGCCCTGGCTGCGCTGCGCTTGAGCTCGCCTGACGGCTCCGCTCCGCGCAGCCAGGGCTGCTTCTTTGCGTTACTACTGTCTAAAAAATGGGGGAATTGACAGTTCCCTGCATGGCTTGAGCGCATTCCAAATCCCACTATAGTCGGGATATGCCCCACCTTTCTTTGACGGAATCACATCGAACGTTGCTTTTCCTGAGTTTAGTAGCATCATAAGCCACCAGGTAATTGTTTCGATTAGCTATGCATCAGTTTCACTTGGCGGTAGCATACGAAGCTGATAACGTCGACACCTCCTCGGCTTTCTCTGATTTTACTCGCAAATGTCACCCTACTCAACAGCCGACGAAGGTGCTCGGGCATTGTTATCGGCTGTAATTTCTATCTAAAAAGCCAATTATCGAAGATTTTACAAAATCAAAGTTATCGTGAAGCAGAAAATGACTTGAATTTGGAACGACTACTACCTCGGCGTTACCAGTAAAGTCACGCGTCGCAAATTTGCTTTTCTCGCCAATGAGCAGAAGTCGAGGAACAGAACTCTCGACAAATGCTTTATACGCTCGATCGCTGCGACATTCCTCAACTATGGAATGTGAAATGCGATATAAGGCCTGAGGTTTTGCTCGCTTCAGAGATTCTAGCCGAAATTTCGCGCTCGGTGATGATGAGGTCACCAACTCATCGAGCATGCGGGGCAGGTGGTGGGCAATAAATTCCTCTTCTGTTTTAGCTGCGATTTCTCGACTCGCCCCGCAATCCGATAATCTAAGATTACCCTCGAGCGAGACTAAGCCTCTAACATTTAAGACTCGAGAAGCCAGAAGGTAAGTTCCAATCATTGCACCTAAACTGTGCCCGATCACGATCACTTCGTTTTGACTCGACGATTGCGCAAGCGATTCAACCAATTTTGCAAATTCTTCAATCGAATAGTTACACCTTGGCGACGGAGTGGATTGGCCCCAACCCGGGAGGTCAGGAATGAGGAGCTCGTGCCTTTCGAGGAATTCGGCGTGCAAGAGCGAAGAGAAGAGCTCTTTAGCCCCCTGCATACCATGCAGCAAAATAATGAGGGGACTAGCGCCTTCGCGTGTAATTGCTGAAATGGAACCAAGAGGAGTGGAAAATAAGTTCACGGCATGATTTGAGTTGGAGGCCGATAACATTTCAATAACCAGCTCGCGCCTAGCTGTTGCATAGTCATACAGAGAGAACGCTTACTTACATCTCGTCACGACTGGCAATATACTACGATTTCGTAACTTACTCCATGAGTCGTGACTGAGATAGTAAATTGGGTTATGCTTGTTTTTCAATTGGTTCTACTCTCACCTTGCTCAGCTTTGCAAAAGTCTTGAGTTGATCGTCAGTAAAAGCCGCAAGAAAAGCTACCTGGCCAAAGTCATTATGGTTGGAATAAATTCGTACGCCCTTTCCCGACTGGCGTAGTAGCCCGTCATACTTAACTAGTATGTAAGGGTCGAGCCAGTCATCGTCAACTTTTGCGTCCCAATGAACTGTTTTGTTTAAGTACTTGAATTCTACCCAGGCAATGTTTTTTTCAATATCGACAAAGTCCTTAATATCGGTGAGCCCTAATGCTTTTCCAGTCATCAGCTCTAGTCGTTCAAGGACGTCTTTGTATGCTCCGTGATCTTCAATACGTTCATAGTCGCACATCCACACTGTATTGGTTACGGGCGTATAAGGCTCTCGTTCTATCTCAATACCAAGCACCTCGATTAATCCCTTGTACGGTTCTTTCTCTAAGTCCTCCTTAGAATTGAACGCCAAAAGGTCCTGCTCCGTAACTCCAGGATTCAAGATAATACCTGCTGCTCGTAGAGCATGCAGTTGCTCGTCAATCGAGATTCGCTTTTTGAATAAACCAAACACTGACGGTTCTCCTTTCGGTCGCTGGGCGGGCTGCTCACTCCTTACAAAGTCAGGCAGGGCTAACAAGATACAAATCAAGAATATACGCATACAGGCAATCTAACGTTTACTTACATCTCGTCACGACCAGCAGTATACCTCGAACAAGCGAATTACTTCAAAGGTAGTGACTGAGATGGTAGGTTCTGTTATCTGACTTCATGTGAGCACGGTCTTCAAATCGTCAAGAATTCTTGGAAATTTAGTGAATCCAGTCTCGGAATTGAGGTGGCCACCTCCAGGGATTAGGGTCAGTTTCGTCCCCAGTGCATTTGAGATTTCCTCGCCAAATTTCAGCGGAACATATGGATCGTTCTCTGAATGATACACAAACACTTTGCCTGCGCGTGAGCGCAGGTAAGGCCAATCGAACACTTCCCTTATAAATGTTTGATTGAGCACATCGTACTCTGGAAGTCCCAGTTCGTGAGTAAAGCCAGCAACCAAGAAGCACGCCTTTATCGGTTCATTAGCTTCTTGCAATAAGCGAAGGGTGAAGGCTGCACCAATACTGTGGCCGATGAGGACAGTCTCTTTTGTAAGATTAGGAAAGCCAAACTCTTCGTCGAATGTTGAAAACCAATTATTCAGGCTTTGACGTTCCGGCGTTGGGTATGCCGGAACAATAACTGAATGCCCAAGTGCTCTTAGTTCTTGCGACAGCCAAGGAAACCAATTAATCGATGGATTTCCTCCTGTGCCGTGGGTAATTGCTATTTTCATAATAGAATCGGGCAGGAGCCAGATAACCAGTTCATTATAGCGCCCTCGTTTCATCCTATTCTTACTCCAGACACTAAACAACTCGCTCAAAACCTTGCGAGATTCCGCCTCTTAGACGAAAACACCTGTGGATCCTCGACTTGATTTTTCACTAAAAATATCGGATTCCAGGGGCACGGGGACCTGTCACTTTGTGGATCCTGGAGAGTCTGTTGATCCTGGGCTCGAAAATATAAATAACTTTTCCTCAATTTCGACGAAATGTAGTCGTATGAGAGATTGCAGGAGTCGAAAGTTTATTCGCTTCCATCATCGCCGCCATCCAAAAACAATGGGCCAGCCCGAATTAGTATTTCTATTTCGTGATGTTCTCAAAATAGACCTTGAGGGATTCGAGAATTTTCGATGTCAAAACGCAAGCCACGCCCTCCCAAAGTATCTACAAAAGACGAAGTTGCTCACGTTCTCTCACATTGAAACGAGGATCGACACAGAAGCTAATCGCACATCTACTCTATGGCGTAGACTGGGGTCAGAACATCGTCGTCATTCGTGATAGCAAGGGAGCAAAGGCTCAGACAGTGCTTCTGCCTATTTCTTTAGGGTACCACCTACTTTATCGAAGTAAAATCTTCGACAAGTCATGCTCCTCGTCTGCAAGCTTTCTTACAACGTCCAACGGCGGAAACTTCGAGGGGCGAGCCACCTCCGTGAAGAACTGAAGCCTAAGAGAAATATCGCGCCAAGCAAGTCCGGTTCTGTTACCCAACGTGGGACTCTCTTCCATCAATGGTCCGGCAAACGCAAGCAACACTTCAGGCAACGGAACCCCTCTATTCAGAAAGGCCGCCCGAACCTGTTCCTGCCGATTCAATTGCTGCTGAACTTTATCAATCGCATTAAAGCGTTTCCAATGTTCAACGGAAGTCGCCACAAGACTCGACTTGACCTCGACAATATAAAATCCCTTCTGCAGGCCAAGCCGATTCTGAGAATTGAGCACTTCGATAATCAGATCCAGCTCCGCACCGGGCTTTACGATGCCGCGTTCCTCAAAATAGTATCCCGCGACTCGGGCACTGCTCTCGCCAAGCAGCTGCACCATTCGCTCACCGACAAGAGGTACCGCCGCAAACGCATAGCCGAAAAACTCTGCGCCATGCACATGTACAAGAGCTCGTCCGCTTCCGGGCACAGACTGCCCCGTACCAAGGATGTTTTCTAAAATTCGGCTTTTGCCCCATTGGCTCGAATTTAAAAGCTTTCGAAGCGCGTGACTCACCAAGATTACATTTGAGCTGGTACCGTGAGTTACAACGCGTTGGAGTTCTCCATGAAGAGCTACAACTTCGTCATGAGTACGGCGAAGTGGAGCAAAATTTCCGGCACCACTCAATTCCGCAGCACGATCCCATGCGGCCTGAGCTTCGTGAAAATGATAAAGCGCCGGCGCAATGATATCCTCGGGAGTGCCAGTCGCATCGCCCTGCTGAATAGGCATCATTATCGTTCGCGCAAGCTCCGCATGCGCGCGCACAATTCCGGTGTAAATCTCCACGAGGCTATGTCCCTCATGGCCAAAATCACGAAGGTCAACTGATTGTTCAAGTGAAGAGAGCGCGCGCTGGAGATAGGCAATTCGTGTTGCGCTATGCGCCGGAGCGAATGGCAGCGCCTGCGCGAGCCGCAAATAGTTAAAGCCATGGGCAAAAATTGTCGCGCTCGCAAGCCTTGATAGCTCATCGCTCTGCGTGTCGCTGCACTTTCCGATAAGCTCCGGCAGCACTGCAACGGCCTGATCAAGCTTCGTACAGGCCTCAAGTAAACCCTGTGTCATGCCGAAGCTCGTGGAGCGACGTAAGTTTCTCGAGTCGCCTAAGAGCGTTTTCACGAGTTGAATACGTGCCGAGAAATTCGCGGCAGCTTCGCGTTCAGTTGCGAGGACCGGATCAAAAGACTCGCATATTTCACGAGTCCAACTCATGCCAAATCGCTGCTTGATCCATTCTTCAACTGCAGTAACGACAAACTCCTGTGCCCGTTTCGAAGGCTTGAAGCCGCTTACGCCCTGCAATTTTACGGACTGCGAAGAAAAACTGAAATCGAGCTCGAAAACAGCGAGATCGCGTCCCGATGCTCGTGCTACATACCTTTGTGATGCGAGGCCGCTAAGAGGCAAATCACCCGACAGCCGAACACTCCCCAAGGGATCAAGGATCACCGAGAGTTTCTGCGGAGAGTTATGGCAAGGAACGACAGTGAGCTCAAACTTTGAGGGGAGCAGATGTGTCCCTATGCGCTGCTGACTAAGCACCCGAGTCGCGGCAACCTGCGGACCCATGCGCTGTCCCCGTGCGGAGACCTCACTCTCGCGAGCCTGGCCCGCCGCCCTATTCTGTTCAAACTGTTGCATGTGAAGAAAATGATAGCGGATCTTGGTAGTTAAGCAAATTTCATTGGCACGCTGTCGCTATTAGTCGCTTTTAGAGACGTTTTTCGCAAATTATGCCCCCGTAGCTGGAAGCCCCGTGAAAGAGCAAATTCAGCCAAAAGATCCCGATGATAATTCGCACATTCAGTTACAAAACGGTCATACTCTTCGAATCCAGGTTCCCTGATAATCTCATAAAAGTAGGGCTGGGCTCGACTTCCATTGAATCGGCCGAGCAGGTTTTTTGGCATCTGCCAAGCAAATCGAGCATATAGCGCCAAGAGAGTGCTCTCAGGATCAGTCATCAAAAGTTCGTAATGTAAGAGCACAGTTTGCGCCGCGGCACCCTGACGCCTCAAAAAGTAGCGCTGCATCAAGCGGCACTCCTGGCGACGTTTCCAGACATTATTCTTATGCCAATGCTGAAGGTGAATCGGATCGACACCTAGCTTCGCTTCGGTTGAAGTTCGTGAAAGGGCAACATACGAGCTCAATGAGTCTCGGCTCGGCCGAGTAATACCGATCGCAACAAGCTCGGGAATCACAAGCTGCATATAAAAGCGCATGCTTTCGTTCTCTTTTCCAACGTAACCAATATGCGGCTTTTTAAGGTAGATAATTTTTCGCAGCACTCGCCGATACTCCCGACACATTTTCGCGCGTGCCGATTCCGATAATTTATTATAGGCATGCAGCGAGGCAAGAAGCCGCGGATAGGGAAATCGTCGATACACAAAGTAGTGCGACAGCATTCGCTCTTCAAGAAAGATCCCCTCTTCCTCCCAATCACCCAACCTATCGGCATGCATTAGTGAAGCTCTTTGTCCGGCCAAATTTTTCGGCCAATAGTTTACGTTCTCAAGAAGGCGATCAAGATGGCACAGTCGAAAGAGTTTCAACGCAGAAATAAAAGGCCAGCGCCACTCAAAGTGTCTCACCGCGGCAAAGTTCTGGCTATCTTCAGCGATGAGTCGATGCAGATAGGTCGTACCGCTTCGCGGCTGGCCGAAGATAATCACGACCGCGGAAAGCGACGTGGCCCGATAGTCGCGAAAAAATATCTCATCGAGAAGGAAAAAAATCCCACAAATCGGCGCAAGCAGCAAAAAGTGTGCGAGATAAAGCGCCTGTCGAAATCTCGCGCGAAATCCAAGGGTGACGCTATAATCAAAAAGTACATGTCCCCATAATTTCCAATAGTTTCGCCAGAGCGGAAAAGGAGATAGGGAAACAAAGAGGAAGTAAAGAAGTGAAAATACCGCTACCTCAAGCACGGCTCCGCTCCATAATCTCGATTAGCTTTTGCGCCATCGGCTCATAACGCGGAAAGCTTTCAGCCCGTGTTCGTGCTGCAACTTGCATCAGGCGCCGTTTCGCGCCGGCCAAAGCAAAGTAGCTCTTAAGAGCATCTCGAATTGCCGCTGCAAATAGCTGCGAGTCCGATCGAACAAGATAGCCCCAGGGCAAAGCACCTTCGGAATCACCTCCCATAATGTAGCGGCCTCCCACGCTCAGACTGGTAACCACTGGCTTGCCGCGACTCAGTGCTTCGAGATTTACCAGACCAAAAGGTTCATACGACGATGGCACAACCACTATCGCCACCGAATCAACTAGTGCAATACGCTCCTCGCCGCGAATACCACCAGGGCGAAAATCGAGCGAGACATTCGGACACTCGTGTGCCATCGATTCCAGTCGTTCTCTGTAGGCGCGCCGCGAACGCTCGGCGTCACCGCTCGTTCCCCAAATCTTAAAGCGCAGTTCCGGGAGTTGCGCCGCAGCTTCAATAAGATATTCAAATCCTTTCTCCGGGGACACCCTGCCCCACGCGCCGACCGTATCCTCCACACCCGAAGCTATCGGTTGATCAAGAAAGATCGATTCTACCGCATGGGCGACAACGGAGATTTTCGTTTCAATTTCAGCAAACGCTACTTCCGGGTCTTCGGGAACTCGAAGTGGATAACGTGCAAGCTCATCGCGACAGCGCGGATCCGCACAATCTCGAGTAACATGAAGTATCTCTTCCTTCATTCCGGGCGCGATTGCGTGAATCGCCGGACTTGCGAAGAAAGAGGCAATCTCGCCGGCACGCACGCGCCAAAACATATCCTGATTTTGTTCACCAGTTCTTCGCATCCTTTCACTCAAAAGGAGATTGTAGGTGCTAAGGACGCGGTAATCTTTTAGCCGATGCGCGGCGAGGGGTACATGAAAAAATCCGTGAAGATTAATAAGGCAACTGTCAGGAGTCCAGCGACGACGCAACTCCGCAACAAAGGAATCAACGAATTCAAACTGCCGCGAGTACTGCACAGCCTCCGAACCATGATACGGAGTATCGATATGCTCAGAATCACTGACTGAGAAACGATGCACAGTCAACGTGCCCTCGGGGAAATGGTACTGCTCAAGAGACGGCTCACCACGCAAACGTATCGAGTAGTATATAACTTCATAGCCGAGTGCTAACTGGGCTCGCGCAAGGTGCAACGCATGAACTCCTTGCCCGCCGGTCATATGAGCAGGATCTTGCACAGAGATATGCACGATGGTCGGCCGGGGCATGGGAGCCACACTTTGCTAATAATCTCCTTAATTTGGAACTACAAAAACATCTCTAACATAATTCTAATATACACCGGCCGACCTACATTGATCGGGGCCGGCTTAAACAAGTCAACTCGCTACACTGAATATTCGCGGCGCTTCTAGCGTCTTACACAGTAATGTTTCTTCTTAAGAGTATTGTATGACAAAAAGCACTTCGCACATTTTCTTAAGCGCCTGCGCGGCGATACTTATCCCGCTTCACGCGTTTGCAGATCCTTGAAAATCAAAACCCAGGGGACATCCGCACTGGTCTCCGCCAGTTCGCGAACCGGCGTATTATCCGCAAGGACCGCGCGGTCGCCTTGAAGGTCGCTCCTGCCCTTTTAGCTGTAAGACCGAAGGTATACCAAAGACATATTGCCGAGACTGGCGCGAGGGCAGCGTCTGCTATGTTGAAGATTTGCGGCGAAATTCCAACTATGCGCCGCAAACTTCCCGCGCGGAGTATGAGAGGCTTATGACCCGTGCACATGTGCTTGAGGATCGCTCGCGCGAAGCGCTTGATCAGATCGACGACGAGCTCTCAAATCACGTTCATTGGTATGCGCTTGAGAAACTTCGTCATTTTGTAAGCCAGGCTTCCTACTTTCACAATAAGATTGAGTGGTCGCGGCTCTCGGCTTCGCAGGTACATCAAGAATTGAGCCATCTTCGAAACGATTTCTACGAAGTTTCAGATGTTTTTGATCGCCAGCCGCTCTCGAAACGGGCACGCCGCGATCTGAGTCAGGTCGAAGATGCCTTGCAAGATCTTCAGCACAGCTGCACTGAAAGTTGAAAGTGCGGTGTGAGTGACGAGAGCTTTCTCGAACCTACTTAATGCCGCGGGAATGGTTTGGACATTCCCGCGGCATGACAATTCACAACTCAATTCGCGGCGTATCCGATACGCCATGGGCGCTGGATCGCGTCCTTATGGTCATACCAGTGCCCCGCTTTCTCGAAGAACGCAATATCTGCTCCCTTCTTCTTCGCGCAGTGGTCACCGAAGTGACCACCACAGTTCAGCGCCGCCGGGAGCTCGTCGTGCGTGGATGTCCACGCTGCAAGCTCCTCGGCACACAGACAGGCCGTGCTTGCGAAAAACGCCCCCAAAAGGGCGTTGTACGCCGCGTCGTCCCCACCACCGACTGCGACCGGAGGTGCAAGCACCTCAGTCGCCGCAGTGGCGGCAACAACCGTGGCCACCACCGGCAACGTATAGTCCATACTGGGCTTCGGCAGGCTACCGAAGCCAATGTAGACCAGCGCTGCGATGCCAACCACCAACCAAGCCTGAGGCTTGGCCATTCCGACCACACATGTCTCCTTCATTGGTTTTGCTTTCTTCCGCACATTAGCTAATCACCCGGCGTGCGGTTAGATCCTTAGAATCCTACCGGTTCCGAGCCATACCAGAGACAGACCCAACTTTGGGTTAGCCCTTTTGAACATCGCTCGGAGAGATGTCCCTTAAGATTTCGAAGGATATAAGCAATTCAAAAGCTCAAGGGACAACTCACCTCGCGATAAGGCTGCGCAGTTGTATCGATATGAAGAGAAGCGATTTAGATACTAGACAGATACGATCGCTGGAATAACCTTAAACAAAAGCTCTCCGTCTACCCACACTACCCATAAAGGTAGCATGGACTGGGAATGTACTCAAAGGTTAGCCGACGGCGCTCTCCGCGAAGAGCGGAGTCACGCCAGAGGTTATGCCCGCCGCTTTACATAGCGGACGCATATAGCCGGGATCCGAGGTAAAAAATCCCACAATAGTATCTAACTCTGGCCCGCCGTTTCGAAGCGTTATCCACGCGTTTCGAAGCGCCACACACAGCGCCTCAGCACGCGCCTTTTGTCCGAGAAACGCGCTGTGCGCCACTGCGATACTGTTTTCAAGGGCGAGCGGATAATACCTGTCGTCAAGGTAACGGCACTTATTGAGCGCGACATTTATCTGGTGATGCGGCGCGAAAAGAAGCGCAATCCCATCGTCATTTTCCACTTTCATCGATTGAAAAATTTCGGAAGGCGATTGCACAATAAGCTTCATCTTCCGTTCTTTAAGCACACCTGCGTCTTCGAGGCGCTCAACATAAAACTCTGGACCAACACAGCGGCAAGGATGTTCGAACGGATTTTTAGGGTTCCTGCGCAATCCTGGGGACGCGACAAAACGCGCACTAAATTTCGGAAACAACATGAACGGTCGATATTCATGTTTGGTCGGCAGCGCAAATAATCTCGCCGCCGATGGCGCGCCCATACTGAAAAGATCGGGGAGCTCGCAATCAGACTGTGATAAGATACTCCGTACCAATTGCCCGGTATCAACTGCACTAACCTGAAAATCTAAGTTATATCCCTTGATCAGCTTTAAATAGTAAAAAAGCGCCGAAGCAGCCGAGGGAATCACCGCAAGGCCGACTCGAATCGGCGGATCCTGGGTAAGAAGCCGACGCACATTTTCGTCTTCCTGCAAACTCACATCACGCTGACGACGGCCAATGAAATAATCAAGCTCCGAAAAGGGGCGAAAATGTCGACCCGTCATCGAAGAGAAAGCGCGGCAATTTGCAAGGCGCTCAGCTTCATGCTGAAAACCAGCTTCGCTAAAAATATCAGTCATTCGCAATGAAGAAAGTATCTCGTCTCGAATTACAACCGAGAGCAAAGGGCGTATTGCTTGCTCGCGAGAAATTTCAGACTCACTTTCAGCCGAGAGCTGCTCGGCACAACGCGAGGTGCGAGATGATTGGTGATGCGGACGCCAATCTGCCTCTATCGAAGCAGCGAGCGTGGCGAGCCGTGCGGGATCACTTTCAAGCTCTCCGTTCACATAGATCGAAATTTCAATCTCACCGAGGAGCATCCGATTCACGCCTACAGTAACCGGTCCAACCCGTTTCATGCCGGAATTTGCCCGGGGGAAGAGTCGTCGCGAAAGCACACGGCCATGCGCATTTTTTCCGAACATCTGCTGCAGCCAAGAGCTATTCTTTCGAATACTAAAATCGAGCGAAGACGCAAACGATCCGGCGCTTCCTTGAAGCGTGGGCAACACGCCATTACGATCGCTGGATAACGCAGCGGCACTTCGTAACATCAAAACCGCAAGGGCCTGCACCGCGCTGGTCCACTGAAATGCACCGAGGTGCGAATGTGCCCCTATTCCACGGCCGCGCGCACACTCCAACAGGGTGGGCAAGGTTGGGTGCGAAAATCGGGTACGGACAAGCTCCACGGCCGAGCCGCGAGTTGAGAAATGAAGCTCAAAAATACCCATGAAGGGCGATTATGGACCAACTACATTCGTACGCAACTGTGCCGTAAGGCTTGGAATCCATTGATATTTAGCAGCCTCCGTCGAGCCCCTTCGATACACTGCTACATATCAAGATGCAGCTTTAGCTCCTCGCCCTTCGGCGCATCAGCGACCTTGTTATCATTCTTAGGCGCAGGACCTGCCGCGGCACGTTTATCTTTCTCGAAGCTTGCGGCCCCTTCTTCAGAGAGTTTGACACGAAGCCTTAGATTGTTCGCGCTATCTGCATTTTTAAGTGCTTCTTCCAAAGTGATCTTTCCAGCTTTGTAGTGATCAAATAGCGACTGATCGAACGTCTGCATACCAAAGTTGGTACTTTTTTCCATCGCTTCTTTTAACTCGGCAATTGCGGCCTTATGTACAAGATCCTTAACTCTCGGGCTGTCGAGTAGTATCTCTATTGCTGCGACTCGACCACCGTCGACTGATCGCACGAGCCGCTGGCTGATAATTCCTCGGAGATTGAGGCTGAGCTGCATATAGATCTGTGCGTGCCGTTCCGCAGGAAAGAAGTTCATGATTCGTTCCATCGCCTGGTTAGCGTTGTTACTGTGCAACGTTGCCAAACAAAGGTGCCCGGTTTCGGCGAATGTAATCGCCGCTTCCATAGTTTCAAGATCGCGAATTTCGCCGATAAACACTACGTCAGGCGCCTGTCGCAAAGAATTTTTGAGCGCAATGTGATAAGACTGCGTGTCCATGCCGATTTCACGTTGAGTAACAATTGACTTTTTATGCACGTGAACAAATTCGATCGGATCTTCGATACTGATGATATGGCCGGCACTATTCTGATTACGATAATCAATCATCGCCGCAAGCGTTGTTGATTTTCCAGAACCCGTCGCGCCGACGAGCAGCACTAATCCGCGCTTCGTCATCGAGACATCTTTTAGCACCTGCGGGAGCTCAAGATCGTCAATCGTGAGGATATTAGATTTTATCTGACGTATCACCATTCCCATGAAGGTGCGTTGACGAAAAATATTGACGCGGAATCTGCCCAAGGATTGATAATACAGCGCCAAATTCATCTCGTTGGTCTCCATGAACTCACGCTGCTGCTTGTCATTCATGATACTGTTGGCAAGCTGCTCGGTGTCGGTTGTTTGAAGGCAACGATTGCCAGCCGGACGAACGGCACCATTAATTCGATACATTGGCGGGCTATCGACGGTGAGATAAATATCGGATGCGTCGTGTTCCACCATCACGCTAAGTAACTTAGTAATATCGAGCATGGTTCGTTCTCCTCAACGTTAATTATCCCGCAGCGCGCTCCCCGACTATCTTCTCCGTGGTGACGAAGCCGCGATTCCCTCTTCTTCTTCTTTAAAGAGGTCTTGGTTACCAGTTTTTTCAATAGCTGTTTCTTTGGTGATTATATTTCTGTCGACAAGCTCTTTAAGATGCATTTCCATGGTCTGCATACCGATGCCTTGCGAGGTTTGCATCGCGCTCGGAATTTGGTGGATCTTACCCTCACGAATGAGGTTTTTGATTGCGGTCGTCCCAATAAGTATTTCAAGCCCGGCGGCTCGACCTCCACCAATCTTTTTGCAGAGCGTCTGGGTAATAATTGCTTGAATCGACTCGGCGAACATCGCGCGCACCTGCGCCTGCTGGTTAGGTGGAAACACGTCGATAACACGGTCAACAGTCTTAGGCGCGCTCGAGGTATGCAGTGTACCAAACACAAGGTGACCAGTTTCCGCGGCGGTAAGCGCGAGCTGAATTGTCTCAAGGTCGCGCATTTCACCAACGAGAATGATATCCGGATCTTCACGGAGCGCCGCACGCAGCGCGTTATTGAAAGATTTGGTATGTGGCCCAACTTCACGTTGATTAACCAGACATTTTTTCGAGCGATGCACGAATTCAATTGGATCTTCAACGGTCAGGATATGGCCCTCGAGCTCATCATTGATCAGATCAATCATACCAGCGAGCGTCGTCGATTTACCGGATCCAGTCGGACCGGTAACAAGGACGAGACCTTTCTCTTTGCGAGAAATATCCGCAAGAATCGTCGGCATGTTAAGTTCTTCCAAACTCAGAATCTTGGTCGGAATCTTTCGAAACACCGCCCCAACACCGCGATTTTGCTTGAATACGTTTACGCGAAAACGCGCAAGCTCTCCGAGCTGCATCGAAAAATCGATATCATTAAACTCTTCGAACGTTTTCCTTTGGAAGTCGTTCATGATGTCGTAAATCATCGCGTGCGTCTGCTCGACAGTAAGAGCGGGCGCTTTAATTTTCTTGACGTCACCATGCACACGAATCATAGGTGGCTCGCCGGCGCTGATGTGAAGATCTGATGCGTCGTTTTGACATGAGAATTGGAGAAGCTGTGCGATGTCCATAGGCGTTTGCCCTAAGAAGTAAAATCGGCGATTATGACCAACTGCGTGAAATTTCGAGAGAGTTCATCGGTTCACTCTGCGACCCAATAAACTCAACTATCAATTGAAGCTCCCTGTACGAACCTCTTGTAGAGTGTATCGGCAGATTTTTTAAGGGATTTAAGGACGGCATCGATTATTTCAGGGTTTATTCTGTAGTAATATCGAATGGTTAGTAATAAACTCGCTAATTACTCATTGAGGGTGGGTAGCCCCCCACTCCGTGACCTCTGTGTCTCTGTGGTTTAATAAATACTTAAACCACAGAGACACAGAGGTCACGGAGTGGGGGAAAGAATACCCGAGTAACTAAATGCGCTACATTGGATTTCAAGGTTCGGCGAAACCGTGGCTGCTTACAGAGCTTCAGCGCACTCGCCATGCAAAAATTCTGGTAGTTACCAAGAATCGAAAACAGGCGGCGACACTTCGCGAAGATCTTGAGTTTTTTGCCGCGCCCGGAATTATCTCATCGCTTCCAGCATGGGACACTCTGCCGTTTGAATCTGTCTCGCCACAGCCACATATCACTGCTGAACGCTTACTCACGCTTTTTAAAATGCGCCATGCGCAAAGCTTTATTATTGTTACACCGATCGAAGCGCTACTGCAGAAAGTTCTCCCAGTCAGTTTCTTGGAGAGCGCCACATGCAAAGTAGTAACTCGTTCCATTGTATCGCGAGACGGGCTTAGCGCAAAAATTAAAAGTCTCGGTTATCGCGAAGTATCGCTTGTCGAAGAGGTCGGTGAAGTCGCCATACGTGGAACCGTTATCGATCTGTATCCGCCTTCCGAGCCCTCGCCGGTGCGAATAGAATTTGAGTCCGGCACCGTCCGATCAATTCGACGTTTTGACATTGAGACGCAGCGCACCTCAAGCAACACAGAAAGCATCTTGGCAACGCCAGTTCGAGAACTCATCGAACTTGGCACCTCAGCAAGTTCCGAATCCGAGATCCGATTCGCAACTCAAAAATTAGAAGCTCGAAGTAAAGAGTACGATGTTCCTTCGAGAGAGCTCTCGCGCATTCTCGCACAGCTTCGCGATGTCAGTCAGATCCCAGGAGCTGAATCATTGCTCGCTATATTCACGACGTTCTCCACTCTCTTTGAGTATTTTCCGAACGACCTTCAAGTTGTGCTCGACGAGAAAACCGAGCTGCTCAAGGCGCTTGAGGACTTCGAGGACATTATTGATGAACGCGAAAAACGTCTTCGAGAAGATCACTACCTTATACCGACACGACAAGAGCTCTTTCTTAGCGGGATTGAGCTGACCGAGAAGCTACTCGCGACTTCGCACCACATCTTTGATGACATTGCGGTTCGTACCGACGAACAAAAAGAAAAGGTCAAGCATCTTCACTGCGAGTCGCTGATTACATTGACCACGAAACTTAAGACTCAAATCGGCAGCGGTGACGCACTGACGCCGCTGATCGGCTACCTCAACAGAGTGCGCGGCGACGGCGCGCGAGTGTGCATCGCAATCGGCTCGCAGGTGCGCGCTGAACGAGTGAAGCGCGCACTTCTCGATCTTGATGTCGAAGCGCCGGTACTAGAAGGCAGTGTCAACGAATGGCTCTACGCGGCGCATCCCGCACCCGTAGTTATCGCAGTGGGGCATCTTTCGGAGGGAGTATATCTCGTCGATCAGAAGACAGTGTTCATTGCCGAGCAAGATCTTTTTTCCGAACGATCCTATCGTACCTTTCGAAAGTCGAAGACCAGCATCAAGAAGCTCTTGGGCTCACTGGCACAGCTCAAAGAAGGCGACTTTGTTGTACATGTTGATTACGGTATCGGCAGATACCATGGTCTCACGCACAAAGAGGTTGGTGATGCCGAAAGTGATTTTCTGCGAATAGATTACGCTGACAGTAAGCTATTTTTGCCGGTGCACAACATTGCCAAAATTCAAAAGTTCGTCGCCGCGGAAGGTCAGAAGCCGGCACTCGATAAACTTGGCTCAAACCGCTGGGTCAATACCAAAGAAAAAATCAAGCAGGCGGTGCTGCCGCTCGCCGGTGACTTAATCAAGCTCTATGCACAACGAAGTGTGGCTAAGGGGTGGCGTTACGAGCCGCCAGGAGCGGAGGACGAACGCTTTGCCGACAGTTTTGCATTCAATGAAACCACCGACCAGCTCAAGGCTATCGATGAAATACTCGCTGACATGGGTAGCGACAAGCCGATGGATAGGCTGGTTTGTGGCGATGTCGGTTTTGGGAAAACCGAAGTCGCTATGCGCGCAGCGTTTAAATGTTTGCAACACGCTCGCCAAGTTGCCGTGCTCGTCCCCACGACATTACTCGCGGAACAGCACTATCGATCCTTCAAGGCGCGCTTTGAGGGGTACTCAATGAAGATCGGCGTGGTAAGTCGCTTTGTCTCAAACGCCGAGAATAAAAAGACCCTCGATTCATTAGCTTCGGGCGAGCTCGATATTATTATTGGCACACACCGCCTGCTACAACGGGATGTTGTGTTTAGAGATATCGGACTTCTTATAATTGACGAGGAGCACCGCTTCGGCGTCAAACAAAAGGAGCAGCTCAAACGATTCCGCCGCGAAGTTGATGTGCTCACGCTGACCGCGACGCCAATACCAAGAACTCTGCATATGTCACTTCTCGGCGTTCGCGACGCAAGCATTATTAGTACTCCGCCCACCGACCGGCGCGTGATACGGACGTATATCGCGACTTTCGATGAAGCGTTAGCTCGTGATGCCATCCTGCGCGAGCTTCAAAGACAGGGGCAGAGTTTCTTTGTCCATAATAGAGTCGACTCGATTGTCGGCATAACGCATCGCCTGCGCGAACTCGTCCCTGAAGCGCGCTTTGAATTCGCGCACGGCCAGATGTCCGATGTGCACCTCGAAAACATCATGCATCGTTTTATAAATAAGGAATTTGACGTCCTTGTGACCACGACAATAATTGAGTCGGGCATCGATATCCCCAACGCCAATACTATTATTATTGATCGCGCCGATCGCTATGGGCTGGCCCAACTTTACCAACTTCGCGGACGGGTCGGGCGTAGTAAAGCGCAGGCATACGCCTATTTCATTATTCCAAAGGCTACAAAACTAAGCAGCGATGCACAGCAACGCTTAAAAGCAATTCAATCACTCGACGATCTTGGCCTCGGCTTTAACCTTGCGGTGAGGGATCTGGAGATCCGTGGCGCCGGAAATCTGCTTGGAAAGGAGCAGTCAGGAAATGTCCTAGCCGTGGGCTTCGAACTTTACTGTAAAATACTCAAAGAAGCGGTGTTACATCTGAAAGGAGACGAAATCGAACTCGAGGAAGTTCTCGAGCCTGAGATAAAATTCGGATTTAGCGCATTTATCCCGGAGTGGTACATTCCGGACATTTCCGAACGACTAGTACTTTACCAGCGTCTTGCTTCCGTGCGAACGAGCGAGGAGATGGATGAGCTTGTCGCCGAGACACACGATCGCTTCGGTCCAATTCCACGCGAAGTCTATGAGTTTTCCGAACTTATGCGGCTCCGCGCAACGCTGAGAAGCTACGGGGTGGCGCGCGCCGAAGGAACGACCGAGAGAATTAGCCTGGCATTTAGCCCACGGGCTCGCATCGAACTACCGAAGATTCTGGCACTTACCTCGAATCAACCGAAGCTATATTCATTCGGGAAAAATCTTACGCTTACGCTACGCGAGGCGCCTCCAGGCGACCCATCGGAACTTTATTGGAAGATTCGCTCGTTGCTCGAGAGTATCGGACAGAGCGATACGTCTAAGGGCTAGCGGGACGGCGCGGTCCAGATCGGCCAAATTCGAGATTTGCGGGCTAGGGAACCTCTGAAAAACTATGTATTTCGTCTTCGCTGGCCTTTCGGCGATCTTTGCGAGAAATCAGGTCGGGAAAATACTCGAAATAGCCCTGCTATTCCTGCGTTTTTCCCGACCTGATTTCTCGCAAATCTCATCCGAAATTCCAGCAAATCCAAAACACCTAGTTTTTCAGAGGTTCCCTAGCATTAAACCGAACCACTTGCAGAATAAAAACGTTAACTTCTAACAAAAAATCAACAATGATTAGCCTTAAGTTGGTGCTAATATCCACAAAATGCTCTCTGCGCTCAATGCCAGCTTCGCAAGTAAGATTCGCCGATCGGTTGAGGCGACTGTGCAATTTGACGCTAATTTCGGCTCAGGCGAACGAAGTCTTGTTACCGCGATTCTTAGCGAGCACTACCAGCGCATTTTTGAAGCACCGATGCCGGAAAGAGTCGACATTCCCGCACAACGATGGAAGTTCGTTAAAGACACCTCCGGGCTCTTTGCCGGCCAGACCGATGATCGGAGGATGGCCATCAAAGCGAACTCCTTTCGCCAGCTTGTAGAAAGGCTTCGCGCTCATTGCAGAACACCTGCCTCGTGGAGAGAGCCTTCAACTCAGATTCCGATGCCAACTCCTCGCGCGGCCACTACTTTTTCGCTGACGCAGCTATTCTTCTCTACGCTATCGCCGCCTTCGCAGCAGGTAAGCACAGATGGCCGGATCAAGGGAATTGAGACCCGTCCGCAATAGAAGTTCTCCGAATTACCGAGGTTGCGCTTAAGCCCACTGCCATGAATAATATGTTGGCGTATGAAACGGCTTATGCCCTTCCCTATTCTTGTCCTTGTCATTGTTCAGTTTCTTAGCTTTTCAGCTTGCGCCGACGATCCGATCGTTATTGACGCTGTGGTTGCAAGTGTGAATGGAAAGCCGATTACCCTTCAGGAGCTAAATACTCGACTTGGAGGGAAGGAACTTACTCTCAAACAGGCGGCTGCAGATCCGCAAGCTCGCGAGGTCCTCGACAACTTTATTCTGGAGCGCTTAATCGAGGAAGACGCAGCAGTCCGACATATTAATGTAAGTGACGACGAAATAACCCGCTACGTCGAAGAGCTCGCCAAGCAAAATGGGCTGTCGGTTTCTGACTTTGATGCCGCGCTTAAAAAAGAGGGGAAATCGCTTAACGAATTAAAGACAAACGCGCGCTTCGAAATACTTCGAAGCCGGCTTGCCAATCAGCATCTTCAATCTTCGGTAAGCATTAGTGACGACGAGGTCAATAAATATATAGAAAACAACACCACCTTGGGAAATAAGGGTACTACCGTCAAACTTTCTCAAATTTTGCTTCGCGTAGACGTGCGAAGCGAAGAAGATGCACTGACGCTCGCGCTGAATATTCGCGAAAAAATTGACGATGGCGATTCTTTTTCAGAGCTTGCTGCCAAATACTCAGAGAGTCCAGAGGGCAAAGAAGGCGGCTCTCTCGGGATTGTTGCTCAGGAAGATTTAAGCCCGCAAATCTTCGATGCGGTTTTTGCTCTCTCCCAGGGTGAGGTCAGCATGCCGGTGAAGACTCCTGCCGGAGTGCACCTCTTTAGACTAGAGGAGCGCTTTGTCCAGGCGGATGAGTCGAGCCAGGCAATTCGCGAGGATGTACGTAAAAAGCTCAAGGCCCAAAAGGTCCAAGAGCAGATGTATACCTACTTTAGTTCAGAACTTCCCAAGCTTTATTCTGTTGAAAGAAAGTTGTAGGATTAGCCACCATGGCAATCCCATCTTCTATTTTTCGAGAATACGACATTCGTGGCTATGTTGGCACAGAGCTCACCGAAGACCTTGCTTACATTCTTGGTCGAGGTTATGCCCGTTTGGCCATTGAGCGCGGCAAAAACAATATAGCAATCGGCTTTGATTGCCGACCATCGTCCGAGCCATTTGCGAAGGCCCTGGTGCGCGGCATTAACGACGAGGGGCTTGATGCAACAATCACTGGAATGGGTCCTACTCCGCAGCTTTACTTCGCCGTATTCACTGGACCCTATGGTGGAGGGATACAGGTAACCGGAAGCCATAATCCATCCGACATGAATGGTTTTAAGATTTTAATCGGCAAAGACACTTTAAGTGGCCAGGAAATTCAAGAAATTAAGAAACGGATGCTCGCCCTCCCTTCCGAACTTGCGAATCGAAGGGGAACTACGCGAAGTCTTCCAATCCAAGAGATGTATCTCGAAGATTTAATCAAGAATTCCAAGCCACATATCGGCCCCCGCAAACTGAAAGTAGTGGTCGATGCCGGAAATGGCGTAGGCGGAATGATAGGCCCAAAGCTACTTCGTGCCTTAGGTATTGAGATTATCGAGCTATTTTGCGATCCCGATGGGAGCTTTCCAAATCATCACCCCGATCCATCACAACCGGAGAATGTAAAGGCGCTTATCCAGAAGGTCCGTGAAACCAAAGCCGACTTAGGAATTGGTTGGGATGGCGATGCCGATAGAATCGGTGTGGTCGACGAAAAGGGCTCGATCATCTTTGGGGACATGCTTGTACTTCTTTATGCGCGAGAAATACTTAAAACGGTGCCCCAACCTACCGTGGTTGCCGACGTGAAATGCTCCTCGCTTCTCTTTAGCGATCTTGAGAAGAAAGGCGCCAAGCCGATCATGTGGAAGACCGGCCATTCGCTTATAAAGAGCAAACTGAAAGAGACGGGTGCGGAACTCGCCGGCGAGATGAGCGGACATATATTTTTCAAGCACCGTTTCTACGGATTTGACGACGCGCTGTACGCTTCTGCGAGACTGGTCGAGCTGGTAAGCCATACCAACAAGCGTGTCTCTGAGCTACTACAAGATCTTCCTAAAACGGTCTCCACTCCGGAGCTTCGAATCGATTGCCCAGAAAATATCAAGTTCAAAATTCCCGAGCTTGCTAAGAAAGCGTTTTCCGAACAGCGAGTCGAAACAATTGACGGCGCCCGAATTAACTTTGAGCGTGGCTGGGCACTGATTCGCGCGTCGAATACTCAACCAATATTGGTGCTGCGCTTCGAAGCCGAAAACGAGGCTGAGCTGGAAAGCTACAAGACACTCGTATTCGAAAAGCTCGAAGAGATTAAGAAGAGCTTGAACAGCTAGAGAACTCTTCCGTTCTACTCTTTTTCGCTGCGATCGATGAGATCAAGCTCTGAGTCGTCAACAATCGGCGGAGTTGCGCCGTCTGGAATCTCATCGCTAAATTGGGCGATTGATTCGCCTTTAATCAACACGAGCGGTAGGCACGATGACTCCACCAGCACCGCGTGCGGATTGTTTTCTCGATATGAATTGATGAGCCAAGAAAAATCTGAATCTGATAATTCATGTGGATATACCGGCCGTCCCATTATTCTATCCTCCTTGAAAGCACGTTGGGGCTCGTTGCTTACGTCTTACACCACAGTGTTCTTTCCGAGAGACCACCACACACACCTCACAATGATAACGCTTCTCTCATGCAAGGAGGTCGTCAACGCGGTCCGGTTCCTAAAGTAAGTAAAACTATGAATTTCATTGGTTTTTGGCGGAATTATATGCTCTTTCGAGTATTTCTAATTAGTTAGCTCCCATGTACATTATAGATCGCGATGTGCGGGTACGCTCAGACAAGAAAATGTGCTAAAAGTACCCTGTTCAATAGATTTGCGTAGGTTTTTCGACCATGGTTCGCCCTTCTGAAACACTAACTCCGACGATTTATCCGAGGGATAAACACTGCATTTCGCGATCCAATCTCGATTCGGACGCGCTGAAGATTATGTATCGACTTGTGCGTTTTGGTTACAAAGCGTACCTCGTCGGTGGAGGCGTTCGCGATCTGCTCTTAGGGAAACGACCTAAGGATTACGACATCGCAACCGACGCAACCCCGCGACAAGTTAAAGAACTTTTTCGAAACAGCCGCATTATTGGGCGACGCTTCAAACTTGTTCATGTATTTTTCGGTGGCGGCAAGATCATTCAGGTTTCGACATTCCGTGATTTCACCGATCCGATTGACGTTGCCGACGATGCCGACAGCCAAAATCCAAAGGCATTGGCCACTGATAACAAATACGGAAACGAAGTAACTGACGCGCAACGTCGCGATATCACCATAAACGGTCTGTTTTACGACGTTTCGAGCTTTTCTATTATCGACTATGTCGGTGGCATGGAAGATCTCGGACGGGGTATAATTCGCATCATCGGCGATCCAAACGCGCGCCTTATCGAAGACCCTGTCCGACTTATCCGAGTGGTCCGACACGCTGCCCGCGCGGGGTTTGAGATAGAGCCGGCGCTCTGGGCCGCAATTGGCGAAAATCGCGAGCGGTTACTGACATGCTCACCGATGCGGGTATTTGAGGAGGTCAAAAAGGATCTACTCTCCGGCTCGTGCCTGCCTATATTTCGGCTCCTTGATCAGGTCAAACTGCTTGAGCTCCTCCTTCCGGAAATTTCTGGGGACTATGGCTACCTCTTATCTGAGGGAAACCAATGCGCCAAGTCTTTCGAAAAGTTAGATCTGTTTTGCAAAGATGGGCGCGCGCCTTCAGTTGCCTCGGTTCTTTCGTTGGTGGCGCTCTATGCTTTCGCCGGAACTCCGATGGACATTACGGTATCGCGATTTGAATCGGCTGACGTGATTCCAGCATTTATGAAGAGCTGTTTTACTCGGCTTGCTGTGCCAAAACGGGACCGCGAGAATATCGATGAGATTCTCTATTACTACCATATGCTGCAGACTCGCCGCTCGAGCGTAAGGCTCGGCTCGCTCAAACGACGCAACATTTTCCCTGAGCTTCTTGCTTTTTATGAGCTGCTGAATATCGGCGGCGCGCTTGATGCGACGGTAGACTTTCTCAACGGAGAAACGAAAGAGGGTGAGCAAAAAGAAGAGGTACTCGAAGAATCGGATGCCGTTGAGGGGTACGACAGCCGGGCTCCCAAGCGCAGACGCCGGCGTGGTGGTAGGCGCCACCGTCGCTCACGGCGTGGACCGGAGTCTCGACGGACTGCGCCACAATGAACGAGATACTTTTTATACTACAGGCCACCCTTGGGATGTATGTTGAGGCAGCAACCAAGGCGCTACGAGGGTTGTTTAGAAATTGGGTGCTTCTGGTCGGCGCACTGCTTGCGTTTCTTGTGTACGTGGCGCTTAGCGGGATACTTGCGCCAATGGGCATGCCCGGAGGCTTTGTCCTTGGCTTTGTAGGCGCGGCACTTCTTTCGCTCTACTTCCGCTGGCTTTCTGTCACTACGAATAAGGATACTTTAGGCTTCAAGGAGCTTTTAGATTTTGACTTTGAGCTTTTTAGCTGCATTATCGGAGTCGGCTTCATTCTGTATATCGGCGACGTTATATTTCGCGCGAGCTTTCAACATCCTGACGCTCCGCAGTGGATCCCGGCCTGCTACGGCTTAGGGATCTTCCTGATTTTCAATTCGATTCCCGAGGTTATTCATCAACGCCGTCACGACAGCCTTCAGGCGTTTCGTACCGCGTTTGAGTTTAACCGGGAGAGCTGGATAGAGTGGTTTATTCCTTTTCTTATCATTTTGATCCCTTGGATCTCGGTAAACTACCTCTCAGTATTATTATCGTTATCGACATCAGCAGTATTGCTACCGATGCTCACGATCTATCAGGCCTTTCAGGTGCTGCTCTCGGACATTCCGGCTATTCCCAGGATTCTTCTCGCATTTATGTTAGGCCACTGGTTTATGCTTTTTCGCGCACACCTCTTTAACGAGCTGAGCACAGGAACAAGGCGCAGACGGATCTACCAGCTAAAAAATCGCTAGTCCGGGCTAGACTCTAAAGAACTCAGTTTTCTCATCATTTTTTATCTCTGTGCCTCTGTGGTTTTTTAAAAGTAAAATAAACCACAGAGACGCAGGGGACACAGAGTGAGGGAGAGAATACCCGGGGTTAAGAAAGAAGCGGGACACCCAAACTGCGCGGAAACTATATTTCCAACAATTCTAGCGAGTTAGCTCTATTATAGGGTAGTTGCTGATTAACTCCAGGCATCTTTGATAAGTCTCTCCCTCACTCTGTGCTCCCTGTGTCTCTGTGGTTTAAATACTCAAAAAAACCACAGAGACACAGAGGTCACAGAGCGAGGGAGAGAATACCCGGGGTTAATGAATAGCTACTATTGTAGGTAACTACTCTTTAGGTGTGGACGGCCCTATGCGCCTGCGCGGAAACACCGACCACCGGGAATTGCAACGCAGACACCAGAATAAGTCTAGGTGTCCAACAGATTGCTCTGGTTTATGCTCACCAAAACGGAGACTGAGGAAAATTAACTATGCGCTGTAACTTTAAGATTCTCACTGCAATCACTGTGGCCACAACGCTCTTTATTTCGGCCTGTAGCCCGATAAATAAGAAAACTCTTGGAGTAAATGCCTTCGTAAATGATTCATCGTTCGGAACGATCTCCCAACAGTTTGAGCAGGTACAGCAGACCTTGGGGCTTAATTATGTGCGAGTCCTCTTTAACTGGAACGATCAGGTGCAGCCAAGCCCCACTGCGTCACCTAATTTTTCATTCTACGACAGCATTCTGCAAAATCTGCCAAAAGGCATGGACGCGCTCGTCATCGTGAATGGGCTCCCCTCATGGATGAGTAGCAGCAGTAATTGGATAAATGGCGATCCGCGCGAGACATTCGTACAGCTCTGGTTCAAACCGGTCATTGCTCGCTACGCAAACAACACACAGATTGTGGGATGGGAGGTATGGAACGAACCTAATGACAATGGCAACTCGCAGAATGTAACTTTGGCAATTAACGATGGGAGTGCCAATGGCGCGCAAAACTACACCGCGCTGCTTTCCAGCGCCTTTGCCGTGTCACGGTCAGTCACACCAAATGTAAAGGTAGTCGCGGCAGCCACGACATCGATTAATCAAAACTATCCAACGACACTCGACTACGGAAGAACTATGCAGCAGTCTGGCGCTGAAAACGTATGCGATATCTGGGCAATCCACTACTACGGAGAAGAGTATGACCATATCATCATGCCCAATGGCATCGCTGAATTCCTCAATGGTTTGAGCGTCCCGATCTGGATTACCGAATCAGGCCAAAAGGGCGTTACTCAGCAGCTCGCGTACGTGAATAAAACTTGGGCGGTTCTCTATGACACGATAAAAAATATAGAACGCACCTATTATTACCAATTCACCGAAGCCACTCCGCCCGATTCGACGTATGGACTTGTAAATCTTGGCCCGGGCCAGGAGTACTCTGATCTTTACAATTATTTGGCTTCCAATTGAGGATCGTCGTTCAGCGTTTGGAGCGTTGGTACAATAAAAGCAACACCGCCGGCCCGAACGCAAAGAGCATCACGGCGATACCCGTGGCAAGACCAAAGAAGGTCACAAGTCCCGCGCAGCAATCGGTTCGCTGCCTTGCGATTATGTGGCTCGGTACTACGACCAAGAGTTCGAGTACACTTCCACGGTAAAGCAGCTTGCACTGGCGAGTAATAACATCTTCTACAGTATTATTCTTATAAAGCTTTCGAAAAAATATCGCCCACCAGAGCCAGCTTACTAGTGCAAAAACACCACAATAAAGGAGCGACCAATCGAGAGCTTTTACACCGGCTATCGCCTCGGCGAGTGACATGGATAGGCCAAGTAAAAGAAGCGCGAACATGAGTCCAGTAGTCACAAGTACGTACACTATCGGGCGACGACTTTCGGGCCGCTTCGAAATAGCACCAACTCGCGCCAGTAACAGCACTGCTTGGCAGAAAAGAAAAACACCTAAGAGTATCCAGTAGTGCGAAACTGAGAAAACTTCCATGCTGTTGGAAAAAGTCATTTCCGGCGCAATCGCGGCGACAATTATAGGCGGGGTAAGAATCACAAGCACCACGCCATAAAGAAGCATTACAATCCAGGCCCAGTGAATCATCATGATCTGAAGTATGGCATGCGTGACATCGAGCAACCACAATGAATATTTCGCTTTCGCTAGCGCATACGCGTGCCAACCTCTTTTGCAAACTCAATCAATTCTATGTTGGTCGCCTCCTGCGCGGCGAGAGACTCAAAACTAAATCGAGGCTGCGAGAACGCGCGCGCCACCTTAAACATGTCTTGCCGCGCCGGTTTTCCGATTCCAGTAAGAATAACGCACGGCTCCTCATACAGATAATTTCCCGGCGCGGTCGAGAACACTTTTCCCTCCGTTACCGCCGTTTCATATGCGACAAGGCCTCTTACTTCAGAGACACTATGCAGAGTCGATTCAACAAGCCCAATCACGCCGCGTTGCATTCCGCCGATAGTACATGGGCGCTCTTCTACGGCATCGAGCACCATTCCCATCTTTTGAAATTCGGCGACAAGCACTTTGAAGCCCAATCGATAATCATCGAGCGAGCGCACAGCATGGTTCTCGCGTCGCGGATAGCGGCTAATATGGAGCCTTACAAGGTCATTAACTTCAGTGAGTACCCCGGCATACCTCCGCGCCGTGCGATCCGTAAGCGCTTGAAGCACCGGCCGGATCCATTCGCTCGCTTCCTTTCGGAGAAGGATATAGGCGCCCCACGTTTGCACCGGGCCGAGGCTCTTAATCGGAAAATCAAAAAGCACCTTCTCATGTGCACCCGGAACCAGATCGTAAATCTCTTCTCGAGAATCTCGTGCGCCGACGCGCAACCGCTCAAATGCCTGAGTTACGAAGTGCGGCAGCTCTGTTCGTTTTTCGATCTTCGAGAGCGTCCAACGAATCGGGGCAGTGTGCTTACCTTCAGTTAAACCATCGAGGAGAAGAAAAAGCGCGAAGAAATCTGCCTTCGAAATAGAATCAAGCGCACGACTCAGCCGCGCCTCGGGGTCCATTCCACGATAGGCATAATCGCACCAACATGCGAAGGGTGTGTCGTGATGCTTCGCGACGGCAATAATGTCAGGATCAGAGGTAAACTCTGAAAGAAAGTTCGCCGCCAACGAAGCATGGCTTTTCGAGCTCTCAATAAAAACTTTTTCGCCGGAGATATACTTAAAGGTATCGTGCACATGAATAAGCAGACTAAGCGGTTCGACATAGTGTGGCGGTATAAAGGAGGCTATAGCTGCCAAATTCTTCTCGAGCTGAACAATGTGCTGCGCTACTGTTCCTTCAGGATGGCCGATACGTGCCCTGCCCCACTCAACTCCCTTAACATAACGCGGATCGCTTTTTACTTTTGCGGCAATTTCTTGAACTTCCATAACTTGCCCCTCAATATAACAGCTCTCAAAAGCTATCAAAGCTTGAAGCCTGACGAGATGACTTTCGAAGTGATTTAGGTTACTTATAAATTTATGATCGAAACTTCACGCGTTTTAGCGGTAATTCCCGCACGAATGCAGAGCCAAAGATTGCCCGGAAAGCCTCTCGCTGATATTTCCGGCAAAACACTCATTCAGAGGGTCTGGGAGCGGGCAAGTCTTGCGAAATCGCTCGCCAAAACGGTAGTTGCGACCGACGATATCCGAATTTTTGATTTCTGTAAGAAAATCGGAGCGCCCTGCCTCATGACAGGATCGGACAACATCACAGGAAGCGATAGAGTCGCTGAAGCTTATTCTATTCTCGCCGCCAAAGGCGAACACTTCGATCTGGTCGCGAATGTTCAGGGCGACATGCCCTTTATCAATCCGTTGGTTATCGACAAAGCTGTCCGTACCCTTGCCGACTCATCATCCGATTTTGGGATGTCAACAATCGCTACGCCGATATTTGATCAGCAGGAGTTTCTCAAACCCTCCGCGGTTAAAGCCGTGCCTGGAGAAGATGGATCGGTGCTCTACTTTACTCGTGCCCCTGCCCCCTTCATCCGCGACATGGACGAATTCAGGTGTAACGCCGAAAACCCATTTGGTTATAAGCATATGGGACTCTATGTATTCCGCCCAGCGGCACTTACGAGGCTAAAAATGCTTCCTCAAGCACTTTCGGAGAAGCGTGAGAAGCTCGAGCAGCTTCGAGCGCTTGCGCACGGAATCAGAATTAGACTCGTCGTCGTCTCCCGAGACGAAGTCTCACCCTCAATAGAGGTAGATACGCCAGAAGACCTGGCGGCCGCCGCCAAAGCCGCCGCCGACCTTGATTCAATGGGTTAGGCGATATCTTTGTAATTACTCATTAACCCCGGGTATTCTTTCCCTCACTCTGTGACCTCTGTGTCTCTGTGGTTTTTAAAGTCTTTAAACCACAGAGACACAGAGGTCACAGAGTAGCGAAAAAAGCCACCCACACTTAATGAGTAGTTACATATCTTTACAAGGTTACTATAGAATAAAAATTTCTCGGCATAAGCCCAGGTGAAAACAGTACTATTTTTAGTGTTTCGCTCTGCTGAATTAAGGTAAAGAATCAGGTAAACTCACACGGAGATTTAAGTCATGGGCAATCGTCCAACCAAGTTTATTTTTGTCACGGGCGGGGTTGTATCCTCAATAGGAAAGGGGATAACCGTCGCGACACTTGGCGCTTTGCTTGAGGCGCGAGGGCTCAAGGTCACCGCGCTCAAACTTGATCCTTACATCAATGTCGATCCGGGAACGATGAGCCCGACACAACATGGTGAAGTATTCGTGACTGATGATGGCGCAGAAACTGATCTCGATCTTGGTCATTACGAGCGCTTCATCGGCACCAAGATGTCGAAGCTCAACAATTTTACCACTGGAAAAGTTTACGAAACTGTCATCGCAAATGAGCGTCGCGGAGATTATCTCGGTGGTACGGTGCAGGTCATTCCTCATATCACCGATGAAATTAAACGGCGCATTGGACTTGCCGCACAGAACTACGATATCTGCATAATTGAAATTGGTGGTACTGTCGGCGACATAGAAAGCCTTCCGTTTTTGGAGGCTATACGTCAGCTACGATCCGAACTGGGTTCGGAAAACTCAGTCTATATTCATGTGACTCTCGTCCCTTACATTGAAGTAGCAAACGAGTTCAAAACCAAACCGACACAGCACTCGGTTAAAGAGCTTACCGGCTTCGGAGTTATCCCCAACATAATAGTGTGTCGCTCGGAAAAGCCTATCGATCAGAAGCTTAAGAGCAAGATAAGCCTCTTTTGTAACGTTGACCAAAATTGCGTCGTAAATGCTTACGATGTTGAAACGATATACGAGCTTCCTTTGGTACTTCATAAAGAAGGCCTCGATCAGCGAGTTGTTGAGAAGCTAAACATCTGGACCGGCTCTCCTGATCTGAGCCCCTGGGAGCGAATCATAGAGGTATACCAACATCCGAAAAATGGCGTCGTCACCATCGCTATGGTCGGAAAGTATGTCGAGCTTACAGAAAGCTACAAGAGTCTCGCCGAAGCTTTGAAACATGCTGCATTTGCCAACGACTCCAAGGTGAAGATCGTGTATGTCGACTCCGAGGAAATCGAGCATGAAGGCGCCGAAGCGGTAATTAAGCGGGCCAGTCCGGAAGGTATTGATGCAATTCTGGTTCCCGGCGGTTTTGGCAATCGTGGAAGCGAAGGCAAAATCTCGGTCATTGGCTGGGCCCGCGAACGGAGAATTCCATTTTTCGGAATCTGTCTTGGACTCCAGATGGCTGTTATTGAGTACGCGCGAAGCAAAGCCGGCTTACAAGAAGCCACAAGCGCCGAGTTCTCGCAGAGCTGCTCAACGGCCGTAATCGACATTATGGAGCAGCAAAAGAAGATCAGCCAGAAAGGCGGCTCGATGCGCCTTGGCGCATATCCCTGCGTCCTCAGAAAGGGATCGCTCGCGCGAAAGATCTACGGGGTCAATGAGATAAGCGAAAGGCACCGCCATCGTTTTGAGGTGAATAACAAGTATAGAGAAAAGATCGAGGCAGCCGGCCTTGTAATGAGCGGCGTCTCTCCTGATGAACAGCTCGTAGAGATTATCGAGCTTCCCGACCATCCCTGGTTCTTAGGGGTACAGTTTCATCCTGAATTCAAATCCACGCCGCGAAGCCCGCATCCGCTTTTTCGAGATTTCGTCGCAGCGGCGCTGCACCACCGTAAATTTAGAAAAGGTGAAGTCTCCGACCCTTCGCATCATACCTCTGGCTCTGGTGATTCGTCAAAAAAGACTAGCAATAAGAAATCTTCGCCAACACCGCTTCGCAGTGGCCCGAGCCAACTCGAAATGCTGAAGTTATGAGTAAGATTTTCCCCGTTACTATTGGGCGCGGCATAACCGTCGGTGCGGGAGCGCCGCCCTTGCTCATTGCTGGGCCCTGTCAGATAGAATCGCGCGATCACTGCCTCTCCATCGCCACATTTCTTAAAAAATTAGCTTTAGAGCATAAGATTGGGCTCATCTTTAAGTCCTCCTACGATAAAGCGAACCGCACCAGTCTTAAGGGAAAGCGTGGGCTCGGCATCGACGAAGGCCTAAAGATTCTCGACCAGGTAAGAGCGGAAACCGATCTTCCAATACTTACTGATATTCACTCCCCGGAAGAAGCTAGCATTGCCGCAGCAGTCGTTGATGTAATTCAAACCCCCGCGTTTCTCTGCCGCCAGACTGATCTGTTGCTCGCCGCAGGCAAAACCGGAAAAACGGTTAATGTAAAGAAGGGGCAGTTTCTTGCCCCCGAAGATATGGCCCATGTCGCCGAAAAGATCGCCTCGACTGGTAATAAGAATGTACTTCTTTGCGAGAGGGGTAGCTGTTTCGGCTACCGCGATTTGGTGGTCGACATGCGCGGATTGGTCATTATGCGCGACACTGGCTTTCCGGTGATATTTGACGCTACACACTCCGTGCAGATTATGGGGGGCAGTATCGGCCCCTCGGGTGGCGGCTCTTCCGGTGGCCAGCGCCGATTTGTCTTGCCGCTTATTCGCGCTGCTGTCGCCGTGGGAGTCGATGGCGTATTTGCCGAGTGCCATGACAATCCTGAAAAGGCGCCATCAGATGGAGCCAGTATGCTGCCTCTCTCCGAGATGAAACAGGTTTTCGAAGTACTTTCTCGATCATGTATTTAAGTAAAAAGGCCAGTCGTTATCTTGCGCTCGCATTAGTGGCGATTTTTTTTGCCGTGGCGATCTTTCTTATTCGTTCGCCGCAGATTCCGCACGACAATGCCACCTTAATTGATCGTCAAATTCCCAATGAGTCTGCTACACTCGCGCCCTCGGCTTCACCTTCACCCGCAGCAAGTGACGCACAGGTAACGCTTACCGAGTTTCATCGAAGCGAGGTGAAAAACGGAAAAAAGATCTGGGAGATCAAAGCTACTCGCGGCGAATATTTATCGGGAGGCAGCGCGATAAGGATAACTGACGCTATTCTTTGGCTATATCGCGAGAATGCTGACACCATGCAGCTTAAAGCTCAAAACGCACTCATAAAAATAGAGAATGCGCAGCTTCGCGAAGCCGAGCTGACTGGAAGCGTTGAACTCGTTTATGGAAAAGTTGTGGTGACAACTGCGCAGGCATTCTTTAATCCGAACACTAACACCGTCACTGCACCGGGACCGACCAAGATTAGTAGCGATATTTTTGAAACAACGGGCGAAGGGCTCTCTGTCGATGTTACCAAGCGCCAGGCCTTTTTCAAAAAGAACGTTCATAGTAGGGTTAAACCAAGAGGTAAAAATGCGCTGTAGAAGCTTCGCTTTCATAATTGCTTGCGTATTGTTTCCTACCTTAGGGTTTGCGGCGAAGCCGACGCCTACGAAGACCGCGTCGCCAACCGCTTCAACAACCCCGGCACCTTCGTCAACACCACTTGCCGGACTTTCGAATGCATTTGATATCCACTCCGATTCGGAGCCTACGCTAATTGATTCAGATACCCTAAGCCTCGATGCGCAGTCGCGGAAGTTCGAGTATTCAGGAAATGTAAAAGTGACACATGGTCAGATGACGCTCACTTCGGAAAAGCTCGATGGCACCTACTCCGACAAGAATGAAATTCAAACGTTGACCGCGCGCAACAATGTCCAGGTGACCAAACCCGACGGCACCAAGGCCAGCGGGCAGAAGGCATATTTCGACGCAGTTGCGCAAACAGTCACCCTTACCGAGAGCCCGCAAATTGAACAGAACGGCAGCGTTCTGACCGCCGACAAGATTACCGTGTACCTTAAAGAAGATCGAAGCGAAGCAAGCGGGCAGGTGCACGTGAAGCTTATTAAAAAAGCAGGCGAAGGGATCGAGACTGCGCTGAAGCCGAGATGAAAAGATGACATCATGCGAGTAGGCATTGTACTGAATTCTCGCCGCGAAATCGCGCTTCCCGCACTCTGTCTTGTCTGCGAGAATAAAAAGAGCCACGAAAGAAATCTGATTGTTGCCCGACAGATTCCGCGCCACGGTAAAAGTGATGCAATGTCAATTACTCTAAAACTTCCCTATTGTGACAGCTGCTACTCACGCGAAAGTAATATTTTCTATGTCACCTTTTTCCCGATGGTGATAATCGGAGCTCTTTCAGCAATAGCGCTATTTATTATTACGCTCCCGTATGCACCTGACATTACCACATCAAACGGAGCAACAGGTCTTGCCGTTCCTGCAGCTGCTGCGCTTTTCGGCGGTCTTATCTGCGGTACAATTGCGGAGATTGTATCGAGAATCATTTTCTTGCCCTTGCTAGGGTCTCCATTACTAAAACTGCCCTTATTTATCGTCGACTTTTTCTCAGATGCATATGGTAACTATGGACTTGTCGCGCGGATTTCTAGGGACGGAGAGATTCTCGAGATTGATTTCGGCAATGAAAAGTTTGCCGAGCAGGTAAAAATCCTAAACGAGAAATCGTTAGCGAAAAAGTAATAAAAGAATTGACCTCGAACCGCTACCTCGCCCAAGATTTCTCAGAGAGAGGCAGCTTTGCCCGCAATGAATTAAAGGCTGCCCTAACACTTCTTTTAGGCTAAGCTACCCTTATGGCAATATTTCGAATGGCTCGTCATCTCCTTCTTGCACCCGCATTAATTACACTCATCGCCTTGGCCGGAACGGTCTGTCCCTGTAGCGCTGAATCGTCCCAAACCACGCTCCGCGTGACAACCGCGCCAAATGCTACGTTTACCACTGATTCGGGTAGATATTTCTACGTAAGTGGCATAACCGTGACGGTGAAAAACGTAGGTACGGCCACAGCCAATGATATTCATATACGAGCAATACTTCCCGACGGCAGCTACCTTCCATTGTCGGGTCCACTCGAACTAAAGCCCAATAAAAGTGCGGTATACGCCGCTTCCGGAAAATACCCAATGTCGGCCGGGACTCCGCAAAAAAAACTCGCGGCTGATATTAGCTGCGGAAATTGCCGGTAGCGAACAATAAAACCAGTAAAGTTAGGCGCGCGGCTCACTCTAGTACTCTGGAACATGAATTTTCCGACTCTTCTCATCTCTGTGCTCTCCGTGCCTCTGTGGTTTTTTGAAAGCAAGATAAACCACAGAGGCACGGCGCGCACAGAGATGGAGCTGAGGGAAGGACAAGGTTACTTTTGTTCCAGAGTACTAGCGAGGCTTCGC
>CAZEAC010000008.1:0-89278 GCA_964510065.1 uncultured Bdellovibrionales bacterium | reverse complement strand
CTATGGTGTACCGGTTATGGCGCCAGCTGTACCGCCGGGTAGCTAAGTTCGGAAGAGATAACCGCTGAAAGCATCTAAGTGGGAAGCTAGCCCCAAGATTAGGTATCCCTGAGCCGCAAGGCTCCTAAAGGCATGTGGTAGACCACCACGTTGATAGGCCAGAGGTGGACATCGTAGTTAATACATGGAGCTGACTGGTACTAATTTGCCGTGAGGCTTAATTATTTTCTTTTTTGCCTTCGTAAGAAGGTAAAAATGTAAATTGTACGATCGATTTGTATGTAGTTTATGCAAGTGATCGTACTTCTTAATCGTTTGAGCGTACAAGGACTTGTTCCGAGTACGTCAAGCAATTGCGCTCGATAATATTGATTCATTTTTGCAATTTCGGGTTGGTACACGGTCATCATCTTCTTCTTATCACTGGATTACGCGAACGGTCCTCCTTCGCTGAAGCTACGGAGGACACCAGGTGAAATTGTTCTTTGAGCAATTTCACCTGGTGATTACATCGAGGGGGCCACACCCGTTCCCATTCCGAACACGGTCGTTAAGCCCCTCGGAGCCGATGATAGTGGGACCTCCCGCGAAAGTAGGACGTTGCCGGGACTATGACCCCGCTAACCGAAAGGTTGGCGGGGTTTTTTTGTGACCACGGTCCGCGCTCCCGAATAAGGAAGCGCGGACTTGGACAAAACAATATCGTTAGTGTGCGAGATAAGGCGTGGGCGTTGGTGTCGCGCTGGACGACGAGCGACTTTGGCATAGTACAAGTTGCAGCATCGCGTCATTGTAAAGTGCCTGTAATTTTTTGAGCTGCAGAGTCACTTCAAAGTAAGTTTTCTTCAAAGTCTCGTAGTTCGAATTAGCTTGAACTAAAGATGCTGAGAGCTCTTTATTCTTGGTATCTGCCGCAGCCAAGCGTGATTTTAATTCAGAGTTTTCTGCGGTGAGGTTCAACACGGCGTCATTCGATTGCTGAAGTTCAGCACTGCAAGTCGGTGACGGCGGAGCAGTAACGCCGGTATAGTTAAATTTCACTATACCGCGGGCGGCCGGTCCCTTTCCTTCACAGTGCTGCTCAAAAGTTGCTCCAAAGGACCGAATTGATCCGTCGTCATTGTAGTCTGCTTGCAGAACTTCAAACGTGCCCATAAGCGTATTGCAGCCGCGACCGCTTCCGCCTATGTCAAGGCCAGGCTGATTCCCATTAAAAGGAAAGCGTTGAGCAAATAGGTAGATACCCCGCATAGGTCTGATGTTCTTACCGGTGGCAAAGCTCGCGCTCCAATTATTAGTGCCATCCTTCGCGGTAATGTTCACGGTAATTCCCCGATTGTAGTCACCGAAATTTGGGAAAATCGAGAAATTTGCATTATTCGGTGAATAGTCAAAGGTTCTCCCCGTGGTAATGTAATCACCGGCGTCTCCACTCATTTGAAAGCGGGTCTCGGGAGGATTTGGTGCGTTGAATTGAAGTGTCCCACGCAGCGCCGCCGCGCTTCCGTTACAATGCTGTTCGAATATTACTTCGAATGAAGTAAGGTTGTTGGGGGCGAGATGCTCAACTCGCGTCACTTCAAAAGTTCCAGTCACAGTATCGCAGCGTTGTCCGTCGGTACTTACCGAAAGCCCCGGCTTACTTTCATTGAAAGGAAAACGATAGGCACCCTGGTAAGTCCCCGGAATGAGCTTTGAGCCGCCCGGAGCGGCGAAATTCAGTTCCCATTGAGCTCCACTAGTTTTTGAAATAACTAAAAAGGAAACTGCCGGGTTTAAGTTCGGATAAAATGGTTTCGCGGAAATAAATGAGTTGTTTAGATCGAAAAGATACTTTTTACCTCCCCCGATTGGATCACCGGCCTCGCTTTCCATTACAAGTCGAGTGTCGGCCGTGGCCAAAACCGGAAGATAGAGAAAAGAAAACAAGAGAATCTGAAGAAGGCTTTTCATGGTCGATATTCCTATTCAAAGCCCACCCCGTTTCCAATTAGCGCAGCATTAATTCCATTATTACGTCTTGAACGCGCTAGGCAGCCTTTGCATCGATAGAAAAATTGGACGGAAACCAAATGATAGGTTCGCGTGAGCTTGTCGTGATAATTTCGTGATATTCGCGTGGCTTCGGAGGTTCTAAGAAAATCTGCGCGAGTGTCCGACTATAGCACAGGCCACACCGAAGATTACGCGAGGAGTGTGCGCCAAGAATCAGTGGCGCACACAATCCGCAGGGCCGAAGCCTTCGTCGCTAATGCCTGACGCAGCTTGAATTATTCGTGGCGCAGGCTCCTAAAGTGGGTTCCTTCGGTTCTTCGTTGATGCCGAAAACAGCGACCAGTACGCCAATGCTACTGATAATACCGCCGACAAAGAGCGCTGCTGAGAGCCCGTCAATACCGCGAAGAGTTGCCGCCTCGGAGATGGCGCCGCCAAGCGGGCCGCCAAGGGCGCGGGTAATTCCATGAAAGAGAATACCATTTAACGCAAGGAAAGAGGTGCGATAGCGCTCTTCGACATGGCTAGAAATGTACACTGTTCCCCTAAAAAACATCGCCCAAATATAAGGCGCGTGCAGGAGCTGCGCGAAGAGTATCGTCTCAAGACTGGGCAGTGCGGTAAGCAGGAGCATGCGAAAGGCCATGCTTCCCGCGGCGACAACGGAGATAAGTCGGCCGCCGGCGGATTTGTCGTAATGTCGCACGCCAAATGCCCAAAGAATTTCTGCGACCACACCGATGTTGAGGATAGGTCCGATCCAGGAAGTGTCATAGCCTTGGTGCCTCAAATAGAGCGGAAAAAAAGGATACCAGATCCAAATACTGATCTGAGTGAGAAAGCGTGACACGGCAAATCCTCGGAGCGCCGGTTGCAATAGTGCGCGGAGCGCTCCAATCGACGGAAGCGCCGAAACGGAAGCATCAATCATCCTTGATTTTGGAATTATGAACCATGCTGCAATTGCCCCGGTCACACTTGCCAAGCCTCCGTAGCATACTGTTACCGACATCTCGGCATCGCCGCCGCGTAGGAAGGGAAAGAGCAGCAAAGCAGGAAGAAGAAACCCTATACTTCCCCAAATCCGAAGAAGCGTAAATGAAAGATGTGGCTTATCCGCGATCCAGCTGAGAGCGCTGCTATCGAGCAGCGAAAATATCGGAGTGTAGCTTAGCGACAGAAGAAACGAACTTATGAAAAGAGCGTTAAATCCGTGCGAGAAGTAAAGTAATCCATGCGCAAGCGCCAATGCGGTAAAGCAGCTGATGAGCGAAGTTCGCGAACTTGAATGCCGATCGGCAAAATGAGCTGAGATAAGCGGCGCAAAAAAGACCGCGACCCCCTGTGCAACCTGCAAAGCACCAATCTGAATGTCGTCAAGTCCACGCTGCTCGAGAAAGAGTGTCTGATAAGATATTGAAGTCCCGACGGCTCCGAAGAAAAGCAGGTACACGAGCCGGATATCGGTCAAGATCACTTAGGGGACCCTAGCGCTTCTTTTGAAGCTCGATGATAGTGGGTTGGCCTGGCTTGCCGTCCTGAAAGCCAATCCAATCCTGCCGAATCTTACCTGGAGAAACAAAAGTTAGGGTAAGCGCATGAATGTGGTGCTCATTATCGACATCAATATTCGAATTCGGATCGAGGTCAAATAGTAATTTGTCCGACTCGATTTTGCTCAGAGTTAGCTGAGGACGATTTCCGAGAGCACAGTAATGAGTCATCGTTACTCCCTCGGCAGTCAGGTAGTATACCGAAAGCATTTCATGTGATGTCCCCTTAAAGAGGATCTCTTCGACCGCGTTTCCACCGGAAGTAGTACGATAGGAGACCTCGGCGACGCCATGCTCCTTAGTTGGTGCTGACTTCCAGGTTCCCTCGAGCGCTTTGAGTTTCGCAAACGCCTCCGTGCTTCCAGCAGGCGCTTGTGTGGTGGAAGTCGACGATATAACTGCACAACCGACCAAGGTGAAAGACTGTGAAGCTAGAAAGGCAATACTCAAAAAAAGACGTAGCATAATGAATTTTCCCACTATTTTCTGAAATTTGGCGGCTAACAGTAGCGTGGCGCGAGAATAGATGCAATTGCAATTGCCGGTAGAGTCCTGATATCTTTCCTGGGGAGCCTCTAAAGAAAACAGCAATCAATCTTAGTAGTTTATGGTATTTAGTTCCGCCGTATTCCTCTTTCTCTTTCTACCACTGACACTGATTATATATGCGCTCACTCCAAAGCGCGCGAAGAGCTATTTTATCCTTCTCGCGAGCGCGATCTTTTATTTTTGGGGAAGTAAAGCGCTGATCCTGCTGCTTATTGCCTCGATAGTTTGGAACTATTTCTCTGCGCTCCTTATCGATCGCGCGAGAGACCGGAAGTCTTGTTTTCCAGTGCTATGCGTCGCAATCGCCGGGAATTTGGCGCTGCTTTTCTATTTTAAATATTTTAACTTCTTCATGGAGTCGACAAATGGCCTGCTCTCATATTTCGGGAGCTCAGCGATACATTTTAAGCATGTCGCACTTCCGATAGGCATCTCCTTTTTTACCTTTCAAGCCATATCTTACGTTGTTGATGTGTACCGCGGAGATGTCGTCGTACAGAAAAACATCTTTCTTCTCGCGCTCTTTAAGTTCTTCTTTCCGCAGCTTATCGCCGGCCCGATTGTTCGGTACTCCGATGTCGAGAAGCACCTTTCGCAAAGCACCACGACGCTTGCGCTCTTTTCGGAAGGTGTAAACCGGTTTGTCATAGGCTTGGCAAAGAAAGTTGTACTTGCCGATGGCTTTGCCGAAGTTGCAAAAAGAGTACTTGATCTTCCCGCGAACGAGATTAGCATTGGCGCCGCCTGGATTGGCATCGCAGCGTATGCAATGCAGATATTTTTCGATTTCTCGGGTTACTCTGACATGGCAATTGGCATGGGGAAGATGTTTGGTTACCACTTTCCCGAGAATTTTAACTACCCTTACAGCGCCCGATCGATCAAAGATTTTTGGCGGCGCTGGCATATGTCGCTTTCTACCTGGTTTCGCGATTACCTTTTTATTCCACTCGGCGGAAGCCAAGGTGGCACGCTTAAAACGTATCGAAACCTTTTTATCGTATTTATTTTCTGTGGACTTTGGCATGGGGCGAGCTGGAATTTTCTGGTGTGGGGGTTAATCCATGGATCGTTTCTGGCGATCGAGAGAACAGCATTCGGACGAATGCTGGAAAAGCTGCCCGGGCTCTTGCAGCATTGTTATACGCTTTTCGTCGTGCTCATTGCCTGGGTATTTTTCCGTATTGAGAATCTTGGCGATGCAGTTCGATATCTGGGACGGATGTTTGGGCTTGTTCCACAGCTACATGAAACAATTTCGGCAGGTGCACTTCTTAATCCCGAGATCGTAATACTTTGCTGTCTTGCGGTGTGTGGGTCCTTTCCCTTTATAGAGTGGGTTCGCACGCGATCACACGTGAGGCTTTCATTTTTTCGTCCGCTCGCACACGTTTCTTATAGCGTTTTGCTGATGGGGATTTTGATTTATTCAGCGGCGAGACTTTCTGCGCAATCGTACAGCCCTTTTATTTATTTTAGGTTTTGACAATGTCGACGCTTGCAGAGAAATCTCCAAATGCACTTCGCTCGCTCCTTTTTGTTGCGGTGCTCACTCTTCCGATTGTGCAGCTTGTTTATAGCCCGATAAACTTGAAAAATTATCAGCTGGCCGAAGTTAAAAAGGGAGGCGCGCGCGCGCCGATCTTTCAGGCAAATAGCGTGATGCAGTATCCCGATCGATTCGAGAAGTATTTTGAAAAGAGTTTTGGATTCCGAGATCTTTTGGTCCGCACCCAAGCATCGCTTCGTTTCCATCTTCTTGGTGTTTCTCCGACACCGAAAGTGCTCACCGGGAAAGATGGTTGGCTCTTTTATGCGGGACATGCGCTTCTTGCCTTTTTTCAGGGAACGAATCGCTTCTCACCACGTGATCTCAAAATTCTCCAGGAAGCTTACGAAACTCGCTATCGCTATCTCGAAAGCCAGGGCATTAAATATTTTCTCGTGCTTGTGCCCAATAAAGAATCGGTCTACCCAGAGTACTTTCCTCAGGGCGTAAGGAAAGTAAACTCGCAAAGCCGTTATGATCAGTTTGTGCAGCACATGCGTGAAAATTCCAAAGTCGCGGTGGTTGATCTAAAACCTGCGCTGCTGGCCAATAAGTCTCTTGGCCAGCTGTATCGAAAGAGCGACGGGCACTGGAACAATCTTGGCGCGTTTGTGGGCTACGAAGAGATTGCGAAGAAGCTCAAGGACTATTTTCCGAAAATAAAACCTTTGACGATGGATCACTACAAGGTTGCGGTGCGAAGCGAAAGCGGAGACCTTGGCCGCATGATGGGACTTCTTTCGCCGCCGAGCTTTGATACGCCGATGTTAATTCCGATTCATCGCGATCCTTGGTACGAGAAGGGAAAGAGCGCGCGCGGATCGAACAAACCGCTTTTAGTCGACCGTGAGCAGAAACTTCAGGGGAAGTCAGGTGTTCGACCGGATATGGAGCAGCGCATTTTAGTGTATCGCGATTCTTTTTTTGCAGCGCTCACGCCGTTTGTTTCGAAGCACTTCGTGATGAGCCACTATTATACGACGCACAAGTTTTTCTTTGATCCCTTTGTAGTCGAAGAAATAAAGCCTCAGGTGGTCATCGATCAGATGGTCGAGCGCTACCTCAACATTCCAAGGCGACGTGAGCTTGCGCTGATGCGTCATCGGATCAAGGGCGAACCGCTCTCGAGTTTTGGCCGGCTTGTTTTCGATACGAGTGCTTTTCAGCGGCAAAGTGACTCAAAACTCTATTCGCCGGCTTATCGCTTTAGTAAAAAGCGCTCCTACGGAGTACATATCAAAGCGCGGACTAACGCCGCCACCACTGTATCTATTGGAAGCATCTTGGCGGGAAAGCCTGAATCGTTGTCGCACGAGAAAACTTTGACACTGCCCGCCGGTGAAGCTGAGATGAGTGCACGAATAATGAAAATTCAGGGTGAGCGCCAGCTTGTGGTGCAGCCCCAAGGCGGTATCCTTACTGAACTTGAAGCGTCGCTTCGCGAGCTTTAGCGTTAGTCTCGTAAGAAAGAATCGCACCGTTTTCAATTTCGTAACGCATAAGTGGGAAATCAATATATTGATCGCCATTCTCCGAATGAAATACAGCGGATTTGTGCGCACCAGAGAACTCTCGAATACTGAATAATTTGTCGCGAAGCGTCGCGCCGCTACCGTTAGTTATGGCGAGCGACAACGCAATCGCTGCGTCATAGTGGATAGCCGCCGAGAAAATGTGATCAGTATGACCGGTGGCCTTCAGGTATTTCTCGCGAAACTGAGGAGTAATAGCGGTTGATACAAACCAGGCGCCATTCAAAGCTGATTTAGCACGTTGGATATCAGCGCTCGCCTCGAGAAAGTTGGAGCCGAAAAGTGGCACTTTCATCCCAAGCTGTGCCATCTGTTCAGCAAAAAGTCCATTTTGCCCGGGATTAAGGCAGAGCCCAAACGCGGAGTAATCAGTTGTTTTTGCACGTAGCAGAAGTGCGCGGTAATCCGTTGGATCGGTCGCGAATTCTTGCAGATATACCTCCTGGGGCTCAAGCGCTGCTTTCAATTTTCGTCCCCAATCATTCGCATAATCGTGGGCCGAAGTAAGAAGCATTATCTTTCCATAGGGAAGTCTGTGAATTGCATCGACGTAGGCGCTGATTTCCTTCTCAATAGGCGGCCAAATTCGAACGATAAATTTTCGATCTTTAAACGCGGATCCAGAACTCGCCCAAACTAGGGTAAGTATTTTCTCCGCTTCGGCGAGGCTTGCGAGCGCAGCCGCCGTCGTGGTGTCCCCTACGATGAGCGCATCGACACGATCAATAGTGGTTAATTTTCTAAACGCACTAACAGTCTTGGCTGGCGAGAACTGGTCATCTTCAAAAATAAATTGGATCTGTTCTTCGACTTTAGCGAGCTTGATACCGGTACGGTAGCTTTCACCGTAGGCAGCCCATTCACCGCTAAACCCCGCGATAACACCGACTTTCAGTTTTGGCGTGGCATACGCAGGAAAGTTAAGGATTAGAAGCAAGAACAGTGCAAGCTTGGCCATAAGGGCAGTTTCTAGCATCTCCTTCGATTTCGTTCCAGGGGCGGCGAGGACGTGGAGCCGATCATTAACCCCAGGTATTTTTGATTGGCTTTTCCTCACTCGGTGACCTCAGTGTCTCTGTGGTTTTTAAAGTATTTAAACCAAAGAGTTACGTAGACTCGGAAAATCCATCTCCAGGCTAGAATAGCGCTTAAATAAGGGGTACTATCAACCTCCGGTGATGAAAAAGAATTTTGCGCTACAGCTTTTGTTGTTACTTGGCTTGCTCCATGGAGCCCTGCTGCGCGCGGAAGCAAAGGCCGGTTCGGCGGGGAGCTGTCCGACGGTGATAGCCGACAGGGCTACCGGTCAGTTCGAGAGGACCAATCGAAAAGACAAACCCTCACGCTATGAATGTTTTCCCAATGCAGCCAAGGCCAAGAAAAAGGGATACCTTAATCTCAAATCGCTCCAAGAAAAGGACTTCACCGGGTGGTGGCGGCTCAGTCTAAAGAGTGTCAAAGATAGCTGTGGAGATAGTCATAAGGGAGTGGGCCCGGCTTTGTTTGTGCAAGTCATCCAGAGCGAGAGCGCGGTATTCGCCGATTTTTGTCCGAGTCTTGGCCGACAAAGCGGTGTAAGAAATGATAGCGGCGTAATTACCCAACGTACCGAGGTACTAAAAGAACTTGATAATCCCCTGGGCTGCACTGACAACCTCGTGGAGGTTTCCGAACAGATGACTCTTTCAAGAATTGTCGAAGGCAGCCAATTTTATTCGGCGCGATTTGTGACGGTCAGGCGTTGTCCTAACTTGGAAGAGGGCGGGCGAAGCTGCGTGACTGAATATGAGGGGGTCGGATTTGCTGAGACCCATACGATCTGGCCGCAAGTTGATCTCAATGCCAGCACCATGAAAAATGGTTGCAGCCTTGCGTTAACTCGATGCGTTGAGTGCCATGAAAATCTAAAGAATCTGCCGGAACTGCAACCGTAACTTGTACTTTTCAACGTGGCTTCGGCAAGATCCGGTTTACGCAAGCTGCCGTCCGGTTGTGCAGCCAGTTTCACGGTCATGTATTTTGATTATTGTCTCGATATCGGTAGCTATGTGCGGCGACCCAAACGAGCCGATCTGTTCGCACGTTGCATACTCTTTGATAACTGTCTCGTACTCCTCTTCCCACTCGCGAAAGCGTTGTCTTTGGATCTCAGTAATATACGGAAAACTACCGGGAGGCTTGGCGCAATCGCAGCGCCAAGGTTTAGGGGTAAGTCGCGCTCGATAAGACTGCTGAGACGAGCAAAGCTTGACATAGAGCGGATCGGCATTGAGCGCACTGAAAATAGTGCGGCTTTCAGCATCATTCGGTACAATCTGCTTCGAGGTCAGAAGTAACCTCATCCCACCTCTTGTGCGGTAGAGCCTTCCGCCGAGCGCGCCGTTTTTCGAAAAGAAGCCTCTAATCTTCGCGAGTATCGGTCGCTCAAGTTCATCGCGAGACGGCGCGCCGCGAAAAAGAGATGCGAGAAACCCTCGCCCCGGCGGATTTTGATCGAGATCGAGATCAACAAACATAATCGAATTAGTATTGAGGACGCGCGCTCCGTAACCGTTCCTGGTGACAATTGCTAACGGCGCGCCGGATTGACTTGTCACAGTTTCAATGACCGGCTCGGCGAGCGGAGAGTCAGCGTAGTCGTATTCCCGATTCTTAAGATTAGTATTCGAGCTGGATTTCCCAAAAGATTCTGCGGAGCGCTTCAGACGAGTGAGTGCTCGACCTTTTGCCTCTTCAATGCTTGTGTCAGACCATCCGCGAGCGCTTAAAGCACGTTCGACACCGTCAGCGCAGCGTAGCTTTTGGCATTCTTTAGTCCAGAATCGGGCTGTTTTCATAAGCGAAGTCTACGGCATTACTAATACTGTACTGCCAGAAATGCAATTAAATTCAACTTATTGCACCAATCTTTCGGCTCTAATTTATTGCTACGCAATGCTTAAGGTGCTTCATAACTATTCTTAGAGGGAAAGAGTGTTTACCTATATATTTGCGCAACGGGAATAATAATGAAGAGAAGTTTTACGGCCCTGGGCAGTGTAATTTTGCTAATTCTTGGCTTTGCGCAGGCACCGCTTTCAGAAGCCTCGCCATGCACGGCGATGAACACTCTACGGCTTCAGCTTTCAAAATCGAAGCTATCTGCGGCAACACAGCTGCGCCTGCAGGTAGAGGGCGAGTACAATAAAAAAGTGGCTGTGGCGACTGAGAAGGCCAACCTTGCGAAAGCACAGCAAACAAAGGTAAACGACCTCGCGCAGCAGAATGATAGCCTCAAGAGCGAGGTAAGTATGCGCGAAGATGCGCTTAAGGAGGTCTTACGCGCAATCAAGAAACGAAAAGCAAAGAAGAAGTCGCTGAATAGGAATCTCAAGCGTCAGCGCAGCGAGATGAACCAGATGTTGATTGACGCGCAGCAGTCAGCGTATCAATCTGGAAATATTCTTTTTTCCGAGCAGCTCTCACTCATGACATTTAATAGCGAGGCCTATTTTAGCCAGGTAGAAGTGGATGCACAGGCAAAATTGCTCGTGGAAGCCCAAGAGCAAGAACAGCATTTTGTCGAAGAGGTGGCGGCCATAGAGAAGGATTTAGCCGCCTGCCCGGCTGAGTAACGCTGTTCTGGCGTATTCCACTTAATCTATTTGGCCTTTTGCCGATATCAACTAATAGGCGTTTTAAGGCTCATGCGAGTAACAAGTCATTAAGTGTGGGTAGCTTTTTCCGCTGCTCTGTGCCCCCTGTGTCTCTGTGGTTTTTAAAGTACTTAAACCACAGAGAGACAGAGGTCACAGAGTGAGGGAAAGAATACCCCGGGGTTAATGAGTAATTACTCACGCGCGCCCGGACTTTACATCTACATGAAAAGAATTCTTGAGCACCAGCTTAACGTGTGGCGTTTAAACGATGCGCGAAAGCCACTGCTGCTACGAGGAGCACGCAAGACTGGCAAGACCTACCTCATTACGGAGTTCGCGAAGACTTGCTTCAACGGTAATGCGATCTTTGTTGATCTTTCGAAAGACGAAAAGTTTCACCAGCTCTTCAAGGGGGCCGCAAGCACACTTAATATTATTAGCACGCTCGAGAAGGGCACAAATAAGAAATTCACCCCCGGAAAGACTCTGCTTTTTTTCGACGAACTTAAAGCGCTGCCGCGCGCGATACATGCTATTCGCCGTATTGCCGAGGAATTCCGCGCGGCGCATGTGGTTGTTGCCGACTCTCAGCTTGGAGCGATCCTGCAGACGCAAAACGTCCCCTTGCATGCCTTTCAGGCACTCGATGTGCAGCCGCTTGGGTTTGGCGAGTATCTCATGGCGATGGGGCGGGAAGATGCAGCTAAGATTGTTCTTGAAAAACCGGCGATAATTTCCGAGCGCATGCATGAATACCTTCTTTCTGAGTTGCGCTCGTACTTCCTTATCGGAGGGTTTCCAGAAAGCATAAAACTCTATGCCGAAAGCAAGAAATTCGCTCCGTGCTTCGAGTTTCAAAAAAAGATGATTGAAGTCTTGCTTGGTGAAACTTCAGGCGAGGATAGAACCGACGAGTATCGAAAATGCCTTGGCGATGTGTTTAGTGCCGCGGCACACCATATCGGGGAGCCGATAAAGTATTCGGACCTCGGTGCGGGCTACTCTCTTACTACTCTTAAGAATGCATTTGTCGATCTGTGCGAGAGGCACGCGCTGCTCCGTGTCTCGAGCGCGACTCCACTCGCGGGACCTTTAGTGCAAAGCGCTTCGACGCGACAGTTTAAAGCACTGATGGTCGATGTGGGAATTTTGCAACATCTCTATGGTGTACATCTCGGTCTGCCGAATCTCCAAGCAGATCCACTGATGATAGAACAGGGAAAGCTTGCCGAACAGTTTGTCGGACAGGAGATGGCCCTCGCTCAGGGTGGTGAGCTCTATTTTTGGATAAGTAGAGTGAAAGAAAGTACCTCACGGGTGCACTATCTTGTTTCAGTCAATGGCTATCCATATCCGATCGGAGTTGTGACCGAAAATCACCATGGCATGTGGGACAGTATCGACTGTTGTTTGACTACGTACCCTGTTTGTCGCAGTGGTATGGTATTTGGCCGCGATGCATATAAGGCTATTTCCGATAAGAAGTGTCAGCATTTTCCAATTTACTACGCCTATTGCGCGGCGAAGAGCGTTTGATTCACGACGATCTTATTTTAGGAAAATAGATCTAGAAGTTGTTGGCGGAGCCTATATAATGCCCGAAAGTTCACCGGGAAAAATATGGGCGTTCATGAAAGTGTCGAAAGCAGCGATGTGAGTGGATTGCTCGCAGCTGAAGAGCTCGTGCTCGCGCTTGGGCCGCTCTCCACTCTCTACACTGCGTCAATTCGGGCGGTGCGAAGCGCTCCGGCAATTTTGAAAACGGATTCTCCGGAAAAAATTCAGAAATTTTCCGTTGAAGCAGTTGGTTTCCCCGTGAAAGTAAGCCCGACTTTCAAGTCTGCTTTTTACTTCTATGCTCAAGAGCGCGACGAGTCTGAACTATCGTTAGCGATGCCGCTTAATTATATAAAACTTTTGTCACTATTTTCTCATGATGAGATGCTGGCGGTGCTTTCGCTTACCTACATTTACCGACTGCTCTCGCGGCGCTGCGATCTTGAGGAGTGGAATCGCCTTATGCCAAAGCTAGGCGTGCATATGCAGATTGGAGGCTATGTTGGTGAAAAAATAGAAGGAGTCGGTTTCGGCAATGGTATGTTCATCGCCGGAGTTCGGCTCCTGTCTCAGGCGCTTTTACTGTTTCACAATGTACAAGGATATAAACAGCTTCGTCGCAATTGCGAATCGAAGGGCCTGCTCTTTGATTGCAAGGGAGAGACGGAATTGTGGCGATGTAATCACCTTGAGGTTGCTTCGATGCTGGTGAGTGCGCTGGGGTACGGCGTTGGACCGCGTATGGCGTTCGGGGTAAATAGTCAGGGGCTGATGACTGGTCCATTACAGAATTCCGGCGAAGCTGAAAGGATCGAGGTTGAAGCTTGGCGTGCAACTATCGCTGCCACGGAAGCGCTACATTCGAAAGGCAGCATCCCGCCTTGGTTGCGTGAGCAGCCTCAATTTTCTGACGTAGAAGCTGTTGCTGAGCTCGAGCGGCGGACCATAGGGATAGTCGCGAAGGGTACTGGATTCGAGTGGATGCATAAGTCAGTATCCGATCTTCCCGAAGATATACAGCTGCAGCTCGGAATTCGAATGAAAGATCGGCGGAGCGCCGAAAAGGCGCGATCAGGCGAAGAAGAATCTTTGTAATTGTTAGTGTGTATAACTGAACGTCATTCACATTGATTAGGAAACTATGAAGATACTAGTGGTTGAAGATGATCCGGTGAGCCAAAAGCTCTTGGCTCGGCTGCTCAGGGAATTCGGTGATTGTGAAGTGGTCGAGAACGGGCGCCTTGGTCTGGAACGTTTTAAGCAGAGCCTTGACGCGGGCGCACCTTATGATTTGCTATGTCTTGATATTATGATGCCGGAGTTGAGCGGACAGCAACTACTAGTGGCAGTTCGTGAATTTGAAGAACGTATCGGAATTCAACCGCAACAGGGCGTAAAGATAATCATGACTACTTCTCTTGATGATGCCGAGAATGTGGTCGGCGCCTTTCAAAATGGATGCGAGGCATACATTACCAAGCCGATAAATCGAGAATCGCTTTTTGGCGAGCTTCGAAAACTCGGAATCTCGCCGAGCGCACACTAGATTCCTTGGCTTTTGGAATTAGCACCGAAATAACTTATCCTTTGGCTCGGTCTTCACTCGGTGTGCTCTGTAGTTTATTTTACTTTCAAAAAAACCACAGAGGCACAGAGCTAGGAAGGGAGAGTATTTCGGTTACAGAGTACCTCACTCCGCTTTCTTTCTTATCGCGATGGTTTTCTCGAGTCGAGAAAAGAGCGCAAGCAGTACCCGCATTTCTCGCGCATCGGGCTGCGTTCTCCGAAAGAGATTCTTTACGAGCGGGGGAATTGTTTCGGGACTCCCCATCCGATAAAAGCCGCTTTCGGTAAGTACGGTGTCTAAAATTCGGTCCAGCTGCTGAAACTCGTTCCATGAGGGCATCTCGGACGAATCAATCGGTCGAACTGAATCCCATACCGTCCGGCTTAGTTCATAAAGTGCCAAAAGTACCGATTGCGCGAGGTTAAAAGATGGATACTGCTCGGAAGAGGGGATCCGTACGACCCAGCGGCAAAGCTCGAGGTGTTCATTCGTCAGCCCAGTATCTTCCGGACCAAAAAGCAAGCCAACTGGGGCGCTAAAGTGTGCCTTTATCGAATTGACCCATTCCGGAAGCGTGCGATTAGCAGATGCGTTGAAATTCTTGCGGCTCCCGAATCCAATAACTTCGCGCATCGTGGAAAGTGAGTCGGCGTAATTGTCGTGAATCGTTGCTTTTTCGATTAGGCTTGAGGCCCAGCGCGCCGTGACTTCGCATTTTTTTCGGTCGAACCTCTGCGGGCGTACTATGTGCAAGTGTTCAAACCCAAGATTCATCATAGCCCGCGCGACGGCGCCAATATTTAGGCTGTCGTGTGGCTCGATTAAGTACACGTGGAATGCGTCCGCAAATGCGTGGTGCGGAAGGGTGCCACCCTCATTCTTCGAATCAGCGTTAACCGTATTCATAATATTCCTAAGATTTATTGAATTCTCTCAGAGCGAAGCATCGGAATCAAGGCTCGGGCGCACAGCGCGGCGTAGCCTCAACCAAATGTCGAAGGGGCTCGTTCCGGCACACGCAAAAAAGGGCGCGTGCCTCCTCTGGGCCGTGCTGTGCCTGCAGTGCTATCCCTCCGGGAAGTTTCGGCTCCGCCGAATCAGTATTAAAAGGCGTCAATCAAATGATTTATGCTGCATCGGCCCAGGTAAAAGTCGAGCTTCTTTTGGTAGGTAATGGTAATGATATCGAAACGTCGAGCACGAATTCTATTCCGTAATAACCGTGTGCCATACATTGCTTCAAATTGTTCCGCGAGGCCACGAAGTGTCGATTGTTTTTGAAAATCAACGGCATCTTCGGGAGGAAATATTTTCGAGCTGTGCCGTATCCTGGTCTTAACCTCGACAAACACTAATGTGGAACCCTGCCGTGCAACTATGTCAACTTCGCGTCTGCCAAAGCACCAATTTGTAGTGAGTATGACTAGGCCTTTTGCGCGTAGGTATCGCGCTGCACGGCGCTCACCTAACATTCCGACAGAAAAATAATTATGGAGATTGCGCAGAAGTCGGCTCAGTCTGCGGCATGAGCTGTTTGGCTGGGTTATGATCGAGAAATTCACGTACCCCTCTAAAACTTCGCCGGTGTATCGGGCATGGGCCGCGCGTGATGATCGCCGCGCGATGCTTTTCCGTTCCATATCCGGCATGAATTGAAAACTCGTAGCCCGGATACTTGCGATCGAGCTCTTTCATTAATCCATCGCGCCAAACTTTTGCGAGAATTGATGCCGCTGAAATCTGCACATGCAGTGTGTCACCTCCGACAACAGTCTTTTGGCGAAGTGAGGTCGTAATCGGCATATTGCCGTCAACGAGCACCGCTTCGCAGCTCACCCGTTTAAGTGCAAGGCTCATCGCAAGCCGTGTTGCCTCACGGATATTAAGCGCTTCTATCCGATGATGCCCCACGGCTACAATTGCCCAGTCGAGCGCGTCACGATGGATTACCGACACTAACTGTTCGCGCTTTTTTGTACTAAGTTGCTTGGAATCTTTTATTTCAGGATTGGAGTAGCCATCGGGGAAGACTACCGCTGCGGCGACAACCGGACCGGCGAGCGGGCCGCGACCTACTTCATCAACGCCGGCTATCACCGCTGGCCTTTCTTTCGGTTTTGCGTAGGATGCGGCGATTTTGTGATGCTCACTGCCTTGGTAGGGCCCGCTATTTTTGCGGCAATTAAGAGCACGACGGGGAGCAATATGACCTGGTAAAAACCAAGCGGAATTATGCTAGGGGCAATCGACTCAGCTAAGGATTCGAGGACAAACTGGTCAATGAGAATGCTCACGAGGACGCAAACAAGGACGAAGGCTCCCTGTTTGACAAGATCCCCAGGATTCTGTTTGCGCTGCTTATCGCTGATCTGTTCGAGCTTGGCCCAAAGCGCCATCAGAAAAAAGAAAAGCGGTAGCAGAGCCCAGACTCCGTATATGAACGTGCGCATTGAATAACCCTCTGAATACCCCTCTTGTGGAATGTGATCGGCGAACGCTATTCTAGCCTTACGGATGGATATTTATCGCTTCTTTCACCCGCATCACAACCCAAGATTACACAACACGCCGCTTAGGCAGCAAGAGATTAGTGAGCTTGAGCAGGCGGCATCCGAGCTAAGGAAAGCTCTCGAACGAGCTAAGCAGCGGACTCAGCGACGGGCAATAGCACCGCTCTTTTCAGAGCACTTCACTGATATTATAAAGGCGATGAAATTTGTTGAATCTTCTCTGCAAATGCTCTGTGATGCACATCCTGGAGACAGCCATGAGGACATGCGCGAGCTAATTAATGAGCGAAATGAATTTACGGGATGGGAGGCTTGGACGTCACTGCTTCGCGAGCAGGTATCAAAAGCACCTGAGTTGCAGCCGTTTCATGTTTTAGACGGCGCTGAGGAACATAACGAGAAAAAAACACAGATTAAGAAAGAGATGGCAGCCTAGCCCGACTCTCTTGGTGCCTTGGAGCATCTGATGTATTGAAATGAAGCGCGACGAAGGTGCAAAAAAAGCATTTGTTATGACAGGCAATACAAAGTCTCGAAAATCAAAGAGCCTAGCTAAGAAAAGCGGTGCAACTTCTTTAACCACCATTTCAAGGCCGTATGTAGCGCGGAGTGTGCGACGTCGTCATCTTGATGAGCGGCTGAAGCTTCTGTATCAGCGCGCGATGGTAATCGAGAAGGCGCTGATAGAGCTTGAGGATAACCGATTTTACCGAACCTGCATCTTCGGGAGTGCTCGAATTAAGCCCGATACCAGCGCGTACCAAGAGGTATTTATGTTGGCGCGCATGTTGGCCTGGGAGAGTATTGATGTGCTCACTGGGGGCGGACCAGGGCTTATGGAAGCGGCAAACAAGGGCGCTCGGCTTGGCACCAACGAGAAAAAAAGCAAGAGCCTCTCGTTTGGGATCTCAATACAGCTTGATTTTGAACCCACGCCGAATAGCCATCTTGATGTGAAGCGGCACCACCATAAGTTTTCATCAAGGCTCGATGATTTTATGCGGCTTTCGCACTCAGTGGTGGTGACGCCGGGTGGTATTGGTACGCTTCTCGAGCTTTACTTCTCTTGGCAGCTTATCCAGGTGAAACATATATCACCGCGTCCGATAGTATTGCTCGGTACTAAATTTTGGACGCCGCTTATCCAATGGATGAAAAATGTGCCGACAAAGCAGGGGCTGATTAGCGAAAAGGATTTTGATTCGATCTCGATTGTTAATTCTCCCGAAGAGGCAGTGAAGATTATATCGAAGCACCATCAGCAGTTCTTAAAATTGCGTAAGAACCGTCCGAGCTAGGCCTTATACGACGCCATCCAAAGCAGCATCATTCGTGCCCATTCAATGTAGGAACCGTGACGGAACTTGCGGTTAGCCCCCAAGATCTTATCAAAAACGGTTTCGTCGAAATTGCCGCCGGCAACGCCCATCAGCTCATTGCGGAGGCCGCTGACGCCTTCGCGAGTTTCGCAGTCCATGAAAGTTTCCACGGCTCTTTGGTCAGGCACGCTGGAGTTGCCGTAATTTTGCGCCCAATAGGTTAATTGCTTGTAAATTGGTTTTTCGCGCATGCTGCTACTTTAGTAACTGTGACATGTATTTCAACAGCTTTGGAGCAATGTCGGGACGCTTCAATGCATAGGCAATATTAGCTTGCAAAAATCCGAACTTATCGCCGGCGTCATAACGTTGACCTTCGAACTCATAACCAATGAAGCCTTCTTCTTTCATTAGTTTCGACATCGCGTCAGTCAGTTGAATTTCGCCGTTCTTGCCCGGGGTTTGGCTCTCTAATATTTCAAATATTCGCGGGGTAAGAATGTAGCGCCCAACGATAGCCATTCGCGACGGGGCTTCCGAGGCTTTCGGCTTTTCGACCATGCTGTCGATCTCGGTGACTCGCGGTGCTATCTTCTTACCACCACAGATTCCGAATTTCGAAACATCTTCTTCGGCAATCTCCATGAGTGCCACGACGGACTTTCGATATTTCAGGTACACGTCAATCATCTGCTTTGTGCAGGGAACCTGTGCATCGACTAAGTCGTCACCGAGAAGCACGATAAAAGGTTCATTGCCCACGACATGCTGGGCGCAGAGCACGGCATGACCGAGGCCGCGCGGTGTGCCCTGGCGAACGCTTACCACCTGAATAAGTGAACGGACTTTTTTGAGGCATGCCGCAAGCTCCGACTTTCCCTCGCTTTCGAGCTTCTCTTCGAGTTCGGGGTACTGGTCAAAATGATCTTCAATCGCATCTTTGCCGCGACCAGCGATAAGCACGACCGTATCAATACCGGCGTTTGCGACCTCCTCGGCGATAATTTGGATTGTCGGCGTGTCGACAATCGGCAGCAGCTCTTTGGGCACTGCCTTGGTTGCTGGAAGAAAGCGGGTACCAAGACCGGCAGCGGGAATAACAGCTTTTCGAATTGGGGCGTTTTGAGCGCTCATGAGGGGGCACTATAACGAATTAAGTGTAGGATGGCAAAAGGGACTGCACTTGGGATTCGCTTAAAACTGTATTAGAGTCCATTTCATCGGAATCCAATGAGACTTGTCATACAGATCCCATGTTACAACGAGGAACACACCCTTCCTGATACCCTTGCTGGGATACCTCGAAGTATTCCAGGGATCGACAGCATCGAGACACTTATCGTTGACGATGGCTCGACCGATCGAACAATTGAGGTCGCCAAGAAAAACGGTGTACACGAAGTTGTTCGCCATACTGGAAACCTCGGCCTGGCTTTCGCCTTTCGTACCGGCATCGACGCAGCCCTTGCGCGCGGAGCCGATATCATCGTCAACATGGATGGCGATAATCAATATCCGGGAAGTGAAATTGAGAAGTTGATCGCACCTATCCTGAAAGGGGAGGCAGATATCGTCGTGGGCGATCGTGGCACGAACAATATCGAGGAATTTTCCGCCGTCAAAAAGTTTTTGCAGTGGCTCGGCAGCGCGGTGGTGCGAAAACTTTCCTCTACGACGGTGCGAGACGCAGCCAGCGGCTTTCGTGCGTTTTCGCGCGAGGCCGCGCTTCGCCTCACCATACTCAGTAATTTTACCTACACACACGAGGTAATTCTCCAGGCTCGAGCAAAGGGGCTTGTGATTCGGGATGTACGGATCCGCACGAATAAGAGTACCCGCAACTCCAGACTGATGAGCAGCATCAGGACCTATATCATTTTCTCCATGGCGACGATTATTCGAGTGTTTACGATGTATAATCCGCTGAGGCTTTTTATCGAAGCGGGTGTACTTTCAATATTGGTCGGTGGCGCATTGGCGGGGCGCTTTGCGTATTTTTTCTTTTTTGCGAACAGTCAGGGGAAGATTCAATCGCTGATCTTCGCCGCGGTATTCCTTCTCGCTGGCGTCATGTTGATACTTATTGGTCTTGTCGCCGACATTATTCAATTTAATCGCCGGCTTTTGGAAGACGCACTCGCGCGAATAAAGAGACTTGAACTTGAGTCCCGTGACCGACGCTAATTCACAGGCATCTCCTTTTCGCGGGAAGGTTCGCTACGGAATCGTGCTCGCCATTATTGTGGGTGCGATTTATGCGCTGAGCGCGAATTACGGACCTGAGATTAATGTTGATGCGGAAGCGAGCGCGCTCGCGGCATGGAGTATTGCCAAGCGTGGAACTGTCGCGGTGCCTGAGTTTCGCGGTAACCCCTGGATTGTGGAGAGTAAGATCGGCCCGGTGAGCAATCGACCGCTTGGAACTTTTCTTTTGGCGGTACCGTTTTATTTTTTTTCGAGTACCGCGAGCTTTACTCCCGGGCCCGGCACTATATGCGCGGTGGTGTGCGCGCTTTTCGCAGTGCTTTTAGTGTATCTGATACTTTGCCGTTTCGGCTCCGCTGCTGATGCCATGATTGCTGCTTTGGCGTTTGCATTCGGCACGGCAACCTGGGCGATATCTGCTAATCAGCTCTGGCCGCATTCGGTGACGCAGCTCATGCTCGCGCTTGCAATGCTGGCGTTTTTTCATGAACGAATGTTTTTATCGGGGCTCGCCCTTGGCTTTGCAATTATGGCGCGCGCGCCGCTGGCGGTTGCGGCGATTTTTTTTATGTTTCCATTTTTCGCAATGTCCGGAAAATTGAAAGTATTTGGACCTTGGATTCTCGGTATCTCAATCGGTGTCATTGGACTCGTGCTCTATAATGATCTGGTATTTAGCGCTCCAAGTGTCACGGGCGGCTATTCTCCTGTTTTTAAGGAGCATCTCCTTTCGACGCCGGTCGTGAGTAATTTCTCCCGATTCACGGACGCGCTGATCGGTAGTAACGGACTTTTTATCTGGTCGCCGATGCTCTTGGTGCTAATGGTAACCCTACCTGGCGCTTGGAAAGGTTCAGAATTGTTTGAAAAGAGCCTCTTTGTCGGGGCAATTGTATATCTGATTGTGCACGTACGGATGGGACAGGTATCGGGCGGACTCGCCTTCAATTACCGCTATCCACTGGAGAGCTTAACGTTGATGGCTCCAATACTTTTTCGCGCGAGTGCGTTGGCGCGTCCTCGTAAAGTTTTACGGGCTGCGTTGTGCGTTGCCGCGCTCATATCAATTGGTCTTCAAGCGCTGTATGTCTTTGCGTTACGCTGTGATCAGGTTCAAGGGAGCACGGTATTGTGTGGATTCTTTTAATCGTGTGAGAGAGTGAAACGAGAATTTGTTAGACTGCTTGGTGGAATTGTGCTGGGGCTCGCGGTTACTGAGTTGCTCACCAGGCTTTTTCTTGGGCATGTGGCGACCCCTGATGAGTATCGAAGCAAATATCTTGAATATACGCCGGCGGTTTTTGCGCGTTCGATGTTTCCGGAGCATACTCAGAATGCCGTTAATGAAAGTAGCCGCACTCGCGCATATGTGAACTCCCGCGGGTATCGAGGAGCGGAATTCGATGACTCCGCGGAGAGCGCTCGCCATAAGATTGTGGTCATGGGCGGCTCGTTTGTGTTTGATATATACAATAATGACGGCGAGACTTGGCTGGACAAGGTAAAAAAAGTTCTGGAACATACCCGATCCGAGCAGATTGAAATTATTAACGCGGGAATTCCAGGGCATTCGGCTTCGGATGCGGTGGGTCGAATTTTCGCTGAGATTTATCGATTACGTCCCTCGCATATCGTGCTCGCCGTCGGATGGAATGATATCAAAGACCTCGCCGACGCGCGTCCGCTCATAAGAATTCGCGCACCGTATAATGAAGACGGCGATCCCTTTCGCTTTTATCAGGGCCGTATTGATAGATTCTTGGGCTCGCTATCACAAATCTATATGACCGCGCGGAACTCGTATTTTTCAATTGTGCTTAACCCTGGTTCGGAGGGGCGAATAATTGCCGCTCAAGGAATCGATACTCCAGACTCACAGGCTCTCGCGCAGCTTTCGCAGACGCTTCGCTCTTTTATTGTGTTAGTGCGAGAATGCGGGGCGGATCCGGTACTTCTTATTGAACCGACTCTTGTTTCAGAGCGCAATGAACAAAGTGACAAGGAGCGAATCGAGTATGGGTACACTTCTTTCTCTCATCGTGGGCTAGTCGCTGCGTACGAAGCAATCAAGAGAACTATTTACGAAGTGGCGCGAACTCATCAGGTGAATGTGTTTGATCGCGTTGAAGACATTAATGGGCACGCCGAATTCTTCTATGATCACGTGCATCTTACTCGCGCAGGATCGGAAAAGTTCGGTGGTGAGATTGGCGAGCAGTTCGTGGTGACGTTACGCTAGCCTGGTCACGGAGGCTCGTGAAGTGCCGCGCGCGACAAGCAAGAGACAGGCAAATATCGCGAATTTGACCGGGCACATGGTCCACTGGAGCGTGCCGAGATCTAATATGCCGCGATTTAAATAGATCGCACTGAGAATCAATGTCACGATTACTTTGATATTCCACGTACGATCGCGTTCACGAAAAATGAAAAGCGCCGGTAGAAGAAGTAAAATGTCCTCATAGGCCCCGACGTACGGCGAGAAAAGCAAATAACTGCCAACGATCAAAATTATTTCGCTCGGCCCGATTGGTGTAGCTTTGAACTTTCGAATCACTACCGCGCCCAAACAGACTGCGGCCAGGACAAGCGAAAGGGTGGCTCGAAGCGCGCGTGAAAGTGAGTCGGGGAGCGCGGTTGCTAAAGTGCTAATCTCCGAGAAAGAGAAAGCGCCTGCATAGTGCGGTGGAATCTGTTGACTTGAGAAGAGGCTGAGTGTCCCGATAAAATGCCGAAATGTTCCGGGGGGCGATAGCGCGAGGGCGAACGCTACTGCGCATGCAGCGATGGCAGTGCCGGTAAGGGCGGCTCTATGGCGTCGAAAGATGAGCAGAGTGAGACTCGCTATGATAAAATAGGGCAGCTTTATCGAGAGCAAGGCAAGTATACCCGCGTCGCGAATCCAGCCGCTTGGCTTTGTGCCCCCGCTGAAGCAAGAATAGGTAAGATAGAGAAGTCCCGCGAGGGCAAGAGCGGAGGTTTGCCCTCGAAGCAGAGCTCCTAAAAAGGAGTCTGAAGCAAGGACCACCACGAGAAGTGTGATCGCCGGAATATCGCGAAGAAATTGCCGCGGCCAGGTGTCTATCACAATGAGAATTGCTGTCGCGAGTGCCGCACAAGATAGTCCAAGCCACATGAGAAAGCTGAAATCAAGGCTCCAGCGGGCAAGACCAGCCCAGGGCGCCAAGATCAAAACACTTGAGGGACTTATACCGAAAGGCATGACAGTCGCGGGAACAAAATCAAAGAGCTGCTGCAACATCAGCTGATTGTCGCTGAACGAATATATGTCGACACTTGGGCGGCTCCAAAACAACGAGATCATCGAAACGTAGTAGGCAAAATCAAAAATTTGAATTCGTGTGCCTTGATGAGCGTAGAGCGGAGTATTCGATAATAACCAACTGCCGATCATTATGCCAATGATTCCCGCAAGTGTGGCCAGGATCAATTTTTTGCCGCTCAGTCGTTTATTAGCGTCGGATGTCTTTGAGGGGAAGTCGCTCTTAGGCATTTTTTTCCCAAATTCCGAGAATGGATCGACCGAAGCTATGACCGAGTACGCGATCGATAATCATCGAGCAGGGGACGACTATATTGTCCCAAAAGTGGATTTGCTGAGTGCTTGGCGTGCGCTGACGAAGGAGGATCCGGTTGCTAAGCGATAACGCCGCGCCAACGCTATCGAGATAACATGTGGTAATGCATGTAAAGTTCGAAGGGATCGCCGCTTCAAGTGATTTCTTGGTGTAGCGGCGATGGTGCCCCACGGCTTTATCAAAAGGTGAAAACAAAAGGTTGAACGCGGGAGAAAGAACCACGATTCTGCCGCCTTTTTCGAGGTGGCTCGCGGCATTTGAAAGTTCAGCGCGATCGTCACCTATGTGCTCGAGCACATCAATGTACAAGATCGAACCAAATTGATCCGACGCGGACATTGAATTGATCGTGCCCTGAACCAATGTGCAATGACCAGGAAGTATTCCGGTGTTTATCTTTTTTTCGATGCAGGCAAGTAGCTGCTCGTCGGGCTCGAGGCAGGTCCATGAAGTAGACACAAGCGGTGCGAGCGCGACAGTTGTTCCACCTTGACCGGCTCCAACCTCCAAGACCGATCCACGGAGATGCGGAGCGATCTTCGCACCGAAGTAGCGCTTCCAGCGTACGGCCTGTTCGAAAAGATCGAGCTCTTTTCCCTGATAGCGGTCGTTCGGCGTGTTCACTTTTCTTCAATGCCCCGCAACGAAATAGCCTGTGATTGAGCAACCACAGTAAAGAGTACCAAGAAGTTGACGAGCAGTACCATGCAAAGTCCTGACAATCCCAATGCAATCCAAGAGAATGCGCCCAAAGTTGCCTGGTTGAAAAAGAGCGCGGCAACAAGTCCGGTACCGAGCAGCACGAGTGTGGCAAGGAACAACGCGGCAATGAAAAACAGCAGCCGAATCGCTATGCGATCAATAAATGGCATGAGCATTCTGTGTCCGTGCACAAGCAGACTCCAGAAGTTCATTTTCGAGGACCCAAAGTAGCGTCGGCCGCGTGGACATGGAACGAATATCCTTCGAAAACGAAGTGCGATGAGTGTTGAAGAGTAGCATTGATCAAAGAAAGGATGGCCAATAGCAAGCATGATTGCTTGCGCGCGATAACAGGCCATGTTTCCGGTGCGCACTACAATGCCGGTTAATAATCGAAAGAAAATTTGAAAGAAGAAGTACAGAATTTTAAAGAAATAGGATGTTTTTCGCGATGTACGCCGTGCGAGTACGATCGAGTTTTTGGCTTCCGAAGCGGAGGAAGGCGGCAATGCCTGCAAAAGGCTTGGCAGATCTTCCGGGCGATCTTCGCCATCGGCATCAAGAGTTATAATCACGTCGTTTTCGGCAAAGAGATGTTTCGTCTTGCGAATTCCGAAGACGAGCGCACGTTGATGTCCAAGATTGTACGGCGGCACGACCATCACGATGTCGGGCTTATTGCTCATTTCTCCGAGTTCGTGATCATTGCCGGCGGAATCGTCGACAATGATGAACTTTACAGTTGAATGAGGATGCGATTCGCGAAGCACCGACTGAATAGTCGAGCGAAGGCGTGAAAATGACTTGAAGTCAAAGTATACCGGTGAAATACACCAAATTGTTTCCGTAGTGTTGTGCGCCATTATGCCGATGCCGTTACAGCTTTCTCTTGATCAACCAATTCATTGTCGAGGCACTTCTTCGCCGTGAGCTATTTCAAGCAAAAGTCCATACATACTGTATGACAAAGGTAGATAAGTATAAAGCCAGCTTTTCTGCCGACATTTACTTGTGTACTCTTTTAAGCGATGAAATCTCGCATGTTTGGCGCGCTGTTGTTTCTGTTGCTCCAGGGAGGAGCGATGGCCCTGGCCTTTTATGTAGGGCAGCGTTCCGTACTCGTTGAATCGCGGTCATTCATTACCTCGGCCCAGGTGCATCAAACGCTTGGCAGCTTGCTTCCGACGCTCAATGAAAATTTTCATAATGTGACACCGGCATATCGCACGCCTCCTGATATAGCAACGATCTCGTGGGCGGTCCCTAATGTGCCCGCGCCATTTGTTGGAAGCGCGCCCGAGCCGGGAGTGCATGCAAATGCCACTATTAACTCATCAATGGCGAGAGATACCAGGGAATTTACCGAAAGGAAGCAGGCGAACGAATTTCGTGTTTTCCTGGTTGGCGGCTCTGTCGCATACGGCTCCGGCGCTCCCGGAAATGAGCAAACTGTCGGAGCATTTCTTGAGCGCTATTTGAGAGAAAGAGTCAGCGTGCGAAGTTCTGAGGTGTTGCTCAATGTGTTTACCATTGCCAACCCGGCATGGGCTTCGACTCAAGAAAGAATACTTATTGAAAATTATCTATCCGAGAGAAATCCTGATCTGATTGTATCGTTGTCGGGGTGTAATGACGTGTATTGGGGGCATCAACGTCGAAATGTGCTTTGGTTTCGTGCCTTCTACGATGACTACTATTTGGAACTGCTGAGGCAACTCTATCTTGCGCTTGGATTTCCCGAGCCGAGGGATCTCGCTCCGGCTGAAGCATCAATTACCCCCGAAACGATCGGGTATCGTTTGGCAAAAAATGTAAAGCTGGCGATATCCGCTCTTGCGGAGAAAGATGTCCCTTACTTCTTTTTTCTTCAGCCTCACGGACAGGTCGGAAACAAGCCGCTGACGGTGCGTGAATCAAAATTTATAAAAAGAGAAGCCAACTCTCCGGCCATGCAGGCGTATCATGCAATTGACCAAGCCTTGCGCGCCGTCCGGGGCGAAAACTTCTACTATCGTAATATAAGTGATGTATTCGATTCACTTCCGAAAGATTACGAGCTCTTTATCGATTCGGTTCATGTGGGCGATAAAGGCAATCAGCTACTTGCCGAGCGAATTGGGCGTGAACTTGTGCCCGTGATTGAAAAAATGATTGGCAAACATTAGAGCGTGTTCTGAACTTTTGTCCGTCGCGAGAGCACCAAGTCGCGTTAAAATGCGAGGCGGCCGCCGGAGCGAGCGCGGAGCAAGCCTATCAGGCTTGCGAGTACTCGCGACTAGGCCAACGAAGCAGTTTAATGCGAATTGGGGCTCGCAGCAGGACAAAAGTTCAGAACACGCTCTAGGGCTTGCCGCGCTTCGATGCGCTCAGGCGTTGATAAAAAGCGACGATATCAGTTTTGATCGTTTTACGATTAGCTATTCGAGAAACTAATTGGAAATTGCCCAACGTGGCCTGATCAACCAGTAAATCGTTCTGCATAGCGATAGCGAGCGCGTCCGCGAGGGCCTGATGATCGCAATTATTCGCATATAGTACATTGTGCTGCTCTTTAACCACGGTAGCTATCGTCTCGAGTGGAGATACAATCGGAAATGCACCATGTGCCATAGATTCGTAAAGCGCATTCGGGACACCATCGACTTTTGAGGGAAGAAGCGCCACGCGGGCACGAGAAAATAGTTCGAGTAGCTGGGTCCGCGGTAACCGACTATGCAACTCGAGAGAAGATCGAATTTCATGCGGCAGTTTTGCGATGTGGCCTTTCGTTGTCGCATCGATCGCGGTCATTACAATTTTGCAAGGCTTGATCCGCGACCACGCCAGGCGCAGCGCTTCAATTACCGGGGCGGAGCTTGACCAGCGAGATTCATATGCTCTTGGATAAAGTATTAGTCGTTCGCGCTTTGACGCGGGCATTCGAGACGAGGCGTCATCAAGCTCAAGGCCGCCTGAGCCTGGCACAGGGCAGACCGAAGCAATCTTCTGAGCGCTTATTCCTTGCCTTTTGAATAGCTCGATGTTGGCCACATTGTCGGTCAATATTTGATCGCTGGCCAAGAGTATCTGTGTAAGCGGCGCCGTCGAACCCGTTTCCATGCGAGAAACAACGTCCGAACCACCTCGCACCTGCGCAACCCAAATTGGTTCACGGAGAACCGGGTAACGTTCGCGCAAGCGATAAAAGAGTTCACCACCCTGACCGTCAAAGACTCCGAGTGTGTGCACAATATCTGGACGCCATCTCTCAATCAGCTCCAAAAGTGCGCTTTCAAAGAGTCGCTCGGCGTGGAAAGGAGCTATCGCAGAAACGGGAAATGCCGCTGACTTTGAGAGGCGTTTAATCACTCGCTCGAAACAATAGCGCGTAACGCCAGAAACGCCCTTATAGAGATAGTGGACATGCGTCGAGGAACGTAATTTCCATGGCGCGCAACGGGATACATAACTGGGCACCCACCAATCTCTAGGTGGCACTCCGCCCGGAACTCCGAATAGCCGTACATTGAATCGGCTTTCACTCAAAAGATTTATCCACCCATGTGTGTGACTGCTCTGCGGCAATCCGATAAAGAGAATTTTCGGGGCGCCTTCGTAAAGATCCTGGAATTGGTCGGCTATCATGTTACTATTGAATAGAAGTCTTCGTTGGAGCCAATACTTCGCGTGCCCAGCATTCAACCATAAGCAGTAGCCAAGGCCTTGTCCAATGTGCCGACCCCGCAAGGAATCCGTCGAGTACCCGCTGCGTCTCTTCAACATTGAAGATTCCGCTAGCTCGAATGGAATCCACCGAAAGTACGTCGCGCATAAATGTCTTGAGCGATCTACGAAGCCACGTGCCGATCGGCATGCTAAATCCTCTCTTCGGTGCGGTCTCGAGCCATTGAGGGAGCAATCCCTTGCCGACATCAAATAGAATTCGCTTCGTGCCCGTTTCCGCATAGCTCCCAAAGCGTGCCGCATGTTCGGTAAAGCGTGAAATCTTTGAGTCGTCGGGTAACGAAAGCGCGGCGCTTACCACTCGAATATCAAGATAAGGAACCCTTACTTCGAGCGAATGCGCCATCGAGGCGGCGTCAATATCTCGAAGCAGCTGATTTCGAAGATATCCACCGAGACACAAACCGCTCACTCGAGAAACAGTGCTTCGCTCGGCGAGGAGATCGTTCGGGATCAGGTCGTCCCTCTCTTCGATTACTTTCCGAGCAAAGCGCGGTGCAAGTATTGTCGCGGTGCCTTGCGCGCCAAATATCAAATAGTTACTTGCAAATCGGCTGAGGAAGTCACTTTGCCGTCGCAGTGAGCGTAATAACGCGGAATCACGTGCCTTCGCACGAAATATCGTGCCTTTCAAGTCCTCTCCAAATGCGAATGCCTTGCTTAATAAGTATGCACTATAACGGCGTAATCTGTTCTCATTAAAGTGCAGCATGTCGAGGAACCAAGGATAGCCCGCAAAGAGTTCGTCGCTCCCCGTACCCGAGAGAGCGACGGTAACTTTTGAGCTTGCGGCTTGAGATACAAAATATGAATTGACTCCATCAACTGAAGGTTGGTCAAGTGCGGACACGACGTGCGAAAATCTATCTCGAACTTGATCGGCTGTTACCACTACATGTGAATGATCAGTGCCGATAAAATTCGCGGTGCGGGCAGCATCGCCACTTTCGTCGAGTGTGGGCTCCTCATCCGAAAATCCAACCGAAAACGTTGAAACTTTACGAGATGACAACTTTGACATGATTGCAACGAGCAGTGAAGAATCGACGCCGCCGCTCAAGAAAGCTCCGGTCGGCCTATCTCCAATAAGATGTAATCGTACTGATTCCTCGAGTGCGCTTTTGAGATACTGAACCTGTTCTTGATAGTCGAGGCCGGCGATGGTGCTGTCGTATGCTTCGCGAAGATGCCAGTAGGGTTTAATCGTAAATTCGTCTCCGGAAGTCGCGACCAAAACATGCCCGGGCGGGAGCATCGCAACATTCTTAATGATGGTGGCGGGTTGCTGCACCGATCCGAAGGTGAGGAGAAGCCGCAATGCGTTGGCGTCGAGCTCTCGTGCTACCAGACCACTCGCCAGTAATGCTTTTATCTCTGAAGCAAATACCACTGCCCCGGAAAGTCGAGAATAGAGAAGCGGCTTGATGCCGAGCGGATCGCGCGCGAGAAGTAGCCGTTCATGGCCGCGTCCGCCGCGCCGATCGTAGATCGCAAGCGCGAACATGCCGCGAAGCCGTTTAAGAAACTCATCGCCATACTCTTCGTAAAGCCGCAAAACAACTTCAGTATCGGACGTTGAAGTAAATGTATGTCCGCGTGCCTCAAGGATTTTACGTTCGCTTTGATAATTATATAGCTCACCATTATACACGATAATGATATCCCGACCCGCGCTGAACAGCGGTTGATGAGCGTGAGGACTAAGATCGATTATGGCAAGTCGCGCAAAGCCTAGGCTGACTTTTTCATCCGAATAGTGGCCGCTATCATCGGGGCCGCGATGATGAAGGGCGTTCTTCATTGATTGCACGGCTGCTTCGTGAGAGCGGCCGAATATTCCGCAGATTCCGCACATGGTGCAACGATTCTATTTGCAGATTAAACGTTAGGGCAATCCTATTGCAGAAGGGGCGCTAAGTGAAGACTCTCCGTGCGCCCGCTATCGCTTTCGATCGAGTAGATCCGAGGTGGACGAAGAAGCTCATTAGTCCAAAGGCGAGCAGCGAGAGTTGCGGAAGATAGTAGCGATCGACCATCACGTTGATAGTGGCGATGAGGAGAATTTGGAAGCAAAAAATAAGCGACGCGATAAGCGCGATATAGGCGGCCACGGAATGCCCAGTAAATCGCTTTATTCCCACCGTAAAAATTGCAAGAAAAGGCAGCCCGATAATCAAAGGCCAGGAACGATTTACAATGTTACTGAAAAACTCAACCGGAAACTGCAGGATTCTAAGCATCGACGTATAGATGAGGACATGACTTACTTCTTTCCAGCTCGCCTTACAATGTGCATGCAGCGTCGCAATGTCCTCGAAGCAGGTAACCGCGTCCCCGCGACTGTTCAAAATTGAAAGGGCCTGCGTTTCTACACAGGTGGCCGCGTGCGGATAATTGAAAGGCGGCAGGTCTTTGGTGCTTTGCAGCAGTGAAAGTGCGCCGAGCAGTCCATGCTGCGAAGGAAGCGTCATCGTCTTGATGATTACAACAGCGGCAATTGACAGCAGCGCGCCGGCGGCTCCCCACCATCGTGCGTGCGTATGTTGAGCAATCATCGCAATTGCCGCCACCAGAAAGAAAAGCCAAATAAGCTCAAAACGGCTAATCGCGAGTAGTACAACAAGGAGGTTCGCGACAATCAGCCAATGAAGTGTCGGCTCAAAAAGATAACGCGCAATCACGCTCACTAAAACAATTGTCACGCAGGTGGCAATCCATTCAGGGCCGACGTACGAGTAGAATGCACTAATGAATCGCAGTGAAAGGAGCTCGATGACGACCCATAATGCGAGGGGAGCTGTCTTTCTAAGAAGATAAGCACTGCAACCGATACAAATTATTGCAACAAGTGCATGAAGGATGAGTATCGCCGTTGGATTGACCCCCCACAATGCAAACGTCGCGCTCAGTAAGCCGGGGTAAAGTGGCGGACGTAAGAGCGAGCCCGGAATTGGATTGTGCTGTGTGTAGGGTGTCGGGTCGTAGGACAATGTTTGCGCGGCCATTTCGAGATATTGCGTGCTGTCGGGGTAATTAAGCGCGATATTCGGTGAGTTTGTTTCAAATAAAATTCGCAGTGGCGAACAGCACAACGCGGTAGCTATAATGATAACAGAGATAGTTGCCTTCAAGGGTGCGGACATACAATCACAGTAGCGTGTTGTTTAAATACTCATCAAGTTCATAAAAGTTGGCTGTTCGTCGCATGAGTCTGGTGGGTGACAGGTTGCCTTCGTCTCGATGAGAATCGTATGGTAATGCCGTGAATTTCGGACTTCTTACGCGTGCTCTATCTTTCGCTATTTTTATCAACGTGCCCGCAATCGCGGCGCTGATAACGTATGACGGATATTCCCCCAGGTCATTCTCCGATTGGGACGAAGCACTCTATGTCGCTCAGGCCTTTGACGCGGGACGTATACCGTTTTCCTCGATCTATACGATGCGCGCGGGAATGCTTGAGGCCTTCCAGCAATTGGGCAGTCGAATTCCGCACGGGCTCCTTGATATTATTATGGGGCATTTCTTTAGCGCAATCGGCGCCACGCCGGTCCAAGCGGCTCTCATCGTCGACTTGTTCTGCTGTTTGAGCGCATATTTATTGATGAGTACCCTGTTCCGTCGTGCATTTGGGGCGGGAGTGCTGCCGTCGGAGGTCGGTGCAATTGTTGCTATTCAGTTTCCTTGGATTGGATCTCTCGGCGAACTTCTGCATGTTTCCATTCCTTCCTTGAAATCGCTCGCAACTCAGAGTCATCAGTTCTTTCCGAGTGTTCCGGTACTTCGCGCGCTGTACACCCAGGTTGGATTTGTTTTCTTTTTAGGTGTGTTAGTGCCTTTTCTCATCGTGCTTTCAAGGCGAAAGTATTCGCTGCTGCAGGCGAGTTTCCTAGGAGCGGTTGCGGGACTTTCCTTGTACGCATATTTTTTTGCGTGGGGAGCGCTTATGGTGCTTGTCGGCGTACTGTCGATGCTGCACCTCGCATTCGTGATTGATGAACGTATCGCGCTCGTGCGCTGGCTTACGGCCTTCTATTGCGCCGCGTTGCTATTCTCCGTGCCGGGTTTACTACTGCTGTTCGGCGATGGTCTGCTCTACCAACCGGGTGCGGCGCTCGCGACGCATTCCGCCGCGGATCTTCTTCATTTCGAGGACTATTGGTTCATTTCGCCACTGACCATGACCATCGTGGGTGTTTTATTGATCGTGCTTTGGAAGCGTGATTCGCGCATTGATCGATGGAAACTGGCGATACTCACCATCGCCGCGATCTATATCGCCGAATTTTTACTGATGAACAGCCAGCCAATCACCCGTCGCTGGATTGGGCCCTACCACTTTTCACTGTTTTATCTTCATCCGATACTCTCTTCGCTGGTCTGTTTTTTGCTCGTGACGAGACTGTCGAAAGTTCGAAGCTTTGGCATATGCGCACTCATGGTGCTGCTAGCAGGAAGCGCGGTCGTGGTCGCCCGCGCGACTTTTGCGGTAATGTCGCCGGATTCCGCGCACAGCGAAGAAGTCGCTCTTTACCGATATCTAGCCGAGGAAAATCGTGAAAGACGCCCAGTTATTTCGATTCCGTTTGAATTGGCTCGGCAGGGTGACCGCGTCGCGCCGGATTATTTTTTATTGCCATATAATATTAAGGCTCTTTCAATGATGCCCTCATATTCAACATTTATGGGCTTCGAATCCGATCGGGAAAATTTCGTGAGCAAAGAGCTTTTGCTTGGGCAGCTTTATTTAGGATCACGAACTATGATTGCGCCTTGCTGCGTGGATAATTGCAAAACTGATCGTGGTGATATTCTTACTGGCGCGCTTTCCTATTTATCGGCGCAGAGGGTCATAGACTGCGAATACTCCACGTTAATTCGCCAGCGGCCGCTCGATTGTGCTGAAGCGCTGATGTTGCTGCAGTCTCTTGTGGTGTGGGAGCCCCGATATAGTCTGCCGAAAAGTGCCGTGCTGCAGAACGGCGATGGCGTGATTTGGCGGAGTGCGTCGGGCCGTTATGAAGTGATAAAACTTGGTGAGAAATCGCTACAGGTTCTCGCCCCAGAGTGCCTGATGCGGGATTCAGCGCCGTAATAGCCGATACTTATGCGAGTTTTATCCATCTCACACAGCTTTCCCTCACGCTCAAGAGAGTATGTTACTCCCTTCATCAGCTCTTTTTGTGAAGCGCTTGCGGGCAACCGAGATATTGACCTTCACCTCTTAATTCCTGAAGCGGAAATTACCGCGCCTTCCTCGGTAACCGTTCATACCTTCCGTGCTTCAGGAGATCGAATTGCGCATAAGGGCATCGGCGCGGACGCGCGGACGGTGGGCACACGCGAGCAACTTCGCTTTCTTTTTGCTGGGGTAGCCGCGGCAAATAATATACTGAAAAAAAATAAGATCGATATTGTACATGCGCATTGGGCTGTTCCTTCCGGGCTAGTCGCAATGTTCGCGACTATTGGAACCGGCGTGCCGTACGTTGTGACCTGTCATGGCCGTGATGTGCTTGACATTGATATTCCAGGATACTCTATCCCGTCCCGAGGTCCTTTGTCCTGGGCCCGGAATTGGGTGCTGCGACGAGCGGCACGAGTTGTCGCGACGACTCCCGTTGTCGCGCGTGCGGTGTTGTCGAAACTTTCTTCTGCGCGGCTTTGCTCCATCCCGATGGGAATTGAGGATGTTAAGACGGCCGCGGCGAGTACTCCCGCGCGTAAGGATCTACTGATTGTAGGCGACTTAATTGCACGGAAAGGACACGCACTTCTTCTCGAGGCGATTAACGGTTCGGCCGACTTGCGGGCGCGCACACTCCATGTGGTCGGCGCGGGAATCGAACTTGAGCCGCTTAAAACGTTTGCCCTTCAAAAGGGCCTAAATAATATTGTATGGCACGGAGCGCTTGCTCCGCCAAAGGTACAGGAGATATACCGAACTATTCACTCCTTAATTGTTCCTTCGCGAATCGAGGCCTTTGGGATGGTTGTTTTGGAAGCGCTTATAGCGGGAGCTCGTGTGGTTGGAACACACACCGGCGTTATCGAGATGATTGCCGAACGCGCGCCGTGGGACAGCGCCGTCCAGTCGGTGCGTGAGCTCACGCCCGAGTCATTGCGTTCCGCCATTACTCGTTCCTTACGGGATGATACGGCGCTTGCGCCGGAGGTGAAATTGCGAACTTTGGAGGAATTCGGCTGGTCAAAAATCGCCACGCGTTATCACGATGTCTTTAACGAACTGTTGTCGACCTGAGCAATAAAGAAGAAGGTGCCCGCAAATTGTAATTTTAACGCATTTATTTGATCGTGCTGCAAACGTTTAATCAGGCTGTACAAATTGATAAGGCGATGGAGTGGCGACTCACTGCGAAAATAGCGTTCCATGAAGCGCGGACGCTTTAAAATTTGCCTGCAAATGAGGGTAAGCGCGTCAATTCCCGGACGGATCTCGAGGGGAGTGAGGCCGCTACTCTTCAATATCTCAATGAAACCGAAGGGTGAGTAGTTCCAATAGCTATACGAGTGAAACGGCTCAAGACTCGAAGTTGAGCCGAAAAAAAGACCACCTGGGCGGAGTACTCGACGCACTTCATGTAATAGCGGCTCTGGGTGACGTACGTGCTCGAAAACTTGAGAGCTATACACTAGATCAAAGCTGTTATCCTGGAATGGAACACGAATCCCATCAAAACTACAAATGGCACGTGGTCCCGACGTCGTGGTGCGCGTCCGGACCTCCGGTGAATCTCTGATATCGAGACCAATCCAGTGTGTTGCGGGAACTAGAGCAGTAAAGAGATGTTGCGAATCACCGCGGCCGCAACCCAGATCAAGTATCGCCGAAGGGTTTCGGCAATGTGCGGTAATTTTTTTTAGCTGCTCGCTGGCGCTACATTGTGTCGATATCTCGCGAGGCAGATACTGCTGCAGTAGCTGCTGAATTAACGGCGTCGTCGGCGTGCTCACTACTTTCTCGCCGCGGTCATGTAGTTGAAAAATGAGAACATGTGATACATTCCGTACGAATAGTTACCCGAAGTTCTAGCTTGTCGCATTGCGCGTGGGCAGGCAACAGCTTGAAAATCGTCCATGCGTTAAATCTTAAATCATTGAACTGCTGGTATTTTTCTGGGATGATTACATCACTGCGACAGATAGAAAATGAGCACCAAGAACGGCTTTAGAAAAATTGCGATTATAGGGGGATGCGGCCATGTTGGATTTCCACTCGGCCTTGCCTTTGCTTCGGTAGGTCACTCGGTAGTACTGATCGACATCAATGTGGAAGCCGTGGAGAAAATTAATCGCGGAGAGCCGCCGTTTCTCGAGGAAGGGGCTGAAGTTATTTTGCGAGAGGTGCGAGAAAAAAATCTGATTGCAAGTACCGATAAGAAACTTGCCGCGCACTGTGATGTGCTATGTTTTGTAACTGGCACGCCGATCGATGAACATTTTAATCCACGGATTCATGACGTTGTTGATGTTGTCGAGCAGTACCTTCCACTGATGCACGAAGACATGCTGCTGGTGATGCGAAGTACGGTCTATCCAAGTATTGTCCAGATTCTTGATAAACTGCTTCATAAGAAATTTTCACAAAGTCTCCTCGCGTTCTGTCCGGAACGAATTGTGCAAGGAAAAGGGATTGATGAGATATTCAAACTTCCACAGCTTGTGTCAGCGACGTCACCCGAAGCCGAGAAGCAAGCAGTTGCCCTATTTCGTACCATCGCCCCAAAGACTGTCATCTTGAATCCTGTGGAAGCAGAAGTTGCCAAACTTATCACCAACTCTTGGCGTTATCTTGAATTCGCGATTGCAAATCAGTTTTATATGATGGTCGAGTCATTGGGGCTCGATTTTTACAAAATTTATAATGCTTTGCGTGACGAGTATCCGCGTGCTGCTCATTATACTCAGCCGGGTCTTACCGCCGGACCCTGCTTACTCAAAGACACGATGCAACTTGCGGCATTTTATAAAAGTAATTTTTCTTTGGGACAGTCCGCAATGCTGATAAACGAGGGCTTGCCGGTATTCTTAGTTGAGCAATTGGAGAAGCAGCTTAACTCTTTAGAGGGTAAGACAGTTGCAATTCTTGGTATGACTTTTAAAGCTGATAATGATGACTGTCGTGATAGTTTATCATTCAAGATAAAGAAGATATTAGAAATGAAACTGGCGCATGTTATTACCTGCGATTGCTACTTCGCGGAGCTTCCGTCGGCACAAGAGGCAATTGCTCGATCCGACGGGGTAATTTTGGCGCAGCCTCATCGTGAATATCGTACGATTAAGGTTGATAAACCTTACGTCGATTGTTGGGGAATTTGGGATCGGAACGTCGCATGAAGATTCTCGTGACCGGCTCGGCGGGATTCATTTGCGGCTATCTTGTTGACGAACTTCTTAGGTACGGTCATACCGTTGTTGGAATAGATAATTTTTCTAAGTACGGCAAAGTACAGAAATCGTACGATCAGCACGCCAATTACCATTTCGTCGAGGGCGATGCGAAAGATCAAAAATTAATGCGCGAGCTGATCGGCGATTGTGATCAAGTAGTGGCAGCTGCCGCGATGATTGGAGGGATCTCCTACTTTCATGAGTTCGCGTACGACTTACTTGCGGAGAATGAAAGGATTACCGCCTCAACTTTTGACGCGGCATTGTGGGCTTTTAAAAATCGTGCTCTGAAGAAGATTAATATATTGAGCTCGAGTATGGTGTACGAGTCAGTGCGCGAATTTCCCTCGAAAGAGGGGGCGCAGTTCACCAGTCCGCCGCCGCGGAGTACCTATGGATTTCAGAAGCTTGCGTGCGAATATTTTGCAAAGGGCGCCTACGAGCAATATAAGTTGCCTTTTACAATTATTCGACCGTTCAATTGTGTAGGCACCGGCGAAAAACGGGCGCTTTCCGACCGTGAAATTCTTTCGGGAAACGTCAAGTTGGCGATGAGTCATGTAGTTCCTGATCTTGTTCAGAAGGTTCTCAAAGGGCAGGATCCTTTGCGCATCTTGGGGAACGGAGGCCAGATTCGTCACTATACCTATGCGGGTGATCTGGCCCGTGGCATCCGTCTTTGCATAGAACATGAGCGGGCAATCAACAATGATTTTAACATTTCGACGGCCACGTCAACGACCGTGCTTGAGCTCGCGGAGCGTATCTGGAAGCGGCTCAATCCATCGAAGCCGTTTCATTACGTTTTTGACGAGCCGTTTCAATATGATGTCCAGAAACGTGTGCCTGATGTGGAGAAGGCGCGATCGCTTCTAGGGTATGAGGCAAATACTGATCTAAATACGATCCTCGATGAAGTGGTGCCCTGGATTGAGCACCAGGTGAAAATTGGAGGAATTTAACACGTGTCCGCGCAGCTGTCGCTTGTGCTTCCTGTCTACAACGAGGGTGAAAATATTACTGAGGCTCTCGAGGAGATTTCGAAGCAAGTAGGGCAGGATTATGAGATTTGTCTAGTCTATGATTTTGAGGAAGATTCAACTCTTGTACCCGCGAGAAAAGCGCAGACGCGTCTCGGACTTCCAATTCGTTATCTTCGCAATAAATACGGCCGTGGTGTGCTGAATGCGATGAAAACTGGCTTTGAGGAGACCACTGCGGAATATGTGGTGGTAACGATGGCCGATCTTTCCGATCCTCCCTCGGTAATTAATGCGATGATGCAAAAGGCGCGTGAGGGATCTGATATTGTATGTGCTTCACGCTACATGAGCGGAGGGCGACAAATCGGAGGACCGCTGATAAAGCGCACACTTTCGCGTCTCGCGGGTGTGAGTTTGTACCATCTAATACGGATACCCACGCATGATATTACCAATAATTTTAAGCTGTATCGGCGACGGGTGCTTGATGCGATTGTAATTGAGAGCAAAGGCGGTTTTGAACTCGGAATGGAATTGGTGATTAAAGGACATTTCCAAGGTTATAAGATTTCGGAAGTCGCGACCTGTTGGCGCGATCGCACGGCGGGCCAATCGCGCTTTCGTTTGATGAAATGGCTCCCGCGTTATCTTTATTGGTATTGGTACGCACTCTATAGGAAATGTCGGTGAACTACGACCGTATTTATGAATATCGATTTGCCGGTGTAAGCCGCGCCTCAAAGGAAGTCGTGTGGGGAGAGATTGCGCGGTGGTTTTATCGCAGCATGGGTGCTCCACACTCGGTGCTTGATCCCGCATGTGGCGACATGGAATTTATCAAAGCCATGCCCAGTCCTGATAAATGGGGAGTCGATTTGCGGGAGCCGGCGCACATGGATTCAAAAGTTCATTTTCTAAAAGGCAACACACTAGAGCTTGATTTGCCTGATGCACGTTTTGATTTAATTTATATTTCGAATTTTCTCGAACATTTGCATTCGCCCGAAGAGATTAGCGCGCTTTTGCAAAAAATGTATCGTTGCCTCAAGCCGCAAGGACGTATCGCGATCATGGGACCCAATTTTAAGTACTGTTCCCGAGAGTACTTCGATTGTGCGGATCACCGGCTTGTTTTGACAGATGTCTCGATTGGCGAACATCTCTACGCCGCCGGATATAGCATTGAACGAACAATCAGAAAGTTTTTGCCATTCTCTTTTCGCGGGCGATTGCCGGCGTCATCGTTGCTCACTCGACTGTATCTAGCGATGCCGTTTGTATGGCCCTTCTTCGGACGGCAGTTTTTAGTAATTGGTAAAAAGAGTGATAGCGCCACACCCGACTGAGTTAGTTGATTGTACTGCGCCTCGTTCTATCGGCGCGGTGATTCGTATGGTTCCAGCGGTAATTTGGTATGTTGCCGCTATTCATGCGCTATTTGTAATCACTTTCGGACCCAATACTGCTTTTGATGCAGGCAATTATCTTGACATGATAATTAATCACCATTCCAACCTAGTTCATGCTGGAGGATACCCCTTTGTCATGGGACTGTTTGGGCTTTTAGGACTCGATTCGGTAGGTAAGCACTTTCCACATGCACGTCTATATTTTCTCATTGCAATTCAGCATACGCTCGTCGTGCTTGCGCTGATCCCGTTTTGCCACGTACTAAGGGCGATATATGGCCGTATCGTCGCTGATGGTGCCATTCTCCTTTTTGGATTTCATTGGGGAATTCTAGGCTTGACGTCCTTATTTTATCCTGAATGGATGCAAGTAACATTTCTTATTCTGTGCGTGTGCCTATGTTGGTACGGCGTGAATTTGAAATCAGATAAAAAAGCACTCGTCTGCTTCTCATTGTCAGGAGCACTATTCGCGCTTTCCTATCTTTGTAAATTCAATGTGCTCTATTTCGTACTTGTTCCAATTGGAATAATTATTGTCATGCCGCGCTCCCGGACAATGCGATGCGCCAATGCAACGTGCTTTGTCATGAGCTTCTTTGCAGTAGTGTGGCTGTTTAAGGTAGTGCCGCATCGAATAACCACGGGAACAACTGTGCTTAGTTATGATCACGCGTGGGTACTGCTTTACCGAACGAGATCTATTCTTCCTGACGAGGACTACCGGCACCTCGCCGAGATCGGAGTCAACGGTAAACGGCTCATGGTCCTTAATTCGTTGTTACCTTGGGACAACAAGAATGTTGGTGGTATCAATAATATCAATTGGATCTCGCCCGATATCCAACGATATCGCGCGAAGTATCTGTATATCTTGAAAGCAGAGAGCGACGTTCTGGACAAGTTGATCGAGAATTTGCCGCCTGTTCAATGGTCCTGGTTTGAAGCCTTTAGTCCAACCACCTATTATCTTGGACTGGCTGAAGGTGATACCTTGGGTGTGCGCGTGTTCCTTGAAGCCGCGTGGCATTATCGATGGCGATACCTAAAATCAATCATTAATGGCGTTGTGGTCACCGCACGAGGCCTTGCAGTAGAAATGATGGTTCCAAGTCAAGTAGATTCTAGCGCGGGGTTTGTTCCCAAAGGATTCGGTTTTTATTCATATCAAGGCCCTCCTACCCGTGCGTTCTTCAATCCAACCAACCAATACTGGGTTTGGCGTCCGGGATTTGTGATATTCCAGGCGCTCATAAGCGGTACTCAGGTACTTCCCACGATGGTCATTTCATTTCTTTTCTTGGTGAGCTTTGCGACGTCACTAGTTCGCAGCGTAAGACAATCGCCCATGTATAGTTCCCGGGTGACGTGCATAGGGTCTATAGTTATACTTGGATTTATTGTTTTCTCTGAAGCAATTCTTAGTTTCCGTTGGCATAAAGAGATGATTTTAGTCATGCCGTTTATTTGCGTCACAACAATGATAGGAATTGTGGAGCTTTCAAAAGGCATAAAAACTCTCCTCGGAATATCTTCGAGTTACCATGACTGATAATAAAATGTGCGCCTTATCATTTCGTTCGCTTGCAGTCTTTGTCATTGTAGCGATCGCGGCACTAGTGCTGCGGATTTGGCTTGCATCGTTAGGACACAACTACGACATCGACTCATTTGCGCTCGTTGCTCGTACGCTACTTGATGGAAAAGATCCGTATCCAGTGACTACACGCTGGCCATATGGACCGCTTCTATGGACGCCGCTGGTCTGGTGTTACCAACTTGGACTTGAGTGGATTCCAGGAAATCGTGAGGCATTTCATATAGTATGGGCGGCTTTTCTTTCCTTAGCTGATGTGGGAATTGCGGTAGTGCTTTGGCGCTTGCTAGGGATCGGCGCCGGACTGCTCTACCTGGTACATCCAATTTCATTTCTCATTACTGGATTCCATTCACAGATAGAGAACGTGGCGATATTTCTAGCGCTGGCAAGTTGGATTGTGCTGACCCGAAAACAATCGCGTAAAAGAAATTTGTTTTATGGCATCAGTATTGTGTTGCTTTCGATGTCGATACTTACAAAGCACGTTTTCTTATTCTGGCCGCTATGTATTCTCAGCGTGCGCTCGTGCGGAAGTTTGCAGAGGCGACTTCTATACGTGACAGTGACATATTCTTTGGTCGTCATTGGACTACTTCCCTGGTTGACCGACCCAACGCTACGAGCGGCATTTATTTATGACGTTGTGCAGTATGATCCGATTCGCTTCGTGAATGCCACCGGCTATCCTGATGGACTGCTAGGGACAATTATCGCCGGTCTATTTTCGGATCTTGGTGGAGGCACATGCGCGATGCTTGCGAAACTGCTGTGGGCATCCGTGGTAATCGGTCTTTGCTTGCTCCTTGGAAGGCTGAAAGAAGATGTTGTGCCCGTGCGAGATATAATTTTTTACTATGCAGTTGCTCTGGTGGCATTATCGCCCACGCTTGCGGATCAATATTTGGTGATTCCTGTGATTTCGGTGGTATTTTGGCGAACCAAGGGTATGGCGTGGCTTTACTCGATACTCACTATTTTTTACCTGTTAATTTCCTACTCAAATGTAGGAAGTGTGCCCGGACTAATTCCGATTCCGGAATTGCTACAACCGTTCCGGCAGCGCGAGTTCTTCTCGTTATTGTTGCAGGGATTGTTAGTTGCCTGGCTTGTAATGCAGTTGCGAGAGCTCAAGCGAATATATGTAATCCAACATAGTGACTCTGCTGCATAGGTATATGTTTTTATCGGATTATTTGAGCGAGCTGTATCAAAGTACGATGCGCCGAGCGTATGAGGCAGCGATCGATCAAGCATGTGAGGTGCTGAAATCCGGGGGGGCCTGCCTTGACTGCGGGGCAGGCGAAGGGCAATGGTTTGGGCAGATAGCCGCAAAGACAACTATTGATTGCCGGCAATACTACGGCATTGAGTGGAGTGCGGGCGAGGTCTCGCGTGCAGCCGCAAAAGGCTTGCAAGTTGTACAAGGAGATCTGAATCAACCGCTCCCTTATCCCAACGAAAGCTTCCGGTGTGTGTTCGCGTTTTCAGTGTTGGAGCATTTACTGAATGGTTGCCGCTTTCTCCGGGAATGTCATCGAGTTCTCGCGCCGGGGGGGACGCTGATTTTGCTTACTCCGAATATTAGCACCTATTTCACCGTGGCGAATTTACTGCTTGGTCGAATGCCGTCGACCGGGCCTCATCCCGATTCATCAGAGTTGCTCTCGCTGCAGAGGCCTTCATCGCCATCTACATTGGAAAAAGTCGATATTGAATCAGAAACACCGGCACATCGGCATCTGGTTGTCTTTAGCTTTAAGGCACTTCGCAGCTATCTTCGAATAGTCGGATTTTCACAGGTGCGTGGCCGAGGATTTGGGCTTTATCCGCTTCCCCAATGGCTTCAGCCAATCGCAGAGCGATTTGATCCGTATCATTGTCATCAAATGGTCTTTGTCGCGAAAAGGTAAATTACGCGCTAATGCGTCGTGCTTTTGCTAATTAAGACATCGTCGATGAGCAAATAGTTTAGGTCCGATCGAATAAATACATCCATCGCGTCGACCGCTCCCATGACAATCGGAGAGCCATGAATATTAAATGACGTGTTAAGGAGTGCTCCGATTCCTCTCTTTCGCCGAAAACGTTCAATCAGATCGTGAAATTTTGGATTCTGTTCCTTTACCACTATTTGTGCGCGGGCAGTATTGTCATAGGGATGAAGTGCGGCACAGAGGTCGTTCTTTTGTCTTGTTGTATCAAAAGCATGCATCATGTAGGGCGACAGCATCTTTTGCGGCAGTGATTTGGGAATCCGTATGTAATCATTCACGCATTCATAAAGAACTGCGGGAGCAAACGGCATCCAGAAGTCACGACATTTGATCATTCGATTAATTCGGGAAATGACGCCGGTGTTGGAGGGATCGGCCAAAATTGATCGATTTCCAAGCGCGCGAGCGCCAAATTCCATTCTGCCGCAGCAACGAGCTACTATTTGCCCCTGGTCAAGGAGTGCCGCGACGACTTCGTTGGTGTCGTGCAGCGGCTCAATGTGGAAGTTTGCCGCGCGAGCAAGCTCGAGCGCTGTGGCGATATCAAAAGATGCATCCGGCCCAAGATAAAGGCTTGGCAGCTTGATCCGATCCTGGAGATCGGGCTTCGCGGTTGAAAGTTGATACCAATTCGATCCGAACGCAAGACTTTCATCGCCACACGAGGGAAAGACGTCAAAATGTTCAATTTCGGGGAGTTCGGCGATTATTTTGTTCGCTTTGACATTCATGAAGACTCCCCCCGCGGCCACAACATTCCTTACGCCGGTGTGCGCGATCAGCCCCGTGACCCAATCGTGGAGAAGCGCTTCGGTAAACGCTTGCAATCCTCCGCATATATTATCAAAGCGTTGCGAATATACCTGCTTGAACAAAACAGGTTGTAAATGTGAGGTGAGTCTCCATGTCTTACGTTTGAAGCGCGCGGGACGAGCACGGTCAATTTCGAGATAACGCTCGAAATGTGCGCGTAATGTTGTGGCATGTCGTGGGTCGACATAGCCTGCGAGTCCCATAAGCTTGTATTCATGCTCATGTGGAATCATTCCTAATGCCTGAGTGACACATGAATAGATGTTTCCAATAGAATTGCCGGCGGGTGTTGAGTCGAGCAATTTCAGAGTACCCTTTGACGCGAGGTACACATGCGCGCAATCCGAATCACCGCCGCCATCCAAGGTAAGTACAAGGTGCGGCGTTATCGGATCTTTTCTGCAGGCGAAATAGGCGGCTGACGCATGGGCGAGGTGATGATGGCAGCGCTTGATTCGCGAAGCTGCGAAGCCATGCTCACGAACCGTGTTTTCAACGATCCTGTTCGCTCGATGTGAGCCGACCTTTCGAGCATACTCGACTAATAGCGGCGGGAGAAACGGCCACACGTAATCACGGTAGAGGGTGAAATCTCCCGAAAGAAGTCGCTGAGAGAAAGATCGCGCGCGTTGAGCATATTGTCTTTGAAACGTGGCTCGGTCGCGCACGGAGCTCGATAAGTTAGAGAGGCATACAAACTCAACTTGGCTTGGATCTAGGTTTAAATACTGCAGCGCAAAGCTCAGTGCTTTCACGGGAAAACCATGAAATTCCTTCAAGCGGTTTATGCGTTCTTCTTGAAGCGCAAATATGGTCTGTTCGTCTTTGGTGACGACGACTGAGCCGTTGATTCCTTCATTTATGCCAATCGAATACACTGAGAACTACTGTAAACCAGCTTTTCGCCGCACGATAGATGCCGCAAGTCAAAGAGTTTGCCCGTCAGCGTTGCATGAGCTTTTCGCAGTGAGAGCCAATTCGTTCAGTGATGCAATGCCATGATAGGTTCTGCACGGCGTAGTTCCGGGCATTTCTCCCAAGCTGAGCGCGCAGTGTGGGATTGCTCAACTGACGTATTTTTGACGCCAAGTCGCTTGCGTCCGACGGTGTATAGCGAAGGCCAATTTTGAATTCTTCAAGATACTCTGTGTCCTCTATCGCAGATTGAATAATAGCCTTTCCCGCGGCAAGATATTCATTTGTCTTGAGTGCGCTTCCGAGCGCGCCGGCTCGGTGGCAAGCCACGCATATGTCGGCATTGTAAAGAAGATGTGGACTCATTTCTATATCCACTGAACCGGTAAAACGTACGCAGTCATTCAGATTCAAGGCTGCCGTCAATTCAAGCAACGAATCGTATTTCGGCCCGTTGCCGACAATCACCACGAGAAAGTGCATTGATTGCAAGTTTAGAATCTGCGCTGCCTGGAGGAGCGTTTCGATGTTATTGCGGTACGTGAGGCTTGCGACCAGCATGATAATCATCTTGTGCTCTGCCTGCCATTCCGTTCGTAAATCGCGCAACTTGGCACTTTCTGAGAAGCGCTCTAAGTCAACACCATTTCGTTCGACGGCATATCGGCTCGAGGGTTCACCAAATCGTTCCAGAAATTTTTTCTGCAGTGCCGGAGCGACAAAGATCGTGAAATCGGAATGGTGAAAGCTGTAACCGTCTGCCCAACCCACAATCTTACTAAAGAATCTTGAGATAAGTGATTTTTCAGCCGATTGCCCTTCCTCGGCCGGATACCCGTTTACTTCGCGAATTATTTTGCAGTGAGAGCGGACTAAAAAAAGACTTGCGATAACGCCGGCAAAATGATCCCTACAATATATAATATCAAACTCCTTATGATTGCGTCTGAGGAATCTGATCATATTGAGAAATGTCAGAGCAAGATGCCAACAGCTTACCAACACCCAGCGAGATCGGTATGAAGTTTGGTTGAGATTGACCGTGTTCCCCGGGGCACGCCAGGCTTGTGACATTGGCGCGGCGACACTGACCGAGTTGCCCGCCCTTATGAGCCCAGCAACGAGTGCTTGCGCGTGAACACGCGGCCCGCCCTGTTCGCCGAGATCCTCATGAGTAATGAATAAGATACGCATTCGATTTAGTGCTGTGTTTAAATGCGCAGACACTCCGTACCGCGAGGTGCATTTTATATTTTTCTTGCCCGGATCTCCACACCGTTTCCGGCGTACTCGGCGTATTGAATCTCGACCCCACAACTTTGCAGACAGGTGCAGATCTGCTCCTTTGTACGCAGTTGCAGCAGCTCGTCAGTAACCATGTCATGTGTAATGAGCATGGACCATATCCTCAGATCATCAAGGCGCAGCTGTGGATAAGCATCGAACAGATCAACGAGCGGCGAAATCTTTAATAACAGTTGACGAAGTTTGTAGCACCTGGGGAGCGTGCGAATATCCCATAGGAGCTTATGAATCGGCCACAAGATTGCACAGCCGATTCGCACCATAGCGAGCCGTACTGGCGGGGAAAAGCTCAAAAGGAGGTTGCGCCAAATGCGACGTGTAATGGTGAGTGGATAACCATCCGAATAATGATCAAAGATCACCAGCCCCCCGGGTTTTACGTATTGGCAGAGACGTTTAATAGTTGCCTCGGGCGAGGGCGTCGATTGAACGACGCCCATGCATAGCACAATATCGAAGCTCTTTTCCGCCACTGGTACCTTAAGCAGGTCGGCTTGGCACGCAAAATAGGAGGGATGAGAATTAAATCGACGGTAATTCGCGTCGATTGCTTGAGAGAGATCACATGCAAAAACCTTGGCGCCGTGTGCGAGAAGAATCTCGGTGAAATTTCCAGAACCGCAGCCGGTCTCAAGAACAAGTTTTCCTCGCAGAGATTCTAAAGGCATTCCAAGACAGCGCTGCAATCGATCTTTGAATATTGTCGTGCCGGTGTAGGAGTCGGATTGTATTGTCGGATAGCGCACCCACTGCAATCCAAACGAGCCGCAGTAATACTCACTATCAACGAAGCGGGGCACGCCGTTCTTAATCGGCACTTGCGAGCCTTCCTGCGTTCGTAGTTCCAGCAAACTGCCGTTCGAGGCATATTTCGGAATAAGGAGACCGTTATTAATTGGAGCACGGAGGAATTCTGGTACAAACATCTTTTAACTTTGTGGGTAGTGTGATCGGGTTATGGTGAAGGTGCGACGCACAGACTGCACATGTAGCTGTAATCTTTACAATAAATGTCGGATTAGTTCAACGGTATGAATTTGGCGATTGAATCCGTTTCGGTCACTATCGAGTGAGAATAGTACTGGTGTATAAATGCCGATTATAAGCACTTTGCGAGCTTGTTATTGCGACCATACATGGAGACCGTCGACTCGAATATTCCCGCGAGGAATAATGCTAGGAATTGGTGGCGATGCTAAGGCTTCTATTGTCGATACTCTTAGGTTTTACTCTCCTTGAGGGCTCATCGTGGCTGTTACTTCGTTACGAACTCGGGAAGATTAATTCTTCGCTTCGCGAGGCGTACCTTGCGGCGATTGGGCCTGAACATAGTTATCCGCCGGGTGATCGAGCTTATTTTAAACGCCACCATTTTCTTCCTTACGTCCTCAATCCAAGCAGCCAGTATCGTGGTGCGGTGCAGTTTAATGGGGAATATTACATTCGACGTAAGGAGCCAATTCATGAATCGCGCCCCGCATTGCGAATACTGGCACTGGGCGGAAGTACGACGTTCGGTGAGGGCATTGCGCGCGAAGAAGACACTTGGGTATATCAGCTTGAGACCCGTGTAAGAGCGCTTGGCAATCCCCAGGCAGAAGTGATCAATGGCGGGGTCGGCGGCTATACGGTGGCTGAAAATACAATTCACTATGTCACGATGCTGAGCCGTCTCGCGCCCGATCTTGTGATTCTGTATACCGGAATAAATGATATTCTTCCTCGGCTTACAGGCACGATAACGAGCGATTATGGAAATTGGCGCATTCCTTGGGTTGATCAGGAAATTGCACCACCTTTCGGCAGAGCTTGGTATAGTTATTCTCGAGCGTACCATTACTACTATTTTAGACGATATATCGCTCCCTATTCTTTACGTGGTATCGATTCACTTACCTCGCGGGGATGGGGCAAAGTAGAAAACTGGGAGGCTGCGTTAAAGCACAATTCCGCGCACGAATACTCGGAATATTTGCGGTTATTGGTTGATCTTCTAACGAAACAAGGACATCGAGTGGTGCTACTTCCTCAAGTCTTTAACCCCCGTGATGAGACGGATCGGAAGTTCTTGAAGGGCGTTGTTGAGCACAATCGAATTAATCAAGATATTGCCGAAGAACGCGGTCTTGTTTTCGGTTCCACACTTAGTGATCCGGCGCTATTTAATGTGGACGACTTCCAGGATAATTGTCATTTTAATGAGCGGGGAAGTAATAAAATGAGTGACGCCGTGTATAACTTGTTACTCGTGGCAAACGTTCTAACGCAAAGTGCTCGATGATTACACCGATCGTTATTGAAAAAAAAAATGGCTGGCAAGCACTCAGGCTGAGAGAACTCTTTGAATTCCGCGATCTTCTATGGCTGCTTACTTTACGGTACCTTAAAGTTCGCTATCGTCAAACTGTTATCGGAATTGCTTGGGTCGTGGTACAGCCGCTGCTGATGATTCTCATACTTAATGCAGCCTTCAGTAGAGTGGATGCTTTTCGGATAGATAATGTGCCGTATCCGATCTTTGCGCTGCTTGGGTTGATCGTCTGGAATTTTTTTGCCGCATCGGTACAGGGCGCAATGCAGTCAGTCGTGACGGATGCGCCAATAATGACCAAGGTTTATTTTCCGCGGCTTCTAATTCCGCTCGCGGCTATTTTGGCGAGTTCCGTGGATTTTATACTTTTATTCGTCCTATTTATGGCGATGGCGTGGTCTTATGGAATTGCCTTTAATGTTGGATCGCTCTTTATTGTGTTGGTGTTGTGTGCGTTGTTCCTCACTACTGTCGGTATTTCGACTTTTGTCGCGGGATTGAGCGCTCAATATAGAGACATTCGCCATATAGTGCCGTTTTTTTTACAAATTGGATTATTTGCCTCGCCTGTGTTTTACGCAAGCTCGCTCTTTCCAGGATTCTTTCAACGTTACTTAGCGCTTAATCCGCTAGTGACCATCATTGAAAGTTCTCGTTGGGTCCTTTTAGGAATGCCTCAACCTTCGTGCCTTGCGATGGGACTATCAGGAGTGAGTTCGCTACTACTGTGCGTGGCGGGAATTGCTTATTTTCGTCAGAACGAGAGACACTTGGCAGATTTGGCATAGCGAATACGGTGCATAAAAAGGAATAAACAAAGGAACTGAGAACGCGTGGAGTCGGTCATTTCCGTTGAAAATATCTGTAAATCGTATCGCCATGTCATAGACGATAATCGCTATCGTACTTTGCGAGATTCATTGGTGCGGGTGGTGACGGCGGGAGGGAGCCGAGTTGAACAGGCGGCGCCTCGGGCAACGATAGACGCACTGAAGGATGTTTCCTTTGAAATTTTTCCCGGAGAAATAGTCGGTTTGGTCGGATCAAACGGAGCGGGAAAAAGCACGCTGCTCAAGGTACTGTCACGAATTACCGAACCCACCGCCGGTCGTGCAATTATGCGTGGACGCTGCGCGAGCCTGTTGGAAGTCGGCACCGGATTTCATCCTGAGCTTACGGGAAAAGAAAATATATATCTAAGTGGAACTATTCTCGGAATGAAACGGCATGAAATTATTCAGCAGTTTGATCAAATTGTTGAATTTTCGGGGATTTCCAATTTTATCGATACTCCGGTGAAGCATTACTCCTCGGGAATGTACGTGCGCCTTGCGTTCGCCGTTGCCGCGCACTTACAAGCTGAGATCATATTTGTCGATGAGGTGCTCGCGGTTGGTGACGCGGAGTTTCAACGGAAGTGTTTAAGGCACATGAATGATCTGGCGCACGGTGGTCGAACGGTCATTTTTGTAAGCCATAATTTGGGAGTGCTGCGATCGCTGTGCACGCGTGGAATCGTCTTGCAGCAAGGGGCGGTGGTGTGTGACGATAGTATAGAATATGCGATTCAGTATTATCTTTCTTCCTCACTAAGCGAAACAACCTGGCACAAAGATCTTTCCGCGGCAAAACGAATCGGTAGCGGTCGCGTGTATTTTGAAGAAGCTACTTTGCGAATAGCCGGTGACGGAAATGCGAAGTTGTTTCGTTCCGGCGATTCGCTTGAAGTTTCGTTTCAGGTGCGCGCGCGTGAAAATGTAGATAACGTTAACGTATCGCTGGTGCTTTACGATGCTTTTTGGAATCGAGTAGTCGACGCCAATTCAGGAATGCGGGGCGTTACCGTGTCTCTAAAGGCCGGTGAAACGCGAACTTATGTAATCTGTCTGCGTAAACTGCTTTTGAGACCCTCATTATACAGACTTCAATTCTATCTTGGTATCGACCGAAGTGAGATTCTCGATTTTATTGAAGAGGCGATGACCCTGCAATGTGCCGCCGAAGCAGTTGATGTGCGCGACGATGTGGATTATCCGGGTGTATATCGGTGTGAGTTTGATTTTAGAACTGCATGAATGACGAAGCGCTTGACGTAACATGGCCATTGAGAGAACGACGAGCTCCCTCGCGAACTCACCCCGATTATTTGGGTTCGAGTGCCTTCGTGCGAACGCTTCGCGTCCTTTTGCAAAATGAAATTACGGATAGGTCGAACTTATTGGACGTCTTGGACGTCGGCTGTGGCTCAAAACCATTCTATCCGATACTCGCGAAGTTTGCTCGCAGGTACATCGGAACCGAGATTTGCGCGCCTGGAATGAATACGGACGTAGTGTGTACCGCGGAAGCGCTCGCGATTCGTGATAAATCTCAAGACTTGGTGATCTGTTTTTCGGTGCTCGAGCACGTTCATAATCCTGATATGGTGCTCAAGGAACTATATAGAGTATTGCGTCCAGGAGGGCGAGTAATTCTTTCGACCCATGGGTGTTTTCCATGGCATCCGAGTCCGCACGATCATTGGCGCTGGACGCAGACCGGGTTGCCGTTACAATTTAGCCGCTCCGCAAACTTCATCGAAATTAAAATTTTTCCGACACGAGGGACAGTTTCAGGTGTATTTTTCCTGTTGGCGCACTATGCGTATCGCGGCTTAAGTCAATCGCGCATTCGACGATTGTTTCGGGGGGCGACAACTTTTTTGCTCAACAGTGTCGGGGAACTAATAGATTATATGACTCCATCTCTTAAGGATCCTACGCAGCCGGTTACTGCCATTCCGGAATTTATAGTAGTAGCTCAACGTGGGAGCAATTGACTCGGTGCTTGCTAACTTGGCTTCACCGTACTTCTGACCGAGTAATTGATTCGATGAAGTAACGGTCGTACGGGCAATGTCTTGAGGAAATCGTCAACCGCATCGCGCGCCCCTTGCCAATGCCCATAGTCGTCTATAATCAATACACCGTGCTTCGAAATAAGCGGATAAAGCTGGTGCAATTCGTGGAAAGTTGATTGATACCAATCGGTATCCAGTCGCAATAAGGCAATCGACGAAGGTACGCCGGACTTAGGAATAGTATCCTCGACTTTTCCTTTGATGAACATAATCTGCTCGGGAGGATATTCAGTGCGCGCCACATTAGCCTGTACATCTTCTAAGCTCGCGTAGCACCACTGATTGTGAGTTTGAACTTGAGCACGCGCGTGATCGCGTACGGCGTCTTCACCAAAGACTCCGATGTCGCGATGTTCGGGTTGCGACATTCCGCTAAATGTATCATACAGCCAAATCTTTCTATCGCGTACGTTGAGCGCCGACAATGTAAGCGCAATGTTCATGACACTTCCGCCGCGCCATACACCACATTCGACGAAATCACCGGGAATCTCGTTTGTAATGATATATTTTATTGACTGATGAAGCTGATACATCGCGTCAACGGAAGTCATGGTGAATTCTTTGCAGCGAGCGTAGAGGCTCAAAAACTCGGAGTCGAGATCGACGGGGTAGGGTGATGCTGTACAGCCCGCGGACAGTCCGCTCAATCTCCGTATGAAACTTTTTACGCATCGCATCGCATTCAACTCGAAATTTAGACCAACAATCACCTTCTCTACTGCCGGCTGTCAAGCTTGCCTCTTCAGCAGCAATGGATGTTGGCTATCGAACGCGCCTAATCCAAAAGCTCCCGCTATTATGAGGATGTCGAGAGGCGTCGTAATGCAAGAAGCTTTGGGTAAAATTGTCTTTATGTTCCTCCATAATCCAATTCATCGCGAGGAGCACTTCGAAATCCTTGTTATGACAGAGAAATGCCTGAAGAAGATACTGTTCAGTCCAGAATTGTCGAAATGTTTCGGAAGTCGCGTACACCTTCGCGTAATCATAAGGAAGTGAGATATCGTGAAAGTGTACAATGACACCGTCTTTAAGGCATGGAATGACATCCAACAGAAGAAAGTTGACATCGCTTCCAATTCTTACCGAATGACTTGAATCAATAAAAAGAATATCATTTTTTTCAAGATGGCTGAAGAAATCCAAATCGATACGTTCAACTGTTTGGATCATCAGGTGCTCCGGGTCGAGAATTTTTTGTACGGCTCTGCTCGGATATGGATCGATCGCATATTGGCGCGGAGATTCCGATTTGCTCTCTAGTGCATTGGCCGCAAGAGCTTGGGCAATCACGCGGGTCGACATGCCTGAACCGATTTCAATGACCCGCCTTGGTTTCGCGTGGCGAATCATACAATAGGTGGACGCCGCGCAACCAAAGCTAAAGGATTGATTCTGCGTAAAAAATAGCTCGGGATGGCCGGACTGCTCCGTATCAGGCCAATTGCACTCATTGCCGAATCTTGTGCCAAGCTCCCTAAGGAATTCGAGCTGTTGATTTGCGTTAAACTGAATTCCACTCAAGCTACTTTTTTTTGACCAAACTTGGCGCGTGTTGAGGTCTTCGAGATCGGGAATCGGGCTGTAAAAATGAACTGGAACAGGTAAAAATCCCAAGCGTAAACAGAGATTGCTGCCTTTGCCGGAGATGGCTATCTGGCGCATGATGAAGGCACTTGGCCAAAGCAAGAACGGTGCGGTGATTGGATTTGTAAGGGCACGTGCAATCCAGCGAGATACTTTTGTGCGCAAATTTTTAACTATCAAGAAACAAGTGTCCCCGCGAAATAGTAGGCCAGTACCGAGTATTTTATATGTTTCAGTGAAAGGCACCGCAAAGTATATAGTCGAGCTGGAGATGTTGTAAACACTCGCAATCCTTACTTTTAAACATTGTAGTATCGCGATTAGATTACTTTGGATAGTGTAGTTGCTGATTGAATTCGAAAGGGGATTACGACTATAAAAGGCTATGTTTGACGGTCAAACAATTCTAATAACTGGCGGTACGGGGTCTTGGGGCACCGAGCTCTCTCGCTATCTGCTGACAAAATACACTCCGCGCGAAGTGCGGATATTTTCTCGAGGTGAGTTTGCGCAGGTAAAAATGCGTCGTCGATTTAACAATGAACCGAGACTTCGATTCATAATTGGCGATGTCCGTGACTACGAGCGCGTCCACAATGCGGCAAAGAATGTTGATGTGATTTTTCATCTGGCCGCGCTTAAGCACGTTCCTGTATGCGAGGAAAATCCATATGAGGCTGTCCGTACAAATATCACGGGCACTCAAAATGTGATTGACGCAGCGCTGGCACACGGCGTTAAGAAGGTCATTGATATCTCAAGTGACAAAGCGGCGAGCCCGCTTAATCTCTATGGTACGACAAAGTCAGTCGGCGAGAAGCTAATTGTTTCAGCGAATGCGCTTTCAAGCGACACTGCGTTCTTCTGCATTCGAGCGGGCAACGTATTGGGCACGACGGGAAGTGTCGTGCCGCTTTTCCGTAGACAGATATTGGGTGAAAATTCCCTGACCATCACTGACGAGGGTATGACCCGTTTTTTTATGAACCTTAATGAGGTCATTGCGCAGATAACTGAAGCTTCGATGCTGGCCGTGGGAGGCGAGATATTCGTCATTAATATGTCGGCCTTCAAAATTAAAGAACTTGCGGCAGTAATGCGTCGCGAGCTTGGCAATAAAGATACGCGAGAGATCCTCATCGGAAAACGGCCCGGTGAGAAGGTTCATGAGGTGCTTATTACCAATGATGAACAGGAGCGATGTTTTGTCCATGGCAAGTTCTTTGTTGTCCTTCCGTCCATAAGAATAGAGGCGATAGAGAAGCATTACGCGGCGAAAAAGTTGGAGCCGGTCCCTTTTTCAGAATTTACCTCAGCCAATGCGCGTCTGCTGAACCAGCAGGAAATTAAAGTAATGCTCGATAATGAGAATTGGCTTACGAAGAACTTCCTCGAAAGTGACGCGGCGATGTCCTTGGATAGCTCGCTTACGGTATTCCAGCGTGAAGGATGGATTAAGAGTGGCGCTACCGCCCATGAAAAGTAACTCCGAAACGCTGACATAAGCTCTCATGCCACAAAAGAAGGTACATATTGCAATTCTTGGTTCCACGGGAATGTTGGCCGGAATGTTGCTGCATTACTTTAGTAAAAACAGCAACGTTGCGTTAACTGCCACCTATTATAGGCAAGGTGATGAGCAGGCACTGAAAAAATTTTTTCCTGCGGTGGCGTTTGAGCATTTTGACGCCGCAATTCACCGTGCTGACGAGCTTCATAGAATTGTCAAAGGTGCCGAGTGGATAGTCAATGCAATTGGCATGGTGAAGTTTTACATCGACAAGAAGGATTTTCGCAGTATCGAACGCACGATTCTTATAAATAGCCTCCTTCCTCATTGCATCGCGGAAGTTGCGGAAGCTCGCGGTATTCGTGCGATTCATCCTTCGACTGACTGCCTCTTTTCTGGCGCTCGTGGGCGCTACTTAGAATCAGATGAGCAGGATGCTACTGACATATACGGCAAATCAAAAAGTCTTGGTGAAGCGCACTCGGCACACGTTCAAATCTTGCGCTGTTCAATTATTGGCCCTGAAATGCGTACGAAACGTTCGTTGCTTGAATGGTTTTTAGGGCATTCCGAGGGAAGTACGGTGCCAGGCTTTACGCAACATTTATGGAATGGAGTTACTTCGCTGCACTGGGCCAAACTTGTCGAATCAATAATACTTCGTGATAAATTTAAACCTGGAGTTCAGCACATAGTACCTGGCGATAGTATGTCAAAAGCCGAGCTCCTCGAGCTGTTTGCGCGCGCTTATCGCCGAGGTGACTTACGCATTGCAAAATCTGCGAAACATGACAAAGTCGATCGAACGCTTGCGACAGAGAATGAGAGTTATAACAGGGAGCTTTGGCGTGTCGCCGGGTATCAGAGCTCTCCGACTCTTGAGGAGATGATTAGAGAAGTTGCCCTAGTCAATTTAGGAACGATATGAAAATTGTAACCATTCTGGGGACTCGGCCTGAAATAATCAGGCTTTCTTTAATTATTGAGAAACTCGACAAGTTTGCCGAACATCGGCTGGTGCACACCGGTCAAAATTTCGATAAGAATTTGGACGAAATATTTTTCTCGCAATTGGGAGTAAGGAAACCGGATTACCACTTTGGTGCGTTAGGGACTTTCGCGCAGCAGTTCGGCAAAATTTTGGTTGACACTGAAGTGCTGCTTAAGAAAGAACGTCCTGATCGAGTCCTTATTCTGGGCGACACCAACAGCGGACTGGCTGCCGTCGTCGCGAAACGCATGGGAATTCCGGTGTATCATATGGAAGCGGGTAATCGCTGCTATGATGATCGTGTGCCTGAGGAAACCAATCGGCGCATTATCGATCACAGCAGTACCATACTTATGCCGTATACCGAGAGAAGTCGGCAAAATCTGATCAAGGAGGGAATCGAGGGGCAACGAATTTATGTGACGGGAAATCCAATCAAGGAAGTGCTCGATACCTTCGCGGAGCCTATCGAACAAAGTGACGTGCTCAAGCGCCTTAAACTTAAAAAAGGCTCTTACTTCCTAATTACGTTACACCGCGCGGAGAACGTCGACGAGCCTAGGCGCTTAAGGAGTTTCCTAAAGGCTTTTGAGTTGCTTGTAAAGAAATATAAGCTGCCGATCATCTGGTCAGTTCATCCGAGAACGAGATCAAAGCTTAATAAGTCGATGCGAGTTTCCAAGAACATTAAACTACTCGAGCCGTTAGGGCTATTTGATTTTGTCAAACTACAAAAGAATGCACATTGTGTTCTGAGCGATAGTGGAACGGTCCAGGAGGAATGCTGTATCTTCTTTGTGCCGACGGTAACCTTACGTGATGTTACAGAACGACCGGAAACCGTCGAGTGCGGAAGTAATATTATAAGCGGCTCTGACCCCGACTCCATTTATTCCTGCCTTACGGTGGCACTTGCCCGCTCCGGTAATTGGGTCGTACCCGAGGAATATTTGCGTGAAAATGTAAGTGATACGGTGTGTAAGATTTTACACGCCTATTAGACAATCGATGAATGATAAGCCTCTTGTCTCCATTATCATCCCCGTTTACAACGGGGCAAACTACATGCGCGAGGCCATCAATAGCGCGTTGGAGCAGACGTACAAACACTGCGAAATAATTGTTGTTAATGATGGATCCAGTGACGATGGCGCGACCGAAAAGATCGCGCAGTCCTATGGCAATAGTATAGTGTATCGCCTAAAGGAAAATGGCGGTGTCGCGACGGCGCTCAATTACGGCATTCAGGCGTCAAATGGCGAGTACATTTCTTGGCTTAGTCATGATGATGTCTACTATCCCCATAAGATCGAGAAGCAGATTGAATTCCTCGAAACGGTTGGCAAGAAGACCGTGCTGTATAGTGATTTTGACCTTATAAATGCGTTGTCGAATATCATTGCCACGGTGCACGTTGACGCACCGGAACCTGAAATGATTGCCCCGGCACTGCTCGCCGCGACTCCAATTCACGGCTGTACCGTGCTTGTGCCGAAAGTAGCATTCGATACAGTCGGTTTATTCAATCCGCGACTTCGTACGGTTCAAGACTATGACATGTGGTTGCGTTTCAGCTATCACTATCCTTTCTATCATATGCGTGAAGTACTTGTGCGAGGACGGCAGCATCCGGAGCAGGATAGCGTGAAAGTTCGAAGGCTTTGCAAAAGTGAGTCCGCGGCTTTTTGTGGAGAGCTGATTGCGGTCCTTCATCAACATCCGTGTTTTGAAAGTCGGCAGCAGGAATTGGCGCTGGTATACTGCAAATCTGCGCTGGGACTACTCATGAAGAGTCACTATCTCCTCAGCGTTCAGGCATTCGTCCGAGCGCTCGGCGAAGGAATTCGTTATCGACGAAGCGATGTTCTTTTGATGGTCTTGCGCTATCTTGGAAAAAGCGTTCGCTTCGTGATTGGTCAGGTCACTAAGAAATTGAAGATGATGCTTCGCTCGGTTGTTCATCCGAAGTCAGTAACGATTTAGATTTTCGCTATGGCAAAGAAACGGAAACTGCTGATTGTTTCACCATGGTGGCCGGATAGCGTTGAATCGTCGTTGGGAAATTTTATCGCCGACCAGGCAGAGGCATTGCATACGCGACACGAGGTCGCGGTACTTGTTCCTGGTAGAAATTGGCGTTGGTATTGGAAGAGGACGTGGCCCACGGAGCGCGCTGCTGATCGATCGGTGTATCCTTTTCCAGTATTTGAGGGCGGAGCGCTTGATCCTCTGAGACATTTTCCAATAGGCGCATGGTGGAATCATTATGTCGCCCGATGTCAGCTCGGAATCGAACAGATTATCGCGAAATGGGGAATGCCGGAATTGATACATGCTCATGTCGCTCTCCCTACTGCGTATGCCGTCTCTTTGGCCGTGGAGAAGCTAAAACTGCCTGTGGTCGTCACGGAACATATGTTGCCGCGGTTGTTACATTTCGAGAATAGTACCGGCATTGAACGATTTCGACAAGCACTTACCTCGGCGCGATGTGTGATTGCGGTAAGTCCAAGTCTGAAGCAGGAGATTGAATCACAGATTCCCAGCTTGCGCTGTGAAGTGCTTGGGAACGTTATTGATACTCAATTTTTTTCACTTGAAGAGAATTCATCCTCGTCTGAACGACGAGTGTTTCTCAGCATGTCACGTCTTAGTAAGGAGAAAAATATTCCGCAAATGCTTCAGGCGGCGGCCACTCTTGTAGAGCAGGGGTTTCGTAACTTTCAATTGAGAATAGGCGGTGATGGCCCGGAGTATGGGCACCTTGTAAAAGAGATAGATCGTCTTAATATCGGCTCGTGGTGTGAGCTCTTGGGACAATGCTCGCGAAGCAAAGTACGCGAAGAGCTTCATCGTGCTTCGGTATATATTTCTTTGAGTGACTTTGAGACGTTCGGTGTAAGCCTCGCAGAGGCCATGAGCACGGGACTTCCGGTAATTACCACCCGTTGCGGCGGGCCGGAATTCATCGTCGATTCGAGTTGCGGAATCATGATTGAGCCTAATGATAACGCCGCGTGTGTCGACGCAATGAAGCGATTTATGCGCGAGGATCTACACTTTGACCCGCACACTATTCGAAGCCATATTGTGAAACGCTTCGCCCGCGAACCATTCTTGGAGAAAATCGATGAGCTGTATAATCGTTCGCTCGCCTAAGCAGCCAACGATTTTCTGAGAACGCACTGTTCAACCCAAGCCGCCAAACAAAACAGTCTCCATACACTTTCATTGGACGGTGTGGCACCGCGTTCAAATTCGCTGATAAACGAGGCAAGGCGTGTTGGCTCGAGCAAAGGAGCATGCAGTGGATCGAATCTTCTGAGCGTTGCGCATACCGCAGCCCGATTCGCGCGAAGCCATTGAGCCTCGGGCGTGGCAAATCCGAGCTTGTCTCGTCTGGCGCGAGTTTGATCGGGCAAAATGCCTCTCATGGCGTCTCGGAACACCGACTTTGTGGTGCCACGATCGTCAACAAAGTAGTCTGTCGGAAGCGTTTGTACAAAGGCGACCAGCTCAGGTAACAGAAATGGCACACGACTTTCGACTGAATGGGCCATTGAGCTACGATCTTCCCATTTTAGGAGCATGGGTAGACGTGTCGAGTAGAACGCCGCGTTGAGAGCCTGACGCAGGGGAAGCGCCGGTGAGGCGAATGCGGGCGCCGTGCATCCAAGCAAAGAGAGCTGTTTCTTATCGAAAATCGAACTGATTGATGAATGTCCGTGGATTCTCCTTGAAATTACTCTAGTGCACTTCTCGATAATTTTGACGAATGGATTTGAAAGCGCCGTTTTTCCCGCGAGCAGCGAATAGAGCAAACTGAATCCGCGCCCGAAGTTGCCGTCGTGCAATAGGGTAATAAGCTGATTAAGAATAAATGGAATATAGCCGGCGAACAATTCATCCGCCCCTTGCCCGTCAAGCACGACCTTATAACCTGCTTTAGAAACCGCTTGAAAAACCGCATACTGTGCGAGTACCGTCGAGGTGGGAATTGGTTCTCCTTGCGCGCGAATAAAGGCGTTCAAATCGTCGCTATTTGCCCGAAAATTGAATGAGACTTTATGCGATCGGTAGCCGGTGGCGACACTTACAATATCAATCCAGCGCTCTTCATTGATCGATTGATTATCGGAAATAAAACTGAACGTCTCGATCGGCGCTTCTGGAACAAGATGCTTGATGCTGCATGCAATTGCCGAAGAATCGATTCCTCCCGACAAGAGTACCCCAACCGAGACGTCACTTCGAAGATGCAACGCGACGCTACGAAGAAATAGTTCGCGTATCTGTGCGCTCGCCTCCTCATACGTAATATCACTATTAATCGATTGCGGCGGGTACCAGTAGCGAATTGGAGTGATATTGGAGAGGTGAGTGGCGACAAGAGAATGCTCCACGTAGTGTGCCGCTGACAGCTGATGAATTTGATCGTAAAATGTCTCCGCCGAATTATCAGTGATGCCCGATACTAAATAAGAATACGTCATGGCCTGATTTATGGCCGGAGTATGTTCCGCAATCGCAAGAAGCGGCGCAATTTCTGATGCAAAATAGAGCTTGTGATTGCCGAGTCGATAATAGAGCGGCTTGATTCCAAAATGATCTCTTACAAGAAAGAGCGATTGCCTTTGAAGGTCGAGGAGTGCCAGAGCAAACATTCCGACGAGTTTTGAAAATAACCCGGTTCCCCATCGACGATATCCTTCGACAATGACTTCGCTATCTCCTGTCGTTTGAAAAGCTACTCCAAGCGTTTGAAGCTCGCCACGCAGCTCTTTGAAATTGTAGATCTCGCCGTTGAATGCGAGCACCGCCAGATTATCCGCGCTGCGCATCGGTTGATGCGAGCGCGGTGAGAGATCGAGTATCGAAAGCCGTTTGTGCCCCAAGAAAACTTTACAGGGGTTAAGACCCGCATCATCAGATGAAGTCGAGACTTTACCATCGTAAGCATATAACCCCTGGGCGTCGGGACCTCGATGGCTGAGCGCCGACATTGCGCGAGCGCGCGCGTGCGCGCCGATTGAAAAAAGGTTCGCCGCGCATACGCCCACAATTCCGCACATGTACAATCCTACCGAGAACGCTTATGCGTGAACAAGCAATGAAATCTTCATTCACTATACACCGCGGATACGAGGTGGGCTACCTAATCCCACGCGTTGAGCCACGCCTTCAAAGCAAATGTTTGATCAAAAAGCATGTTGTATTCGCGTGCATTGACCGAACGATATATCGGTTTTTCCGAACAGTTCCGATAAAGATACATTTGAACCGCGCCCATATCTTCAATGCCGATCCAGGGGCAAAAAAGTCCCTCGGCGTCAATCGCTTTTCGCTGCCATTGAGAGAGAAGCAAGAGATCTGAAAGGTGTGCGCTGTTCTTATAGGCTTTTACGGCTCGTTCATCATCGATATCCCAGTATCCGATCCCCTGCTGTAAAAAGTAATACTCGATTACTGGTGGTTCAACGTAGGGGTGAAGAGCTTGGATATTATATTTTCGAGTTGATTCACTACGCACTATATACGCGGCGGCTTTTACACCGCAATCAGGACGTTCTTGTCCTCGCGGGACATCGACATAGGCGAAGTTGAAGGATGCAGGAAATCGATAAAAATTAGCGAGAATGGCCGGCATCGTTAGAAAAATCGCGGCACAGGTCAATGCGATTCCTGTCACACGAGCGCGACGACCAAGCCGATCGATGACCGTAAGAAAGTGCATCAGGAAAAAGTATGATCCTATGTAAAGATATTCGAAAACGCAGTGTGCCGCATTGCCGGTAAGAATGAGCGGTACTGTATAGACGACACCTGTCCACCAAAGAAGCCACTGTTCGCGAGTTCGCGCGCGTCGCTGTACAAAAGGCCAGGCCACAGACAGCATGATTAAAAGTGCGTAGAATAAACCCTCTCCGCGAAGAAGCTCTTGAAGATTTCTTAGGATATTTACGAAAGGAACTTTTGGCTCTGAATACGTATGCGCGAGAGCTTGAACAAAAAGCGGAATACTTAGAACGGGAAAGAGCCATAGTCGGTTTGTCACACAACGATGCAGAGTGTCTCGCAGCGCTTCGAGCCTTGAAGTGCGGTTCTCTTGGTTCGTGTAAAGGAGGAGGCAGATCGCAGACAGCATGAAAAATGGTACTATCAGAACGTGCGACGTGAGGTACATTGAAATCGCCAGTCCGGCGAGAACTCCTCCTTTCTTGGAGGGGCTTCGAAAATAAGAAATCAGTCCGAGCAGTGCGAAATGTAGAAAGAAATTGCCAAAAACATCATTCCCCCACATATAACGCGAAAGCCCGATATGGATTGGAATTGTCGCCGAAATTAACGCCCCGACCAATGCGCTGATACTGGAAAGCTCAATTTTTCTTAGGAAAAAGTAAGTAATGAGGCACTGCAGACTTCCGAAAAGTGCGATTGGTGTATACCACACAAATTCGTCCAGTGTCGTTCCCGCCAAGAGCTGCAGCGTGACGTATATTTTTACTATCAGCGCATTCATCACTCCATAAGGGAGGCCCGGCATCCAAGCGTAGCCTTTCATGTAGGTAATAAAAGTGGCGAGCTGTACGGAGTCAGAGCTGCAAAAAGTCTGACCCAGTTTCCAAAATCGAAGAGTAAGCGCCAAAATCAGAACCGCCACCAGACAGGTCCATGTTAGGTATTTTGTCGGAAGTTCTTTTGATGTCATTGTTGCTTCAATTGAAAGTGTTGCGACATTGCAGTAGCTCTGGGAACGTCAGTCACGTTGGAAAAAATCTATTTCGTATACGCAAACTCGGAGTTTCTATGAGAAGCGCCATGAGCGCTCCTCCGGCAATGCTTCCGACGAAGTACCAGCTTACCTGAAGGTAAAATAACTCAGCCGAACCAGACTGCACGGGAAAGATCTTCAAAGAGAGGTAATATATCATCATATGCCATAGGTATATAGAGTATGATTGCCGACCTATGTAGGCGAGGGGAGTGAGGAGTGCGCTCACGATCGGCGCTGGACTTGAGCGTGCCGAAATCGTGATAAGCAGCAAAGCACCGAAACCAAGCATGAGCAACGATAACCCGAATATCTGCATTGGTCGACTTTCTAGGATTGGTGCAATCGAAGGAACCATTACCGCGAGGAATACCATGACGACTAATCCTTCGCGATAGCGCGAGGAAATTTCACCGAGAACATCCTTTTTAAAGTGCTGTAGATACGATAACAGCACTCCAAAAAGTAAAGAGTCCATACGTAGGTGGCTCAATATTAATGTACCGTCGATCTGCTCAGGTGCGAATGAGTATGTGGTCATGGCGCGCAGGCAAAGAATCGCTATCAACGCAAACACGGTAAACGACGGGATGAAGGAAAATGGATTGTTCGCTCCTTGGCGGGTGCGCAGGACGACAAACACAAGTAATGCAAGCAGTAAGTAGAAGTGCTCTTCAACCGCTAGGCTCCAGGTATGGTTCCAATATCCCGCGAGGTAGTTTTGAAGAAAAAGGAGCTCTCCAAGGAACTCTTGGCGCTTACATGGTAACGGAAATGAATGTAAGTATGCGCCTAAAAAGGATAGGGCGGTAAAGAGATAGAACGGTGGATAAATCTTGAAACCTCGCCGAATTAAGAATCGTGTAATGTTAACCTGTCCGGCGCGCTTAAATTCGCTGAAGAGAAGGCCCGACACCAGATAACCGCTTAGCACAAAGAAAAGATCGACGCCGATCCAGCCTATCGTTTGCCAATAGGTAAAGAAGGTTTTTACGCCACCTGGCAGGCTTTCCGGAATGACAAGCACATGTCTTCCAAGAACAAGCAGTATCGCAATTGCTCGAAGCACATCAAGCGCTCTGTTTCGTTGCGGTGCTCTTTCGGAGGCGACATAATTCATGAGAGGTACACTGCTACTGACCGTGCCTTGCGAGATTACCAGTGCTAAGTAATGACCACAGAATCATCGCGAAAAGCGGTAATGATGATACGATCACGGTCGTCCAATAGCCGCCGAAGTTGATCGCTTCGGGAAAAATCCAAAATGGCAGCGTGAGAAGCAAAAAGAGATATTGAGTAGTCTTTGAGTCGTTTATCATAGATCGGGCATGCAGTAGAATCACCGGATGCATAAGCACTAGATAGTTGAACCAGCAAAGAGGCGAGAAAATGAGAGACGCGCTTAATGCGGTAGCGAAATGGGAATTGACTGAATGTGCCGCTCGGCGCCAGCGAATAAACAGAAGAGCGGCTCCGGCCACAACGACAAGATAGGCGAGCTGTTTGCCACATAGCGCCCATGACACCGAAAGAAGGGAGTAATTACCCGCCGTCGCCATCCACTGAGTGCTTGCCGGAATTACTTCGGTAATAAATTGAGTGGAGTTCTCGCGCCCCACAATTAGCGTACTGATGGCAACGAGCACAATAAAACTTGTTAATGATACACTGAATGCCCGCCAACGTCGGCCGATCAACAACATGAGGATCCAGAGCAGCGGAAATAATTTTAATGCCGCCGCGCTTCCCCAAAATATTCCGGCACTAATGTCGCGACCTCTCTGTAAAGAGCGCCAACCGCACACCGCAAGCAGCACAATCAGCGCCTCATAGTGATTTCGATACAGCATAAAGAGAAATGGAGTTGAACCTAGAGAGAGAGTAATGCACACGAGCGTGATCGGCCATGAAAAGCTGAGCTCTCGAGCCATAAGCAAAATTGCGGTACCCATGCAAAGAATAGACGCGCAAAACAGAATCCACCACGCGAGATGATACTCGGTCAATGATAGAGGGCTCAGCAGAAGCAGGGCAGAAGGCGGATCCGCCGGGTAGGTGTGATACTGCCAACCGAGCGTTTCAGCTACCTCGATTGAAAGATCTCCATAGATCGGACGGCCCTCAAAGAATCTTTTGCCGGCAAAATAATAGTTCGGGAAATCGGCCGGCGATCGACCGTCAAGTGCTTCGGGAATTCTCTCGCGAATAAATAACGCCGACAGTCCGATGCTCGCAATACAAAAGAGCACTAAGATAAAACAGTTACGATACATTCGAAGACCTCAGCAAATACTTGGCGTACAGCATGCAGACGCTTATTGCAAAGGGGTACCAGATTGTGTAGCGAAAATCGGTAGGTCCCATAAACAGAAAAATATTACACAGTGCAAGCGCGCTGGCGAGAATGAGCGCGCGCACACGAACTCTTGTTTCAGAACAATCAAGCTTGCGCAGCGCCGCAAAACACCATAGGGCGGCCGGAAGAATGACGATCCAGTCACTAGTCCAAATGTATGCCGTGGTCGCCATGCTAAGAGGGATAATGATTGGATCAAAGGATATTGCTGACCCTTGGGAATGTCTTCGCGAGAGGAATGCCGCCGCGGCAATGCTGCTAATCATAGGAACCGCGAATAGTATGAAATTCCATGACGGAAACAGGAGCGCGCGAAGCCAAGAGCCTATTGTCGGTGTAAAATAATTCAAAGGAAACGTCGGTAAGGCGTCTCTGTATTGCTGGTAGAGCATCCCATTTCGGTGCAACGGAATCAGCGAAATGATTATAAGGCCGGTGATAAGTCCAAAGGCGATGATTCGACGTGTGCGACTAAGCAGTGCTCCGTACAATACCAGAACATAAAGAAGGTACAGTGCCTGCGGTTTTACCGCGGAAATCGAGAGTGCGGCGCCGGCGAAAAAGTACCGGAAGAACCCCTCGGGAAATTTCTTCAGAATGAAGAAAAAGAGAGACAGCGAAAACAGAAGCATCGCCGCGACGGGATTAACCAATAGCGCCAAATAGAACGGATAAAAACTAGCAATGAAAATACATTGGAGCGCGACCAGCAGTGTCGCGTATTTTGAAAACTCAGCTTCGTTTCGCGATCGAAAAGTAAAATGGAGTGCCGCGATCGATAGTATAAAGAAAACAATTGAAATTTTTGACTGCACTATCAAGAACTGCTCGAAGGTGAAATGAGAATAGAGCGATATCAGACTGAAGATTGGAGGTAGTCCCCACACTAATTCTAATTGAACATTATTGCCGTTCGCCTGATAAAAAACGTCAAAAAGTTGCTTTGGATCATAGGGATTGCCGCCTGTTACGAAAATTTTCGCGGCCGACCAGTACGACGCTTGGGAAAATCTCTCAAATGCACCGAATGTAGGGGGGATTATCGCACACAGTGCGAAAAATAGCGCGCCAAACATCACTACGCTCACGAGCACAGACGAGCTATTTTTCCGCAGGAGACTATTCACGTGATGGTCAGTGTATCGTATTAGTCTCTATCAAGAAATCCAGGTCTTTGTGACTCTTGCAAGGTGCGTGACTAGAGTAATTCTCGATAAAACTTGGTAACGCTGTCGCGAAGACGCTTTCTATCGGCGAGTGACGAGACAAGTTCTAAATTATGTTGGGCGGCCTGATCGACCATGTGATCATCGCGCATCGCGGCTTTTATCGCTTCCGCAATTTCATCGACACTGAGATTTTGCGCGAAAAGCACGTTGCGTGGTGCTGAAACAATCGGAACAATAGTTTCAATTGGCGATACGATCGGAAATGCGCCCGTCGCCATAGCTTCGAAAAGCGTATTCGGAATGCCGTCGTGGAGTGACGGCAACAGGCATACACGAGCATTACCAAGCCTTTTCAACAAATCCTCGCGAGGAATACGATCATGAAGCTCCAATTTTTGTTGGAGCGATTTCGCGAGAGATTGACAATGTTGCCTAATCTCAGACGTGAGCGCGGTCATTATCAGCTGAAATGGTTGAATTTGAGTATGAACCTTTTCAATGGCTTCAATCACAGGCATTGCCTTTGACGCGGGACAATCGTAGGCCTTTGGCCACACAATTGATCTCTGTTGTGATGGTGCGGATTTTCTAAGGCTTCTTAACGTTTCCACGTCGACACCGCCGCCCCCCGGTATCGCAGCTAACGTTGAAACTTTGCGCGAAGACAGGCCAAGTTCCATGGCATACCTGTAATTGCTTTGATTGTCGGCGACCAGGTAATCGCAGCTCCTAAAAACCGAGGTAATTCGCGGCAGCAAATTTGCATCGAGCCGGCCGAGGCTGAGTTCCGGACCGCCTCGAACGGTGACGATCCAGCGGAAATTGACCTTCATTCTCAGTGTCGTGACGAGATCATCGAAGAGAAACGAAGCCGGCTCCAGCCCGAGCGTGTGAACTATCTGTGGCTTCCATGACAATATCTGCGCGCGCAGCAGTCGCTTCAGCTCACGGCTAATTTCGAAACGAGGATCGATATGCTTTCTCAATCGAAAGCCGGGACTCCGCCGCCAATTCCAGCGCGACAACGAATCTGAAACATCCGCTGACGCCGTGACATAAGTCTTCACCGGCCAAGTAGAGGGCGGGACGCCTTGTGGCAACGCGAATAGTCGAACATTGAAAGGCAGGCTTTCAAGCAGATCGATCCAACCGTGAGTATGCGTGCTGGCGGCGTTCGCGATAAACAGGATTCGCGGCGCATGCGGGACCGGATCGTGAAAAAAACTCCCCTTCATAACAGCTTTCAATAGGAAGCATTAAGCTCCGCGCGCGGTTATTTCCGATAGAGAGCTGTCGCGCGCATCCACGCTATCATCTTAGTGGTTCGATACTTTGTCTAGCGTTTAAGTCATCCCTTTTTTAATGTATCTTGGAGCTGTAGCCTAGATACCTTGGAAGATATTATGATTTTGCTTTCTCCGTCACATTAGTGACCGAGTTAAAATTTGACCATGTTTCGTACTCGCGCTTCATTTCAAGTTTATAAGACTGATTATCGGCGACAGCCATTTACCTATCATCCTGAAATAGGCTGGTGGGCATTGCCGAACTATAGGGCTCGGCTTTGTCTTGGAAATACGTATCATCGCTTTGTCACGAATTCTGAGGGAATTCGCGAAGAAAGAGATTTTGATCTGGCCCCTTCTAAAGGCTGGCGCATTGTGGTGCTAGGAGATTCTTACAGCGCCGGCGACGGCGTCGATAACGGCTCGCGATTTAGCGATCTTCTACAGGTGCGTTTGCCGACCTGCGAGATAATGAACTTCGGGCTCAATGCGAGCGGAACGGATCAGCAGGCGCTTATTTTCGAGCAGTTCGCCATGCGTTATCGGCCGGATCTCGTTATATGGGGAGTCTGTGTAGAAAATATCTATAGGAATTTGTGCACGCATCGTCCAAGCTGGGACTATGCTGAACATCGAATGATGTTGCGGCCCAAACCGGTTTTCGTGCCGTCGGAAAGCGGCGAGTTAATCCTGCGAAACAATCCGGTCCCGCGAGAATCAGTTGAGCATGCCGGAGGGGAATCGTGCCGCCTTGAGTCGCACTATAACAGCTTCGCGAATTGTTCGATTGACTCATTGTATGACCGCCTGGATGGACTTCCTTGGAAGCTTATGAGTGCGCTTATGGCGCGTGCGTTTCGATGCGATGCTGATCTGCCGTTCATTGTAATGCCGTTGCCGTTGCCTCATCACTACCTGGAAGACGGAAGCGCGCGTTATGAGAAGGCCTTTCAAAAATTAACTGAGGCCAGACCAGGGATCTTTGTCGCTGACCCTCTAACGGCCATGCGTCGTGTGCGAATGGGCGATCGACGGCAGTTTCGTTTTGAAGACGATCCCCATTTTACCGTGCATGCTCACGCGTTTCTGGCGGAATGGCTTCACCAGCAGCTTTTGTTGCACTGTTCTTTTCTCAATCATCCGCGTGGAAAATCGCCATGACTTTCGTATTGGGAATCTCCGCATTTTATCACGATTCAGCGGCGGCGTTGCTTCGCGATGGAAACATTGTCGCCGCGGCGCAGGAGGAGCGATTCACGAGAATTAAGGGCGATGCAAGTTTCCCGATGAACGCGATCACGTACTGCTTGGAAAGTGCCGACATTACTCCGGAAAATTTGTCTTGTGTGGCCTACTATGACAAACCACAGCGAACTCTTGATCGTCTGTTGCAATCGGTAATCGCGCACTGGCCGAAGAGCTGGTCGCTCTACAGTTCGGTTTTGGCAGAGTGGTCGACCACGAAACGATTTGTCGAGGAAATTATACGCAGCTCGCTTCAGACATATTCAGGACCAATATATTTTACTCCTCACCACCTCGCGCACGCGGCCGCGGCATACTATCCATCGCGTTTCGACAGTGCCGGAATTTTGAGTATTGACGGTGTGGGAGAATGGTCATCGGCGGCTCAAGCGGTCGGCACGAAAGAAAATATATCAATTATCAAGGAGCTGCTATTTCCGGATTCGCTAGGATTGCTCTATTCGGCATTTACGTATTTTTGCGGTTTTAAGGTTAACTTCGGTGAGTATAAACTCATGGGGCTCGCGCCCTATGGAAATCCGCGATTCTTGAAGGCGATCGTCGATAACGTTGCATCGATAGATTTTGATGGCGCGGTTCGGCTCAATTTAGATTATTTTTCGTTTCACTATCGGCCTCAATTGATCGAAGAGAAGTTCGCGCGACTTTTTGGTGGTCCTGCCCGTCAGCCTGAATCTCAAATTACCACGAGAGAACTCGATCTTGCCGCATCGATTCAAAAATTTACAGAGATGGCCGTACTTGCGATGGCTCAAGCAGTGAAGCACGCGACTCAGCTGGATAATCTCTGTCTTGCTGGTGGTGTGGCTCTCAATTGTGTCGCCAATGGGAAGCTTTACGAGGCGGGACTTTTTAAGAATATATTTGTTCAGCCTGCCGCGGGTGACGCGGGAAGCGCCCTTGGCGCGGCGTACGCTATTGCCCACAATGTTTGCGGTATCCCGCGCTTGCCGATTCAAGGCTTTGATCGAATGCAAGGATCCTTGTTGGGGCCATCTTATCGCCGAGATGAGATCCGTACGTTTCTTGACGGGCGGAATTTGCAATACGAGGAACTTGACGATCATGCGGCGGCCGATACGATTGCGACCGTTTTGGCGCGAGGTCAGTTTGTTGGATTTTTTCATGGCCGAATGGAATTCGGTCCGCGCGCGCTTGGAGCCCGGTCGATTTTGGGCAACCCCTGTCTCGCAAGCACTCAGCAAATAATGAACCTTAAGATCAAGGGAAGGGAGTCATTTAGGCCGTTTGCGCCAATCGTTCTGTACGAAGATGTGAATGAGTATTTCGAGTTTGATCGGGAAAGTCCCTACATGTCGTTCGTCGTTCCGGTTCAGACGAAGCGTCGAAAAGCGCAGGGAGCCCTTTCTGGTGACTCTCCGAATCTGCTTGATGCGGCAAGTCAGATAAGAAGTGACATACCGGCCGTTACTCATTGGGATTACTCGGCAAGAGTCCAAACGGTGCAGGCCGCAAGCCATAAACTGCTGCATAGAGTGTTGCGAAGCTTTAAAGCACAGACTGGTTACTCAGTGCTTGTAAATACTTCCTTTAATGTTCGTGGTGAACCAATTGTGTGCACACCATTTCAAGCCTATGATTGCTTCATGAGTACCGAGATTGACTATCTTTATCTCGACGGCTTTTGGCTTGATAAGCAACAACAACCGCGATGGTCGGGGCAGAAGCGCCCGAAAGGCACTTTGGATTAGCGCGCATCGAACTAGACATTGATTGAGAACGCACTGGATGAGTGGCTTGAGTAGAGAGGCATGGGAACGAAGATTTCGGCGATTGGGTCGCGCGAAGTCCTTGCACGCGCTGATAGTCATGTGTCGATTGATTATTCGAAAATTTTTCTCTTTTTGTATCTTCATTTTATTCTACGGCGTACTAGGAGTGGCCTGGATACTCGCGCGCGCAAGAACAGAAAAATTATTTTGTCAGCGAGTAGCCGGCTGGAAACACGCCGAGCTGCGGAGTGATGATAAATCGCTCTATTCTAATGAGCCAAGCATGCGTGGCTCATTGCCCTCGTCTTTGCTCTGGAGGAAAGCTTTCTTAATACATTGGTATTTATTGAAGGTGCTTCACGCAAGTTACGAAAAAAATGGGAACATCTCGACAAAGCCTCGAGAAGATTACTATCCTCTCTATTAATTAGTCGACAGTAGGCTTGAAAGTTACGCTTGAGTATACGTATAGCGAAGTGCTGAATGCCGCTATATCGATTGGTGCCATGGCATGAAATTAAATAAGCCGAAAATTTTAATGGTTGCTCAGTCCAACAGCGTACATGTGGCTCGTTGGATTGAAAATGTTGCGGACGACGACTATGAATTACATCTCTTCCCCAGCATAGATTTGGGTCGTTTGCATCCTGACATTCGCAACGTGACAGTCCATCATTCCTTGTACGCGGGCAGAAAAAACGCGCATCACTCGGTAAATTTCAAAGGACTACCCATGTTCAGTGATACGGTCGCTTGGCGAATGCGAAAGATGCTGACGGCCGCACTGCCTCGACATCGCATCGTTCAGCTCAGAAATCTCGTTCACAAGCTAAATCCGACTTTTATTCATTCAATGAATTTTCAATGTGCCGGATACCTTACGCTGGAGGCAAAAAAACTTTCTGCTCGTACATTTCCTAAATGGCTGGGCACGAACTGGGGTAATGATATATATCTATTCGGACGTTTGTCTCAACACCGGGATCGGGTAAGAGAACTGCTCGCAAACATAGATTACTATTCTTGTGAATGTTCGAGAGATCGCACGCTCGCGCGCGAATTTGGTTACAAGGGCGTTATGTTTGAACCCTTTCCAAATGCGGGAGGTTTTGACCTCGACAAAACCAAAACGTTGCGTCGCGATCCGCCGTCGTCACGAAAGATCATCATGGTGAAAGGATATCAGGGTTGGGCCGGGCGAGCGCTTGTTGCGTTGCAGGCGTTGAAGCGATGTGGTGAGCTCATTCGAAACTACGAAATTGTTATTTACTCGGTGTGCCCTGAATCAGGAGTTGTGGAGTCGGCCGAATTACTTGGAAAGTCGAACGGCTGCAAAATTACCGTTCTTGAGAAGGCGATTTCGCACACCGATATGCTCTCTTTACACGGGAGCGCAAGAATCTCTATGAGCCTGGCGATAAGCGACGGAGTCTGCACCTCGATGCTTGAGGCGCTGGTGATGGGGGCATATCCAATTCAATCGGGGACCGCGTGCGCTGACGAATGGTTGGAAAATGGACGAAACGGATCAATCGTACCGCCCGAAGATCCGGAGGTTATTGAGCGAGAACTTCGTCGAGCGCTCTTCGATGACAAGCTTGTTGATGAGGCGGCGCGCATCAATACCGAACTCGCGCAGCGGCGGCTCTCCTTTTCGTTAATTAGAAACAAAGCTCGCGACATCTACTCGAAAATCATCGAGAGTGCATCGTTGGAATTGCAATCGACGTAATGCGTAGCCGCAGTGACCATAGGCGCGGACTTGTATAATCAACACGGTGCTTCTCTGTCGTATTTACCTCAATGCAAAGGTGCTCTACAATGACGCTACTGATGAGTGCATATATGCAAAAACTTGTGACCCGCGATGAAATAGCGGGCCTCTTTACGGGATGGAATAGGTCGGAGAAGAAGGTTGGTTTTACGTCGGGCGTGTTCGACATCGTACACCCTGGCCACGTTGACTACCTCGAGAAAGCCCGCGCAAAGTGCGACTGTCTTGTGGTTGGCATCAATTCAGATAGTTCGGTACAGGAGAACAAGGGAAGCAATCGGCCTATAGTTGGTGAAAAAGAGCGCGCCCAGGTTATTGCTGCGCTCGCTTCCGTCGATTTCGTATTTATTTTCTCCGAGAAAAATAACGCAGCGAACATTGAAGCGCTAAAGCCAGATTTTTACATAAAGGCCGGAGACTACAAGAGAGAAGAGCTCTCCTCAGCGAAGCTTGTCGAAGCGTATGGCGGAAAGGTGCTGCTCGTTCCGGTGCTCGCCGGATACTCTTCGAGCGCAATAATCGAAAAGATCTCATCGCAGTGCGCAAAATCGGAGGCGAGTAGTATCGTGATTGCTCCTCCGACTCCCGCTCCGGCGGCGTTTATCGATCGCGATGGAACGATTAATGAGTACGTTGATTTTCTTGCCGAACCCGAAAAATTGGAAATCATCCCCGGAGCTTTCGAGGGTATTAAACTTTTGCGGCAACACGGCTACCGCATTGTAATAGTAACTAATCAGCCCGGGATCGGTCTGGGCTATTTTACCAAAGAGGATTTTTATCGGGTTAATCGAAAGATGATGCTGCTTGCGCGGGAAGCTGGTGTGGTATTCGACAAGATTCTTTACTGTCCGCATTCTGACGCAGAAAATTGCAGCTGCCGAAAACCAAGTACCGGGATGGTCGAACGCGGGATTCGTGAGCTCAATATAATTCGCGAACGAAGCGTAGTAATCGGCGATATGACTATTGATATACAGCTTGCACGCAATGCCGGAATGTTTGGCGTGCTGGTAAAAACCGGCCGCGCCGGCGATGATAAGAAATATGCAGTAACGCCCGATCTCGTTGCCGAAAATCTTTTAAGCGCTGCCCGAGTGCTTGCCACAAGGCCTTAGTCTTGCTTCTCGTCGCTCAAATTCAGCAAAAATGCATAGCAGCCCAATCGGATACCAAAAGGTTCGATGATCAAGCGCTACGAAGGCTGCAAACAGAAGAGTGCTGATCTGAAGCAGTACAAGAGCAGCAAGCATCATGTAGTCGATAGCTGAGCGTTGCTTGTTGAAGATTCGTTGAAGCAGATAGCACTGGCCAAGCACGGCGATGAGCTGATCATTAAAAAAGCCGTAAGGCATCGCAATCGGGCTTAGAATTGCCGCGATACTAATAGCTTTTCCAAACGAGGCTTCGCCATTTGAGCGAAGGAGAAAGATTCCTAGCAGCAGAAGCGCAAGGCCGGGAATTAGCCAGCCCGGCCAGAGCGGCGGAAGCTCGCCAGAGCGCGATAGGGTAAGCCGTGCGATGCCAACCAAACTTGAAGCGATGTTGTCGACAGGCGGGCGTGGAGTGTGAATCCAGTCGAGCCATACGCTTTGGCGAAATAGTAGTGCTGGAAGCGAGAATATTGCGGCGGCGCTGATAGCACCCAGGAAAAACTGCCAACGTAAGGCACGAGCGGCAAGAAAGCTCGCGACGACGCAAGGAAGCCAGAATGCGTGAGGTTTTATGAAGAGTATGCCAAGGAGTAAGCCTGAAAAGTAGAAGCGTTCCTTTTGGAGAAATAGTAGTCCAAGCACGAAAAATAGCAGTAAAACGGCATTCAACTGGCACAGCCTAAGCGCAAGTAGCGCGGGCAGAAAGAGCAGCACCGAGCTTACTTCTAGTAATAGCCGAGACGACTTTTGCCCCAACATGCACCACCAAATATTCGCTGATAGTGTGAGACCGAGCAGCGATAGTCCGAACCAAATTCTTACAGCGTTCTCAGGTCCAAGAAGCGAAAGCGGAATAAAGAGGCCAAATACCGTTGGAGGGTTCCAGACTCGGAAGGCTTCATGCTGTCCTGATTTTAGCTCTTTTTGAAAAGTGAGAAGAGGTTCTGTGACATAGGGGTTCTCACCACTGGTCACGACTTTTGAAGCACTGTAGTAGGCAAAGAGATCTGTGTTTACTAATGCCGGAAGTTCAATGCAGCTTACGACGAGTGCCGCGAGGCAAAGATGCAGTATAAATTCTTTGAGATTCATTCTTTCCATTATGAGAATATGCGCAAGGAACGTTCGCGGAAAGACGACAAAATGAGTTCGAGGTCGCGGTCCCGAGGAACCTGCGCCACGAGTCTGTGGCGCACACGACTAGAAGGGGCTTTTCAATTGAGGCACGGCACTGCAAGATTCTAAGGTGATTACATCGAGATATCGAAGGCTCTATGGCGCCGTTATTGCTGCGCTTTCACTTCTTGCCGTAGCGGTCTTATGTTTTTTGCTTCCCGCGAATAGCGTTCTTCTGGGCGCGCTTTCATTGCTTGCCTATCTGTCGCTACTGATACTGATTACTAAAGAGTTTTCACTTATCGGGAGTCTTTTTGTCTTCTCGTTACCGGGGCTACTTCTTTGGTTTCCGTTTCTTCAACTTATCACAAGCAAGAGCCCGTGGAGCTTTGTCGCATTGCTTATAGTGCTTGGGTGGTTGAGTTACCGGCGCGGTAAAGAGATTAGTGCCGGCATCTTCTTTGGGGCAGGCTCTGTGTTACAGCCTGCGGCAGTGATGCTCCTTATCTGGCTTATATTTCGTCGTAGTTGGCGAGCCGCCACTGGGTTTGCGCTTGCTGCGTGCGCGGTGCTCGTTTCGTTCGTGCTTATCCCGGAACTTCGCAATCTGCATGACCTGCGATTGTATGAGAATCCGGAGCTTCTACAGACATGGGGAGCGCTCCCGGGTAATATCTCGCTATTTGCGCTAATTATGTCGGTATTTCAAGCCGGTGAATCTGCGCCGGCCTTTGATGCGCCGTGGCTTGGTGGGTTTGTCTTCGCCGCGCTTTTCGCACTGCTCGTGCGGGGAATGCTTAGTGTCATGAAGTCAATGCGTTCCTCGCGTGAGCTCGATTATGGGTTCGCACTGCTGCTTCTCGCCATTCCTCTACTTGCGCCGCTTGTAAGTTCCGCGGTCTTTATCGTTACATTCGTTCCGATTGGTCTGCTGCTATCGCGGCCAATGTTAAAATCTGACAGAATTTGCATCCTTGTAGCGCTCATTTTGATGTCGCTGTCGCCTGAAGATCTAGTGTCACTTTCGTCGGGCGCACAGGCACAATGGTGGAATTTCTGCATTTCTAAACTTTCAATACTTGCATTGCCCCTGCTAAGCTGGAGGTTAATGTTACAGGAGCGGCGTTAAAATGGTTGCGCGGTGCTGCAGATCGCTTATCTCGATCCACGACCTCGTCGTAATCGTCGCGGCGACTCTGCTGATTACTCTTCAACTCGATACGTTCGCCGATGACCCCGGCCTTGGTTGGCACCTCAAGAGCGGCGCGTATATGCTTGATACAAGAAGCATCCCTACCCACGATCCGTTTCTTTATTCAACAGAAGCGCGAAGCTGGGTGTCAGATCAGTGGCTTTCGGATCTGATTATGCAGGTGTTCTATCGCCAGGGTTCCTGGCCACTGCTCTACGCTGGAGGTGTGCTGCTGTATCTTTTTGCGTTCTTAGCACTGCTTGCCCATCCGCTCGGTCGTAAATATAGCTCGGCAATTGCGGTAAGCGTGGCAGCACTTCTAGGACTCCGGCTTGGTGCAGTGCATTTTATTTTGCGTCCTGTCCTATTTGGGCATCTGTGCTTTGCCTGCGCGCTGCTTCTTTCTCTTAAGCTTTGGCGCCGTGCCGGTACGGGGGTAAGTCTGCTCAGTGCGTTTGGCTACCTATGTGCGTATTTCGCGCTGTTTGTGCTTTGGGCGAATCTGCACCCTTCGTTTGTGATTGGACTCGCGCTTCTCCTGGTGCATGTTGTGGCGCTTATTTCCGAGCGAATGTTTTTTGGAAGATCAGTGCAGCACGGAATGATAGCCTTTGGGGCCGTTGCGATTTTCGTCTCACTTCTTGGAACGCTGATAAATCCCTACGGAGTAGCGCTCCATGAGAGCATCTTTTCGCTGGTCGGAAGTGATTATCTCAAATCGCTCTATGATGAGTGGGGTGCTCTGAGTATGGCCAGCGCTGAGGGCGATCTTTGGCTTCTTATTGTAGGGCTCGCCATCGCGTCGCTCCTTTTGGGAGGAGTGCAGGGGTTGAAGGTTGGTAGCTACGAGATACTTCTTTTCCTTGTGTTTGGTGCATGGTGCGTGAAAGTTGTGCGAGTGCTGCCTTTTTTCGGAATGGCGATGGTACCGTTTGTCGCCGAGATCCTCTTTAATTTTTCACGAAGCCGAGTTTTTGGAGCGCTTGGTATTCTTCGCCCCGTGACAAGAATTTTCGGCACCCTTGAAAGTCATGAAAAAAGCGCCCTCCGATTTGGCGCCCTGGCGGTGGTGAGCATTGTGGTGGCGCTGTCGGCAAGAGCTACAGGAACTATTCCTGGATTCAATGGCAGCTTTGGTCCATCCAAGGAGCGCTTTCCCTATGCCGCAGTCGAACAGATGCTCTCAGTGAAGCGAGATTTGGCGCCGGTCGTTTTTGCCTCGCCCAATTGGGGTGGTTTTATAACTTTCGCTGGCGCAGGAAAGCTTAAGGCAATCATCGATGACCGCTGTGTGCTTTTTGGCGAGAGCTATTACCGGGAATATTTTGGTTATCTGAAGGGGGACGTTGATATGCAGCCATTTCTTCGTGCGATGAAAGTTTCGCATCTTATGCTTGCTACGCGCTCGGCGTTAAGCAAAAAATTGGCGCAGGACTCCCGTTATTTTTTGATCCATGCTGACGCGGTGGCTACGGTATTTGAGGTCCGATAGAGCGGTGGCGATCCTGCCCTGCGTAGCTTAAAGCGCTTTTGTTGACGCTAATTATGGAGTCAACATGACTCAAGCACGCTCTCAGCTGCCAAGAATAAAGAAGGGCGGGAGATCGACTTCTTGGTACGCATTCACGATAATTCCCGTTTCCTGATTGAGGTCAAAAGATCCGAGACTGAGGCTAATCCTGCCTTTAAGACATTCGCGCAACATCATAGCAGCGCCGAGTGTATACAGCTCGTTCAATCATTACACGATCCGTTCGATTACCCATTTGGTGTAAAGGTACGACTACTTTGTGATTGGCTTTCGAAACTAGACTTCACGGCATTCAAATAGTGATTTTATGAAGGTTTCGAGCCACATAGTAATATTGATTTTTATTTTGAAACTTGCTCTGATTTGTTAATGAAAGAGAGGATTGGGAAAAAGAAAGAAGGCACTCTTGGCGATCTGGTGGACTTCCTAGAGACCACACCCCTTGATACCGCTCAGCGAGCGGGTATGCTGCGCCAAGTATTAGTAGCAAGTCTTCGAAAGACTACGGAATCGGCTTCACGAATTGCGATCTGCAATCAGGCCTGTGATGGTTCGAGGCGTTTATTTGAAGAGGAGCTCTCGAATGCTGCTGATCAGTCGGTTATGCCTGAATCACCGGCTTCAGTGCATCTTCAAATTTTATGGTCGTCGGCGAAGGAATTTTTCAAGCAGGACTTGTTGGAGAAGGCCTGCGCGCTTTTGGAAGAGGTTCATAGACTTGCGGCACATGACTTTCTTGGTGCGCGCTATTTGCTACCAGGGCTTTTTTTGGCGTCGAAGCGGATAGATGACGCGCGGCAACTGATTGAGCGCTATGCGGACACTTCTGGCCTTGGACTTTTCAACCTTGCACTTGTCGATGCCGCGAGCGCCGATCCTGAATTTGAGATCCATGCAATAGCCGCCTCCGCGCAAAATCCTCATGTTGTAAAGTACCTTCTCGGCGTGAAGCAGCTTCCTGCCAAAATCGCCGCTGATTTTAGTTTTAAACCAGGCTCAGTTCCTGAAGCAGCGTGGTACGCTTTCTGGATCGGTCGCTTCTGGAAGGAGATCCCTGAGGCGCTCTTGCGGCTCCGCGCGGTGAGTCCACGTTTGCATTCTAAAACTTCGGGGCGGGGTGGGGCGCGTGCCGATCTGCTTCCGCCACAGGAAATCGAGGCCTTTGCGCAGAAGATTTTGGCAACTGATCTCTCCTCGCGTCCGAAGATTCTTGCGCTGCTGGTGGCACAGGCTCGATTTCTCTTTGATCGGTCGCCCTGGCTCCGTTATCAGGAGCAGCCTGTTTATATTCCCCTTGATGAAGAGCGCACGGTGGTCGCGCAGCATAGCGGCGGCTTAGGCGAGTTGTTTGGCGCTAATATCTTTCTTAGCGAGGCAGCATTTGACCTGATTAATGAAGTTGCTGACATGTCGATTAGCCGTGATACAGCTTCGCAAGAGATTGCCGGATCAGCGTATGGCTGGATGTCCGAGGCGTTGTGGCTCCATGTTGAGGATCTTCATTCGCTTCCCCCGCAGCTAAGAAGAGAGGTAGAGAAACTCCATGTCGATGAGCATCGCGCGAAGTTGCCCGTCCCGCAGATGAAGCGTCGAGGGTATGCGCCGTGGCTTGCGAGCGACGAGGAGCTTCTCTTTGGAGTCGTCGGACTTTATGGACTTACGGTTCAGGCGACGACTACGCCACGGCGTGACGATTCGGTAATCGTGGCGAAGCTTGCGAGCTATTCGAAGCTTCAGAAACATCTGTGCGAGGCGATAGGTCGCGTCCGGCCAAGTTTTGGAGCGGTTACCGCTTCAACAGAATCTGACGAACTAAAAGGTGCACTTCGAAAGCTAGAAAGCGCAATGTCGAACGCCGCTCGATCGGACCAGGAGTGGGAGCTTGGTTTCGTAGGTAGTATTGGATGCATTCAGGCCCGGCCGACCGATCGCCCGGAGATTGCCTGTGCCGCACTCGTCGTTGACAAGAAGAGCGGATTCGTAATCGCTACGAAAGTTATCTCTGGAAATGGATCCCCGGCACGTCTTGCCCTTAAGGCGCTACGAGAGGCGGTCAAGGCAACCTTTAGACTCCCGAAGGAGGTGCATGTCTTACGATCCGTAATGTCGCTCGATCTCCCTCAAAAAATTAAGCTCCTGCCACTGACGCTTGTGGAGGAGGCTCCTGCTCTGGTCGAGGCCGCGGTGAGTCTTAGGTCGGCGATGCAGCGGGACGAGGTTGTGTATCAGTGAGAAGTCCAGGGTACACCCGAGCTTCAACAATATATCATGGCCTAACCATCGGATTTACGGGCACCTCACTCATCTCGTGACGAACCCTGGTGAGATTTGTAGGCTAAGACTACCCAAATTAATTTCGCCGTTTCATGGAGTTATGGTCTTCTCACCATAATTAATAGTTATTGTCACTAGACGATAGTTGTTAATTATAGTCTAATGACAATAGTCCCATTGTTACGAGGATTATGAAAAAACATACTATTTCTTCTCCCCTCATGCTCGGACAAGCTCTGCGTCTGGAACGGCAAGAGCAGCACCTGACGCAAGAGAAAGTAGGCACGAGGGTGGGAATTGATCAATCGACCATATCTGGCATTGAGAATGGCAATCCAGGCACCAGACTTGATACTCTATTTCATTTTCTTGCCGCTCTTGATCTCGAGCTCGTCATTCAACCTCGCAATGCTCCTAAGAGTAACACAAAAGAGAGGTGGTAAGTGGCGCGCCCGAGAAAATCTCGAGAGCTTTTTGTTTTTATGAATGGCTACCGTGTGGGGTCTCTTGTTCAGGGCTCAAGCGGAACTCTCGCCTTTTCGTATCACGGTGATTGGATGGCGACCGACATTCGCCGCCCCATCTCGCTCTGTATGCCGCTTTCACCAAAGCGTTATACAGGAGATCTTGTGTACAACTTCTTTGACAACCTACTTCCTGATAGCGTTGCTATTCGCAACAGAATTCAGCAGCGCTTTAAGGCGCACACAAACCGCTGCTTTGATCTCCTTAGTTATATAGGCGGCGACTGCGTCGGTGCATTGCAACTCACACCCCACGAGTCTATTCCAAACGTACGAAAAATTAGAAGCACATGCCTAAAAGATAGTGACATCGCTTCAATTCTTCGCTCGTATCGTACCGCTCCGCTGGGCATGCAAGACCAAGCGGAAGATTTTCGAATCTCCATAGCGGGTGCGCAGGAAAAAACCGCGCTTCTTCGAATGAAAAAGCGTTGGCATCGTCCCAAAGGTAGCACACCAACAAGTCATATTTTCAAGCTGCCAATCGGCAAGATTGATCACCATGGTATTGATCTTTCACAGAGTGTAGAGAATGAATGGCTTTGTCATTTGATCTTAAAAGAGTACGGCCTTCCCGTTGCAAATTCTGAAATCGCTGCGTTTGAAGACCAGAAAGTGCTCATAGTCGAGCGCTTCGACAGAGTCTGGGCGGAAAAACATAGATGGCTCATTCGTTTACCTCAAGAAGACTTGTGCCAAGCCCTAAGAATTCCGCCGAGTCTTAAATACGAGTCCGACGGAGGACCCGGCACTCGCGCGATAATGCAACTGCTCTTGGGATCGGCCGAAAGCTTAGAAGATCGTCGCAAGTTTCTCACGGCGCAGTTTTTATTTTGGCTGCTCGCGGCGATTGATGGTCACGCCAAGAACTTTAGTATCTTCCTTGAAGTTGAAGGTCGATTTCGTTTAACACCGCTCTATGACGTCATCTCGGCTCATCCTCTTGTCCAATCGCGTCAGCTTGAGCGACAAAAGCTTAAAATGGCCATGGCTGTCATCGGTAAAAACAATCACTACCGATGGTCGGAAATCGTTCCACGCCATTGGCTAGAAACAGCAGAGCGTTGTCGATTTCCGAAAAAAGGAATGATCTCAATTATCAATGAGTCACTCGCAAAGATGGACTCTGTAATTGAAAATGTATCCCGACAAATCCCGCGAGGATTTCCGTCGTTTATTGCAGACTCAGTATTTAATGGTATGCGTATAGCTCGTGAACGCCTGCCAAATAAATTAACAGGCGCAGAGTAGAGGAACCTCCGAAAACTTAGCTGCTTAAAAATCATACGAATTTCGGCGCCATGTAGATTCCTCGCATCCATGTTGATTTGCCTAATAAAACCAAATAGCATGACGTTTCATTGTAATGTCATCTCAACTTCATTCGGAAAGCCTCAAGATTTTGCGCTTCTGGCGCGATCTCGAGTTTTTTGTACCCTTTGATCTTGATCAGGTGATCGAACATGAGCGAGCGATACTGCTACACTGTAAAGAGTCGCGGCTTCTCCCTTGGGAGGCTCCGCGCGAGTACGAACTCGACGAGGCTTACGAGTACGGCTTTGATCTCTATCTGCTGCCCTTTTTAAAATCTCAGATCGTCGCCAAACTCGCCGCCGTGTTGCCGGGAATTCTTGAAGAATCCCCTCCCGATCCGCGCGAGTTTGAGGGCGTGACCTGTCTTATGCGGGTGAGTGTGTCGGGTGGCGGGAGTTTCGGCGACGCCCGCGTATCAACTCTTCCCTGGGCGCTACAGCGGCTCACGCAACGTGAGCCGCTGTCCCTGGCAGATTTTGACGCATTTAGCGAATTAACCCAGGCAATCTTCGCGGCGACCGCCCGAACCAGTGAAGCTGAGCAGGAGAGTATTCACGCTGAGAAAAAGCATAGCGTCGAATCACTGAGCGAATTTACAAGAGGACTTGGCGAGAAACTCGCTTTGGAGCTTTTCCCGGAGCATCTGCTTGCTGTTGTGGTGGCGCATCCTTTGCGAAAGAAGAAGCAGCCGTCCGGCGACGAGCTTACGTTGGAGGAAGAAGATGAGATAGTCGATCTCGCGGCGCTCGACTTTGAGGTCCTCAGGCGAAAGCGCAAGGTAGATATTTTAAATAGCTTTTTTCTTCGAGACCTCGAGCGTTGTTACGAACAGATGCAAAACGGAAAGGAAGCTGAATTGAGTCCGCTTGGAGCAATTCTTCGTGCGCCATTTTATCAGGGGGAGCGAGTTGATATTGTACATGCTGACGGCGCATGTACTTCGGTCGATCGAGCGAATTCGGCACAGGAAATATTGGGACGTTGGCCAACAGAACCGGAAAAGACGCTCAGCAGGAACCAACGTATCGCCGTGAATTATTATTTCGATGAGGCGGCGCCTTCGCTCCAGGCCATCAACGGACCGCCGGGGACAGGGAAGACGACGGTAATCCGCGATCTTATCGCCGAAGTGGTAGTTGAGCGAGCGCGACGCTTGGCGAAGCTGAAATCACCTTTGGAAGCGTTCCATCCCGCACAGTACGAAATCACCCAGGGGCGAAGCACGTATCGCTACCGCAGGCTTAGACAAGAGTTCGAAGGGCTTGAGTTTGTCGTGGCCTCAAGTAATAACGCAGCGGTTGAAAATATCTCGAAAGAGCTTCCACGCACGCGAAGTCTTGCTGAGACAATGCAACATGCCCGCTTCTTAAAGCCCACGGCGGAGCTCCTGCGCCGCATGAGTAGCGCGAGTAAAGAAGCAGGTGCGGGAAGCCAGACGCCCGAACTGAGTTCAGTGTGGGGCCTTCCAAGTGTGGCACTGGGCAATCGCAGAAATCGTATGCGCTTCTTGCAATCGGCGCTCTTTGGACCGCGGGGTGAAGAGGCGATTGAGCGGGCACGCCGGATTGCCGAGGGCGAGGCGCTGACACTTTTCGAGTGGCGAAAGCGAGCTCCTGAAAGTGCTCTGAGCTTTCGCGCAGCTAGGGCGGAATTTCTCTCTGCTTCTGTGCTGGTACAGGAGCTTTCCTCGGATGACGAAGGTAGCGCTCGCAATACGGCGCGGAATGAGCTTTTCCTCGCAGCACTCCAGCTTCAGGAGGCCTGGGTTCGTGAGGTTCCGCGATTCGAGAATGAACTAAGTACGTTAGGAGCACTGCTTAAGAATCCGCAGATGGTTTCATCGGCTGATGCACGTGCACTTTGGGCACTTCTTTTCATGGTAACGCCGGTTGTCTCGACGACACTTGCCTAGGTGGAGCGGATGTTCTCCACCCTGCCTGCAGCGTCTCTTGGCCATGTGGTGATTGACGAATCGGGGCAGGCAACACCACAATCGGCCGCGGGCCTTCTGATGCGTGCGAAACGAGCCCTTGTTATGGGCGATCAGCGCCAGCTTGAGCCGGTCGTACTTACGCCAACAACGCTGGAACGCTATCTAGCGCGTGGAATGTCGAGCGAGCTTCGGATAATGGTCTCGCCTCTTTCGACCTCGCTTCAGGCATTAGTAGACCGGCAGAGTCCACTCGGAACTTATCTTGGAAATGATGACAACAGACTTTGGATTAGTACACCATTCTTGGTGCATCGACGTTGTGCTGATCCTATGTTTCGAATCGCAAATCAGATTGCATACGACGGTCTTATGCAGGATGCGAGCGGGCGGTTGCCAGGAAAGAGCGCTCTCGGGCCCTCGTCTTGGTTCCAGGTGGCCGGCGCGGCGACTTCGAAACAGTGGGTTCCCGCCCAGGGTAAGATCTGTGAAGAGCTGCTGCTCGCACTTTTCTCAATGAGTTCAACGTTACCCGATATCTTCATTATTACTCCCTTTCGCGAAGTGAAGCGCATGCTCAAGCAACGGATCCCCGCTTTTTTGCGAAAGCAGGGCTACCCCGCTGAATTTGCCACGGAGCTTGGAAAAAGAATCGGCACGGTGCACACCTTCCAAGGAAAGGAGGCGGACTGTGTGTTTTTGGTGCTGGGATGTGACTTTTCAACCGGAGCCGCGGCCGATTGGGCGGGCGAACGGCCGAATCTCCTGAATGTGGCGATTACCCGGGCGCGGAGTCTGCTGTATGTGATCGGCGATAGAAACGTATGGCATAACCGCGGCTACTTTTCAGACCTGGAGAAAGGATTGCCGGCGGGATCTATTTTATAATAAGCGCCTGCTTTTTGACGTATGCGTCGTTGCGAAAGGTGTGTACTCCCCGCGACTTGCTCGGTAGCAGAGCGGTAATAGCCCGATTTCAACGACGGGTAGGTCGTTGTCCTTGATTGCCTCATTGAGATAGAAGTATTTTAACGCGTAATAAAGAGGGCAAATGAAAAAATATCTACTAGTTCTTCTTATCTTAGTACCGCTCCATGCCTTTGCCGGCGACGCAGCGACGGTGATCTTTAAGAGTGGCCAAGTCGTTCGGATAGATGACGGTTTTCGGCAGCTCGTAGAGGCAATGAAGAAGGTAAAGCCAACTGACGAGTTCTCGCTTCTTGAAATGAATATTTCAGGCGGCACGTTTCTCTTGAACATGGCTCAGGCTGTCGTGGTGTGCCGTGATACCTGCAGCAGCTTACAGATAATGCACCAGCTCGATCCGCGGCGAGGTCAGTCAAATTACAAAGACGAAAAATAGCCTTATTTTTGACAGAGCCTTTTGGCGAGAGGTAACTACTCATTATGCGTGGTTGGCTCTTCCCATTACTCTGTGATCTCTGTGTCTCGGTGGTTTAAATACTCTAAAAACCACAAGGCACTGAGCTCACAGAGTGAGGGAAAGAATACCAGGGGTGAATGAGTAATTACGGTTAGCGGACGTAACGTTCGAATAACATTCTTCCGATCTGTGACGATTTTGTCCCGCCGGACCCAGGATTCACCACCAGCACTGCAACGGCGAGTTGTGGGTCTTCAAGAGGCGCAGCGGCCACAAACCAATGATTAATGCCCTTTGGATAATCGCCAGAGAGAGTTCCGGTTTTTGCCGCCACTCGATACGGCGTCCTGCGCCTTCCGCGAGAGTAGAACTCATGACGTGAAGTTCCCACGGTGGTGGTGTACTCCATCATGTTCATGAGTTTTCTTGCGGTGTCGCGTTGCATAATGCGCGCGAGAGTTTCCGGTGAAGATTCGTATTTTATTTCTCCGTCAGCGTGGAGAATTTCCTTTATCAGCAAAGGCCGCGGCAATAGCCCGCCATTTGCAATACCTGACATCAGCGTTACCGCATGAACTGGGCTCATGCTAACCTCGCCAAAGCCCGCAGCGGTGCGGCTAAGTTCGTAATCACCATCGGGAATGCTGGCGTTGCTCATACGGAGCGGGAGTTCCGTGTGTAAGAAAGAATTAAAGCCAAACTGCCGTGAATAGAGGCTCAGGATGTCAGTCGAAAGATGGTTTAGTGCGACTCGAGCGAAAACCGCATTCACAGATTTTCCAAGAGCCTCTGCAAGGGGCATTGCTCGTTTGTCGGTGCGCGGATTTGGCTTGTAGTTCCACTGATTCAAAGTGTAGTTGCCGCCGCGGAAGCGAACCGCCGAAAGCGGACCAAGCGGTGAGCGTTCAAGCGCGGCGGTTGTCGTCACAAGCTTGAAAATCGAGGCAGCGGGTATTCCTGAATAAAGCGAAAGGTTTCGTACGGCCTGAGATTTTTCGGCAATCGAGAGTATTTCACCAGTTCGGGGATTCATCGTGACAACCGCGACATGCGGAGCTCGGGCCCGCTCAACTATCTGTTTGGTATACTGCTGCAGATCGGGATCGAGGGTGTAAAACACGTAATCATCGCGCCCAGAAACCGCTGCTATGCGACCGCGATATGAGCTTTCGAATTTTGGAAGTGTCGGAAGCTGGGCTCTGCCGCTTCGATCGTAATCGAGGTTGACTCTTTCGAGATTCGGTCGTGGTTGATTTTGCGGCAGTTTTCGCTGCTCTCCGCCAAAGCCCTTGCCATCAATTTGGCCTGCGTTTCGAGCAACTTCAGTAATTTCCTGCGAGCTGCGCAGATCGCCAAGAGTGCTTTCTAGATTAGAACGTGGGTAGTTTCTTGAATTAAGAGCGGGGCCTGCGGCTATAGCGCTGCCTTCCTCAAAGTAGTTATCAATCGGGGCAAGACAAAGCACGAGAAGCAACGAGCCATAGAGAAAAACTCGGGCATAATTAGTTGAGCTGGTTTTCGACGCACGTGAGGCGATGACCTGTCCCATCAAAATACGAGACTCTGTTTTAATTTTACGCGGACAGCTGCTCATACCTACTGTTATGATGCCTTAATAAGAAAAGCAGTATAAAGATATATACGCCAAAAACATAAAAAAACTTTATAGATTTCAGTATGCTAGCGCGGTATGCAAGATTCCGCCAGAGTAAATTCCGGTGTTTACCTAGTGCTTATTCTGATCATGCGTGATTCATTCTCAATAATCTTATGGTAACGAACCGAGGAAGCGTGGTCACGGCTTTAAGTGGTGGTACCGGATACCTGGGAAGCCATATCCTCAAAAGGCTTCTTTTAAGCAGCAAGGTACTGTCTCTCACAAGGGTGGCTCACCCGATTTATTCTGGGAATCCTGAACTAATTGAGATTGCACCGGACCGAGCGAATCTGGTCCATGCTTTTGATACGCTTAGACCGGCTCAGCTGCTGCATGTCGCTGCGGCTTCCTCCGCAGAGTATTGTCAGGCTAATCCCGTCGAGGCGCGAAGGGCCAATGTAGACTTAACCAAACTGTTACTTGAGCAGGCGGCGAAAGTTGGTTGCAAAACGATCTATAGCTCAACTGATCTTGTTTTTGATGGGGCCGCCATCCGAACGGCAGGATTTACTGAAAATGACCTACCAAACCCGTGCTCGGTTTACGCTTCGACCAAGAGAGAGGCTGAAAAGCTTGTCCTTGATGCTGGCGGTGTAGTTGTACGTTTATCGCTCTTTGTTGGACCCCATATTGGGTTAAAGAGCTCACCATTGGGGTGGATTGAGCGACAGTTTCGAAATGGTGCTCCGGTCCGCCTTTTTGTCGATGAATGGCGCACTCCAGTTTACGTTGAAGATGTCGTCAGCGTTTTTCTAGCGCTGCGTGCCCATGTCGGGCCAGCCATCTTTCATTGCGGAGGTCCGGAACGAATTTCGCGCTTTGAATTGGGTAAACGCTTCGCAATAAAGGCTGGCTTTGATTCCGATCTGATAGTTCCGCTTCGTCGTGCGGATATAGAAAGTTCACCCCCGCGGCCTGAGGATGTCAGTCTTGACTCGAGCCGACTTTACGATTTACTGAACATGACACCTACCGCGCTCGACCAGGCGCTTGGACTTAGCATTTGCGAGTCCAAAAGAGAGGTAGCCAAAAGCACTGTTTCTTAGTTAAATGCTTAAGGAGATAAGGTCTTGCCAATCTGGGGTAATACTAAAACAAAGCCGGTGATCCAGGAGAGCGAAAAAGGCGCTCTGTCCTTGGCTGCTAATAAAAAGACTCAGCCGGCGCAGGTCATTGAAATCCCACCAAAAAAAGTAGAGCCATCGGCTGGCTCGACCGAAACTAAGCCAGCCGATAGGAAGCTGCGCATTGCGGTGCCGCGCGGAGTACGTTTTAACGGGCAGCTTTCGTTTGATACCTCGGCCAAGCTTGAGGGGGAATTCTCGGGGACGATGCATTGTGGCGGAACTCTTGTTGTCGGAGAGGAGGCGCGAGTTACTGATTGCGTGCTATTTGCCGATGTTGTCGTGCTGCGTGGTGAGATGCAGGGAAAAATTCGAGCAGTCAAGCGGGTAGAGATTGCGCGCGGTGGCTGCTTTAGCGGTGAGCTCGATACTCCTTCGCTGAGCATGGAAGAGGGCGCGGTATTAAATACCAATTCAGCCGCGATTGGACTTTAATTTCTCGATAGTCCAATTCGTAATTACTCATTAACTCCGGGTATTCTTTTTGAGTCTTCTCCTCGCTCTGTTCTCTGCTCTGTGCTCTCTGTGGTTTTAAAATCATGTAAACCACAGAGGTCACCGAGATGGGGAAAAGACACCCACGCCCAGCTAGTAGTTGCAGTTAGTAGTTACAGATTGAAGCGAGAACCTACGACTCAGCACCAGAGGATAATGTGCTGCTCTCAGACGATCCACCAATTGCTGCCGCCGGGGCTGTCTGTATATCAGTAACCGGAGCGACAACTTCCTGCGTTGAACCAGAAGAGTCAGTCGCGCCACCTTCGGCCACTGCAACTCCCTTAATTTTGCTGGCTTTACCGCGAAGATTTCTGAGGTAGTAGAGACGCTTACGACGTACCGTGCCACGACTTGTGACCTCGATCTTTTCAATGCGCGGGCTGTGCAGAGGAAAAGTACGCTCTACACCGATATTGTAAGAAACTTTCCGCACTGTAAATGTTGCGTGTGAACCTCGGCGACCTTGGCAGCGAATAACTACGCCTTCAAATACCTGTACACGCTCCTTGGCTCCCTCAACAATTTTAGCATGTACTTTGACCGAATCTCCCGGACGGAACTGCGGGATCTTGGTTCGGAGACTTTCATCAGCGATTTTTTGAAGCTTGGCTGCTATGGAGGATGACATCGTATGACTCTATGGTTAAAACTAATGAATCTGTATGCTAACGACAAATTAGCCCATTAAAATTTCGTACTTTAAACTATAGCGCTTTGTATTGTAGCACTCTAAAATAATGTACTGCAAACTGTGGCACCGTAAATTTAAGCACATTAAATTTAAGCACTGTAAATTTAAGGGCTTACATAGTTAACGAGCCCCGTATAGTATCAGACTTACTTGAAAACACAAGAGCACTGGAACGCTTTATGGCACGTACAAAGACAATAGCGGCACCCTCCAAAGATCCTAAAAAGGAAAGCCATTTTAAGGAGTTGGTAGGCATGCTTGGCGCTGCGGGATACGTTGTGCGCCGTGAAAAGCTGCGCCAGGGTCCGGGATGGAAAGTGGTGAGTGGCTCCTGCCGCGCGCTTAGCTCGCGGCTTATCTTCGTTGATCCGCGGTTGCCGCAGGACGAGCAGATTTTGTTCCTGAAAGCGCGGATCTCCGAGCTCAATATTAATGACAATCCGACTGCGGCCATCTCGGAGGCAATCTCGGAAGCGCCTACGGCTGCGTAGCGCAAAGATTTTTGCGACAGCCGTGAGAAGTCTGGCTAAGTTTAATTAAATTAAACAAAACTTTCTTGCCTTTGCAGTAGCGCGGTGGTATTCCGAGCGCTGCTCGCTGAACCGGAAATTTTTCCACCAATTTTCTATTTATAAATCTTTGTACTGCTAGTTCATCTATGTTGAGTTCACTGTTTGGTTACTTTTCTAATGATTTGGCGATTGATCTCGGCACTGCAAATACTCTGATATACCAAAAGGGTCACGGCGTAGTTTGTAACGAGCCATCCGTGGTAGCTGTGCAAAATGACGGTGGCAAGCGCCGTGTGCTGGCTGTTGGTACAGAAGCAAAAAATATGCTCGGGCGAACTCCCGAAAGTATCACCGCGATTCGCCCAATGCGCGAAGGTGTTATTGCTGACTTTGAAATTACCGAGGAAATGTTGCGTCGACTAATTCGAAAAGTGCATAAGGGCAGGGGGTTTGTTCGTCCGCGAATTATTGTCTGTGTGCCGCACGGTATTACTGAGGTTGAAAAGCGTGCGGTAAAAGAATCCGCGGAATCTGCCGGCGCGCGCGAAGTCTATCTTATCGAAGAGCCGATGGCGGCGGCGATCGGCGCTGGTTTGCCGATTACCGAAGCCTGTGGAAGCATGATTCTCGATATAGGCGGCGGAACCACTGAAATTGCGGTGATATCATTAAAGGGTATCGTCTATTCGCGATCGGTGCGGGTCGGTGGCGATAAAATGGATGACGCGATTTCGAATTACATCAAGCGTCGATTTAATACCCTTGTGGGCGAGCGCACCGCCGAGCAGATCAAGATTGCCGTAGGCAGCGCGCTTCCTACCGGGGAAAAGCTTGCCGTTGAGGTGAAAGGACGCGATCTTGTGCAGGGTGTGCCGCGTAGCATCGTTATCACCGAAGACGAGATTCGTGAGGCGCTTGCTGAACCGATAAATCAGATTGTTGATGTGGTAAAGCTCTCTCTGGAGAAGACTCCGCCTGAGCTTGCTGGCGATATTGTGGATCGTGGTATCACTTTAACCGGTGGCGGCGCGATGCTTCGAAACCTGGATAAGCTCTTAAGTCGTGAAACGGGACTTCATGTAGTGTTGGTTGATGATCCAATATCTGCGGTGGTAATGGGGTCTGGTGCGGTGCTCGATCAGTTAGACCTCTTGCGCGATGTAGTGCTGCATTAATATTACGAGGCGCAGGAGCGCCAATATCTTTCAGTTCAGGTAAGTGTGTGTAGCCGCCTTAACCCGCAAATCTCACCAGGGTTCGTCGCGAGGCGAGCGAGATGCCCGTAAAT
>CAZEAC010000007.1:19910-89491 GCA_964510065.1 uncultured Bdellovibrionales bacterium | reverse complement strand
AAAAAAGCACCGCGCGACCGAGTACGCGAAAAGAACCGCCACTTGGGGAGGCATCGACCCCCTGTGATGAAAGTACTGGAGAAGAAAACACTGCCATCTCGAGCTACACCATCGTGAACTACATCAGAACGTATTGTAAAGCTTGGTTAGTAACTACTCATTAAACCCGGGTATTCTTGCCCACTCTGTAGACTCTGTGTCTCTGTGGTTTTTAAGTATTTAAACCACAGAGACACAGAGTCTACAGAGTGGGGAAAAGCTACCTACACTTAATGAGCAGATACCTCGGTTAAGGCTAAAGTGCCTCAGACCCATCTTCCAGGCCCATCTTAGCGCGGAAAAGGGTAAAGATATCAAGTCCACCATTTGGGTCAATGATTTCAGAGAACTCCGACTGGCTTATGGTGACATAATGAACCCCTGCAGCAGGGAGCAGTGGCGTAAGCATGCGATGGTGCTCTTCTTCGGTCGGATCGACGGCCTCTTCGAAACCGGAAAAGAATTCAACTACCAGCTTCGGCGCATCGTGCTGGTCGACTATGGTAAAGAGGCATTTATTCTTGCGCGCCCAAAGCTCGATCTGTGGAATCTGCCGGACTACTGTTTGCGGAAGCTCGCCACCGCACGCGGCGACTACCGACATGTGCGGCACAACTCTGTCCTGTCCAAAAATGTCGGATAAAATTCGAAAGAGCTGAGCCTCAGCAAGTGAGAGCGCTATCATAGATATAGTATCTCATGATCAGCCTCTCCTAGACAAAGACAAAAGAAGAGCACGCGCCACTCTCTCAAGGTTTCCCGAATTTATGCCGTATGCTATAGTAAAGATCCACGATGGATCCATTCGCAATCCGCACCTATCCGGACGAAATCTTGCGCGCGCCATGCGCCGAAGTCACCACGTTTGACTCTAAGCTTCGAAGCATCGTTGACCAAATGGCACTGACCATGCGCATTGAGCGTGGCATAGGTCTTGCAGCTCCGCAGGTCGGTATTTCAAAATTAATCGCCGTGGTTGATGTCTCGGAAGAGGGCGATGCTCTTCTGGCACTGGTAAATCCGAAAATAATTTCCAAAGCTGGGAAGGTCCCTTCTGAAGAAGGGTGCCTTAGCATTCCTGGCTATCGAGACACCATTTCGCGCGCGAAGGAGATCGTCGTGCAATTTCAAGACCTCGAGGGAAAACAGCTCGAGATCAAAGCGGACGCGCTGATGAGTATCTGCATCCAGCACGAAATTGACCACCTCCATGGTGTGCTCTTTGTCGATCACCTGAGCCGACTTAAACGCGAACTTTTTAAGCGCTGGTTAAGAAAGGAAGGGCTTGAGTTCTCTCCCCCGGCGGCACGTTGATGACGGCACAATCTGCGCTATCGGTCTTATTTCTGGGAACACCACAGATCGCTGCGGAATCCCTGAAAGCGTTACTTGCAGATAATCAATATTCGGTAAAGACAGTAGTCACTCAGCCTGATAGACCGGCGGGCCGGGGCGCGCAGATAAGCGCGCCTCCGGTAAAGACCGTGGCGCTTGCCAGTAACATTCCAGTGCTTCAGCCAATCTCGGTCAAGAAAGCAGGCCTACCGTTTATTGAGCAGCTTCGTTCATATGGGCCATTCGATATCGGCGTGGTCGTGGCCTTCGGACAGATTTTACCGATCGAGCTTCTCGATCTGCCACGCGCAGGTTCGGTAAATCTGCACACTTCACTCCTTCCACGTTGGCGCGGCGCAGCGCCAATTCAGCGCGCAATTTTAGCAGGTGATACAGAAACGGGTGTGTGCCTCATGCGCATGGAAGCCGGCCTCGACACCGGCCCAGTCTATGTTTCCGAGCGCGTCGCGATTTCGGAACAGGACAATTTCGCTTCACTTCATGATACACTGTCGCGAATCGGTGCCGCGCTACTAAAAAAAAATCTTGCTGCGATCGCCTCGGGGTCTCTTACGGCACGGGCGCAAAGCAATGACGGCGTTACTTACGCGCATAAAATTACCAACGAAGAGGCTGAAATCTCCTGGAGCAATGGCACCAAAGCAATCGTGAGGCAAGTTCACGCATTTTCGCCATCGCCAGGCGCGTTCACTTTTCTTGATGGGAAGCGCTTTAAGATATTTAAGGCGTTTCCCGCGAAGGAGCTACGCGCTTCGAGTCCTCCAGGCACCATTCGACTCGAGAACAATCAGCTCTTTGCATCATGCACCGACGGTGAAATCGCGCTTCTCGAAGTACAGCTCGAAGGCAAGCGTAGGATGGAGATTCTCGAGTTTCTCAAGGGCGCTTCCTTTGTTGCTGGTCAGAAGCTCGGAAGGTAACTATACTGGAGTTGTATGGCTTGTGCCGCGAAAATTATAGTTGCTCCATCGATCCTCGCCTGCGATCACGGTTCATTCCGTAAAGAGATCGAAGAGGTTTCAGCAAAAGGCGCGGATTGGATTCATATCGACGTTATGGACGGCAGCTTTGTCCCGCCAATAACCTTTGGTGACAATATTGTGAGCGTCGCACGCAAAGCTTCCGATAAACTTCTGGATGTGCATCTAATGATTCGCGAGCCTGAACGGCACCTTGAAGCATTCAAAGCAGCCGGCGCAGATCGAATCATCGTACATCAAGAGGCTTGTCCGCATCTCCATAGAACTCTCGGACAGATTCAGGATCTGAAGATGAAAGCTGGTGTTGCAGTTAATCCTGGCACACCGGTAAAATTTGTTTTCGATACGCTCAAGGTCTGTGACCTTGTGCTAGTAATGACGGTAAATCCCGGATGGGGTGGTCAGCCGTTTATCGAAAGTTGCGTGCCGAAGATTCGCGAAGTACGCGCCGAGATTATTCGCCAAAATGTTTGCGTGCATGTCGAAGTGGATGGCGGCATTACCCCACAAACAGGAAAAATCTGCGTTGAGGCGGGAGCGGATGTCCTTGTCGCAGGATCTTCGGTGTTTAAGGCGAAAGATCGCGAAAAAGCAATTGCAGCGCTTCGGGCCGGCACATAACAGATTATGGACTTCCTGTTTACGTTATTCGCGCTCATACCTTTTTACCTTATTGGCGCGTTTCCTACGGGCTACCTTATCGCAAAAAGAGCCGGCGTGAATATTGCTGAGCACGGCAGCGGAAATGTCGGAGCTACTAACATTGGACGGGTGCTGGGCAAGAAAGCCGGTATAGTGGTCCTTTGCGGAGACATCGCCAAAGGAATTATCGGAGTGACTATCGCCTACGCAATTGCACGAATCGACTGGTTCCCTGGTGCTGCAGCGGTTGCGCTTGTTGCCGGCCATTGTTTTTCAATTCCCGGAAAGCTTCGCGGAGGGAAAGGAGTTGCGACCGGAGCCGCCGTAGCGTTAAGCCTTGCGCCTTGGGTCGGACTGGGCTCAGTGCTGCTTTTCGCTATGGTTTTCGTCTGGCGCCGCACGGTCTCGCTTGCCAGCGTCGTTGCGGCCTTAAGCACACCAATATTCGCGATGCTTCTGCAATACGAGGATTGGAAGGCGCTCGCGTTGGCAGTTGTCGGTGTCATTATTGTGTATCGCCATCGTGAAAATCTCACCCGAATAGTCCAGGGCACCGAACCGCGCTACGAATTGTCTAAGCTTAAGGGCTAATTTCCCCAAGCGCCACGAAATTCAGTCGCGTGCATTTAGTAACTACCGAAATCTCCTCTTAGAATGTTCGTCAACGATTTCACACGGCGAAAGCTGGGCCGAATCGGGGGCCGAAGCGAGTTTATCGATACGTGGCGCACTGCCTGGTATCGCTTCTTCAACAAAGGTATTTTCTATCAGTTTTCGAGATTTGCGAAGAAGCGACTGAAGGCGATTGGACTCCAACTCCTGCTGCAAATCGGAACGTATCCCGCGCAATCTTCTAATTTTGCGGGGCCCAGTAAGCGCTAAACTCAAAACTGCTCTCAAGCTGTTGCGACGCGCCGCCATTGCTTTTTCTCCGTATCGATCGCCCCCCACCTGGAATAGCGCTAACGCTTGGCGTAAGCAGGCTTCCTGTGTATACCGCGCAATTAGTTCTTTCTGCCCGGGAACACAGCTATCACTTACACCATCCCAATTCTCGTCTCGCGTATCGGCCAATGTAGTTCCAACACAGCTATCCAGTGTTGCCGATAGCGAAGTGAACCCCTCGGGAATCTGATCGCCATAACACCCGCCAACTGGAGTCGAGCTGTCGCGAAGTCCGTCACGGTCAGCATCAATCGCGACTTCGGAAGTCCATTGCAGCGGGTCGGCCGCGGCACAGTCACGCTCATTCTGAACTCCGTCGCCATCAAGGTCATGCTCGGCAATCACGGGTTCGACCAATTCGGGCACAAATTCGCTCGTGGGAAGAACGATTTTCACCTTGGCGCTCTCCGCGCTGTGCGAAAGCTGAATTATCTTGAGCCCGGTCGCTGCGTCAAAGAACTGCTTGCCGTCAGCAAGAGTGCGAGCTAACACGGTCTTATTCGCATAGCCCTGATCATAATGGATACTTACGCCACGCTGAAAAGCGTTCATACCAAGCCCTTCCGGGTAAAGTAAGTTTCGAAATGAAACCATGACGCGACGATATGGTCCTGATGTTTCAATGTAGATCGCGTTTGGTAAAGTATTTAATTGCATTTGCTCCAGTGCGCCTAACTCGATTTCGTAAACACCCGCTGCAAGTACACTGCGTATGCGAGAAGGCGGCAACCAGCCTAACTGGCGCATCTCTGCCGCGTTCATGAATAGCTGTCCGCGCGCGGGAAATCCCATGGGGCTTGAACGATCCCCATACTCAATATCAACACTACTTGCACTTCCGCTGGCGGCATGAGCCAAGCCCAAATTATGCCCGATTTCGTGCAGAATCGTATTAATATCATACGAAAAGATCCATGTTCGATAACCGAGTAGTTCGCCACGGGCGCGAACGGTACAACCAAGGAGCTCCGCAGGAGGAAACATGAATACGAGGTGATCAACTTTATCGAGCTTCTTACCCAACCCACCAAGGAAATCAAAAGCACGAGCACTCCAAATTCTATAAGAGCTGTCGCAGCTTTCATTTTTCATTCGCTGAATAACGATTGGACCAAAGACCGCAGGACTCTCCGCTTCCCACGGCACGAGCTTGTAATTTCCATTGGAGATCTTTAAGTAGCGCTCTGAAACCCCATCACTGCCAAATAATGACTGCTGGACTGTAGCAATGCTCAACCCGCTTTCAACTCCAGGGAACTCTACGATTACCGCTGCGACACGCGCTGGTGAACGCGGGGGCTCTGCATGTGCGGATTGATGCAGCCCTGCAATAAGCAGAAGCATCGCCGATTTTAGAAGATCCTTAACCACATCACTACTTCCTCACGCTCAACTTCAATAAACAAACTGCGCGCTGGTTTCCCAGTTCCCGGATCCACCTGCCCCTCATCAATACTCAGCTTCAATCTCACGTTAAGCGAGATACTGCGATCATCCGGAAGCGAATCAAGCGTGAAACTTCCCTTCACACCTTTATACAGTACCCCCACCCTGAAGCTCCGCGAGACGCCCTTGGCCGTCAATCGGCACTTCCCTTTTGCGTCACTTCTGGCCGACTTCTCTGCCTGTACGGAGGTCAATACAACTCCGCGAAGCGGCGTATTTCTCGATGAAGTTATTGTGAACAGGAAGCTATGAGTTATCGATGGGCCATTTTGAGGATCCTCGGCGTCTAGCGACTCCACGATAACTGCTGCGACGATTCCAGATTGCCGATCAACCGTAATTTTTACAAGCACTTGATCTGCGGACGAATCTAAATTCGATATCGTAGCCTGTCCCTCGAAATCGCCGTCCCGTACAAGAAGCTTAGCGCTATTGTCGGTAAACTCAACGGCAAGAGCAAAACGCCCCTGGTCATTACTAACTGTTGTCTCACCGGTTTGGAGATCGGTAACCTCAGCCAGGGCAATCAACTGATTGTCCGAAGTCCTAAGTTCTCCCTTGACAATGATAGATTCCGAAGAACTCCCCGTGCTAACGCTTCCTCCACCACAACTCGCGAAGAGCAGGCATAGGCACAGTATCGCTCCGTGTAAAGACGCTCTCATGAATTCACGCCGCTTATTCTGCGAAATCATCTGCATCACCTTTCCTCTTCCGAAAATACTTTACCGAAGGAGCCCAACACGACACGGACACAACGCCCCGAAAAACTTGCATCGGGATTTACATCTTGGTCAAATTCGGCGAACTTATCCCGTGCGCGTTCATGAAAAGCATATCCTTCTTGCAACAGCCATTTTTTTAGCTCTACAATGCCCGCAGGCCGAATTCGGTCATACTCGGTGCGAATATGAAGATTACTTACACTTGGTGCTTCGAGTATGTTCTCTTCGGCAGCGACGATAAGATCATGGGCGTCCGCACTGATGATGCGAAATCCCGCTTCAATGTCTTCGACCGGCTGGTAGACCTCAAGTACCAGCTTAACGTGATCAGATTCTAGTTTTGGGTCTTGCGCCGGTACTCTCTGAACCGCGCCAACTCGCTCGAGCTCGAAAAGCACCGTGGCTGGATTCAGCTCTTTGCTAATTGAATTTACGAGGCGATTGAAGTCACTGCTTTCAAAGCCACAGCTAAGAATTCGCGGTTCTTTGTTTACATCAATGAATTGCTTATCACCTTGCCATTGACCAATGACTTTCATAATTAGGCTCGCGTTGCTGGCGACGCCTGGTTCCGGCTCCAAAAGCTGCTGTACCTGTCGGCGATTAAGTCCGGTTATCACGCTGAGTCGACTTACTGAGGGTTCCTGATTACGTTGCCGGAGATCCTCTCTTGCGGCTTCAATGAAGCCTTGCCGAATGCAGCTCTCGATCTCCGACACCGTAATCGAATGCCGAAGACAAAAGCGCACTAACCCCTTTACCAGCTGGCGTAGTCCTTTGAGAAGTTCAGGCCGATGAACAATACGCATCATGGCGTCCGCCTTTGTTCGAATCGTTTCGACTTTTTCTTTCGTGTCGAAGACTTTACTCTTATTTCACCCTCTCTAATGTTTGAAGACGAAAGAAGTCGACGGCTATCCGGAGAAAACGCGTCAAAGCTATAATCGAAAAAGAGCTGATCGGACTTTCGCAGACCTCCGCGAATACGAAGCTCGCTACGGCCCCCTGAAGTATTGCGTACGGCGACCGAACTACTTTTGTCATTTCTAATTCTAATCACCCTCACTTTGTGAGTAATACGGGCTGAACTGGCGATTCTCGAATTGAGACCGACAATTGCAACAGCCTCAGAGCTGTCCAATGCGGCTAATTCAAGCTGCCTCGAAATTTGACTCAGCAGATCTTGAGGGAACGCCAATGATAACAAAGTATGCCCCTCACTCTGTACCGGCTGACCAACTTTCGGATCGGGAACATACTCTGGGTTAATGAGAATTGGACCGGCCGAAGTTCGACAAATAGTCGATCCCGGAGCAACAAGCCCCTGCTCATCGAGCCGTAGCGGAGCTTCCTCCGTACCACAGCCACAAACTCCAGGAACAAATTTCAGATCATCATTTGGACAGGCATCTCGCGCGATTCGAAAGTACAAAAACCTATCGAACAACCGGTCGTTTCCACTATAGTTGAGAATTGGCAGGTAAATCTGATCTTCGGTAACAAAGAATGATGTAAAGGTTTTGGCTTGAAATTTATTTGCTATCGAATTTTTCGGGTATGAGAGAAGCCTTACGCTTCGAAATTGACTTTTCCGTGGATCAAATTCTGTAAGCGCAATCTGGTTGCTCAATTCAGCTCGTTTCTCCACGCGATCTTCATCTTGAGCGAGGTACAGCAAATAATCCCCATGTTCCGCAGAAAGGAACGAATCAAAATTCATCGCGCTAAATCTCGAGAAACGCAAAGCCTTGAAAGTTTGCGAAAGAGTACCATCAGTAAACACACCCGTGCTGTTGGTGTACCTTATGAGGCTAAATCCATAAGCTTTTGAAATGGTCATGACCTCAGATTTAGGCGGTTGCGTGGCGCTTTCACCCAAGGAAAAAGTACCTTCGACAGTGCCATCAGTACGCCACAACTCAAGAGGCGATGTAGTAGTGTCTAAAGATCCCGGCACTGCCTGCCGGAAATAAGGAATGGTTCGAATTCGTCCGTTAAGCGTCAAATTCCCATCCAGAGTGTAATTCTTCGGCTCACGTCGCGCATCCGAGAAGCTCAGTTCGAGCGAAGACCCCGCCGGCATAAAAATCCGTCGTGATTCGCCACTGAGTAGATCGTAACTTGCGATTGCACGTTCACCCTGAGCATAACAGGTCGGATATATAAGCCTATCGCCAAGCTGCAGCGCCATATCAGCATCAATACCGCCATCATCGGGACATGCGTCGGGCAATTGGTTAGCATTAAAGTAGCGAGTTCCCGCAGCGGTGCCATCGGAGAAGTAGGGGCTATTGTGAAAAAGCTGTACACTGGCGCCATCCTCTCCGTTGGAAACGCCACCGAGGTATAATCGTGTAGTATTCGGCGTGTATCGCGGAAATGGTTGCCGAGAGAAGAGTGAGGTACCCTGCGCCGTTCCATCGCTCCGATAGAAGGTGTATGCTTCGTTATCTAAGGAGGCGATAAGGCAGTCTGACTGGCCGGCCAATTTTCGTACCTCTATCGAATTTGTGGGATCCGGCGGAATAAGCTCTTCACGTTTGCCCGACGAGAGATCGAGCGCTTCAAGTCCGCCTCTGACCAGGAGAAGTTTTCCATTGATATGGGTCAGTCCACGAAGTTGATCTGAGTAGCGAAAAAAAGGAAGGGCAAGCTTCTCTTGCCGGTGCGAATTCATTCGCTCAATCTCTATTGCCTTTCCCGGATACGTATTCGACTCAATGCGACGGGTTCCTGCAGCCGTACCATCGGTAACCCAGATCTCACCGGAATTTTTCCCGTCATCTCCTAACAATACAGTAAGCTCGTTGGCTGAAGGTACAAACGATGCCCAACGCCCTCCTTCACTAATCAAAGTCTGGTCCCCTATATAATCTGTAATATCAAGCAAAATTTCGGCGCCGCTATCTTGAAATCCGACGACTAACGCACGTGCGGTTGTCGCTGAATTCGCCACAAGCAAAACAATTGGACGATTCTGAACTAATCCCATCTGCTTCTGCGAAGTCACTCGCTCATCAGGCGCCAAGGGCAGATTCACCTCAGTAAGCTCTTCCGCGCCAAATGACGGTGACGACAAAAGCGTACATACTAGAAGCACGCCGAATAGATTGCGTATGCTTTGAACAATATTCAGGGTGCGCACTGGATACATGAATCTAAAAGACACTCTTCCCATTTCATCTCTCTCTAATCCGCATCGTACGTTCCATGATCCATAAGAGACACAAAAACAGAGCTTTCCCGACCCCTCGCGGGGTCGGGAAAGGGTATGCTACGCCAAAAGGTCACTTATACGCGCTATAGCGCGAGTCACCTTACGACGAGCCATTCGCAGGTCGCCACTTTTCCTCAGTAAATTTCGTAGCGATCGGTTAAACGATAGGCGCGCAATTTCAAGCTCGGGAGGGGTGCCCGCCTTGAGCGCAATCGCAGTACCGAAACTTTGCATTGTCGTGTTCACGGCAAGAACGCTCCCCGAAAGCTCCGCGCGGAGACGTGACTGATTTGGGAGATAGGCCAAGCTTAACGGACGAAGCGCTCTTATCCTCGCAAGAATTACAGCGAACTCGGCTTTCAATTCGGCATTTGCCAAGCAATCAATCACTCCATTGGCATTGCTATCAGCATCGGCCTTTCCGCAACCGCAGACTCCTGGCGCAGTCTTCTTCGGATCAAAGTCACATCCATCCCGAATATCAAAAGTGCCGTCCTTATCGCTGTCGGCATTGGAAGGGCTCTCCGACTTCGAATAGATTACAAAATCAATTCCGGAAGTCATTGCGTTGGGTGTCACTTTGACCGGAGTGCCACTTCTCAGCGGACAGTCGCCGGTGCACTCACCAAATCCGAAAAGTTGGCTGACATAGCCGACCTTTGAAACAGTGACAAAATAGGTTCCCGGCTCTAGGCCGCCATCAAAAATAAACTCGCCGTTGGATTTGGTTGAATCCGCTTTAACGTAGCGACCGTTGCTATCATAAACTTGCACAGTGACATATGGAATCCCCGCTTTTGAAAGCGCATTGGTTACTTTTCCGGAAAGTAAGCCACCCGGCCAAAGCACAAACGATGCCGTTTTATGCTTGTTGCTGCTGCTAAGCGTGATCTTATTTCCCATGAAAATATCGCAGCTACTCGCCGGACAGGGGTCGTTTGAATAAAGCTCGTCAATAAAGCCTGCGCTATTTTTTGTCGACAAGAAATAGCTTCCTGCGGTGAGAGTCTTAAATTCATAATCTCCATTGAAATCTGAAGTTTTAGAGAGAAAAAACTTGCCAGCGCCATCGTAGAGAATGGCCTCCGCACCTGAGAGTCCAACCGAGCTCGTGGCACCGGAAGGGAATCCGGCAATTCGACCCGAGATGGACATTGCAGCCTCTAATTCAAAATCAATCTGCGATGTAACTTGGCCAGCTGCGACTGGGACAAGCATCCCCTTCGTCACTTCACAGATATTTTCCGGGCAGGAGACTCCACCATAGATCTCATCGACATAGTATTGTGACAATTTATGGCTCCCAAAAGTTTGAAGATAGTAGGTTCCTGGAGCAAGGTCCTCGATAGAGTACACGCCCTGGCTATCTGTACTTACCTGCCGAAGGACAGTGACGGGTGCCACGCTTGAATATACCCTGACAAAGCTCGAAGAGATTGTTCCGCTTCTTGAGTAAACTCTGCCTGCAATACTTCCGGTTGCGCTTTGAGCCTGCGCATGAAGCGCAGTAACGCAAAGGCACAGAATCGCAATAATGGTGCCTGCCCATTTTAATAATCTCTTTCCCACTTCCATGTTGTACTACTCCTCTCACTTAAAAATAATTTCCCGGACCCTATATGGGCACACAATAGCCGTGTGCATTTTGCCCATGTATTAATACTACGCTAGGCAGCGACACTAATCAACAAAATTGTTCCCAAATAGTGCAATATAAACAATATGTTAAAATTAGTTTTGCAAGGACAACATAGACCGTTAAATATTTTACATGCGCACTGCGCGCACGCAAAAAAGTGCTGTAGTCGTATAAGGATCCGACTAAAACAATTCGGCGAAGGAAATCGCGCCAGAAATTACCCAGGCGTAAGAGCGAACTGGCTCTATTAAAGGAAGAAACTCTCTCGCCACTTTCCCATCTAAATAGCTGCGGTAACGATAAACCTTCGGGGTAAAGCCAAGGAAAATGCCTAACATTAAGAATTTTCTCATTTTTCTCTCCTTGGCTCTTGCTAGCATTTTTTACTGCCGCGCAGCATTCCCTCAAACAAACTGTACCCTGAGCGGCGAACTTCTCGAATTAATCGTCGACCCGATCGATATGCGCCGCGAGATTGAACCGCGCTACCAGCTCTTTGTGAAAAAAGTCGGAAATAAGAGCATCACTATCCCACTCGAATTTAAACGAAAAGGGAAGAAACATCTTCGAGGTGGAAGAGTTTCAGTTCGCGGCTCATTTAGCGCGCGTAAATTTACGATCGATGATGACTCGGAGCAGAATCTTCAAACAACCGGTACCCTTGCAGCGACCGACTGCCTCCTTCCAGCATACGACGATTCGGTTGCCTCGGGCGTCGAGATAGCGCAGTCGACCATTCCTGTGCCGTTAAACTTTAGCAGTATGCCCGCGGCTCCTGCGACGCTTTATCTTAACTTCGGCGGTGGAGTCGTAAACGGAGTCTGGGCAAATCAATACAGTAATATTACGACACCACCTTTCGACCTCGATGACAATACCGCCGGATTCTCGCAGATTGAACGCGATGCAATGTTGCTTATCTGCAACGCTGTCGCCGAGAAATATTCGCCTTTCAACGTGAATGTGACTACCATTGATCCGAACAACTACAACGATCCGGTAAGCGCAAACCTAAGAACAGCTGCAATTTTTATCGGCGGCGATGGGGCCTGGCTGGGAGCCTCAGCGGGAGGCGTCGCCGTCGTAGGCGGCTACAGCAACTCGGGCTCAAATATCGGTTTCGCATTCAGCACGGTATTTAGGGATATTTTTGACCTTGTAAGCATCGAGGACGGAGCTCAAACTATCGCTGAGGCCACTGCACATGAAGCTGGCCACCTCTTTAATTTGCGCCATCAAAGTCTCTACGACGCATCGGGAACGCTCGTCGATTCGTATTACGATGGCGGAGCGCTCAGCATCGTGGCGCCTACCATGGGCAACTCCTATTTCAAACGCGGAGTATGGTGGTACGGCACCACCACCTCGGCGAGCACTTTCCAAGATGACCTCGCGGTACTCTCAAGTTCAACGAATCAGTTTGGCTATAGAATTGATGACCATGGCGGAGCGACAACTTCGGCGACACTAATATCGGTCCCGACGTCAGGAAATATAAGCACCCAGGGAGTTATTGAAAGACTTACTGATGTTGACTACTTCAAGTTTACTGCCGGCGCAGGTAGCGCCACAATCTACGCCGATGTCGTTGCCTTCAACCCAACTCTGGACCTAAAACTTGAACTAAGAAATTCAGGCGGTTCAGTAATCGCTGCGGGAAACAATTCCGATCTTGGCGAGACGATCATTAATGTAGCGCTCAGTGCCGGCACCTATTATTTGGTAGTATCCAGTGCAGGACTACGTGGCGACGTCGGCCAATACTTCATCACCGGCCAGATTCCTTCGGCCGGCGAGCCGCTCCCTGGAGTGCCGCTGGGCGTAAATATCTCGCAATAGAACAGAGACAAGCTTTGTCTCCAGGTTTGCTGCCATTAATTATTAAGACACTGTATCGCTTGTAGGCTCTTGTCGACCGAGCTTTTTTCGTCGATGTTATTGCGTTACTGCGGCGGTCAATAGACGCCGCACTGGAGCGTGTTCTGAACTCTTGTCCTGCTGCGAGCCCTAATTCGCATTAAACTGCTTCGTTGGCCTAGTCGCGACGGACAAAAGTTCAGAACACGCTCTATTAATAAACTTCGTGATGGACGAGTAGTTTCAAAGCAGGTCAGCCCGCGCCGTATTTCCAATAATCATGCATAGTTTTCAACTTCGATCCTGGCAACGCGAGGCCTACAGCTGTTATCTCGAGGCGCTCTCCGCGGGGACACGTACGCTTCTTTGGGAGGCTACGCCCGGCGCCGGAAAAACTTCCGCCGCATTGCTCGTCGTGAAGCACCAGCTCAAGACTCGCCTTGCCCAGTCAGCGCTGATTGTAGTACCGACCGCTCATCTTCGGATTCAGTGGGCCCGCGCCGCCGCACAATTTGGCATCGACCTCGATAGTAATTTCGGAGGAAAGAGAACCGCGCTTGCAAAGGACTTTCGCGGAGCTGTAATGACCTACCAGCAGCTCGAAAGCAGTTCAGCGACTATTCGCGCGCTGGCACGGAATGCCGTCGTGATTCTCGACGAGGTTCACCATGCTGCGGACGGCCGAAGTTGGGGCAACGCGCTGCGCAAAAACTTGGAGAGCGCCCCCTTTATTCTCTGTCTTTCTGGAACTGCGTTTCGCAGCGATTGCAATGCGATTCCGTTTGTCGAATACGACAAGGAGGGCCTAAGCCAGCCCAATTATGCCTACACCTACGCACGCGCTGTTGAGGATGGTGTCTGTCGTCCCACCGCATTTTTTACTTTCGGCGGAGAGGTTACCTGGAGCGAACAGGATAAGGTATATAGCGCCAACTTCCACGACACTCTGGATCCTCTTAATTCGGCACGCAGGCTGCGCGCCGCACTCGAAGCCGAGACCGGTTGGATTGAGCCGATGGTCCGAGAAGCTCATCAGATGCTGCTTACGACGCGACGCGCTCATCCGCACGCCGGAGCTCTGATGGTATGCGCCGATCAATCGCATGCTCGACAGATGGCGCGCTTGCTGCAGGCATGTACAGGAGAAAAGCCAACGGTGGTGCTCTCCGAAGATAGTAGCGCATCGAAAAAAATAAAGGCATTTTCGGACGATCGGTCACATTGGCTCGTCGCGTGCAATATGGTAAGCGAAGGAGTTGACATTCCCCGGCTGAGAGTCGGAGTTTATGCAACCACCATTAAGACCAAGATGTACTTTCGACAGTTTCTTGGACGAATCGTGCGGCGTCAACCACAACTCAGTGGCCCACAGGTAGCGTACCTGTTCTTACCTTCCGATCCGACCCTTCATCGGCTTGCTGAGGAGATCGAAGGCGAGATAAGGCACTGTCTCTTCCGCAAAACAGAGAATCCCTATGATGAGACCGAACAATCGCGAGCTCAGAGCGAACCGCACGACAAACGCAGCTGGAGTGCACTTCATGGCGTGAACAGCGGACTCGAGGCGGTACTGCTCCATGGTAATCAGCTCTCACTTTTCGGCGGGACACTCGAACCGCAAGAATTACAGGAGACTATTCACCGTGAGATGGAGCTGCGACAAGAACAAAGTCTTACTCGCAGCGAAGTAAAGCAGCGGCTCGCGACCGAGATTAAGCATTTGGTTGCCGGATATCACCGCAATTCTGGAAAATCACACTCAGTGATTCATACACTACTTAACCATGCTCAGGCAGTCCGAAGCCAGACCCACTGCACTGAGCAGCAATTACGTGATCGCATCGGCATGCTCGAAGAGTTGATGGAGAAAGCCGCACGGAGCGAGAACTAGCGTGCTTCTCGAATTGTATTGTTTCGATAGGCTATCAAAAGTTCATTCAGCAATTTCAGTTGGGCGCGGATGCTATCGCCCTGCTCCGTATCAGTAACTGCCCGAGTATTATTGAAACTTCGTAGCTCTTGAATAGTCGGAATGATATCGGTGCCCTTGGTAATTGAGCTTTGCACCGATTCGAAATGATGGTGTTGTGCCAGTGCAGTCTTCGCAGCATCGAGGATAAGAGTGTAGCCTTTATCACCGTAACTTTCAGAAAATGCGCCATCAATCGTCACTGCCATAGCACTTCTTTTAAGTGGCGACTCGCCCTGATCGATCTTTACTGGAATATGTCCATTTACTATGAGCCCCTCTTCCTTATCGACGCCGAACTCACTGAGCACTCTCGCGCAAAAAGCACGTGAATGAATTAGCTCAAAGTAGCTGTTGTTGTGCTCACGCTGCAGCTCTTTTTCAGCGATAAAGTGGCTCTCGAACGTTGCCATCTTATTTTTCCCGAAGAGTGGCGATTCCGCGCCACACCAAAGATACCACAGTACATCGAGATCGCTTTGCCGTTTTTCGCGAAACGCGCGCGAAACCACAGCATTAAGCTTATGAAAAAGAGCCTTGCCGACAAGGCTCTCACCATCAACATTCATCGACAGGAATCTACCGTCGCTGTCGCAGGGCACGCAGCCATGAAAAATAAGATTCTTATCACGGCGAAGATGCATACAACCATGACGTGCGACAAACGTCATGTGTCGCCAGAGCATCGGACTCTCGATAAATGATTCGCGAAGCCTCTCGATACAGCTTTGCTCCTGGAGAGAGAGCGCATAGGGATTCTCAGGGTTCAGCGTCGGCCACAGTCTGTCGACCAGCTCGTGCGATCCGCTGGAAAGCTCGACCGAGCCTCGTTTGAGATCAATCTTTTCAAGTAACGCGCGCTCACGCATGTGATAGTGCGGATTTCGAAGGATCGTCTGTCCTTCTAGCTTCAATAAAATAACTGTCGCGGCTTTTTGCATACGCGCCATCAGCTTTGGATCGCGCCAGCTTTCGCCTTTACAGGCAAATCTGTCAGCGGGGTCCGCACCATAGACCTCGCGCGCGAGAACTTCGAGCGGCGCAAGCGAGATCCCGTAACCTTCCTCGAGCTGCTCGGTCCTACTGTAACGAAGCGAGAAGCGGAGCACGGTCGCGATACAGGTTCTGTCACCAAGGCAAGCTCCCATCCAGGAGACATCGTGGTTGCCCCAGGTAATCGACACGTTGGGCTGACGCATGAGATACTCAATTACTCTATCGATTCTCTCTCCGCGATCGCCCAGGTCTCCTGCAACAACAAGTTCGGTGACAAGCAGGTTTCGAACTACACGCGCAAGAAGCCGGAGAAGATCCTCCTCGGCATTATGCACAATAAACTGCTCGACGATCGACGAAAGGAACACATCAGCGCGATCAAGCTCACGGTGGGAGAGCAGCTCTTTAAAAAGGGCGCGGTAAGAGCTAGGAAGCACCGCTTCGACGTCCTCTATGGTAAACCGTGCGCGAAGTTCTTTTAAAAGTTCCAATTCAAGTGAGACTATATGTTTTAAAAACACTTTCCGGGCGCTGCGGTCAGAGAGCGTGCCGCAAAGGAGATTATAGCTTTCGTGCGGGTAGTGAATAAAATTTAGAAGCTGGAGGACCTCCGGTTCGGAGACCTTTTCTCCAAGGGTTCGCGCAACAAGCATTCGCAAGCTTCCCGAGGCATTGTTAATCACATGCTTCAGTTTTTTGTACTCTCCGTGTACATCGCTAATGACATGGACAGTGCCCTTTGGCAGGGTCAAAGCACTTTCAAGAAGCGCAATTCTCGAAAGCGCCGAACCGGCAGTAGGATAGAGCCTAGAAAGCTCCTGGAGATATGTTTTCTCCGAATCACTTACAAATATTTGGGCGGAATCGGGGCTCATCCTTGATCATACTATTTCGCGGGGGACGGAAAGGCCAGTAGATTATCGTGGCGCACCACTACCGATTATCTGAAAGAAGCTCCAGTGCTCGAAGCGCTATCGCTGTAGCGCGCTGCACCACGTGAGGAATATCACTCGCAAAGCTGTCACTAGGTCGATGCGCCACCGTCGCACAGACCGCGCCAACCCGATAAGCATGCGCCGCACCAAGATGAAATAGCGCACTCGACTCCATCTCCATATTTTCGATTCGCAGTCCATTGAAGCTGAAAGGCTCAAGGGCACGATCAATATCCGGCACGGTCAAAGGGGCACGCAAAATATCTCGACCCTGGTTGCCAAAGAATCCGGCATTAGCCACGGTGATGCCGAGCGAATGTGCTATTCCCAGCTGATCAGCGGCCTTCCCAAGCGCCGCGACAACTTCATTACTTGCTTCTGCCGCGTAGGGAGATATTTTTCCCCGAAATCGCGCGTTCGGTGCGCAAGTACTCTCAAGTATCGAACTTATCGAGCGCTCAAGCGCACCAATATCTGGATTCGAGGGAACGTCATAGAATAAACCAGTGTTATCAAGGCCCACGGCGTAGCGCGAGACAATTGGAGTTCCCAAGACCGTGCCTGACTGAATTGCGCCCGAGGTTCCAACGCGAATTATAGTAAGCGGGAGCGGCTGAGCTATTCGCTTTCGCGTCGTGAAATCAATTTCTCGAAGCGCTACCAACTCCGAAAAGACAATTTCCAAAGAAGGAGTTCCCATTCCCGAAGTCACAATAGATACCGGCAGTGCATGTTCACCAAAGCTTCCACTAATGGTGCGAAGACCGCGGTGAAATCGCTCTACGTCTTTTTTAAGCCCGAATTTCTCGGATATCCAGCTTACGCGCTCCGGATCCCCAACTAAGAGCACGTTAGGACGAAGCTCCTCAGGCTTCAGATCAAGGTGATAAATTCGCCCCTCACCGGTTATGATCAGATCGGAGTTACTAAACGGACCCTGCGGCGCGTGCCCTAACTTCACATGCGATTGTGCAAACATTATAGGACGCTCCGGATTACGCCTGTATCGGGTTGAGATCGCCTTCGCTTACAATCTTCTCATCTTCGTAGGGTGCGGTGAGCTTCCGATAGAGCTCCTGCTTGACACATTCCAGCACGCCGATTGCCTCATTATGATCGGCATAGCGCATCTTCGAGCCATAGGTCGTTCGAAGCAACATGGTAATAATGTAGTTTAAATGTCCCGGCCGGTCGCTGCGGTCATTTGGAATCTGCCTCGCTAGTTCGCGAATCGCGCTTTCGTACCTTGGTCGATCAGATTTCTTGATATATGGCATGAGCTCCCCTACTCCATAAAATGTTAGAGAAGCTATTTCATAGCACGATTCTCGCCTTGAAGGTGAAGGGTAAACTTCCAAAAATGCTTACCACGCTGCATTTTGTTCGTTTGCGATGTGTGTATCTGCGCCTTTAACTCCTCCGGGCCTCTCATGTTTTGACTCACCTATGCCGATCTTTCCAGCGAAGCGCTATGGACGCGTGCCTGGTACTTTGAACTAATGGGACTTTGTAGTGTTAATTCTAATCGATTTCGGTAAAAACTTAGCGTCGGTGGCGTCACTTCTTAGCTACTTGCGCGGAGCAGCACCAAGAGTGCGAACGCAATTGTATCTTGTGACCGGCTGGATTATCGCGGCTCTCATTATACCCGTCTGTGGGTTCGCACAGACGGTGCGAGATAATTCGGCCGAAGTTCAGGTAATATACTCTCGAAATCCACTCGCGGCGAAGATTGAGTGGAAGCCACCAGAGTCCGGTGGCACCAGTAACTATCTGACATTATCGCGACGCGAGTGGGTTGCGCGCTCGGCCGCTCGCTACGGCGATCCAGGTTTCGTGAGTGTCGGCCTACTGCCGGTCGCCGCGCTCAGTTACACCGAAACCAACCTCTCCCCTGGGCAACTTCTTGAATATGAGTTAGTCAATTCAACCACAACCAATTACCGCCTCGCGGTATTTCCTGTTGGAAGTGAGGTTCCGTGGCGCGAAAAACGGGGAGGCGTATTGTTAGTCATAGATGAAAGCATCACCGCGGGAATCGCACTTGAGCTTGCGACATTAGAAAGCGACCTCACCCTCGATGGCTATACGGTAACTCGTACTATTACTCCGCGAATGAAAATCGATCCCGCGACAACAGGAACCGCGATCGGACCACAGCGCCGTGCAGAAGTTGATGCGGTGCGCTCAGCCATTAATGTATGGTACCGCAAAGCGCCAACCTTGAATCGTTCGGTGCTGCTGATCGGTCGTGTGCCAATTCCATACTCTGGAACTTCTGCGGCCGACGGACATGCTGACCACCAAGGTGCCTGGAGCAGCGACCTCTACTACGCCGACATTGATGATGCTATGCACACGGGATTGCCGCAGTGGACCGACACCAGCAGTCAAATAACTGGTGTCCCGGCTCGCACGCAAAACGAGGCTGGCGATGGCAAGTTCGATCAGGCCACTCCGATCGATGGAGCAGAATTGGAAATTGGACGAATCGATTTCTCGCGGATTACGTTTGCTCCGGAACTTGACCTTCTGCGTCGATACCTGCTTCGAAACCATGCGTATCGCACGAGGACGGGAGCCTATCAGCAGATACTTCCCAAAATGTTAATTGTCGACAACTTTGGAACCTTTGGCGGAGAGAACTTCGCTCGAATAGCGTGGGAAGGGGCTGCCGCGATTTTTGGCAAGAACAGTGCCTTTGCTGCCTCCTGGTTTGCTCCGGGCACTACAGCACCACACTTTATTAGCTATGGATGCGGAGCAGGCTCCTATACCAGCGTGGGCGGGATAGGAAGTAGCGGCAATTTTAGCACACAGGTAACCAGCAGCCCATTCACTGCACTCTTCGGCAGCTACTTCGGTGATTGGGATTATCCCAACGGGCTCCTTGCAACCGCGATCGCCGGTCCAAATAATAATCTTGCACTCAGCACACTCTGGGCTAATCGTATCGATATCGACTTCACACCACTTGCGGTTGGCGCATCAATCGGAGTTGTCGCACGTCGAAAAGCTGATCATTTACACAACGGCTCTCTGCTAGGGGATCCAACTTTGCGAATACAGTATTTCGCTCCGCCGCAGAACCTACAAGCTATCCGCGCGAGTAATTCAGTCAGCCTGACTTGGGCTGGCAGCCCCACCGTAAGCACCAACGCGCAATTCGTAGGCTACCATGTTTTTAGGCGACCTGTTGGTACGCCAGAGTTCGTTCGTATCACAGGAGTGCCGCTTTCCGCAGAGCACCCACATGGTGATGCTATTTCCGAACTTACATTCAGAGATACTTCATCAATCGCGCAGAGTAGCGCTATGGAATACGCTGTGGTCACCATGGGTCTAATCTACTCCGGGACAGCTTCTTACTTTGACAGTAGTCAGGCGATATCGATTTCGGTACCCGGCGGCTCAACAAATACGTCCGCACCAAACGCGCCTTCCGGTTTAGGTCTCTCCATAAACTAATTGTCCGCAAGCGAAGCCTCGCAACGATTTTATGACCCGAATCTCCAGATTGTAACTACTCATTACGTGGGGGGAGCCCGTGAACGTGCAGGTGCACGGCAAATATCTTTTCTCGCCACTTGCTGAGTCGTTACTCAAGATTTACCTAACCAGCCAGAATCATTAGATATGACGACAATCAGTTTGGGTGTCCAAATAATCCTTCCAAATAATCCTCCAAATAATCTGCCGGAATAAATCCTGGGGACTGAGACGGCTATTGGTGAGGTGATTAAAGCGGGGAGCGGTACTATACTCGCACCCTATGCTTACCACCTCCACACGTCAGCGCATGTCACTTCGAAGCACGCTTCAAGTTGCTTCTACTGTCCTGTCGCTCACCCTTCCCTGTGTTGATGGCGCTGAGGTCGCAACAAAAAAGGCCGGCGGAGATCCGAAAGCAGCCGCAATTGTAACATCAGCAGCCAAATCAGATTTCTTACAGACTGAAGAATACCGGCGATGGAGCAGCTATCCGAAGATTCCAATCGCGCGTCAAAGTGACCGCGATTATATTTTTTCTCTAGCCCATGGTGCTCAGACCTCTTCTACCGCTAGTCAGGTCACAAACGACTACCTGCGGGGAACAAATCAGTATGACAGTAAAGTATTGCTCAGCATGCTCAACAGCTGCCAGCAATACGGCCAGTACACAAAGCGGCTCTGGCCCGTAATCTTTCAACAGCGCTCGCGCTTCCCCAAGTATACCACTGATCCACTTAGCAACAGCTGCTATCAGGCGGTAATGTTGCTCCGCGACTCGGAGTTCCAGCCCGACATTTTGCGTCTCACCGGCAAACCGAAGATCGAGTGTACCGAGCGCGCGCTTACGCACGTTTCGTGTGCGCTTAGTGAATTTTCTTTTGCGAATGAGGCAGTTTGTATCGAATATCAGGCAGGCTTATATTTTGATAATTCTACTGCAATACAAGGGATCGGCCATGCTTGGGTGAAGATTACCAGAAGCAATGACATGCAGATAGTCGACTCGTTAGAGTCTGAAAATATTGGCCAAGTACTTCATGGAAGTTCCGTCGCTAATCGAATCCCAATTGCTGGTTTGGCCTTCAGTATCTCAGGCAGCTCAAACGGAGTAGCGCAGGTCGAAGTCCACGAGCGAGTGTATTTGGCTCCGCCGCGTCGCAATTAGCTTTGCGGGCAAACGCCGGAACGCCAAATCTTCTGAATTAGTTAGCTTAGAAAGGGTTCAGCTAAGTCTTCGTACTGGCACGTCCTCAACGTATTCAACATTCGGCAATGCCTTAAGAAGAGGCTTTACCTCGGCAAGCAACTTTGGCGCCACCGTCACGATGCAGGCATTCTGCAACTCACCAAAGCGCCCGTCGGGACTTATATTCAAAAATGAAATGCGATATGAGGTTACGAAAGGCCCAAGCGCGGACTCCACATCGCAATCAGGCAAGAACTTCACGATCAGCTTATCGCTGTGATACTCAGGTCGCGCAAAAAGCTTCTGTACCTTTTGAAACACTTGATGTCCTTACCTCGTGGTAGATCCCGATGATAAGACAACTTCGCAAGGCAACCAAAGAGAAATCTACTTCGCTATCGCCAGCATGCTTGCGCCATGATACGACAACGTGCCGTTATCCCAGAAAACGTTAATCATCGCGGTTTTCTCTTTCGCTGCCTCGGTAGCATTTGAGATTATCTCGTAACGAATTTCCTTTACCACGCCAAAGCCGCCAACACCGTCAGCACGCTTTACTCGATCGTTTACCTTAAATTTCTGCGGGGCTGCTGTTTCGCTCATATCGGTCCTCTGTTAAAATTAAATCACAAATCGATGACAAGGATAGCGAAAATACTGGCGATTGCGCAAACAGTATTAATCTTTCTTCTCGTGCCGTTTGGCAGGCGCTTACAAGGCCTGTTCAAACAACTCGATCAAAGCCAACTGCAGATGCTCGGAGTAGCAATTTCGGTCCTTTTTCTCTGCTATATTTTACAACTTTTATACATGAGGCGAATCAAAGGCATACTCGTGATGTTTTGTGCCTTGGCTGCAATTGCAGGCCTTGCCTTTTTACTTAATCCATTGCTTATTGAGCTGACCCACCTTGCTATTTACGGTGCGCTCGCCATTTTTATATTGAGCGCTATAAACGGCACAACACAGAGGCGCTTACTGGCAGCGCTTTTGATTAGCTGCGCGGTAAGTCTTTGCGACGAATGCTTGCAGGGAATTCATCCACAACGTTTTTTTGATCTCCGCGATCTTTGTTTTAATCTCCTTGGGACGGTCCTCGGAATAAGTCTAACGCTGCCTTTATTTTTAAAAGCACACAGGATTCGTTCTAGCCACAAAACTCCGGTTGTTTCAAACAGTTAGAGGCGACAAACTAGCCCTATTCTTTTCAAGCTGTTAAGCCCCCCGGAGATCATGTCGATCTTATTACTTAACTGAGACGTACTCCGCGGCGTCTCTTCGATAGCACCCTGCATCGAAAGAGATATAAGGATGGAGCTACCCATCCTAAGCAGTGGTTTTACGTATTTTGTAACGGGGATGGGCGATGGCCAGAGAGCATAGTAAGAGCGGCATCAACTTAGTCTGTTCATTCTGTGAAAAAACACAGGATGAAGTAAGAAAGCTCGTCGCTGGTCCTGGAGTATATATCTGCGACGAGTGCGTTGAACTCTGCAACGACATTCTCCATGAAGAGCTCGATCACCAGACTTCATTCGGTCAGAGGCTACCAATTCCTTCACCGAAGGATATTCTGGCGCACCTTGATCAGTATGTGATCGGTCAAGAGCACGCTAAAAAGGTTCTCTCGGTTGCCGTGCATAATCACTACAAGAGAATTCAGAACAATCAACATCCACGCGCGGAGGTAGAACTCCACAAATCGAATATTTTGCTCCTTGGACCTACCGGGTCAGGCAAAACATTGCTTGCGCAGACATTGGCGAAATTTCTTGATGTCCCCTTCACCATCGCTGACGCAACCAGCCTCACCGAAGCCGGCTATGTTGGCGAGGACGTGGAAAACATCATCGTCAATCTTCTTCACGCTGCCGAGTACGACATTGAAAAGGCGCAACGCGGAATCGTATATATCGATGAAATCGATAAGATCGCGCGAAAAAGCGATGGTCCCTCCGTGACTCGCGACGTCTCAGGCGAGGGAGTGCAGCAGGCACTGCTCAAAATTCTCGAGGGCACTCGCGCTAATGTTCCTCCTAAGGGTGGAAGAAAACACCCCCAGCAGGAATTCATTCAGGTCGATACCACTAATATCTTATTCATTGTCGGTGGCGCATTCGAAGGACTCGACCGAGTCATCCGTCAGCGCGTTGGCAAGAAAAGCCTCGGCTTTGGCACAAATATCGTCGATCTCGACCCAACGTCGGAAAGGCGCTTACTTAATCAGATCGAGTGCGAAGATCTTTTGAAATTTGGGATGATACCTGAGTTTATCGGTCGAGTACCGGTAGTCGCTGCTCTTGAATCGCTCGACGAAGCCTCGCTCATTCGCGTGCTCACCGAGCCGAAAAACGCACTCACTAAACAGTATCAGCATCTCCTCGGCATGGAGGGCGCCTCGCTCTCTTTTACTGAAGAAGCGCTCGCGGCCATTGCGAAAAAGGCAATTGAGAAGAAGACTGGCGCGCGTGGGCTGCGCGGAATTATCGAAGAGTGCATGCTCGACGTGATGTATGACGTACCAAGCAACCCGTCGATAAAGGAAATAATCGTTACCCCCGAAGTGATCTTAGAGGGAGCCGCCCCAGTGGTGGTACACCAGAAAGAAGCACTTGCAGGCTAGCGGTTTTCTATTACTACTTCGACTCGGCGATTTCGTCGTCGCCCATTCTCAGTCTGATTGCTCGAGATAGGATCACTTTCACCGAAACCTCGAGTTACAATCTGGCGCCGTGAAATACCATTTGTCGAAAGCTCCTGTGCGACGCTTCGTGCGCGGTTTTCAGAGAGCTTTTGATTGTACGCAACGGTACCTAACGAATCGGTGTGTCCTTCAACCGAGATGCGCCGGTCGGGAATCCCCCCCACTACCGAAGCAATTTCTCGCACCGTACGACTCGCCGCGGTGGTAAGCCTCGCACTATCAAACTCAAACAACACGTCTGGTAGATTGACAACTACGCCGCGATCTGAACTACGTACATCTGCACCGCGGCGGCGAAGCTCGTCTATAATTTTGCGATTCTCTTCTAATTCGCGTTCTTGAGCCTTCAACCGTGCTTCGCGGTCATCAAGCACCTGTTGATTAGCATCAATTTGATTCCCAATCAGACCGCCGGAAACCGCACCGATCGCCGATCCGATAGCTACTCCGGCCCCAGGGCTACCCACCTGATTTCCGATAATTGCTCCCAGACCGGCACCAACTGCAGCGCCCCCCAGCGCACCTTTCTCGCGTGCTCCGAAGCGCGAATTCTCACAGCCGTTAAACGCGAGGGTAAGAGTCAAAAACAGTAGTGCGATCGAGAACTGTCGTGTCTTGGAGCCGTGCATTTATTATCTCCTTACCCGCTCCAGATTCTGCTCAGCCATTGCGTAGGTTGGATTCAGCGCTAAGGCCTCTTTGAACTCATACTCTGCATCGCTCTTTCGGTTAAGCGAGAGGTACAGCTCACCTAGCTGATTGTGATAGGTCGGGTTCGTCGGGCAGAGCCGTAGCGCGCGACGAAGATGGAACAGTTTATCTGCGCTTTCAAGCGCATCTTGGCCTTTCTTTACCTCCTGTTCCGCTTCGCGACATTCAGTGCTTGAAACACGAAACGCCGCGTTACTGTCAGGAACACTACTATCTGACTTCGCCGCGTCATTTCCGTACCCACTCTCATCGGCGATACTTCCAATATTTGGCGCGCCCGAATCAAAAGCGCTCCCGCGAGTTGTCGCAATTTGCTGGTCATCAACTACGCGCCGTGGGCGATCCGGCTGCGCAGATTCACGGGTAAAAGTCCCTCGATTTACGGAACCTCCCTGATAGGCGGCGCTTCCCTCGTAAATGTCACGCCGCGAACCAATCAGATCATTTTCGCGAAGTGGCTTTGCGCGAGCGTAGGCATCTTTCATGCGCTGCTGATCCGAACTAAGCTCTTGAGGACGTGCCGATTGAGTCGAAGAGCTCCCCGAAAACGAAGAATAGGTATCAGAGCCACCGCCACGGCGAAGCTCTTCTATCTCACGACGTTGCGCCTGAATCGTTTGTTCTTGGCGTTCAAGGGCCTCTTCCTGATTCCGAATTCCTTTCTCCTGCGCCTCAAGCGAATTCGCAATGAGCGCGCCAGTGCCACCGCCAGCAACCGCACCGAGGACGAGACCTGCTCCGGCACCTCCGGTCTGGCTGCCAATAATTGCACCAACACCAGCGCCGATCGCACTGCCCGTAGCCGCGCCCATTCCGGTGGTTTCGCCCGGTTCGGTACAGCCAGCCAAGAGAAGCAACGCCGCTCCGAGAACGCCTGTGCCTAACCTTGCCCTGCTATGCACTATTATCATTATTGTCTCCTTATTTTCCTTTTACCTTCCAATCCCCACGTAGCCGTTATTCGTATTTCTTCAAACGTTCGTTGTAATAGCGCTGTCGGCGGAGCTCGTCGATTTCGCGTTTTTGACGCTCAATCTCCTTGCGCTGGCGCTCAATTATAAGCTTTTGCTCGGCAGCTCGCTCTTCAACAGACTTCTCCGGGTCGCCGTTGATATCCTCGCCACCTAGGGCGCCCGCGGCTCCACCAGGCGAGTTTGTAAGCGCGCCATTTTCAATTGCGCTCGGAGGCTGGCTCGAGCAGCCGCTAAGTAAGAATGTCATGAGCAGTAGCGAATTCAGCGCAACGGAAACAAAGGCCGACAATTTCATGGTTTTAATGCTATTTAATGCAGTCAATTTACTCATAACGTACGAACATAGTAATAAACTCTAACTCAAACTAAGGAGAAGCAAAACAGCAAAATGGACGGCATAATTTCGATCAAGGAACTGGTCTTTCCGGCGATTCTGGGGATAAATCCAGCCGAAAGATTGCACGAACAGAGGCTTTCACTGAACATTGAGATACGTTGTGATTTTAGCCTGAGCCGCAACGCTCAATGCTGCGAAAGCACAGTCGATTGGGCCAAAACGGCGACGACAGCGCGCACATTTATTCAAGAGCATCGCTTCTATCTCGCCGAAACGGCAGTACTCGGGCTCGCCGAACTACTTCTTGAGAACCCTTTAGCAAAAGCAGTGAAGGTCCAGCTTGCGAAGCTCGAGGCGGACATCGGAGCCGCGGAGCTATCGGCAAGCATTGAACTGGTGCGGTAACTACTTACGATTCGCCAATTTTCAGGTGAGGCTCGCTGCTCACTTTATAAGCCCGGCGATTACCAAAAAGTAGTAACAAGCCAACGCCGACGCATATTGCGCTATCTGCCACGTTAAAGGCCGGCCAATGGTATTCGCTAAAATAGAAGTCAAGAAAATCAACAACCTCCCCGCGCCCAACACGATCAATAATGTTCCCTACTGCACCACCAAGAATCAGCGCTAAAGCAAAACGACTAATCGCGCTTTTCTTAAACTCCTTGTAAAGGAAGTAAAACACCGCACATAATGCCAGCAACGTCGCCGCACCCAGAGCATAGTGCCTTATACCGTCATCAAGGCCTGAAAACATTCCGAACGCAGCTCCACGATTAAAGACAAGCACAATATTAAAAAAGCCGGGAATAACCGGATGCTGCTCGCCTGGTTCCATGGCGCTCAGCGCAATATTTTTCGAAACCTGATCAAGAACTGCCACGACCGCACTTATAGCCATAACAATAAAAAGCGCTTTTAACCCGCTATCTCGGAGTCTAGAATCCGCAGTGTGCGGCTCTTTGCAATTCATTACTCTCACCTATCCGTCAATCAAAATTTCGGCGATGCCACCCGCCGCAGTACCGGCATACACATGCCGCTCATCACTAAACGTAAGTGCACGAACCCCTGAAAGCTGCACGGATTGAATCTCGTTTAGTTCAACTACACGTTCTTCATTTTGCATTGATTCGTTGATTCGAAAAACTTTTAATTTCTCATCACGACCCGCAGAAGCAATTAGCTCCCCCGATGGACTTCCCGCGATGCCATATATGGAGCCTTTATGCGCTTCCACACTAGTGGCTTTCTTAAATCCACGATTTTGCCAAAGTTCGAGGTCTCCAGCGTCAGTCGCACCAACTATAAAACTGTTCATCGCGAGAAGATTGACAATTGCAGGCCCATCCGCCGATCTGTTCGCAGTAACTCGCTGTACTTTCTCAGAAAAGAAACCGTCGCCAAATATATTAACATCATATTCGCCCTGTTGCGGATCCGCATCAAAGCGTAACCATGCACTGAGCGTTCCTGCCCAATCCGCCGAAAAGAAGACCCGTCCGCGAGGAAAACTTGCAAGCGCCTTAATCACCGAAGAATGACCAACATAGCGCTCGAGATTCGGATCATCAGGCCCACCCTCCGGCTCCAAGAATTTCCAAAGGTACACCGATGAATCGCTGACACCAAAATATATCTGGTCAACACTCGAAGCCCATTCAAGCGCGGTGGTGCGGGCTCTAATTCGAGAGAGGCGCGCTATCTCCCGACGCTGAACCAAATCAGTAACTCCAACAACATTTCCGCTGCTTGCCGCGAGATATCGGCAGGTAGGTGAAAGTCGAGCCACACTCGGGCGATATCCGAGCTCAATAAGGGTATACCCGCGATCGGTGCGCAGATCCCAAACAACGACTTTACCATCGGTATCGACAGCCAAAAGCTGCTGGTCCGATGGCAGACCACACTTAATAAGTGTAACAATTTCAGAGCTCTTTGCCGCCTTTGGGGCAAGCTTCGAGACGTCAAAAACTGTCACATCGGCCTCATTAAACGTCGCCGCCGTGGCCCAAGTGTTCGTTATATCTTTATTATTCTCAGGATGTTGTATTTGGAGCCCATCTAGATTATTACTGGGGGTCTGATTGACCGGCTCGGCAGCCCCTGGCTGAAGTCTAGGCTGAAAATCCTGGCGAAGCTGAAAATCTTGCCGAGTAGGAATAGGCGCACACGCAGTCAATGAAACTGCCAATGAAACTGTCAAAGACACTGTTAATGCAGCTGTCAAATTAAAAATTGGCATAGGAATTGGCATAAGAAAGTTGGCATAGGAATTGGCGCGCGGAACGGACCACACACATTAATGCACACGTTAATGTGGATTCTTTTCCATACGATGGACGGTAGCGAACTCATACATTTTTTTCCTGGAGAACGTTACCGCAGAATTTTCGGGTCGGCAATCAAGACAGGAGTCTAAATTAATTTTAATCCTAAGGAGATGCAAACGTGGCAGAAGCAGTAGCACTGGCAAATCAGGCAGAAATTGTAAGCAGAATAAAGGATTTTGGTCTAAGCGCACCAAGCGAGCAACAGATTTCGTTCATTGAAGCATTGGCGAGCGGCGGCAACGTCGTCTGCACAAACGTCACAAGCACAATTGACCAGACCTCGCGAGGTCAGGCCGTGCAGGCTTACTGCGCATTTGTCGCACTTCTCGGCGAACGCAAAGAGCGTACCCTTATTGTACTTGATTCCGATGATGCCGTTGAGCAGGTGTGCCGTGAACTTGGCGACCTTCGCGTCCCCTATGCTAAAATGAGTTCGGGCCGGCATCGCCCACCAAAGAATATTCTCAGCAGCTCGCGAGCAATCGTTGCGGCAGCCGCCGGCCTATTGGGTGCGTTTGACGAGGGATTGATCGACGGGAGCGGCGTGGGGAGAATTATTCTCGACGGCTGCGAGCGTGAGATAATCTCGGGAAAGGTCGAGGAAATTCTTAATCTCCTGCACGATCTTCAACAGACCCAGGTAGTGTTGATTCGAAAAGATCCATTGCTCAACATCTCGAATTTTATAAATAAGTACCTCTCCGGCGCGAAAGAAGTTCAACTTTCCAGCGGCGCAAGCTCACAAGACGTTGAAGAGGTCCAGGCCCCGCAACAGCCGCTAACCGCACTCGAAGACATGGTGCACGGCTATGTCGAACTTCCCGCCGAACTTTTGGCAAAGCCAAACATTCTTGCCGACCTTATCGAAGCTGAGGGCTATCCTACTACTGCGGTGTTTTGCAACACGCCCTCCGATGCGGATCTCACCGACGTCATGCTTCGAAAGCGTGGCATTACTACCCGAAAGCTCGTCGGCTACGTTTCGCCACAACGTGCTGATTCGGCGATCGAGGCATTAAAGTCGGGCGAAGCAGTGGCACTTGTTTTGACTGATATCGCGGCCAAGAACTCCAATCTGACCGACATCGAGATGGTAATTAACCACTCGCTACATACCGATCCGGAAGTATATGTATCGCGTTCACGAGTTTCACGAGGTGGGTCTCCGACGAAGAAAGTGATCAGCTTGGCAACACCGATCGATCTTACCGCGTTCCATTACCTGAAGAAGAACGTCACCGTGCAGTTCCTCAAAATCGAGGCACCACCACGTGAGCAAATCTTAAAGGCCCGGTTAGACAATCTCGTAAAGCGTGCCCAGCAGAAGAACCTCAAAGCGGATGAGCGTATTTCATCTCTTGTGGCGATGATTTTAAGTGATGACAGAAAAGAAGAGATGGTTGCATTACTCGTGCACAACACCTTTGACGTGCTGCCGTCGGCTGCCGGATCAAGCAGCCGCGAGCGTGAAGACGCACCTCCTCGCGACAACGAGTGGCGCGATGACCGCCGTGGCAATCGACGCGATCGCCGCCGTGGCGGACGTGGCGGACGTGATAGCTATGATGAAGGCGGAGGGGAGAGGCGCGATTCTTGGCGTAACGCTGAATATTCAGGCGCTGACAATTCGGGTGGCGGCGAGTCCGAGGACACACGCTACTCCGATGAGGGAGGCAGCGAAGGCGGCTATGGCGATTCACGTGGCGAGTCGCGAAGCGAGGGCCGCAATGGTCGCGCTCCGTACGTTCCACCAGCCAAAGAGGCAAGGCTTTACATCGGTCACGGCTCGAAAGATGGGGTAACGACCGATTCATTGCTCGCGCTCGTTCTCGAGAAGGGTGGCATTGAACGAGATCAGATTAAGCGCTCTATCTTAAGGCCGCTCTACTCCTTCGTCGATGTTCCCGAAGAGATAGCGCCGGGCGTAATTGAAAAGCTCGAACAGGCAACCTTTAAGGGGGATGAGAAGCTTTTTGTTAAACGTGCCACGCAAATTTCCAGCCCGCGACCTGGGGCTAAAGATGATTCGCAGGAGGGAGCACAGGAAGGTTTGCCCGTTGAAGATGTCGCGGGAGAGCCAACTGAGATTTCCGAAAGCGCACCGAGTGACGAGCTGGTATCATAAACCGAAACACTCCTCATTCTTAGCACTGTGCCCTCTGAGTCTGCCCTCTGAGTCTCTGTGTTTTTTTTTAAATTAAAATAAACCACAGAGCCTCAGAGTGAGGAACGAGGCTAGGGATAAGTTATTTTGGTGACAGTGCACTCGATAAACAATTATCACACAGTTCGTTTGTGCCGAAAAACTGCACGGACAAGACCGCTGAAAACTCTTGTCACGAAGTAGAGCGTCGCCCACACAAAAGGCAGGAGGTCTGATCTCTCATACGCAATAAAGGAACGTGGAGGTCGAGTATGGCCTAGCAACCAACTCCTGACACCGACTTTCTTCTCTTTACGGTACCTACGCATCCAATCAATGTCACGCTCCAACCAGGTCCAATACACCGCTTCTCTGAAATCGTGACTTGCTTGAAACTCAATACCGCACAGATCTGCATACGAATACCAAGGCAAATCCTGACCACACGCAGGGACAATTCCATCGCTTAAACCAAAGCGAAAGTTGATCTCGATTATCTTGTAGGTGTCATCACGATAATCCCACTTGCAATCGATACCAGCGACCCCGCGGTAATCCAACATCTGCATAATCTTGTCTCCGAGCGCCAGAACCACGGGATTTCGCTGCGAGACAAGGAGCGTCTCTGAGCCCAATTTGTCGGGATAAGTCCGAAGCTTGTTGCCGACAAATGAGCTGCGCTGTTCGCCATTTCGATCACGAAAGCCCACATAATAGAAAAGCGCAAACGATTCACCAGGAATAAATTCACTCAATACCGCCGGCCCGAACTCGATAAGAATCCCTAAGGTGCGCTCGAGCTCCTCGTAAGACTGAATCAAAATCGCCTTCTGGACACCGAATTTTGCCCCAAAGTCGCTATTTTCAAACCAGTCAGCGCGCATTTCCGGTCTAATAATAATTGGCAGCTCAAGCTTTGCATCGAGCGCCTGAGACATCGTGTCTTTGGTGACAAATACCGTGCGCGCATGCGCGAAGCCATGTTTCTTAAAGAACTCGCCCTGCGCTCGTTTGGAGATGAGTGCATCAAAATCTCCCGACTGCGGTCGATGAAATAGAAATGAGCTTGAAAGCTCTTTCGCGTATCGGCTAAGAAAAATTAAATATCGGTCTGACGTCGGTAGCAACACAGCGCGCGGCGCGATGTTCCGCGCAAACGACAGCAGCTCCTCGAGGAGCTCCCGCTCTGAGGAGAAGTTTCCGAGGTACTGACAGTACTTCGAATACGACCCAAGCTCGCGCTGCCCAATCTCGCACCCATACACTTTTACTCCGCGTTGGCCGAGGCTGCGCATAACCGGCAGTGCGGTGAAATAATTACCGAGTATAATGGCTGGAATCGTCGACACAAACGCCTTTCTTGTGATGGCTAAGTCGTCCGCGCTTCTCACGGACCTAGCCTCGCAGCAGGAGAACAGGCTCTCGCTAATAACTAAGCCGCTGGCCCACGCGAAGCGCACTTCCCTTGATTTTATTACGCTTTTTTAGCTGATCGACGGGAACATTAAGCGCTTTGCTTACGGACCAAAGTGTATCTCCTTTCTTCACCAAGTATGACCTACTCGGCTGGTCATCGACAAGGTCTGGGGCTCCAATACCTGCTGGAGCAGAATCGCGCCTCGATTTTTCGCTGACAGTTTTTGCCTTCTCCGCGACGCTCCCCTTAACCACGAGGCCCTGTCCAACTTTGAGCTTGTCGCTTCCAAGGTTGTTGAGTGCCCGCAGCTGCTTCAGGCTGACCGAAAACTTCTTGGCAACAGATACCAGGGTATCGCCAGATCGCACTTTATAATAGGTACCACCGCTGACCACGCTCGCCGCGGGTGCCAACGCAAGCGACTTCGGCTCCGGAAGCTTTAACTTGGCAATCTGCGAGCGATAGTTTTCCGGCAGCATCAGATGATAATTTGCCGGCAATGAAAGCTGTCCACGCCACACCTTTTCACTAATCGCGTAATTGACCGAGCGAAGCTCGGCTTCTTTGATGCCGACCTGGTTGCAGATGTACTTCACGCTCATTGAGGTCGGCAGCCTGACTTCAAAGACGCTCAGCGGCTTTTCTAGCGCCACGTCCGGAAAATAATGCCGATGATCATCGTAGACCTCGAGCGCTGCTAAGAATTCGGGGAAGAAATTGTTTGAGGCAAATCCGAACACGCGCTGATCATGATCCTCAACTATCGATGCGATATCGCTTGTGCCAAGCATGCGCACTTTTCTCGCTACTCCTGCAACACCATGATTGTACGACGTTAGTGCAAGCGGCCAGGTGCCAAGCTGCTGGTACGCCGAGGATAAATACCGGGCAGCAGCGCGAGTTGACTGAACTGGGTCGCGACGCTCATCGACCGCTTTATTGATTGAAAGATAGAGTCGGCCAGTTTTCGGCATAAACTGCCATATGCCCGCCGCACCGACCGAGCTATACGCTTGATAATCAAAAGAAGACTCCACAAAAGGCAGCCGAGTTAGCTCGACCGGCAAGTGGTATTCATTCACGAAGATATTCTCAAGAATCCGCAAGTAGCGCCCCGATCGTGCGATCGCATCACCATATTTTTCGCGAATTCCAGTTTGCGAGCGAATAAGATCCTCTTTTAAGACTCGCTCGTACTTTCTATAGCCTCCTGGAATAAATTGCATCGAGTCAGCAATCGCTGCCTGAAAATCATTGTCCGGACCAGGACTATTTGCAAGCTGGGTGAGCGCAGCGCGAATCTCCTTAGTTCGATCGGCAATGACACGATTACGATAACGTTCATACGCAACCGGTGACATGCTCTGAGCAACCTTGGTGAAATCCAAAACTTTGAAGATTACTTGAGGGTAATCCTTGTGGTGCAGCACCGCGAAGTGTTTTCCGTAACGGGTGAAAATTGCCTTCCAGAAGTCCACTCGACCACGAAGCTTGGGTGGAGTAACGAACTGCGCGGACGTTCGTTTAATCTGCCGCGGCACCTCCATTGCTGACGCCACTTCCTGCGCCGACAGGAACCGGCTCTGCGCCATCAGCGCAGTGACCAGACAAAGTGCACGTAGAAATTTCATAGATCCGAATTATACAAGCCCGAGACAATTCTCTTTTCTATCACTTCCGCGGATGCCTTAGATTTGACGCCGTTTTCAAGCAGTGCGAAAGCCAACTTTTTTCCTTTTTTCGTAAGAAGATACCCAGCCAAGCTGCTCACCCCATCGAGAGTTCCAGTCTTCCCACGAACTCGTTCGGGTGGAATCCCAAACTCTCGCTTTTCCAGTGTGCCACTTCGCTCCGATACTGAAAGCGACGACTCAAATTCCGGTGACACACTGTACGATCTATCCATCTCAACTAATATCTTTACTACCGCGCGCGCCGAGAGCCTATTACTGTGCTCAAGCCCCGAACCATCGACGATACTAAATTGATCGGCCGAAACGCCTAAAGACCGGAGGTATTCTTCGAGCCTACGCGCGCCCTGACGATGGTCGTAGCGACCCGGCCCTCCGCCCCTATTTCCGAGCACATACAGTATCTGTTCTCCAATAAAATTGGTGCTGAAATGATTGAGATCCTCCACTATCGCATGGAGTGCCTTCGAACGGTGTTCAAAAAGCAGCTCTGCGCGCCCCGGAGATACCCCCTGACGCCAGCCCTTCTCGACCTTAATTCCGACTGAGCGCAGCGTAGGAAGTAAAAATTCACCAAGGTATTGAACCGGATCTTTCACGCTGCGGTAAATCATTGTGCAACCGACTGCGGCGGCAATTGTGCCTCGCGCGACAAAGGCCATCATCGAATCTTTCGAGGATGCCTGATCAATCGAGAATGACCAGCGCCCCGAGCGCGTCGTTGAAATTCCATTACTGAGGCTAATGTTAGTCTCCCACGGATCGGGGGTTACGAGCGCCGGTTTCCCGGAGCCATTCGAGCAGACTCGGAACGCAATGCTATTAAAATTAAAGGCAAGTGCCGACGATCCACTCTGAAAAGCACGCTGGCCCGAAGGGTCTCGCGAATCGGCAAACAATGAATCGTCGAGTACGACCTCGCCAATCGACGTAACTCCTTCCGCACGGAGCCGCCGCGCAAGAAGCCACACTGATTCGGAAGTGAGCGTCGGATCGCCATGCCCACGAAGCGAAACGCTTGGAACGGATGTCCCGCGCCGACCCTCGGCGTATACCTCGGTGATAAAGCGATATTCCGGGCCCAACAAAGCAAGCGACGCCGCGGAAGTAAGTACCTTAAGCACACTTGCCGGCTTCAGCGGTTTCGATCCCTGAATATCAATAAGCTCTTTTCGATTATCAATATCGTACACTACAAGCGCAGAATCCGCGCCATTTTCGCCGAGTATTTTGGAGAAGCTTGGATGCTCCTGCGCGCGAGCGCTGGTTAGCGGGAACGAGAAAACGACAATAAAAAAAACAGAGTGGAGAAAATTACATGACTGAAACGTGCGCGCCCTCTTCATGCCCTCGATGCTACTTCGAAGTGCAGCGCGCCGCATCGAGCTCTTCATCACCCATCGAGCCAGTTTCTTCTTCGTTAATTTTAACAAATTCTTTGTACTCGTCGGGAACACCAGTATCTTCGTAAATGGCTTCGACCGGGCACTCAGTTTCACAAGCACCACAATTGATGCACTCGTCGGGATGAATCATCAACATGCCGTAGTCCTCCTCTTTGGCATTGACGCTGAATCGGTCGTTATATTTCTTTTTCTTTACGTTATAGAAGCAGTCGACGGGACAAACCTCAACGCAGGAGCGATCTTTAGTTCCAATACAGGGTTTAGTGACAACGTAGGCCATGAAGACTCCAATCTTCGGAAAGTATCTGCAATCTTAATAAGTTACAAAACGAGAATATCTTCTTACTTTAATAGTTTGCTTGGAAAACGCAAGCGAGCCAGGAATAAATCAGGTGCCAAATAAAATGAGGACGGTCTCCTCATCGGAAACCGTCCCCAACTCGCAGAAAGGATGGTGTCATGCCTAGTACATAACAATTTCGGCATTTGCTGGTTTTGTTAAACGATCTGGCGCTAAAAAATAATAAATTTATTTATTAATAAAATCAGATACTTGGAAGACCTCATAGTTAATTACTCATTTTGTATGGGTAGCTTTTCGCTAACTCTGCGGCTTCCGTGTCTCTGTGGTTTAAATACTTCATAAGCCACAGAGACACAGAGGTCACAAAGTTTCATAGAGTAAGATCGAAAATCGCCGAGAGTTAACGAGCAATCACTTGCCATCAGTAGAAGGACCTGCGACAAATAGTGGCTCGACTTCCTAAAAATTTGCGCTAGCGAATTCTGGGAGAGCTGTCGATTAGTAGTATAACAGCGTCGTAAGGCGTTTTTATTCTCTGAGGCCCGGTCGCCAAGTTGGCTAAGGCAACGGTTTGCAAAACCGTCATACGCCGGTTCGAATCCGGCTCGGGCCTTTTTCAATCCTTCCTGTAAGTAATCAATATCGTTCTCGAATGTCAGCAGCCTTCAGGTGAGTTGAAGGCTGCTGCGCGCTGCAAAAAGGGTCCAATCCGGAACGAATCCGGAAATCCCTACAACACATGACAAAAACAATTCGGTTGGAATTCATCGCACCCAGCACTCACCGCTTCCCCGTGGTGAAATTCCTTCCGCTTACATTGAGGCAGCAAGACCATGGGAAGCATTCGAGAGAGAAAGACCAAAGAGGGCATTAATTTTTTTGAGGCCGAGGTAAAGCGCAAAGGCTTTCCAACGGCCTGTAAAACATTCTCGCGCAAGACTGACGCGAAGCTATGGATTCAGGATATCGAGACGACTATGCGCTTAGGGCGCTACCTTCCTCAGTTAGAGGCGCAGAACCATACTTTGGCGGCAGCGATTGATCGATTCATTCTTGAAGAATTACCCAAAAAGCCCCGCTACCTGGTAGACCAAAAACGCGAGATTTTATGGTTCCGCGAGGAGATTGGCCAACGCTCTTTGGCCGAAGTAAATCCAGCCCTCTTGTGTGAGTTAAAGGGTAAGTTCCTGCGAGGTGTGACCCGATATAACCGCGTACGAAAACCCCAAACATGGAACCGCTATATCTCATCCTTGAGCTGCGTATTGGAGATGTGTATGCGCGAATGGATGTGGATTGAAAGTAACCCAGCGCGGCGCATCCGTAGAGAGAAAGAGGCCCCTGGCCGAGTGCGGTTTCTCTCGGACGAGGAGCGCAATCGACTGCTAGAAGCTTGCAAGAATAGCCGATCCACCAACCTCCACACGTTGGTCGTTTTGACCCTATCAACAGGTATGCGGCGCGGTGAAGTTTGGCGTTTAACTTGGGAGCAGGTTGACCTAGCCAAAGGGGTGATCATTCTTTCCCATACCAAGAATAAAGATCATCGCCGTGTACCGGTGAAAGGGCTTGCTCTGGAACTCCTAAGGACCCATGCCAAGGTTCGCCGAATAGACACCAATCTTGTTTTTCCAGGTGACAGTACAGCCAAAACCGGCAAGCCATTTCATCTCGACGGCTTCTGGGGGAAGGCAGTTCAAGCTGCAAAGCTTGAGGACTTCCGCTTTCACGATCTCAGGCACTCGACGGCCTCCTATCTAGCCATGGGCGGAGCCACGATGCTGGAGATCGCCGAAGTGCTCGGACACCGCACACTACAGATGGTTAAGCGCTATTCGCATCTCGCAGACACCCATACTGCGGGAGTCGTTGAACGAATGAACCAGCGCATATTCGGGGTGAGCTAAGCAACTATCAGGGAAATTTTGCGCTTATATAAGGTAGAGAACATGCACAAAAAGATTGGTTTCAAAACATCAAAGGCAGTTGCCATTTCGTCTAAAACTATTGTGGACGACTTGCGCGCGTTGATTCAAACCACACGTCAGGGTGTCGCACAGTCAGTCAATTCTGCCCTTGTCATGCTCTACTGGGCGACCGGGGAACGCATTAGCAAAGAGGTTCTAAAGAGCAAGCGTGCTGAATATGGGGAGCAAATTGTGTCGACAGTGTCGGCACAATTGGCTCCAGAGTTCGGGGAAGGATTTTCACGACGAAATCTCTTTCGTATGATTCGTTTCGGGCAGGTTTTTCCTGACCTAGAAATTGTTGCGACACTGTCGCAACAATTGGGCTGGAGTCATTTCATAGAGCTGATTCCTCTAAAAAAGCCCCTCCAACGTGATTTTTACGCTGAAATGTGCCGAGTAGAGCGCTGGAGCGTTCGTACTCTACGCCAAAAAATTGGTGGGATGCTGTACGAGCGTACCGCTCTTTCAAGGAAACCAACAAAAGTTGCTGAAATTGAGCTTAATAAGCTCCGCACTAAAGATCAGCTTTCCCCAGACCTTGTATTTCGAGATCCGTACTTCCTGGATTTCTTAGGCTTGAAGGGTGCTCATTCTGAGAAAGACATTGAGGCAGCCATCCTCAGAGAGCTGGAGCAATTTATTCTTGAGCTGGGCTCAGGTTTTAGCTTTGTCGCCCGACAAAAAAGAGTCTCGCTTGAAAATGAGGATTATTATCTTGATCTACTGTTCTTTCATCGAGGGTTGCGCAGGCTCGTGGCCGTGGAATTAAAGCTCGATGCATTCAAACCTGCCCATAAAGGTCAGATGGAGCTTTATCTTCGCTGGCTGGATAGATATGAACGTAAGCCCCATGAGGAAAGTCCACTCGGCATCATTCTTTGCGCTGAGAAATCAGATAGCACCGTAGAGTTATTGGAAATGAGTAAAAGTGGCATTCACGTAGCCAGCTATCTTACCGAGCTGCCGCCAATAGAATTGCTGCGCAAGAAGCTCATTGACTCCCTGGCGATTGCAAAAACTCGATTGGAAAATCAAGTGAGAACCAAAAAGAAGTAATTCGTTCTACCCCGATGTTGGAATTCATCGAGGGAACCATTGCAGATGCGGTCAGGTAATCTGGACCGCATGAATAACATCGATAGCATTTCAACTCAGCAAAGTTCAGATCAGTTTCTCACTCGCTTCGAAAGCCGATTTGAAGTCAACCACTGCAACCATCGCCTTCTATTCGGTCGACCTCTGCGCATAATCGAAAATGAATTTATCGACGGCGTAAAAACGCGCAAGACTGCGCTTTTTAAGCCTGGTGCTATTTTCGCGATTGATCTCTGGGAACAGAATCAATTCGGAACTGCGTACTGGGCTGTGTACGTCCTGCAAGCTGCGACTCCTGGAGAGCTTGCGCTGCCGATCCCACAAGTACAACCGGCAGCGAAGATTTTACTTGAGGCGAAAGGAAAAGAGCGTTCGCGAAAAGCTCTTAAAATGCTGGCAGAGATTGAAGAGCGCGCTGATCCAACGAATCTGTCACCAAATCGTTTTCTTCTGACGGACTTTCGTCTTAAGGCAATGTCGAACTCGCGGCAGTCTCGTTGGAATCCTTCTTAGAGTTCATTGAGGGCGGCATACCAACATGACTGAAGTTACATTCACACACGCTTAAATCTTGGAGATACACAAATGAATAGAAAATTATCAATCATCGCTCTGAGCCTGGCGCTCGTCACCTCATTCACTGCAGAACCCGCATTTGCTGCTGGCACCGGCATGCCGTGGGAAGGCCCGCTAGATCAGATCATCAATTCTCTTTCTGGCCCGGTCGCGCGCGCAATTGGCGTAGCTTCAATCATCATCACCGGCCTAGGCATAGCCTTCGGCGAAGGCGGCGGCGGAATGCGAAAGATGCTCTGGGTTGTATTCGGACTCACTATAGCATTTTCTGCAACTTCATTTTTCTTAAGCTTTTTTGGCGGTGGAACTGGAGCGACGTTTTAATGGAAGGCTTTGAAGTTCTCATTCATAGTTCGCTCACGCAACCGATAATGATTGCCGGAGTGCCTCGCGAGCTGGCCATACTAAATGGCACTCTCACCGCCGCGCTCGTTCTTGGAATGCACAGCCCACTCGGCGTTCCGGTCGGATTAGTCCTGCACTTAATCTTTGTTGCAATAAGCAAAAAAGATCCCCAATTCTTCGCAACATTTCGGCGACAGGTTCGCCACAAACGTTACTACTCGGTATAGACACATGCTTTCACTGCGCGAATACCAACACGTACCAAGCCGCCTAAGTGACCTTATTAGTTGGGCTGGACTAGTCTCGCCGTTAGTTATCCTGAACAAGGACGGCTCTTTTCAAAGTACCATCAAATACCGAGGCCCCGATCTTGAGTCTTCAACAGAAGCGGAACTTATAACCGTCTGTGCAAGGCTTAATAATGTCTTAAAACGGCTTGGTTCCGGCTGGGCAATCTTTGCGGAAGCAACGCGGACTCTTTCTCAAGATTATCCCGACTCACACTGGCCTGACCCGATAAGCTATCTTATCGACGCCGAGCGCAGAACTCTTTTCAAAGAGAGTCAATACTTTGAATCACGCTATTACATTTCGCTCGTTTATCTTCCTCCCTCAGACTCACAGACTCGAATCACGGCAAAATTCATAGAGAATCAAGCAAAGAATTCTATCGATTATAGCAAACTCCTTGAGAGCTTCGAAAATGAAGTGTCACGTATTGCTCAACTCCTTGAAACTCTATTCCCTGAGGTTGAACTGCTTGAAGGATCAGAGCTGCTGACCTATCTGCATTCAACGGTCTCAGAAAGACAGCATGAGGTGCAGGTTCCAGAAATTCCATTATACCTCGATAGTCTGCTCTGCGATTCGCCGCTGGTTCCAGGATTTGAGCCTTGTCTTGGGAAAAAACACCTTCGAGTAATCTCATTGCAAGCGTTTCCAAGTAGGAGCCAGCCAGGAATTTTAGATGCACTTAACCGCCTTCCTCTCGAATATCGCTGGGCAACGCGCTTTATCTGCCTTGACCGCGTGGAAGCCGAGACAGAAATTAATCGCTTCAAAAAGCGCTGGTTTGCCAAACGTAAAGGAATAGTAACGCTCCTAAAGGAGGTACTCACTGGTTCAGAATCTGTAATGAGCGATTCTGACGCAGTAAACAAAGCTGCTGATGCTGACTCAGCGCTGCAAGAACTTCTATCCGAAGCCGTTTCGTTTGGCTATTTCACCTGCGCCGTCTGTGTTGGCGATGTTAAGCAAGAGGTGTCAGAGGCAAACGCTGCCGAGGTACTGCGAGTAATTAACGGTCTTGGTTTCACAGCTAAAATTGAGGACGTAAACGCCGTCGATGCATGGCTTGGAACTATACCAGGTAATGTTTACAACAATGTCCGACGTCCGATCCTCCACACCCTGAATTTAGCTCATTTACTTCCGCTCTCCGCCATCTGGGCAGGACCAGCACAAAATCAGCATCTCAAGGGACCACCTCATGTTTTTGCGCTCACTAATGGAAGCACACCATTTCGGTTAAACACGCATGTGGGTGACGTTGGCCACTCGCTCATTATAGGCCCAACAGGAGCGGGAAAATCAGTATTGCTGAATCTTCTCGAAGCTCAGTTTCTGCGCTATCAAGACGCACAGGTTTACATATTCGACAAAGGTGGAAGCTCCAGGACTCTAACGGCAGGAGTAGGAGGAGATTTTTATGACCTGGGTGCCAAGCGGAATTCACTTTCGTTCCAACCGCTTTCACGAATCGATGAAGAGAGTGAGCGGAGCTGGGCACATGAGTGGATTGTCAGCATTCTCTCTCAGGAAAACGTAAAAGTTGATCCGCACATCAAAGATCAGCTTTGGCAGGCACTTTCAAGTCTATCAACAGCAAAGCAAGAAGAGCGCACGCTCTTTGGTCTAACCGTTCTTCTTCAAAATGAACTTCTTAGGCGCGCTCTTCTTCCGTTTACTGTGCAAGGAGCCCACGGGGCGCTACTCGATAATACTTCCGACAATCTAGATTATGGGCACTGGCAAGCCTTCGAGATGGAAGCGCTAATGGAAACTCCTTCAGTTGTCTTGCCAGTGTTGTCGTACCTTTTTCATCGTCTTGAGCAGCGTTTTTGCGGTCGTCCAACTATGCTTGTTCTCGATGAAGCTTGGCTCTTCCTCGATAACGAATTATTTGCAGCCAAAATTCGCGAATGGCTTAAAGTTCTGAGGAAAGCCAATGTCTCGGTAATCTTTGCGACCCAGAGCCTTGCCGACATCGCTGAGAGTTCAATAGTAATGACTCTCAAGGAAGCATGCTTCACCAAGATATATCTTCCAAATCCCACAGCGTTAAGTGAGGACTCTCAGCAGATTTACCAGCGCTTTGGCCTCAATGAGCGCCAAATTGAGATCGTATCCTTAGCCACTCCTAAACGCGAATACTACTACACGTCTCCGTTAGGAAATCGTCTCTTCGAATTGGGTCTAGGTGAAGTAGCGCTGACGTACTGCGCTACCACCTCCAAAGATTCACAAATGCAGCTACAAAAGCTCATTTTGGAAAACTCAAACCGCGATGAGTTTAATTTAAAACTACTTCAACAGACCGGAATAACTTGGGCAGCAAATTACCTTGAAGAAAAATTAAGTCAATGGAGAACAGCATGAAAAGACGTGTATTCCTATCACTTGCCGCATTAGGCCCAATCGCATTCCTCGTAAGACCGAGCAGGGTTTTAGCCTTCGTTGTCTTTGATCCGTCAAATTTTGCGCAGAATATTCTCACAGCGATTCGGGCGCTCATGAGCAACATAAACGAGGCTCGCATGATCGCCAATCAAGTAATCTCATTAGCAAATGAAGCCAAGAATCTTACCAAACTGCCATTCGATATCATCGACGACTTTTCTGAGCAGTTTTCTGAGCTTTTCACCACAGTCGGCTCAGTCAATGGGCTTATGCAAAACATAGAAACTTTGCAATCACGCTTCGAGGAACTCTATCCCGATTTTCTAAGTCGTTTCGATCCAATATCGCGCAGCTCCATGTCTGAGGACATGAAAAAGTGGATAGGCACCACGCGAGAGATGATGCTTGGGGCTTCAAAGACCGGCGCGCAGGTGCTTGATGGCCTACCAAAAACTCAAGCCCATCTTCAAAAACTTATGTCTGATTCTCAAGGAGCAGTAGGAATTCTTCAGGCAACACAAGCTGGCAATCAGATCGCCGCCAGCATTTCCGGAAACCTTTTAAGTTTGAACGCCCAGCTTGCAACCTACACACAGGCGCACACTGCTTATCTAATGGAGCAAAACAGTTCCTCAGCAGCAGCCAAAAATCGCATGGATCATGTTCTTGATGGTTGGGGCGCACCCTATGCAGGTAACCCAATTAACGAAAACCCATTTTAGGAGCCGATATGGAAGCCGACACAGGAACGCTCACTACCGTACTGAACCAGTTTCTTCAGATCTTTCAATTGGGTCGGAAGGATGTAGGGCCTCACGCTTGGAATCTGCTCTCGCTTCTCACTACACTTGAAATTTTACTGGCTGCGCTTTGGTGGGCACTCACGGGGAGTGAGGCCATGACAAAGCTTATTAAGAAGCTTTTAACTATCGGCTTTTTTGTATTCGTGATCCAAAACTATGATTCACTTGTAAGTGCGATCAGCGAAGGTTTTATTCATACAGGAAAAATCGCATCATCTGCAGGAGGTGATGTCTTGTCCTCTGTAAGAGATCCCTCACTAATAGTGCAAGCTGGATTTTATGTAGCTCTTCCCATTCTTGACCATATTCGAGGTTATAGCTCATGGGATGTGCTGTGGAACCTAAATGACATTCTCGTCACAGGCATCTGCGCATTTGGGATCATCCTCTCGTACTTTGTGATCGCCATTCAGGTATTTGTGACCTACCTCGAATTCGGGATGGTCACAACACTCGGCCTGATGCTGATTCCATTCGGAGTTTTCAAACACACGGCATTCCTTGCTGAAAAACTATTCGGAGCCATTATCTCATTTGGGATCAAGCTAATGGTACTAGGGTTCATCGTTTCAGTAACAATGCCGGTAATGAAGGGTCTAGCAATTCCGCCAGATCCCACTTGGACCCAACTGTTCAATGTTCTGGTAGTTTGTATGGCTGTAGCAACGCTTGCCTGGCACGCGCCAGGTTTAGCGGCTGGATTGCTTGCCGGTGGCCCAGCGTTAACCGCTGGAAGCGCGGCAGGGAGCGCGATAGCCGGAGCAGCAGGATTAGAGTCTGGAACACTCCTAGCCGGTGGTGCCGCAAGGGCACCTGGTCAGATTTCCAACTCTGTATCGACCTTGTCGCAAGCCGCTTCAATACCAGCAGGCATCGCAACTGGAGGTTTCCAGGTAGCTGCTGCAAATGCAGCGCTTAAAGGTAGTGGATCGATTGGAACCAAGCTTAAGGGTACGGCTGGAGGAATTGCATCAGTCGGCGTTGCAGGATTTAAGGCTGGCATCTCTCCAGTCACTAAGCTTGGAGGAGATATCCGGCAAAGCTTCAACGCGGGGCGAGAAAAGGTTCGTGGTTTTTCGGCTCTCCGCGATGAGTCGCTTAAAACCAATGCTGGCGATGAAAAAACTCCAAAAGGTAGCGTACCAAACTCCACCTCTGAGAATCAGTCTACCCCAAAGACAAAAAACGAGGCTCCAAAGGGCACTTCTTCAAGTGTTGTCGATCTCGCTAAAAAAGCTGTTCAACCCACCGCACAGCCGCAAGGCGGAACTAGCGTTCCCTTAACTGGAAATGAGGAGAAGACACAATGAGCAAGGAATTTCTAAAGGAACCACCAAACTATCGAGTTCCCTCGCCACCTGAGACGCCATTTCTTAGAGCGCGCCAAGAATGGGACAGCCGCATCGGTACTACAGTAGTTCAGGCTAAGAATTGGCGACTTGCTTGCATTGGCGCGCTGACAGCAACTTCGCTCGCACTTGTAGCTTTGACACTTCTGATACAGCAGAACAAGGTCATCCCTGTGCTGGTCGGTATTGATAAAGAACGCGGCGAACCAATGGTACTTGGTCGAGTCGATCAGTACGTCTATAAGCCCCAACTTCAAGAGATCAAATACTTCCTCAGTAACTTTATTACTCTGGTGCGCGCCGTCCCATCTGATCCAGTGCTTATCAAGCAAAATTGGCTGAAGGCCTATGCGTTTCTGAGGCGAGATGCTGCCAATGTACTTAACGATCTGACGAATCGCGATCAAAATAGCCCACTAAAGCGCCTCGGTGATCTTACCGTTCTTATTCAGCCTATCGCGGTTGTGCAAATAGATGGCGGCAACTCGTATCAAGCGCGCTGGGAAGAGAGTGTCTACAACAATCATGGATCTCCGGTTGAGCGCTTCACCATGACCGGCATTTTTACCGTGGAGATTGAACCGCCAAAGGACGAAGCCTCTCTTTCAAAAAATCCGCTTGGCTTTTACATCACAAATTTTCAATGGAACAGGGAGTTATAGGATCGCTTATGAATTACATCTTAAATGTTCTGATATTTCTTATGTTCACTCTATTCCCTCAATCATACGTCATTGCTGACTCCACCACATCTTCTGAGGCTATACTCGCGACACTTTTTGAAGGAGCGGAAACTAAAGCACTCGCTGAAGGGGCCACCAAGTTTCCTATTCCTAACGAAGCTATTAATCAGGGCGGAACTTCAACTCCCTCCCCAAGCATAGAACCAAAGACAAGCGATCAAGTAATCGATGGATTATTACAGCAGGTCGAATCGCTCAAAACCAAGATGGTCATTACCCATCGAGTCGAACAGGCTACTCAAAAGCCAAAGTCAGCAAAAAACATAGGATCAAAGACAGTCTATAACTATAAAGACGGAGACGTTTACGAAGCGCGAACTGGAGTTGATAGAGTTACAGATATTGAGCTTCAGGCCGGGGAACAACTCACCAACGCACCTGTAGCGGGCGACACTGTACGCTGGAAAATTGGTGTTATAAAAACCGGCGAGGGAAAAAAGGAAAGCGCGCATATTGTCTTGAAGCCTCTCGATAGCGACATTGAGACAAATATCTTAATTACTACCAACCTGCGCACTTATCACCTCAAGGCAGTCTCTGGGGATTGGTACATGCCAGCAATTGCTTGGAACTATCCACAAGAAGAAACACCTGATCTAAGTGAGATCTTCGCCAAGCGCGAGCCTGACGAGCCGCTCTCGCTCGAGCCAGAGAAACTGAACTTCAGCTACAAGATCAAAGGCGATGATTACTCGTGGAAGCCACTCCGTGTTTTCGATGATGGTGAGCGTACATTTTTTCAGATGCCTAAGACTCTTAGAACCTCTGAAGCTCCAGCATTATTCGTCATTGATGATGACGATCCAGTTCTCGTCAACTACCGGGTAAAAGGTGATTACTACATTGTTGACCGTCTTATTGAGGAGGCAGAACTACGAATCGGCACCAAGAAAAAAGTGCATGTGTGCCGCGAAGAGCTCTGTAAATCATTTTTTGGAAATTTATTCTAATGGAATGTTCACAACAACAGACAGGCGCGGAACCGCTGCCCGTGCGAGCAAAAGAGCCGCGTGGTTCGGTGGGACTAAATCGCCGCGCAATTCTCGTGCTGACGACAGTAACTTCAACGCTGGTGGGTATCTCCATTCTTTATGCGTTTGCGCCAAACAGGCAGTCAGAAGCAAAGCCTGCATCCTCTGCAGCGCCAGCAACTCCAGGCGAGCTAATCCGCAATCTTCCTGCGGACTACTCTAAAATAAAGCGTCAATCACCCATCCTAGGAGCGCCGCTAAAAGGCGAATTAGGCCCTGTACAGGTGGCTCACCAACAGGCGAAACAACTTTCTGCAGAAGAGAAATTCCTTGAGGAGCAAAAACTCCAGCGCATGAAGCTTGCTCTTGCGGCAAGAAGCGCTGATGTGACCTTTCCTGGGGTTCAACTTGAGAAATCACGCCAGACTCAAACGCAATCATTGTCTCATGCCTCTCAAGCAGGCCTTGATCTCCCGCCTGGTCTAACCCAGGTACCGAGCACAAGTAGCAGAGATGAAGATAACCGGCAGGATGACAAGCTTTCGTTTCTTTCCAGTCGCAGGGAGGATGCTCCCTACCTCGCGAAGACTCTTCGAGCCCCACTCACTCGGTATCAGGTAATGGGCGGCACAGTCATTCCAGGAGTGCTTCTTACTGGAATAAATAGCGATCTACCTGGTCAGATTCTAGGCCAGGTATCGCAAAACGTTTTTGACTCAGTTAGCGGGCGCTATTTACTTCTCCCCCAAGGAACTAAAATACTTGGAGAGTATGATAGCCGGGTTTCTTACGGGCAAGAGCGTGTGCTTATCGTATGGACACGGCTGATACTTCCAAGCGGCAAGTCTCTAAGCCTTGAAGGAATGCCTGGTGTGGATCTAAGTGGCTTTGCTGGACTAAGTGAGAAGGTAAACAATCACTACGTAAAACTTATTTCTGGTGTGGTGCTCGGCTCAGTGCTGGGAGCTGGCGCACAGATGGCACGCGGCTCTAACAGCAATATCGATCCCACCTTTGGGCAGCTTGCTCTCGAAGGATCGGCACAGAACATCAATCAAGCCGGTCAGCAAATAACACGCAAAAACTTGAACATTCAACCGACGCTGGAGATTTCGCCCGGCCAACGTTTTAACATTTTCGTTACCAAAGATCTGATTCTTGAACCGTATAATCCATAGGAGAATAGTATGAGTGTTAATAAAGTAATACTGATTGGAAATTTGGGGGCTGATCCACAGCTTCGAGTTACGGAGAGTAAAAAGCCGGTGTGCGATTTCAGTATCGCAACAAGCCGCACCTTCTCAGGCGAAGACGATACACCCACCGTGCGCACTGAATGGCACAACATCGTATGCTTCGGCGTCTTGGCAGAAACATGCGCCAAGTACCTACACAAAGGCAGACAAATTTTTGTCGAAGGACGCAGTCAGTCACAGAAGTGGAGAGACAAAGATGGCGATGATCGCTATTCTCATCAGGTCGTTGCAAATGTAATTCAGTTTTTGGGACCAAAGCCAAAAAGAGACATTACGCCCGAACCAAATGCAGAGACCTTCATTGCTCAAACGGAGGATCAGGAATGTGATGACATCCCCTGGTAGTAAATTTCTAGCCGCGCTTATCTTTCTCAGTGGATGTGCAACCATGCGCGTTCAAAAGGAAGATGAGCGCATCGGACGCTATCGCTTCAACTATGCAGTTGAAGCTGATGCGAGCTGCGGCCTAGTGCAAGCCTTCGACGACGGCGTGCAAACATTCGTTCAGGTGCTTGATGAATCTCAGTTCAAAAAGCGGAAAGTGCGCGCTAAAGACGGCACTAATGACAAACAAATTAGTGCCAAAATTTCAGGAGCATACATTGTGCTGAACGACACTGCTGAGGCTATTAATCTTGATTTTAAGTCCCAAAAGAGATCAGATAAGTGCCGAAAGGCAAACATATTCTTTATCTATTCAATGCGTTAGGGCATAGAATACAATATGTTATTAACTGTACATAATTAGCAACATAATGCATAATAAAGTTTATGGAGTACAGAGAACAGATTATCACTACTGCACAGAAACTAGGAGTATTCAGGCCGAGGGAGATCAAAGCACCGAGAGGCCTCCTAGCTGAACTCGTGCATCAGGGTGTGCTTGAGCGCCCAGGGCGCGGGCTGTATCGCCTGCTGTCGCTAGAACCTTCCGAGCATCATTCGCTTGTTGAAGTATCTACAAGAATACCTCACGCGATAATATCGCTGCTGTCAGCGCTACAATTCCATGGCATCGGCACTCAAAGCCCACGCGAAGTATGGATCACCCTTAACGTGCGGGCGCGTAAGCCTCGCCTACAATATCCTCCGCTTAGAATAATGCGCGCCTCAGGACAAGCGCTCGTTGAAGGCATTGAGTATCATGAAATTGAAGGTCGGAAGGTTGCAATTTACTCTGTCGAAAAAACAATTGTCGACTGCTTCAAGTATAGAAATAAAATCGGCCTTGATGTGGCGCTTGAAGCGCTTAAGGAAGCTTGGGCAGCTAAGCGCATCAATATGGATACGCTTTGGAAATATGCACAAGTTTGTCGAGTTACAAACGTCATGCGCCCCTATCTAGAAGCGATCCAATGAACAATAAGATAAAAAATATTCCGACTTCTCCATATATTCCGGATTTCACCCAGCATGAACTTTTAAGTGCCTATCATGATGGACTTTCACAATCTGTGGAGTTTGCTCAGAAGGAAATTATTCCTGTGCTGAATGGTCAACTGAACTTTAAACAAGTCGAGGAAGCCATACTTGGCCTATTTTATCTCGCTCACTCACTTGCAAGTTCAGGGACCCGGCTCAATAACAAATTGGATTTTGTGGCTGTGGCCGGGAATGCCCGCACTCTTTTTGAGCTTCTCCTCGACATGAAAATTCTTTGCGCTCCCAACTTACCTCAACAAACCTTGGACCAGTTCGGAGCCTTTGCTCAAGTAGATCGATTCAAGAAAGCCAGAAAACTCGTTGAGCTGCAAAAGAAAAATCTTGGTCTCGATAAAAACTCCTTTTTCGATGCTAAAACTCGCAAAGAATTTGTTGATACACCAGGAAAGGTAGCGACCATTGAAAGGAAAGTTGAATCTCTTTGGGGGAGAGATGCAAAGGGAAAACTTCGTTGGCCACATCATTGGTCAGGACTCTCCGTAGCAGATAGATCAAAAAGATTTGGGCCGATCTATGAGCAGGAATATCTAGAAATATATTCATTGCTCTGTTCTTATGCCCACAGCGGCAACTCTGCCTATGCGAACCTCTCTGACAGTGCCTTAGAGAGCCTATATGGAATCGCGTTAAAGCTCACTCGTCAAATATATCTTGAAGTGCTTTTGATCGTCGCGAAAATCTTCTCTTTGTCAAAAAGCATAGACTCTTTCACTAAGATCGTTCGATACCTTGAAGATGCTCCAAAGCATATTCTGCTCGAATACGGCTTAGAAAAAATTAGAAGAAAAAAGCAAGAGTAAGTGCTGCTTACCTTTTAACTTGATCCCTGCCTACCGGAGAGATGTAGAAGCAGGAGCCCTGAGGCTAGGTGTTGATTGCGGGTTTTAAAAAATGTAGATTCGATCCGTATTTAGTCTAACAAAATCTCAATTTATAGCACTTCGCCATTCGTCCTACAGTAAACTTTCGATACATCTCCCTGATACTATCATTGGAACCCGAATACCCTGGCACATGGCCTTACGATAATCATGAACTGTTGCAAGTTGCCCCACCTCTGATGCATTCTGCCTCACCACCAAAATATTATATGCTGATTTTCTTATACAAATCATGTTTGATTTCACGGCACGATTATTGCTCTATACTACAAGCAGGAAGGACGTTGAAAATCCGAGTCTGACCGAGAAGAGGGTAACTGCGAGTGCCTATCTGCAGAAGCTTTCGGTCCTTAAGTAAGACCCTCCTCGCTTTCAGGCCACTACTGGGAGTCGTATCATGCCTGCAGAAATAAAAGCGCCGCAACTCAAATTAGTACGCAATGATTCTGAAACTCAACTTACGCTCTGGTTTAGCAGCGAGGGGCGCGTCGAGCTGGTCAAAACAGCCTTTCGTTCACCTCTCATCGACACACCGATAGTGGCCGTGCGCGGAAAAACAGGTGGTGCCTTCAACACGACAGCCACATTTCAATGGACCTCTGCCGTGCAAGCGCTCGCGACTTTAATGCTGAAGGCGGTGCGACGGGAACGCCTTAACCTACCCAAAGATGAACCCCTACTTGAAGGTAGTAAGGGCACGATGGCAGCGTCGCTTGACGCTTCAATCTATAAGCAAAACGCCTGGCTTGATCTATTTGGCGCAAACGTACGCGGGGATTCTTTGAGTCGTCGAGTTTTAGCGCGTTCAAATCCTGGCCGTCGACGTTGTGGGCCAGTCATGATTTCGCTGAATGAAAAGCTCCTGCCCGCAAGCGCAGTAGTGATCATGCTCGACAATCAACGGATTGACGATGAAGTGTCTATCTCTCGCTGCCTTGGGGCGATTGAGAAGCAGTGGCAAGCACCTGCCGTGCAGCTTGCTCTTCCTCTTGAAGAAGCGTTGCTAGCGGTAAAAGTGAAACGGGCATAGAAAAGCCCTCCGAAGAGGGCCTGAGACGGAGAGGCTTACGCCTCCGGAAAAATTCCCGCGAGAATTGTCGTTGCCGCCTTTTGAATCGCATCCAGCGAAGCTTTCAGAGTTTCGACATCGCCCTGGTAGAGCTGGATGTAGTCTGAGGCTGAGGAGGTGGCCGAAATTCCGATTGCTTCCGAGACCACTGAAGCGACTGCCTCAGCTTCTGTCTCACGTACAAGCTTCTTTTTATCGCCGCGCTTCTCGCCTTGATGGAGCAGTTCGTGAGCGAATTCGTGAACCAAAACTGAGAATTCCTCAGCTCTGTCGAGCCCGCTCTTGAGCACTATTGCTCCGCCTCGTGACATGCCGTCTGCACCGTCAAGATATGGAGTGTACTCCAGACTCACGTTGTGTGCCGCAATTAATGCTTTCAGAGTATCAAGGTGCTGTCCGGGGTCTCCGGCTGCCTTGGCGAGTTCTGGAAGCGTCTCTCCATCTGTTTGAGATACGTCGAAGACGTGACTCGCTTTAAATCGAATCAACATTTGCTCGTCTTCTGAAAATTCTCCTTCGGCCTTTCTGATGGCAAGGGGCACGATGATTGCGATTCCTTTTTCTCCTTTCTTGACCCAACGTCCGAGCTTCTTCCACGTCTTAAAGCCCGCCACATTAGTGGCATCTGGTCTTTGTGAGAGAATCAGGAGCATGTTCCGGAAGCTATACTTATATAGCTTGGACATTGCTGAGAGGTAGCTCCGAAGCGCTTCACTTTTTCCTTGTGAGAGCGCCTCGACAAGTTTCTCAATCTGTTCGTCTGCAATTTTCTTTACTTCTTCTACTTTCATGGTTGTTTCCTCCTAAAGTTAAGGGGTTTGTTTTTCTTCACGTAGTGCTGAGAAAACAACCGTTAACGGGAGGAACTAAGCAGCCCTCACGCAGCTTTTCCCCGCAAAAAAATAGGAGCGAATTGTCAGCCTGAATGACAGGTTTCCTGCCTGGCATGAAGGATGCTAGCGACATTCCATACTGCTGCGTGAGGGCTAGCGTCCTGAAATGTGAAGAAGTAAGTGCAGACGATTGAAAACTTTCTTGGCGCTCCTGTATTAGCGCGCTTCTGAGCTACCTCTCTGTCCATCTAGTAAGATCCGACTGCTCATCTCGAACAGACCAGACAGTAAAAGCGGCTAGTGGAAGAATTCAGCGAGGACTATTTCGATCAAGAAAACAATCAGCATTCCGCTTGCCATTAGAATAGCCGGATGCGTTCAGCAAATTTTGATTCGATTTAGGGCGATCATTTTGATGTGTTCTTAGGATGGACGCTTCCAAAGTTCGCCATGGCAACGGGGTGGCAGACTATATTTCCTGAAAGCAAATTGCAGCAGTGAGTCGGTACGCCTCACATGACGGTGCAGAGGGCATGTCACAGGGCGATCTTTATCCAACGGGCGACAGAGCTGATTTATTCAGCTTGGTTACTTATTCGCTCATGAGCTGCTTCCTCAAGGGCATTTAGCGGCGCTAGAAGTTTTTACATGACAGGTAAGGCATTCAGTGGTTGGAATCTCAATTGGAATTCTCAGCCACTTTCTCGGCCTCCGTCGTCTTTACTAGAAAGATGTTAAATTCTGAAAATGTTAGCGATTCACTCAAAGGCGGCATTAATTCTCACGAGCTTTGTCATAGTAAGCCTCCTCGTCTCAGGCCCTCTCTGGAGGGCTTTTGGTCCGTTGATACTAATCAATCATACCGATAGCCTTCCGCGTGGATTTTATCTTGTGCGTTCACGAGCCCCAAGTCAGCGAGAGATAGCTGCATTTTACTTACCAGCACATGTTGCGGGACAGTATCGTGATCGTGCTTGGCTAATTCCCGGTGCCCTGTTTCTGAAGCCAGTAGCATTTCTGCCAGGAACACGCCTGTGCTGGAGTGCACATCGAATGCTGGCTAACAGCCGAAAGATCGCCACGATGAAAGATTTCGATGCCAGAGGGCTTCCACTTCACCATCCACGAGGCTGCCTAACTTTGAAGCCCAAAGAGATATTCGCCCTGAGCACAGTCTCTAAGGATTCCTTCGATAGCCGCTACTTTGGCCCAATTCAGCGTTCGTCCGTAATCGGCACAGCAACACCGCTTCTGACTTGGTAAATGCCTTCTAGTTGGAATTCTTCTTTCCTCTCATCGCAGCCACCAGCAAATATGTTTTGAGAATATTCTCACACGAAACATATCCCTTCGTGAGGTAAACTATGATTAAGAAGATTCTCGGCATCATTTCAGTCCTGCTCAGCATGACTATTTCGGTCTCAATAGTGCATGCGGAAACCATCCGCATCAAATTGGACGGAACACGAGTGCAGATGCAGGTGAACCCTGAATTAACACCGCTTGTGACCTTTTACACTGTCACAAAAGGCAATCAATCGAGCGCGCTTGCGATTCAAGCCCGAATGCCTGCGAATGCCCGCTTAACAGTACGAGAGGCGTTGCTTACTAAGTCTGAAGGCCAACAGCTAATAGACAAACATTCATTCTGGAAAGTTCCTCTGCGAAATGAAAAGCAGGTTGAAAAAGACAATCAAACCTGTGTCGATTTTGCGCCCGGTGAAAGCAGTTCTGAAAACGATGACGTTCCTCCAATCGATCGCCCCTCTTCAAACGATCCTCTTTGTAATCTATTTTCAGAGGAGGAATTAACCGCCATCGGTCAAGCGCTATCAGCGACATACGGAGGCACTTGGAGTCGAGATCAAGTTTGTGGCTATTTGGTCAACAATTATTTTGGTGGTGCCGAAGCCTGCGATCCTGAAAAGAATCCCATCTGCAGCTTGCTTCAGGCAATCAACGAACCCACTTCGCACTTTCGGACAGCTTACCTGTCTCTAATAGAAGCACCTGTTTCAACGTTAAAGAAATTCTCGGCACTCATTCAGAGAGATTCGTGTCGCGCTAAGAATACTCGTTATCTCGTTGCCATTGATATCGATCTTTCTCACGTCTCAAAGGTCGACTACCCCATCGTTCAAATCTCTCTTCAAGCAAATGAATACCAGTTTTCTGGAGACAAAGCGGCAAGCATCAAACCTAAGTCGGACGGGAAATATGCCCCAGAACCAATTCTCCTAATGAGCTTTCTCGGTTCGTTCTGTGGCCAGAACCATGCCGTTACTCGATGGCAGATGAGCAAGCCGAGATCCACGACAGCCCTGAAAGTTGGAGATCTGGTTCCGTACAAAGGACGCATTCTTACCCGCACGCCGATAGGCCGGGTCCTAAAGGGTGGCAAAGCCAGCTTTGATCTTTACTCGGCGCAAGCAGCATACGGAGTCTGCTTTAATCTCGTCCCAAAACGTCAACGTGTAAATGGTTATTAGCGGAGGTGTATCATGACCGATGAAGAAATTGGAGAAATGCTCGAATCGCTCTGTGATCTGTTCACGCTGCGTCAACTAAAAAACCGAGACAAGATGCTCAAAGAGCTGGCTTACTTTACCGGCCAAAAGGAAAAAGCATTGCCTATAATCCTTGAGGCGTTAATTGAGTACAAAAAGCTTCGCGGCAATATTAAGCCTCTTTGGGCCGCATGCATGCAGGAGAACTAAGTGAGTTCATATCTTTCACAGGAAGGGAATGATCGTTTAACAGCGATGCTGGCAACTGCTTTCGGAGCAGCGGCTGGCGCGTATCTGTTAGATCCCACAGTGATTGAGCTTATGCTTAACCCAGACGGGAAACTATGGATCGATCAGCTTGGCACAGGTAGATGCTATACTGGGCATGACCTATCCCCAGCGGACGCCGAGCGCGTGATTTTCATAGTTGCCAGCAGCATCGGCGTGACATGCAATAAAGACTCACCGCTACTAAGTGCAGAGCTGCCGGGGTCAGGGTCGCGTTTTCAAGGTGTACTCCCGCCGATAGCTCAAGCGCCAAGCTTTTCAATCCGTAAGAAGGCACTTAAGGTATTTACGATTGATGATTATGTAACGCAGCACATTCTCTCCACGGCGCATGCGCAGAGAATTCGACAGGCAGTCATTGAAAGGAAAAATATCCTAATTGTGGGGGGCACCGGCTCCGGCAAGACTACTCTGGCGAATGCCATTCTCGACCTGGTCGCACAAACAGGAGATCGAATTGTCATCCTTGAAGACACTCAAGAGCTGCAATGCAGCGCATTGGACTCCGTTGCCCTGCGCACCAAAGATGGCCAAACATCAATGAGAGATTTGCTAAAGGCAACGTTACGACTACGCCCGGATAGGATCGTAGTTGGCGAAGTGCGCGGTGCCGAAGCCCTAGATCTGATTAAAGCTTGGAACACAGGCCACCCTGGAGGTTGCGCCACCATTCACGCTGATTCCGCTCAGAAAGCGCTCACCCGTCTTGAGCATTTGGTTCTAGAATCGGGAGTAAAGCTCTCGCGCGAAGCGATCCTGGAGACCGTCAATCTATTCATTTTTATCGAAAAGACAGCCTCTACAAGACGAATAAGTCACGTCGGAGAACTGGCATAGTTCTATGACTACCGCGCATTGCTATACAGAATCAGAAAAAGAACAAATACGAGAGATGGTGCGCACGGGCAAGATCCACAGTTCCTATTTGAGCTTTATCGAACTGCCGTCTCCACCAAAAGCGCACATAGCGCATCAAGATCGTCATGTGATGAGATCGCCTGTTACGCATGTGTTGATTGTGATGCTGCTTGGTCTAAGCGTTATGGCTGCGTCTCATTTTTCACAATCAGCCCGGGCCAATACAATTGAGCAGATTGCGATTGCAGATTCGACTATGGTGACGAGTAAGGAAAAGCATGATGCGAAATTAGTGAACCTGGTTAGCGCTCTGGTCGCGCATGTTAAGGATCAAGAATCACGCATAATAGTATTAGAAAGTGCTCATAAAGACGAATCTAGTATGGAGCTGATGCAAACCGCTGCAACTCGCGTCGTAACCAAGAAGGCATATATCAGAACTGGCCCATCAAAAACTTCATCACCTTTAATGGCGATCTCGGCTGGAACGCGACTCGTACAAATCGGCTTAAGCGGAGAATGGGCTCAGGTCTATGCACCAAGCGGCGAAGTTGGATGGGTTAGTCAACAGGTCTCGGACTCGGAAAAGCCATAGCGGATAACATTCGTATAGTAGGTACCTTATGTTACCTACTATATCTGATGAAACCATCAGAACAAATAGCGACGAATAGAAATCATTCCAAAGTAGGCAAAAATTGTTACTAAGATTCCTGCGGTCATTGAAAACGCAAATCTTTTCCCATTCGCAAGTAACCATGGAAGTACAGCAAAAAAGGCAAGTGATGGAATGACAAGCCAGAAAATCTCGCATGATAGTAGCGATATTTTTTCGATGTCACGAGTTTCATGGTAAAGCCAACAAATCGAAAAAAGAGAAATAAGGGGAAGGGATGCCGTTACTGCTCCAAGAAAGATACTCCGCTTAGCAACCTCAGAGACAGACACTATTATGATTGCTGAGATAAATATTTTGATAGCGTAGTACATAAGTCTTTTACCCGCCTGATCGCTGCGACTATCCAAATCATTAAGTATAATCAGTGCGAATGGTATCCCCCATTACCGTGGCTATGTGCTTTATTTTGAGCTGCTTGATACTTATAAAGTCCAAACATAATTACGCTTATCACTATGAGTGCTATAACGCCAATTTTGATGTTTGATTTAGTTTCCTTATTCATAGTCATTCCTCCATATTTTAATGTGTATGCATTTCTCCATCTTCATGATCATGAGGGGCCGATGGAGGAGTGGTGGCGATGGTTCCCTCACAGAAATCCAACCAGCATGAACCGTGTGGGTGACTAAGGCTAGCAAAGACGATCCATGAGGTTTAGAAATAAAGTAGCTACATTTATCAGTAGGTGCGGCAATTGGTCGCATTGACTTTTGAGATAACTCCCATAGATATTATCAGTAGGTTTTTATTATTTTGGAACTTTATGAAACTTCGTGCTTTGAGCCCAATAATTATCGGATTAATGACTCTTTTTGCGTCCGATGCTTATGCCAACTGCGAATCCTGTTTCTTGCCTAGAATTGAACGCGATACGTCTTACTCTCTCGGAGCAGATAAAGAAGGCTATTTTGTCGATTTTAGGTACGAGTATCAGAACTGGGACACACAAACCACTGAAAGCGATGGTCATGCTTCGAAAGAAGAATCTGAGCATCATGAAAGTGCTGAAACTGTATCAAATAGTGGTGAGCAAGACTCCCAGGAGGAGCACGGTCACAATCGTTCCATGGAACGATTTTATCATTTAAGTGCAGGAGTTAATCTTTCTCAAAGCCTAAGTGTTTTGGCACATGTTCCATTTGTCGAGCGCTTCGATAAGCGTGAAAGCTCAGTTGAGAATTCAGAAGGAATTGGAGACGCGAGCCTCATAGGCAACTGGCGCTTCTTGCGCGGCGAAAAAGGATATTTAGGCGCTCTAATGGGTATAAAATTTCCTACTGGCTCAACTTCCCAGAGGGACAGCGATGACATCCGATTCGAGCCTGAACTTCAACCTGGCACGGGTTCTACTGATGTAACACTTGGGTTGACCTACCAATACAACCTAGAGCCGCTTATTCTCAGAGGCAACGCGATCCACATATTTAGATCAGAGGGCGCGCAAGATTATCAATTTGGAGATGCTTCTTCGTTTTCACTATTTATTGATACTCCCATTCAGCGAGAAGCAAACATTTCATCTTTTATTGGACTCGATATAAACCTGCAATATGGGGAAAAGGATTCCCAGAATAGCGACACTGTTATTTCAAGCGGTGGTACAATTTTGTTGGTCGGTCCTAACCTGACGGTTAAATTTTCTGATGATATTTTGCTCTCGGCAGCGGTGCTCTTTCCGGCAATTCAGGATAGAGGTGGGGATCACCAAGACCTTTCCTCAATAGTTACTGCCGGAGCGCGAGTGCTGTTTTAATTTTCGTTACCTACACGAGTGCTGAAGTGAGTCAGCTAATAGCCTCGATGTCTTGATTATTTCTCCTTCAGTAATTGCGCTAAGTGACCGATCTGATATACCTTGAAGGGAACGATGTCTCGTATATTTGCAAAATTTACTGGTTTATTCTTGGTCCTCGCGTTAATTGTCGCGGGAAATCACTGTACTTTGGAGGATCTCCTTGGCAATGCTGTTCCGGCGGAGCACGCTTGCCCAGTCGATGGTTCGACTCAGCAGCACGGAAGTCCGTGCAAGTCAGTCACAACAACTTTAGTAAAGAGCCAAAGTATTGCCCCCCTAGAGGCTATCTACTCTCTTGAAACAAACCTCTACATTCTCTCAGCGTTATTTGTGACGTTTTCGAGCGATCTTCTCTCAGTCCAGCCGAGCGCTGGGAAAAGCAACACCGCCGCCCTTTCTTCCTCGTTGCTAACACGAACTCTCGCGTTAGCCCCAAATGCCCCACCGCTACACGCCTAATAAATACGTTTGCTTTTAACGCCTCGCTTAGTCAGCTTATTTAACTGGCAGCTAGTAGTTTTGAGCTTCATTGGCAATTTGCCATTGGTTGTATGTTTTGGGGAGAACTCATGTCAAAAAAATATATAGAGAAATACTTAGCTTCAATTCTTGCAGTTCTCTGTGCATTGCCGTCGCTTGCTGTATCCGAACAGCTGCCTTTGGTCCTTGATGAGGCAATTCAAGGCGCACTCAACGGCTCGCCTATAGTTAAAGACATTGAAGCACGCTTTAACATGCAGCGTGCCTCAAGTTTTGAGGCCAATGTACTTTCAAATCCTGAATTGGACACCGAGGTTGGAGTGCCCAGCGCTTGGGAGGATAAGAAAGGGAAAAATGAAATTGCAATCGGCATAACTCAACCGATCAAATTTAGTCAGGGTGCCTTACGTAATCGCTTATCATCCCTCATCCGCGAAGCAGGTAGCCGTGATAAAGAGAAAGATATCCTCAGTCTTATAACCAAGGTAAGGTTCGCCTTCGCGCGGACTTGGGTGGTGTCGGAGCGGTCGCGGATTCTTAACGAGGTACTTCCGGAGGCGCGCTCGCTCAGTCAATTCGTGAAAAAAGGCCTTGGAGATGGGGCGTACGGCAAGGGAGAAGAGGCCGTATTTCGCGCTGAAGTTGCAAAGACAGAGGCTGAGCTAAAAGGAGTTTTAGCTGAATCTCTAAATGCTTTCTCCGAGTTATCACAGCTTAGCGGGTTCAATATCGAAGCTAGAAAAGTTTCGGTTCCAGCACTGCTGCCGCTTATGCCGCTAGAGTCCCTTGAAACCCGACTCATGAATGGCGAGATAAAGGTTCAATCGCGTGCTAAGCTATTGCTTGAACTTTCAGAGGCTGATCTTTCAGTAGCGAGAAGAGACCGATTTCCAGAACTTCGTCCGCGGCTCTTTTACCAGAAAACAAACGAGGGAGTTGATATCGTCGGTGTGGGCCTTAGCTTCCCCCTTCCTTTCTATAGTCAGAATACTGCTGAAGTAATGCGCAAAGACGCGGAGCGTTCGGTTGCTCAAGCAAAGGTATCATTTTTTCAAGGCGAAGTTTTTCGCACCTCGATGCTACGCTCAGTAAAAGCGTATTCACTTCGGCGCGAGGAAGTACTTGCTTATGAAAACAAAGTGCTTCCTGGACTCCGCGAAGCGCTGACGGCATTTGAAAGCCAAGTCCGAGATGGTCAGGGTAGTATCTTTCAACTCTGGCAAACACTCAGGGAGTATGTCGACGCTCAGGAGCGTTATCTGGAGCTCTGGACTCAAACTTTCTCCGAACGAATCGAACTAGCAATAATTCTTGAAGAGGACATTTAGTATGAAAATATTTTTAATTACGTTATCTCTGTTTATGTTTATCCCGATGACCGCCCTTGCAAACGACGAACATGATCACGGCGAAGATAGCCATGAAGAGCACGGGCATGGTCACGATGAGGAAGAATCAAAGATCAGTATTCCCGACGCGAAGCTTCCTCGTTTTAATCTTAGAATCGTCGAGGCAAAACCAGGCACCATCGTGGAAGGTATCCAGGTTTCTGGACGCATCGTACCCGTAGATGACAAGTTGGCACACGTAAGCCCTCGTTTCTCTGGCGTAGTGAAGGAAGTCCGAGCCAAAGTTGGCGACGTAGTAAAACCTGACGCACCACTGGCGTTGATCCAAAACAATCAGAATTTACAGACGTTCTCTGTCAGCTCTGCTATTCCTGGCGTTGTAATAAAACGCCATGCCACGCTGGGCGAAGCGGTTTCCGAAGAAACTGTTCTTTTTACCGTAACCGATCTCTCGGAAGTTTGGGCTGAACTCGCCGTCTATAAACAGGATGTCGACAGGGTAAAAGTCAATCAGAAAGCGCAGCTTTCAGTGGCTTCACACCTCGGCACTCAAGAAGGCCAAGTGGTATTTTTCTCGCCAGTCACTGAAGAGAAAACTCAATCACGGGTAGCGCGAGTGCTTCTCAGGAACCCCGACCCTCACTTTTCACCGGGAGCGTTTGTTTCAGGAGTTTTAGTAACTGATTCAGCCAAGGTAGATCTTGTTGTTGAAAATGAGGCCCTGCAAAAGATTGATGGCAAAGATGTCGTGTTTATTCGTGAAGGTGAATCGTTCGAGCCACGGACACTCACGCTCGGTCGTTCAGACGAAAATGTGACGGAGGTTTTGAATGGTCTCAAGGCCAGAGAGAAATATTTTTCTGGTAAAACATTTATACTCAAAGCCGAGCTTGGAAAAAGCGAAGCTGAACACGAGCACTAAGAGAGATTAAGAGAAAATTATATGCTTGAAAAAATTATTGAATCATCAATACGTCATAGGATCTTGGTTGTCTTAATGACAGTGCTACTCTCGATCTTTGGGATGAGGGCGCTACTGCAACTTCCAATAGATGCAGTACCGGATATCACTAACAACCAAGTTCAAATCAATACCGTTTTTCAAGGCTTCGCCCCTGAGGAAATCGAGAAACAAATAACCTTCCCGGTCGAAACAGCACTCGCTGGTATTCCTGGCCTCGAATACACCCGCTCGCTTTCGCGTAACGGATTTTCTCAAGTAACCGCCGTATTTGCGGACAAAGTAGATATATATTTTGCTCGCCAACAAGTTGGAGAAAGACTGAATGAGGCAAAGGAGAGTCTTCCTGTAGAGGCGGAGCCTAAAATGGGCGCGATTTCTACGGGTCTCGGCGAAGTTTACATGTGGACGGTAGAGTATATGCATCCAAATGGAAAGGGTGCCACGTTAAGCATTAAAGACCCCGGCTGGAGAACAGAAGGTCACTATGTCACTCCAGAAGGAAAGTCTCTTCAAACCACCGTGGAACTCGCTGCATATCTGCGTGAAGTTCAAGACTGGATTATTCGACCTCAGCTTCGCTCGGTACTCGGCGTAGCAGGGGTAGATGCAATTGGTGGTTTCGTAAAGCACTATGTAATCGAAATTGATCCGGCGAAGCTTCTCGCAGTGAATGTAACCTTGTCCGAAGTCACAGAGGCTCTCGAACTAAGCAATTTGAGCACCGGAGCTGGCTTCATCGAACATAGAGGAGAGGCGTTTGTAGTTCGTGCTGCAAGTTTGCTTGCCAATGAAGCTCAGATCGCACAGGTAGTCATCACAGAGCGCGATGGAGTTCCAATACGTATTGGACAAATAGCTTCAGTGAAGATCGGAAAGGAACTTCGCACCGGTTCGGCAAGCGAAAATGGCGAAGAGGTCGTAGTTGGCACAGCATTGATGCTGATTGGCGAAAATAGTCGAACTGTCGCGCAGGCAGTCGATCAGAAGCTTGCGGCGGTAAATAAATCTTTGCCGCCCGGCATAAGAGCAAAAACGGTACTCAATCGAACTAAGCTCGTAGATGCAACCATTACCACAGTACAAAAAAATCTTGTCGAGGGAGCGATCCTTGTGATCGTAGTACTGCTCTTTCTGCTTGGCAATATTCGTGCGGCACTGATCACGGCCACCGCCATCCCGATAAGCATGCTGATCACAGCAATCGGCATGGTGCAGGGTAAAATTTCCGGTAATTTGATGAGTCTGGGAGCGATTGATTTTGGACTGATCGTTGATGGAGCAGTAATTATCGTCGAAAACTGCCTTCGTCATCTTGCGGAAAGGCAGCACGCGCTAGGAAGAGAACTCACATTAAAGGAACGCTTACACGAAGTAGCGGTATCTACGAAAGAGATGATTCAACCCTCAGTATTTGGGCAAGCAATTATCATCACTGTGTATATTCCAATCCTCTCACTCTCGGGTACTGAAGGGAAAATGTTTGAACCGATGGCACTCACCGTCATTTTTGCCTTAGTAGCAGCCTTTGTTCTTTCGCTTACATTTATTCCAGCGATGGTTGCGATCTTCTTCCGTGGACGAATCAAGGAGCATGATGTGAAGATTATCTCCATGGCGAAAAAGAGTTACGAGCCCCTCTTAAAGCTCGCTTTACGTAATCGCATAGCAGTGATTAGTTGCAGTGCCATTTTTTTCATCTTTTCTGCCTGGATATTCACTAGATTAGGACAAGAGTTTGTGCCCTCGCTTGACGAAAAAGATATTGCGATGCATGCAATGCGAATTCCGAGCACCAGCATCACTGAATCCACTGAAATGCAGTTTCAAGTAGAACGTGAAATTTCACTCTTCCCCGAGGTGCAGTTTGTTTTTTCTAAGACTGGCACAGCTGAGATGGCGGCAGATCCAATGCCGCCCAACGTGTCAGACACATTTATTATCTTAAAACCAAAAACAGAGTGGCCAAATCCGTCTGAACCCAAGGAGGAGCTGCGAAAGCGAATTGAGACTAAAGTAAAGACTCTTCCCGGCAATAACTACGAATTTACCCAACCAATTCAAATGCGCTTCAATGAGCTTATCTCTGGAGTAAGAAGTGACGTTGCGGTTAAAGTGTTTGGCGAAGACTTTGAAGTCCTTTTACCGGTCGCTGAGAAGATCGCATCGGTACTTCGGAAAGCTTCCGGTGGCTCAGATGTGAAGGTAGAACAGGTCGCTGGATTGCCATTTGTCAACATTAGTGTGGATCTCCAGAGAGCCGGGAAACTTGGTCTCCGTCCAGCCGAGATTCACTCGGTAATCACGGCTGCAATTCGTGGTAAAGATGCAGGATTTGTTCTTGAAGGGGATCGCCGTTTTGATATTATGGTGCGTTTTCCCGAAGAGCAGAGAAACGATCCTTCCGCGCTAAGTCGTTTGCCGATACCAATCTTACTTAGCGATGATGCAGATAGACATTCTCTGTATGATCCAAAAGCCGATTTGGTCGATGCCCGACCGCACACCATCCCTCTAGGTGAGTTGGCAACCATAAACATTGTTGAGGGTCCCAATCAGATTAGTAGAGAAAATGGAAAGCGACGCATAGTTGTTCAAGCAAATGTGCGTGATCGAGATCTTGGTTCCTACGTCTCCGAAGTGCAGAAGGCTATTGCTGAACAGGTTAATCTTCCAGCAGGAGTGTGGCTTGCATGGGGTGGACAATTTGAAAATTTAGTAAAGGCTAAGGAGCGCCTGGCGCTTGTAGTACCACTCTGCCTCTTTTTAATTTTTATTTTGCTTTTTTCGACCTTCAATTCAGTGCGTGATGCTTTGCTCGTATTCACTGGTGTACCGCTTGCGCTTCCAGGTGGAATTATCGCCTTGTGGGTTCGGGGGATGCCGTTTTCCATCTCTGCGGCGGTCGGCTTTATCGCACTCTCAGGTGTCGCGGTGCTCAACGGTTTAGTGCTTGTGAGTTTCATCAATAAACTTGCCGATACCAAACCTCTGATGGAGGCAATTGTAGAAGGCGCAATCACTCGTCTCCGCCCTGTTTTAACAACAGCGCTGGTGGCCTCGCTTGGTTTTATTCCGATGGCACTTGCCACAGGCACAGGAGCAGAGGTGCAAACGCCACTTGCCACTGTTGTAATCGGGGGACTCATTACTGCGACCGTGCTGACACTTTTTGTCCTGCCGGTACTTTGTTTACTGTTTCAGCGGGAGAAAGAAAAGAATTCAGAAAGAATATAAAGCTGAGGATGATTAAATTATGAGGAGAATTATGAATAACAAAAGAATGCTGATAGCAAGTCTGATAGCGGTGGGATTGACGATCACGGGCTGTATTCATACTCGAGTGAACATGCTCGAGGGAAGATCCGTGATGCTTAGGCAATCAGCGCCTCCTGGCCTAAAGATTAGCACGTCAATTTACAGCGATGACGGTAATTTAGTGATTCTCGGACGAATTAAGAGAGGGCCTTTAGATCTTACTATGATTCCAGGTCATGTAGACATTGTTATTACAGATGATAAGGGCGAGGAGCTTTCAACCATTAAGGCAACATTTAGAAAGATTCCAACCTGGCGTCACGGACCAAGTCCGGTCGCTTTCAAAGCGGAGTTCCCTGGAGTTCCGCCAGCTGGGTCAGTTGTGGAAGTTACATACCACACTGAGCAACACCATTAAGCTCATCTGTGAGAAGATGATGGGGCAAGATTAGGTGGATAGGGAGGTAAAGTTTAGTGCCAAATACTGCGTATAGAATCTATGGAATGGACTGCGTCGAAGAAATTACTATTCTGAAGCGCGAAGTATCCCCCTTGGAAGGGGTGAAAGATCTTTCGTTCGACCTTGTAAATAGAAAGATGACGGTTATTCATGAGGGGCCTGCCTTAACTTCGGACTTGGTTATCTCGACCGTGAAGCGCACAGGAATGCGCGCAGAGCTTTATGCTGAAAGAGGTGCCATTACGGATACGGCTTCGTCCTGGAGTTGTTGGGGAAGAACTGTCATGACCGCGCTGAGTTGTTTCCTTCTGCTCTTAGGCGTACTCAGTCATGTTCAAATTGCAGGTGTCTCATCTGCTCTCGGCGAAGTGGTCGGCCTTGTCCCCAATATAAGTAAGGTTCTTTATAGTCTCGCTGCGATTTCTGGGGCATGGTTCGTTCTTCCTAAAGCATTTTATTCGCTTAGACGTTTCCGTCCGGACATGAATCTACTAATGACGGTGGCCGTCTTCGGAGCGATGTTGATCGGTGAATGGTTCGAAGCTGCAACGGTTGCGTTTCTTTTCTCTGTTTCTCTTGCGCTCGAATCGTGGAGTGTATCAAGGGCAAGGAAGGCGGTTGCGGCGCTAATGGAGCTTTCTCCTGCCACTGCTACAGTTCTCGAGGCTGACGGTAGCGAGCATGTAACTGATGCTACGCTTGTTAAGGTAGGAATGCACTTTGTTATAAAGCCGGGAGAGAAAATTCCACTAGATGGACGAGTGCTTCGGGGTCAGACGTCAGTTAACCAAGCGCCTATTACTGGTGAGTCCTTGCCGGTTCAGAAAAATATAGGTGATGAGGTTTTTGCGGGAACCATAAACGAAGATGGAGCCATTGAAGTCGAAACGCTAAAGTTAGCAGCACAAAGTACACTCTCACAGATAGTTAAACTAGTGCAGGACGCTCAGGCTAAGCGCTCTCCCAGCGAACAGTGGGTCGAAAAATTTGCGCGCTACTATACTCCAATTGTAATGGTGCTTGCCATTCTCGTATGTCTTATTCCACCTTTATTTGGTGGCTTATGGGAGAAATGGTTCTATGAGGCGCTGGTGCTACTAGTCATTGCTTGTCCGTGCGCTCTTGTGATTTCAACCCCTGTAAGTATCGTCGCAGCTCTCACGGCTGCAGCAAAGAACGGAATTCTCATTAAGGGGGGCCTTTATGTGGAAACACCAGCCCGGCTCCGGGCAATTGCATTGGATAAGACAGGAACTCTTACGAAAGCGAAATTGTCAGTAGATAAAATAGTCCCGCTCTCTGGACATACCGAACAAGAACTTCTAGCGATCGCCTGCGCCATCGAGCGGCGCTCAGAACATCCCATCGCCAAAGCGATAGTCGAGCGAGCTAGCCGCGAAGGTATACGCGCTGAGGCGGTGGAAAGCTATCAAGCCATTAAGGGAAAGGGGGCTGAGGCTATTCTGGCTGGTCGCAAGGTCTGGGTCGGATCGCATCGGTATCTCGAAGAGAAAGGTGAAGAAACTCCTCAGATGCATGAAGATCTGAATCAGCTTTCTGCAGGTGGTCGCAGCGTTGTTGTAATCGGAGAAGATGGCCATGTTTGCGGATTTATTTCTCTCGCGGATGAACTACGCCCCGAGGCTAAAGATGTAGTTAAAGAACTCAAGGCAAAAGGTATAGAGCGCGTGATCATGCTTACTGGCGATAATCGTTCCACTGGAGAAGCCATCGGGCAGCTCACTGGAGTCGATGAAGTCCGCGCCGAATTACTTCCTTCAGATAAGATCGCCGCGATTGAAGAGCTCGTCGAACAATACGGTCAGGTCGCAATGGTTGGAGATGGAGTGAATGATGCCCCTGCCCTGGCAAGAGCATCGCTTGGAATCGCGATGGGTGCCATTGGATCGGACGCAGCCCTCGAAACTGCCGACATCGCCTTAATGAGAGATGATCTTACGCAACTTCCGTGGCTTATCGATCATTCGAAACGCACACTCAGTATTATTCAACAAAATATCTATGCTTCGCTTGGTGTGAAAGGACTATTTTTCGTCCTTGCCTTTCTGGGATACGCATCTCTTTGGGCAGCCATCGCGGCTGATATGGGCGTCTCGCTTTTAGTTGTCAGCAATGCGCTTAGACTTTTACGAGCGAAATTTTAGGGGCTGTATGTATTAGCGATTGTTTATTTTTGCATTTTGTAGCTCCTGACGCGCAAGCTAGTTGCGATTCGTGCTTTATTCCTCGCGTAGGACGAGAATCTTCCTATTCACTCTGAGCTGACCGTGGTAGTCACCAAGATCTTAATTCTATCTTCACTATCGGCTCACGGGTACTGTTTTAAATGTCATTATCGTAACCTCCGCATTGTCAGGTGACCTCTCTCGTCGCTGTAAACGTTGAATTAAGAGTTTTCAGCGCATCGAACTGTGTATCATAAAATTTTAGCGACAATAGAAGTACTACTACTTGTCGGAAGGCTCATTAAAGGCTTCTTGAGTCAAAACAATTTCCTGCGGAAGATCAAGAAAAAAGCTCTTACCTACTGTCATGCGCTTTGCAAGATTGCTGAGAAATTTTTCAAAACGCTCCTGTCCTCTAATAAACGCCGCTTCCTTCTGATTCTCAGGAATCTCCGCATTGCTCGCCATCCACATGCGCAGATAGAGCGCAAAAGACTCGACAAATATTTCATGTTGTCGAGAAAGCACTTTTACTCGGTTGTCCAGGCGGTTTAACCGCCGCGCTAGCAGAGCTTGAAAGTCTTCTTCCTGTTTGCCATCAAGAAAAGTCGTCAGCGCAGCCTCAACGATCTTCTGCTGCGATACGCCTCGTTCGCGAGCTGTCTTTTTGACTTTCTCGATCACGGGCTTCTTGAACCAGAATCCCCATTTTATGCTGAGTTTTTCCTGTTTGGGCATAGCCTCTCCTAATCTGTAAATTCCCTCATCTCTTCTGGTTGTTTCGAGTTGGGTGAAACAACCAGAACATCAACTCTGGCGTCGTCGGCCTGTGCACAGCCAATCTTCATGATTGTGGGCATCAGTTTAGGCGGCGGCAAAATCCGGCATGAGCAGTTCTCATCTTCAAAGAATCGTAGCTTCATGGCACGCACCGGGGGGTAACCGGCCACAAATATCAGCGAATCAGTTTTAGAAAGTTCCATCACCTCAGCGGGCGTTAGTAAAGGACGGGCGCTCTCTTGATCGGCTATCATCACATGGCCCAGCCAGGGGGAGAGCCGGTTGCCGCCGTAATTACGCTGCTGATGAATCTCAGTCTTCTGTCCGAGCATTCGCGATATCATCTCTGCTGTCTCGACTGTATTTGGCGCATAGAATACGCGCACATGAGTATTATCGAGAATGGCATTTTTAGGACCGTATATCTTTTCTAGCTGATTTGATGATTGCGAAATGAGCATCGCCTTTATTCCATACCCGGCGATTACTCCTAGCGCACTTTCAAAGAAGTCTAGCTTTCCCAGCGCGGGGAACTCATCGAGCAACAAGAGCAGGCGTCGACGATTACTAGTAGGGTTTAACTCCTCAGTAAGCCGTCTACAGATCTGATTGATGATTAATCTAAAGAGCGGCCTTAGCCGGTTTATATCCGATGGCGGAATGACAAGGTATAGTGAGACTGGCACATCGGCCTGCATCAGATCTGTGATAGTGAAATCGCTATTTGAGGTGTTTGCTGCGACAATTGGATCTCTATACAATGCAAGGAATGACATTGCAGTAGAGAGCACTCCTGATCGCTCATTCTCACTCTTGTTCAACATATCGCGCGCTGCCGCCGCTACAACCGGATGAGTACGGCCATCGACGTGCTTTGAGTGCATCATGGCCTCTAACGTCTCAATAATGGTTCGTTCAGGGTTAGAGAGAAAGCTTGCGACTCCAGCGAGTGTCTTATCTTTTTCGGCGTACAGAACATGCAGAATGGTGCCTACAAGCAGCGAATGGCCGGTTTTAGCCCAATGATCGGACATGCCTTTGCCATCTGGATCGACAATCATATCGGCTACATTCTGAACGTCTCGCACCTCAAGCTCGCCCAGGCGCACCTCTGAAAGCGGATTAAAATGCGCGGATGCGCGGTCGTTTGGGTTGAAATAGATCACGCGGGAGAATGTGCTTCGGTACCCAGCGGTTAGACTCCAATTCTCAGATTTTAGATCGTACACAAGCACGCTCTCACTCCAGGTAAGCAAGGTCGGAACTACGACGCCGACTCCTTTGCCTGATCGTGTTGGCGCAATCACTTTTACATGTTCGGGACCATCATGCCGAAGGTAGCTGCCATCGGCATTCTTGCCGAGCACCACGCCCTTACCAGAAAGTAGACCGGAGGCTGCAATTTCACGAGGCATGGCCCATCTGGCGCTTCCGTAAGTGGTGGGGTGTGTTCGCCGTTGTGACTGTATTACAGAAGCCAACAATGTGCAGAGAATGCCGCCCGCAACGCCTGCATACACAAGTAGGTAAGCGCGCTCCACGATAGATGGAACATACGCGCCAAATTGATAATCCCAGAGAAAGAGTGCCCATGGAGCATAGAGCGGAAATCCAAAGATGTTGCTGAGCGGCGCTCCGAGTTCCTGAGGAAACTGTAGCTGCCAGGCAAGGTATTCTGTGCCCGTCCATATTCCCATAAACATCGGGAAAATTGCCGCTAAAGATGGAACCAGAGAAATACCTCCAGGGGCTTTCATGTGATCTCCAAGCCAACGCCAAGTTTGCGTTCCAGAGATTGTACAACCACTACTTTCTCTCGATGTTTGCCGAGTTCTGCCGACAAATTTGTAGCAATTTGCCAAACACCTGGGGATAACTCTTCGGCAAGACCGATGCGCAAAAGAGTGCGTACCCGGCGGCGATGGTTGGCGACGTATTCCTCAGCCGATGGTCCGGCCCCTGTAGCTCGTGAGCCGCTCCATTCCTGGGCATGTAATGCAGCATCATAAATGCCGCCATGTGTGGAACTAAAACGTTCAATGTTCAGATCGGCCTTAGTAATTTTGCTACGCTTTTCAACTTCAATATGAAGGTCTTTTCCGTTTCGAAGCTCGTCATCGCGATACTCTGTACGCCCGGTTAGCGGAAGGTAATAAGCGTGCCCATCTTTGCCTTGCAGCACGATGTAGGGTGTATCTTGTAGCTCATCGACAAGTCCACGGTGAATGATTCGTCCGGTTACTCCGCCGCTAGGTATGTCGTCCGAATCTAGCCGCCGGATAGATAAATTCTGCGGTAGATTCTTCATACGAGCATGCATGGTTTTGATTATGTCACCCTCAAGTCCGAGATCTTTAAGGCGCTCCGTAAAGGACTCTGAAACGCGCCAAACGCCGACCTGAACCTCCTCGGCTAAGCTTAACATTTCCAAGTAGGCAAGGCGTTGGAGTTGAAAACTGCGTCGCTTAGCGAACGGCAAGCCATTCTCGGATTCAGTCCGACGCAGGTCGATTACTCCTG
>CAZEAC010000007.1:0-19900 GCA_964510065.1 uncultured Bdellovibrionales bacterium | reverse complement strand
GCCTTAGTTCAAGTTCACGATCAAACTGGGTCAGGCCTCGCTGATTAAGGGATCGTTGCAGAGCTCTATGGACATCAAGATCTGTTCTCGGTCCAAGCTCCTTAGTCGCCAGATCTTGAGCCAGAAGGCGGATGCCTTTGGCTACGTAATCACGATTAATAACCAGGTCCGCACCGTGCTCGTCTTTGCCCCGAATGAGAAGATGTACATGCGGATTGTCAGTGTTGTAGTGAGCAACGCTCAGCCACTCCAAGCGCGTGTTTAGATCCTTCTCCATTCCCTTAATGATATCCTTGGCAAACCTTTCAAGATCCAAATCTTCGGTATTTTCGGGGGATACGATAAATCTAAAATGGTGTCGGTCCTTCGACCACTCAGTAGCTACTCGCGCCATGTCACCTTGTTCAAGTGATCCATGCTCTGAAAAAGCCGTTGGCTCGCCGCCGTCTCGACCCACACCAGAGCGTTCCAAGTACACAAGATGCTTTCTGAGAGCCGCAACTCCTGAGCTTTTTGATCGCACTATACGTGCTTTAACAAGTACTCGTTGACTGGAAAACTGAGCGTCCATTCGAAACGCACCGCGTCCTTTTGCTGTACCCCTTCGCTTGCCTCCTGGTGCTTGCGAGTGAAGCATCGAGTTGACCCTAGATAGAAATTTTTGAGAGTGAATTTCTGTCCGTGATTCGCGTCCGCGTCCAGGTCGCACTCGAAAGGATAAGTCATTATGAAGATTGGAATTCTCCCGAACAAATCGTTGACTCATATGTATGTCGCCCTGATTTTTACTAGTTAACACAATGCATTAGAGGGTTACGTCGCCCATCGCTCATTCATGTCGCCCTGATTTTTCGCTGTGATATCAATACGGTAGTAGCGCATGTCGCCCAGTCCTTTTATCTTGCCCTCCGCATCACTCAGCAGCCTCTCCGTTCGTTCGTTTCCGCTCTGCAAGACTTTTAAGCAGAGTTCGACTGGCCTCTATGTGAGCAATGACAGCAGTTCTCGCGAGCTTTTTTAGATCGCTTTCGATACCTACAAGTACCCCTTCGTTGACCAACATATCTGGAAGCAAGAAGAGTTCGGGCTTGACCTTTATCTCAACCGAGATCGTTCTTTTTCCATCTACGTTGCCATGATCGCTTGCTTCAACCGTAATGACTTGACGTGGTTTTGTCATAAATTTCTCTCCTTCAATTGATATTTTTTAATGTTGATTTTCACTCTGTTGATCGAGCCATTTGAAATATTCGGACTCATCTATCAGTACCCGGTGGCCCCGCCTGACAATGCAGCGGCGAAAGCCCTTAGTGTTTTTAAAAATCATCCAGCGTAGCGCCGAGGGCGTGGGATCGGGATGAAATTTGTTGAAGTCCGGTATGGGAATAAGCCGACGTATTCGGCCTGTCTGACTATTATCGTTTTCTTGCATCACTTCCTCCTTTCAATTTGAGCAATGAGAAATTCAACTCATGCTAGGAAGAGTACCTGCGGTAAAGGTGAAATAGTTCCCTCGATGAATTCCAACATCGAAGATTGACTAGGCGCGGGCAGCGGCTAATGAAAGGGCCTGCTCCTGCGCGTCACGAAGCTCAATCGTCTTACGAGTGGCGAGTTCCTGGAGTTCTTCGCCAAGGCCAGCTACGCGATCCGGGTGATAGCGCTTAACCTGTTCACGATAAGCGTGCTTAATCTCATCTACTGCTGCCGTTGGGCTAACACCCAAAAGAGAGAAGCATTCAGGTTGTAGAGACTCGCTCATGGGAGTAACATCTTGATCTGCATCTGGAGATGGTTGCGCTCTCCGGCGCTGCCGTCGGCTGTAAAACCAATCGAATTCCATTGCCAGAACACCGAACCAAAGAAGAGCAGCAAAAACGGCGAGCACCAACACCACCACAAACGGTACATGCGTAAAAGGACTCCATGGTGATCTGTGCCAAGCTTTTACCCAAGACTCAAAACCCGCAGAGAGAGACCAGACTAGAGAGTACAGCCCAGCAATTGCAGCCAAGAGCCTTATACGGGGAATTAAGGCTATTACAAAAAGTAGCCCGGCAACCCGCAGACCAAATATCAGCGACTCCGCCGTAAGCGCGGCAAAACAGCCTGTGATAAAGGCGGCAAACAGCAACGCAGGAGAAATCTGCGCCAAGTCTGTAAATTTATCTTTAAGTCGCATAACGCCTCCGCACTATCATTGCATAAAAGCAAGAAAAAGTTTATCCGGAATTTTTCCGGATTGAGGCCATAAATGGGGCGTTCACGTTGAACAACGGGGAGAACGGTAAGAAACTCCGTCACGCACCCGCAATGTCGGCTTTCCAATCCGGAACGAATCCGGAATTGCTCTCAAAAACCTTCAACAAGCACCAGTCAAAATCAGCACTTGCATTTTTCTAAGTACCTGACATAGTTGATTGAGTAGTGTTGAGATCGATTGTCATTTACAGGCATCCTTCGATTGCAAAACCGTCATCCGCCGGTTCGAATCCGGCTCGGGCCTTGTTTTGTTCTCAGTGGTATATCCTACGGTATATCCTGCGGTGTAGCCTCCCGCCCCATCAGCAAAAACAAGCTTGCGCACTATCGGCGCAAAACATCGTCTCTTTCGCGTCCTCGATTCACATTCCCCTTTCAGATAATCTCCCTTTCAACCGACCATTATCCCTTGAGATAACCATAACAAGCTCCATGTACGCGAACGATTTACGAGTCCTGACCTCCGCGGCCGGTGTGCCGCCAGGAACCCTCATTCTCAATCGCTACGAAGTCGTGCGCCGCCTCGGCTCCGGAGCTTCCGGCACCGTATACGCCTGTGTCGATCGGCAGCTGGGAAAATTAAAAGTGGCGATGAAAATATTTCCGCCGGAAATTCTTAGTGACCGCCTGGCGATCGCAAGGCTGCAGCGCGAAATCCTCGGACTTAATTCCGTTGATCATCTGAACGTTTCGCGTTTTTACGAGTGTATCCACGAGTCCGACTTCATCGCTTACACAATGGAATATGTCGAGGGCGAAACCCTCGCCGATCTCCTCGATCGAAGTTCGAATATTCCGCTCGAAGCAGTTTTCTACATCATGCTGCAGATCGCCAGCGGCTTGCACGCCATTCACAGCAAAGGTCTGATTCACCGCGACCTAAAACCCGCCAACATTCTGATAAATGGCCAGGGCATTGTAAAAATAACTGACTTCGGACTCGCCCGCGGCGCAAACGAGGAGAAGTCCGAACAACCAACCGATCTGCGTGCTGCCTTTGTTGCTCAGGGCATGGCGTCGAAAGCCACTGCTCACGGTGCCGTCGTCGGAACCGCCGACTATGTGAGCCCAGAGTATTTGTCGCAGGGTTTGCTCGACAAACGCGCCGACATCTACGCTCTCGGCGTAATTGGCTATGAAATGATCACTAAGCGGTTGCCATATCAGGCTGAATCGCTCGCGCAGCTTATCGTCGCCAAAGTGGAGCGCGATCCGCAGGCTCCACATCTGATCCGCCCCGAGTGCGGAGTGGGACTGAGTGAAGTCGTCCTTAAGGCGATGGATCGAAATGTGCATTGGCGCTTTCAGTCTGTCGAAGAGCTAAAAAATGAACTGCTCACACTGCAATCACAAATAGGCAGCAGATTATCTTCAGGTGGATTTCTAAATCAGATGAACGATGCATTACTTGACGTTAATGAAGGCGAAGACACACCCTCATTTCTTAGGAACCTGCGTTATGCGAAGGAGAAGTTTTCGCGAATGCTTCATAATTTTGACTCCAAATTCCTTATGTGGGGCGAAGTCCTTGCGCAGCCAATTCCGATGTTTTTCCTCGTAGTCTTGGTAGTTACGTTCCTCTTGTCGTTTCAGTACGATATGTGGGACGTACTTCGCACGCTGGTCAACTACTAAGACGCCGCGATTGCCAAACAGTTTGAGTATTCCAGCGCTCTACGCTAATACTACGCCGTGAACAATGAACGGCTAAGCACACACGATTCAGCGCCAGCGATGACCCCGCAGCAGCGCACAGTAACAAAGGCATTGGACTCGCCACTCGCACTCTATCGTTCGCTGTGCGTTGGTAATGAGGGATACCTGTCGCTCGTACGTTACGAACTTATCACTCTACTTTTCGCGAACAGTGCCGGATTGCTTGGTCTCGCGGCACGGTCGCTGCTGTACCCGTTATTATTTAAAACCTGTCGCGGTAGGCTAGCGATTGGAAAAGGCGGCGTGCTGCGAAACCCCGGCGCAATCGCAATGGGCGCGAAAGTTCTCATCGACGATTATGTTACTCTCGACGCAAAAGGATCGTGTGCGACAATTTCTCTCGAGGATTTCGTAAGCATCGGCAAGTTCTCAATTGTCGCCTCCAAAGACGCGGAAATCCGGATCGGTAAAGGCACGAACATCGGCTCACATTGCCGCATTGCCAGCCAATCACGAATTACTATCGGCGAAAGTACTCTTATCGCAGCGTATTGTTATATCGGGCCTGGAAACCACAAAGAGGCCGACGAAAGCGCTCCTCTCATTTCCCGCGAAATGGACATTAAAGGAGGAGTGCACATCGGTTCGAACGTTTGGATCGGGGCGCGGGCGACCATTCTTGATGGCGTACATATAGGTGATCGCGCGATTGTCGGCGCACATTCCTTAGTCAAAGAAGATGTGCCGGCAGGCGCAACCGTCGCGGGAACTCCGGCGCGCATTATTCATTCGAAGTAACCGCTCTAATTAGCTTCTGTCCATTTGATAAAAAATGGCGGAAGCTAATTAAGCGCGTATAATTTCCGAAACTGCGCAACAAAATAATCGACTCGCCACGAACCAAGCGCCGCGGCGCGGCCAATAATATCGTCGATTTTACTCCAGTACTTTTGCTGCAAAAGATAGCGGCGCTGCTCAGCATTCTGCGCGCAAAAGTACAAACCTAACATTACAATTTTAAGCGCGCTCGGACTTCCCGCGCGCGCGTAGTCGACGATGCCCTGCACAGAGGCGTCACCCATGCCACAGGCAAGTTCGACTAAAGCGTGTTGCCTTGAAGTCCACATTTCTGCTTCAGCTTCCTTTAACAATGAATTGACAGCGTGGGTACCAAGCCGTTGAAGTGCGTCAACCACAATTGGATTTGAAACCTCGGGAGGTTTCGAAACTTTTCGTGAAAGCAAACTTCCCAACTCCGGTACCATTAAGAAAAATCTATTGTTTGTTAAAAGCGCGACACAAATCTCACGTTGCGCCTTGGCCTCGTCGCCGCTTCCTGCACAGGCCAGTCCGGCTTCAACCAGCGCACTAACGACGAGCTCGGGATTGCGATTGGCCCATGACTGCAATAGCGCGCAAACCTGATCAAAAAAATAACTTCGGACCGCACCTTGTTGCTCTGAGACATACTCGAAGATCCGCGGCAAGAAACGCTCCATGCGCTCGCCCGCGGATGCATTATGCCCAAGAATAAGTTCGCTTTCGATTAGCCGCTCGAGCTCGCAAAGCACATTGATTATTTCCGCAGGTTTTCCAAATCGGAACCGCTCAAAAAGCTTTGCGTCCAGGTGTCGAGCCTGCTCCCTATTTCCAAAAACAACCAGGCTATGAAGGCAGGTGTCGAATTGATCACTCTGCAAATGACCGCGCGCCTCTGAGAAGATCCTCGAAAGCTCTTCTTTTCTTGTAGCACTGCTACTTTCCATTGCTCGCTCGAAAATAGAGAGTGCCTTTTGTGGCAGGTGTTCACTCCCCGTCAATGAAGCGGCCAGCCAAGGGCATAGATTTCGCGCCAGCTGATTGCCGAGCTCGTTGGATTGCGAAATTAGTCCGGCACAGCGAGTAGCCAGCGACTCATAGCGCTCGCTGCCAAGAGCAGCAGAGGCGATCTGAAGCAGATCTGTCTGGCCAGGCGTCGAAGCGCCGTGTGAATGGAAACTAAACATAGGGGTCAGTAGTATAATTTCTCGAGACGAGCTACTCAAGAGCCCTGAATTCTTTAATCGGACTCACAGGTTAGGCATGACAACGGTAACTGTTACCGGCTTCTTCCACGTGAGCGCTCATTACGGCGCTCTTCCTCTCGCCTCGCCTCCTCTTCCCGAGCAATTTCTTGTGCTCGACGATCCCGCTCATATTCCCTTCGTCGCGGGTCTGACTCACGCCGATCAAGGTCAATGACCTCGCCACCTTCATTGAAACTAGGAGTCCCTCCCGGCGAGAGATTGTTTTGATTCTCTCCGCCTTCTTGCTGCTTCCGCATAAGCCGTTGATATTCATTTCGAATAAAATCAAAAGTGGGACTTGGCGATCGAATCTTATGCTCATGCTCCGGGGGCTGGGCTCCTCCGTCGTTTGGCGGTGACCCACTATGCTCTTTTCCTTTAAGGTTTTCATACTCTTGTCGCATTTTATCTCCGATGAAGAGACCAGCACCTTCATCGAATCGAGGCGAACCCCCAGGATAAAGTTGCCCACTACCCGACTGCGCCGAACCTCCACGAGCCGGAAGGGTTAGCTCCACCGTCGTGGCGGTTCCAAATCGAATCTTGTCACCTGGCCGCAGGTACACTTCGCGTGTAAGCGGCTGCCACTGCCCACCTCGCTCGCAATAATACACCGCCGGGGAGGCATCCGACGGTTTTGCGACCAGGTAGCCATTTTCACGCGCGGTTATGGTAACTTGCCGACGAGAAACGTCTGACAGATTAACAAAGATGTCAGCTTCCTTGCTTCGGCCAAGTAGCAGCTGTTGGTCGTCGACAGCTCGAGAGAGCTTTTCTGTGAACTCACGCCTAATGCCGAACATCGGATCAACAGCGCTGCGTTCGCCGCTCGTTTCGCGCTTCAACGAGTCAAGCCCCGCTTGCCGGTTTCCTGCGTATGTTTGCTGCCCAAACTGTCCCTGACTGGAAAGCCTGACGCCTGAAATCTTTTCAAGCTCTTCGATAAGAAACTTTCTGTCTTCCGCTGATGGGACTCTCGAACAGGCGATTCGATACGCGCAGGCCACAATCGCACCATATCGAGCAACAAGTGCATTTGTTTGATGTATCTGGTTGAGTGGTGATGAGGGCTGTAACTTTCCAGTTTCCCTATCATAGTGGTTTTCATTGCGGGCCATCAGGTCGGCGGCAACATCGGTAATATTTGCAGACCGTGCCAAACTCCGCGCGGCGGAGACTATGGAATGCTTAACCCGCTCCAAAACCTGATCAGGACTTAACTTTGATGACTGAACTACCTCGGCCATGTTGCCATTCCACTCGGATTCTGGATCATAAAACCTGACATATCCAAGTTATGCGGTGGTCACGTAATCTGGTTGCCTCAAAAATAATTGCCACTTCGTACACTCTTTCATATGCTTCATTGGAACATATTACGGGCCCTCATACATGAATTTACGAACAGCCCGGCGTTCAGCGCCAACGATGTCCAAGCACTCTTCCTGTAAGCCGCAAATGACGGTTCCCGCAGTCTTACCGCCCGTACAGAATGGGCGCTGAACCGCTTAACTCGGGAGCGTGCAGGCGAATCTTTTCGAACGAATGCTTCATGTAAGGTCGGAAATATGAAAAATAGAAAGCAGGCGCATCTCGATAACAATAAGCCGAAAAGATTTGACGCGGCCAATTCCCAACATTGCAAGAGCTCTACTTTCTGCATCGTAGTAGTTTGCCTAATGCTCTTTTTATCGCCTTTACCAGCCATGGCCACTCCGAAAGTCGGCGTTATCTTGCCGCTGAGCGGGGATGCCGCGAGTTATGGGCATCAATTTCAACGTGGCTTGAACCTCGCCGCGCAGAAATCTGCGCTAGAATTTATTTGGGAGGATTCACGCTTTGATTCGGCTACGGCACTCTCGGCGTTTCAAAAGCTCACGCGCATCGACAACGTTGATTTTCTGATTAGCTTTGGTGGAGCAACCTGTCAAGCTCTCAACCAGAAAGCTCAGGAAAGTAAAATTATACATCTCGCTGCGGGGTGCAACACGGCGGAGTTCAAGAATTCCAACAGCTTTAACTTCCGAATGGATGTCAACGAGAGCATCGCTGCCGAAAAGACTGTCGCGTATTTAAAATCGCTCAATCATCGCTCAATTGCATTTCTCTATATAAACAACTCTTGGGCCGGCACCATTGTTGAACGAACCAAAGCGGCGGCACTACGTGATGGCCTTGCCGTTGTTGCTGAGGTTCCCTTTGATTCGAAAAATCTCGATATCGGCACAAGCCTCGCGCGGATCCGAAAGGCACGTCCAGATGCGCTATTTATGCTGTCACTTCCAGATATTACTGCAGTGGTATTGCGCCGAATAAATGAGGCGCATCTCGAAGTTCCGCTTTATTCAAATATTTCAGTCGAGAACCCAGAGGTAATCAAACAAGCTGCTACATTCGCCGATGGTATTGTGTATCTCTCAGTTAAGCCCGATCCCAGCTCAGCGCAGAATTTTCCCGACTTTTATAAAGAATTCCCCCAGGGTAATCCCTTTGCGGCCTGGGGTTACGACAGTGTGCTACTCTTAAGCTACGCACTCAAGCAGCAGCACCCGCAAAATGCTCTTCAGCAGATGAAAGGCTTTGTTGGCGCTTTTAACAGCTATACATTCAATCAACAGGGTGAGCTTTCGTTACGCTATGAGTTGCGTGAAATCGAAAATGGCGAGTATCACTTTAAAGCCGATGTATAAGGACGTTCTCGCGCAGCGGTAGCACACCTCCATGCTCACTATTACTCTTGGAGAGCAAAGGAATTTTTCACAACTATTCGTGCTGACTATTGTCAGAGCTCGCACCGATTCTTTATACTGCGCGCTGGCACACTCTGCGTATGGCCGAAATCAGAACACGTCACAAAATCGCGCTTCAGATTCTCATTGTCCTCATGGCCGCCATCCCAGCCGCCGGTCTTTCCGGATGCTTTCGCTATACTTTGACAAAAGAGGCTTTGGATCGAATTGCTCGTGTCGAAGAAATTCGCCTCCGCGGAGATCGCGCTGGTCTATGTGCCGAGGTTGCAGATGATCACAATGCTTCCGCTTTGACTCGCAATTATAAGGTTGAGTGCCTGGAAGATAGCTTTCGAAACGGGAGCGCCGAAGTTCAAAGCCCTTCAGGTCGAAGCCGCGCAATATGGATCTACACAGAGGCGGCAACCTGCGGGAGCCAGTACGCAGCCGATAGCCTTTCGCGCATGGCAGCAAAAGTTCCCGAAAATAGGTTTTTCGAAGGAAAAGAAGGATATCTGTATCTATTAGCTCCTGACGGCAAAGAGTGTGGGCTTACCAAGAGCTTTACGACGACTGGAGCTATACTCGCTCCGCTCTCAATTCCAATGGAGATCGCGATAAGCACCACCTTTCTCCCTGCTTTGATTCTTCTTCCAGTTGTTACACTCAGCTGTCTTATCGGGTGTGGTGCTATTTCGCTTCCCTGTCTCCTTTTTGACAGCAGGTGTATCGACTGCAATTTTTGTTCATTTGGAAATTCTCACTAACTCGCAAATCTCACCAGGGTTCGTCGCGAGGTGAGCGAGATGCCTGTAAATCCGAAGGAATCCTTGTCGCGAGCGCCGTAGAGTGCTAGCTCTTTTGCCGCTGCAAAAGCCGGAGCTTTTCTTCCGCTCCACTTAGTTTCGACTTAAGATGCTCGATCAGCTGCACACCGCGCTCGTACGAAACAATCGAGCTATCGAGCGCAAGCTTACCGCCTTCGACGGTCGCCACAAGCTCTTCTAAAAGCTGCAATCCCTGTTCAAAGCTGAGCACGTCAATTTTGCCCTTCGGATCTTCCGCGCTGACCAATTCTTCTAATTTAACTGCCTTTGCCATACTGTCTCCCTTGTAATCGCAAATCTTTCTGTTCAATTCGTGCGCGTGCCGCGTCTTCCGCAAAACGAATCGTTACCGTGTCACCGACTGCGAGATCTTTCGATGACCGTGCTATTCCGTCTGCTGTTTCAATCAACGAAAACCCCCGCTCCAGCACACGAAGCGGGTTTACCGCGCGAAGCGTCTCACTCAGGGAATGTAACCTTTCGCGTTCCTTTTCGAGCCGCCGTTTTGCAACAAGCTCAAATCTCTCTTCCACGGCACGAAGCCGCTCACTGAGAAAGCGAATTCGCGTCGGTGGAAGCGCCTCGCGAAGTTTCGCTTCGATCCGCGCAAGCTCCGCCTTTCTATCTTTGTGTTGCGCAAGCAAGGCCGCGCCTAACTTCTCTCGAAGCAGGGTCAGCATCGCGCTTAGATTCGCTAGCACTCGCTCTGGATGAATAAGCCGTAGTCTATTTCGCGCATTTTCAAAGCGAAGCTCTGCTTCCTGAAGAACCGAACCGATTCGAAGCTCAAGCCGCGCGGCGCAATCGTCCACCGCCTGAAAAAGCGGTTGGAACCAATGCTCGTAGTCGTGAAGCCTCTCTTCGAGCTGCGCTATCTTGCTCAAAAGTTCATCCCGTCGCGGTACTACAATTTCGGCGGCCGCGGTCGGAGTCGGCGCACGGAGATCGGCTACAAGATCAGCAAGAGTCACGTCGACTTCGTGCCCTACTCCCGAAACCACGGGGATCTTAGAGCTAAATATCGCACGCACCGTTACTTCTTCGTTAAAAGCCCAAAGATCTTCGAGCGACCCGCCACCGCGCGCTACAATTATCACGTCGACGCAGTTTTTCTCGTTAAGAAGCGCAATTGCATCGGCGATTTCACGCGCGGCCCCCTCACCCTGCACCCTCACATCGACGAGATAGACAATCAGCGCAGGCATTCTCTCACGAATGCGAACCATAATATCGTGAATTACTGCACCCTGGCCTGAAGTCACCACGCCAATTGCACGGGGTAAGAACGGAAGCGCGCGCTTTCGCGCTGCATCAAAGAGCCCTTCAGCTTCGAGCTTGGCTTTCAACTCAAGAAACTTCTTCTGTAGCGCCCCTTCTCCGGCGGGCTCCATTTTTGAGACGATTATCTGGAAACGCCCGTTTTTGGGATATATTGAGGGCCGCCCTTCCAGTACTACCTTGTCGCCCTGCTTTGGACGAAAAGTCAGCTGCGCAGTATAGCTTCGCCACATTGCGCAGCTAATCTGTCCCTGCTCATCTTTTACGGTGAAGTAGAGGTGTCCGCTTGGCCCCGAGCTGATTTGCGAAATCTCTCCGATAAAACGGAGCCTTGGAAATTCAACCTCTAGCGCAGCATTAAGCAGCTGCAACAGTTCCGAGACTGTTAACTCTTTAGATTCACTACTTACTTTGGCGAGAGAAGCTGCTCTAGTCACGGCAATTCCGGCTCGGACAATAACACTTGTGCATGCACACATCCATATCTAAGGTCGCACAATGAGCCGGGCCAAATCGGCACGCCAGCCAACGACCGCGCCTAAGGTGCTGCGGCCCTTTCGTCCACCCCGCTTTCCAAGCGTTTACCTACACGGCAAAGCAATACTTGTTTGGAAAGTACTTCTCTATACCCTTCCAATTGACGCGCTACTGCTTTCGACTACAATTCGGGTACCGCGCGCACCTTTGACCACCGCGGTAGTTGCAGCCGCCCTGCTTGCCTTTCTTTTTGGCTTCCGTGAGCGAATTTTCTCTTCACTTAGCTGGCTTAGGAGCGCGCGAAAAAGTTTGCTCAGCACCTACGCCAAAGTCGGCGCGATACTCTGCGTAGTGCTGATAGTTGTCGAGCTTCTGGTGCGCTTCAGTAAATTCGGAATGTATGCTCCCGCGGCCGTTCTCGTTATTGCGATTCCTGCAATTTTCGCAGTGCGCAAAGGACTTCGCGAGACTAAGCAGCGAAATGACGCCCTCGAACGCGATCGAGTACTTTGGGTTAATCAGATAAATATCCAGAACTTCTTCCTGGCGATTACGCCAATGTTCGCCGCTCGATTTATCTCTTTCGCCGGAACCTTGATCAGTCTCGGTGAACCTAACCCGCTAATTGGCTATAGTGTTTCCACGATTTTGTCGCTGTTTCTACTTCTCGGCGCCTATCCACTAAAGGAGCACTTTGTGGTAGCATGCAGCGGTTGCGGCCATTGGACGTCGCGCGCGCTTCAGAACTTAGGATTCTGCCCGCTGTGCGCCGTCGAAAAATTTGAGGTCGTCGAAAATTCGGCCGCCGAATAAACCTTAGCGCGCGTAACAAATAGTGAGTTGTAATCAATGCTTCCTCAGGAAGTAAATAGTACATCGCCCAAGCCAGCGGAAAAGTCCGTCAAATCTCTCGTGCGCACGGTGCTCCGCTGCCCACTTGTTTTTTCAGGCTCTTTCGAGGCAACGATAAGTGCGAGCGGCAGAGTCGCTCTTCCCACACGCTGGTTTCAGCGCATGCGTGAGGCTTCTCATGAAATGATAAACCTTCTGGATCCACAGACCAGAGAGCGCGTAGTTCTTGTGACCCTTCCCGATATCAGCAGACCATCCCATGCCACGGACGAAGCGCCAGTGCATCGAATCCTTCTATTTCGAGAGTGCGAATATCGAGCCGGGATCGTCAATAAATTGCCTGCGAGTGCTTCTGCCGAAGCGCATACGGTAACCCTTACCCAGTTTGGGCGTCTTACTATTCCATACGAGCTACTTGGCAAGGCTGGGATCACGCCTGGCCAAGGAGTCACCTTAAACGGTGCAATTGATCATATTGAAATATGGTCACCGAAAAACTTCATGCGCCAAGACTATGCAAATCTCTTCGTGCTCATGCGTGAGCTTATTTAGCCGAATCTAATTGTTCAAAGGCTGCACTCATGACATCAAAATTTCCGCTTTAGAAATTTTCAGGGATTGCCGATCTTTTTGTCGTGGAGATTCCGCTACTTTCAAGCGCGCCAGCAGCGTTTGCAAGGCGCAATGTGCGACCGCCAAGTAAGATTGGCGTAAACCTTGTATTGCCTGAGAGCAAGCTCTCTGACGCCACCACAAAGCTTCTAAAGACCGATTCCAGCACCGAAGAGCTTAAATCCCCGGCGAGAAGAGGATATCTGGATAGCCTCGCCGAATATCTTCAGGAGCTCGGTTCCACCGCAGATAAGATAAGGCGCTCGCTTAATAACGAGAATCTTACTCTTGCGCAGCGCGAAGCATTACAAAACGAACTATCGACCCTCGAAGCTGGTTTTCAAAGCCTTAAAGGCGATAGCAGAATCAATGATGCCCTTGGCGCAATTGAAGCGAGCGCGAATGGCGAAGTCTTCGTTGAGGGCCTTGGCCAACGCTTCAATGATCTGCTCAGCGCACATCAATTCGCCTCGACCTCAAGAATCAGCAACGCGCTTAATGGAATCTCCAAACTCTCACTGCTTGACCTTGGAAGCGGTGAACAGCTCGCGCAGTTCGGTAAAGATATCGCCGAGGCACTATCCGGTGCCAAAGCCCCAAGTGCACCTGTGACAAACAGCTCAGCGAGCGAACTATCGAGCAGCCCGATAACACTTGTCGGCCAGCAGCAATCATTCGCGCTCGGCGAAGGAATTGCGCTTACGCTTCGAACACTTGATTCACGCGGCATGATTCAGGCAGCCGCCTCCGGTCTTGACCAAGACCTAGTAAGTCACCTCATCATTGAAGTTCCGCAATCGCATAAAAAAGGGAAAAACGACCCTTACGAAGACAATGACGAACAGCGAAATGGAAAAATACCGGCGGAGAAATACAAATTAGGTGCGGAGAATTCCAAGGATACCTTAAACTCAAACCTGAAAGTCGACGAGAACGTTGAAGCGCCAACAAGCCCGGATCGGCTTGGGTAAAGAAAATGTGATGCATATCGTGAGTGGCGAAATATAGCGGCGAATGGCCACGATAGCTCAGTACCGCACAAACTGAAAACTAGAAAGATCCTTCAGCGATTGAAACGCCGGCCCACGCGCGCTGAATTTTTCAAATTGCGATGCATCACCGTGATGTAATGCAAGACTTAATCCGTAGCCTGCCTCAAGTGATCCCTCAATTCCAACTGTGGCGTTATCGACGGCGACAAGCTCTGACACTGGGAAGCCCATTCTGATCGACGCCAGAAGCCAACCAAGCGGATCGGGCTTTCTCCGTCCGGAAACCTGACACCCATACACTCGCAGCTCATGCGGTACCATGCGGCGAAACTCCTCGCCGAACGCCGCCTCGAGTAGTGGCTCCATGTAAACTCTGCGCGCGCTGGTATAAAGACCGACTTTAAGCCCAAATGCGTGGAGCTCCCTAATTCGATCCAGCGCGCCGGGCAATGGAAAGATATCCCCCGCGGCAATTGCGGCGAGACTCTGCTTGATTCGGAGCGCGGCAAGCTTTTCGCCGAGCTCTTCCGGATCTGCAACTTCCTTTAGTAAATATCCATGAACTTGCAACAGCCGAAATGTTCCCGGAAGCATATCCTTCGGCGTCGTTGAACTATAATGAGCCAGAAGTGCAGCTCGCAGATCTTCACTGAGTTCACGTCCGAAAAATTCGGCGAGCGCTGCGTTAAAAGTCCGGATATTTATGTGCGGGATTCGTGCAAGCGTCTCAGTTGCGAGAATCGAGTCGTCAACATCAAACACCACTCCACGATAGCGATTGACCGTAAGCGTCTGAAGTACTTGCGACGAGGATTGATCGCTCGAGTGCGTGGTTTGTTGAGGCAGCATGCGTGTTAGGCAGTTTCCCACAAAAGCAGCTTTAATCAAGAAATTCCTGATTATTCCACCTTTTTGTCGAGAAATCAGACAGAGATTCCGGGCTGTTACTTACAACAGCCAAAATGCAGCGCTTTTTCATCAGCTTTTCTCGGATTCTCATACAATCAGGGGAGAGTGCCGATAGATCCACTGTATGATTTGGCCGGGTATCTTTCGAGTCAAGGTCGCTATTTTGCTTACGGCGAGTGTGTTCGTCTTCGGTGCAAGCGCTAAATCCGAGATTACCTCAAAACCATGCCCCTACGACTGCAAATCACTTGGTCTCTCGAAAGCTGAATGTCGTGATTGGCGAGTCGGCAATACCTGCTATGTCGATCGTGGTAGACGAAATCGGCGTCCGCCGAGTGGATCGGTAATCTGTGTAGCTCCTGATAGTGGGTCGGTGGTGGTTCGGCCACGCTGTCTCACAAGCCAATCTGAAACCGAACTTGACCTCTCAACCCTTGTCGGACCACGCGGAGCACAGGGGCAACAGGGAGAGCAGGGATTACAGGGTGAACAGGGTGTCCAGGGTCCGACCGGTATTCAGGGAGTACAGGGCGAAGACGGGCAATTACGAATCTACGGCGACGGCTCGGCGGGAGTTCGCGCTTTTGCGGCTAACACAGCATTCAACGACAGCAATCCGCAGTACGCGGACTTCTCTATTGATGTCGGCGTCACACTCACTGTACCGTCCGGCACGGTCATTCGTTGCACCGGTACTTTTGTTAACGAAGGAACTATTTCAGTTCTTCCGGGACTTAGAAACGGTGCCAAATTCGCCGAAAATGGCGCCGCGGCAACAACATTGGGTTCGGTCGGAGGTCAATCGCTGGGTGGAGTTGGCGGGACTGCGTTGGCAGGCGCAGTCGCCAAAGGATTACTTCGACTCGGGCTTCTCTCTGCCGGTGCGGGCTTTAGCAACAATACTGAATCGGACGGCGTTGGCGGCGGTAATGTGACAATACTCTGCAACGGCGCGGTCTCTAATGAAGGCACCATAATCGCCGATGGAGATGATTCAACAACCCCTTACTTTGGTGGTGGCGGCGGCGGTTACGTCGTGCTCGCATCAGCGACTGCGGTTTCAAATAGCGGGAGCATTGTAGCTCGTGGCGGAGATGGCGGAGCTTTTCTCGCCGATGACGGCACTTACGGTTACGGCCCTGGCGGCGGCGGTGGTGGCGGCGTCATTCATTTGATAGCTCCTAGCATTCAAAGCTCAGGCACTACTACCGTCACTGGCGGCGCCGGCGGTGCCGCAGGTGGCGCCGGTGCGATAACCGCCATCGTCTACTACGGCGGCGGCGGCGGTGGCGGCGCAGGAGGAAACGGCGGCTCTGGCGGCGCAGTCAACCCCGGTAATATCGGAAACAACTCAACCGCTGCAGGAACCAATGGCGCTTCGGGCACTGTGCTGCAAACTGTCGCCAATCCGGCAGCACTTTATTAACCGGCTTTTTCCACAGCCCTCAACGCTACTTTCACAACTTTGATATTTCCGGGTACCGCGTTATATTGAGGCAGTTCCAATTTCAGGGAGGAACGGCGCAGTGGATCTTGAGCCAGCACCACATGAACTCAAAAAGGAACACTTCCAAGAAGCGCCACGTAACTTACCCAGCGTACGCCGCCCAGCAAGCTTTCGCGAGCTTACACAAGCGATAAAAGACCTAACCCCAACTCTTCGAGATGTGATTGCGCGACGTCGCGTTCTCGAGACTCCAAGTGAAATAATTGAGACGCTCCCTAAATTCGAGCGAGCTTTCGGATGGCTGCGTGAAAGTTTCAAACAGCTTGAATCCGACTGTGTGCGCGGCAACTTTAACGATAAGCCCGATGACGCAGATTTTTTCCTCTACCTGACTATTCGAAAAGGCGTCGAGTGCGATCTGCAGCTGCTTGAACTGCGCGATATCGCTCTTGAGCACCAGCGAAAACAGATTGCAAACGAATCGCCGCCAAAAGAAGATCACATTCGTGAAGCACAAAAGATAGTAGATGGCTTTCGTGAGGCAATCGCCACGCTTGGGCGAACGCTTCCTTTGCTCGGAGTGGACAACTGTTACGACACCGCCGAGATACGAGTTCGCATGTTGACTGCGTACGGAAGACTTTACAGCCATTGCCTAAAGAGCGCTCGAATTCTTCCTCAAGAATCGACAAATTATTCAATAGACGCGCTGCTGCGAAGCGTGCGAGCGCTCATCGTACATACGGGAAGCGCGCTTGAGAACACGCGGCTCTATTTAGAAAGGCAGATTGCCCGGGGCACAGAAGATCAGTCGCGCTATCAAAAGCATCTTGAAATGCTTCCCACTCTGCGTGCCACCTTTGATCATATCTGGGAGAAATTCGCACCGCTCAATGATGCAGCTACCACGGCTCGAGCGATGGTGCTCGAAGCTCGGCAAGAGGCAGCTCAGGTGCAAGCGCAGACGGCGCTTGCGGGCTGGCAGGCTTTCGCCGCTGAAAATCATATTGAATTCGAAAAAATCACCGAGGAGCGACTTTGGACGCTACACAAGCTTCAGCGCAGAATTTTAGAGCTTTATTACGGCACCTCGGAAATTCCGGTTCGGCGCGACTGGCGCGAGCTTGCCCGAGCACTTACCGAAGAAGGTTTTGCACACTTTGAACAAACTAAACTTGAAGAGCTCTTTGCTTCCGCAGTTGCACAGCTCAAAGCGTGGGAGAGTGGTTGGCATTGGATTGCGAGCATTTGCCGCATTTCCGTGCGCGACGTCAAAAATCGCTTCAAGCTAGCAAGCATTGCTGAGGGCGAGGCGGCGCTTCTCTATTTTGGCATCGGGGGCCCAAGGCAAGACTCTAATGTTACGGAAGACTCCCAACGTCCTCTTACCATTACCACGTTTCTTGATCGTATTCGTGGTACGCAGGGCGAAGCGTGGAAATCACTCCGACACAGACCTAAGCAGACAACTCTATCAGAAAGGCTTCGCAGCGTACTTAGCGATATTTTTGTGGTGAATTCGCAATATAGTGAAGAGCAAATTTGCCATCACCTCGTCGCGCTCGATCAGTTCTCTGCTTGGGACAATGCCGACGCCGTGCTCGATCTCGCACTGAGTTCGGCGCGATACCTGCACTACCAGGGAGAGAAGCGAGCTGTTCTACTTGCCGCATGCGCGACGTTCTTCGAAAAAATCCCCTTTTCGTTGTGGCGCGCACAGGCGAATTACAGCCTCGTCAAGCTTGAGAATTTAGAACCGCTATCCACGCGGGTCTCCGATTCGGCCTCCGACGACATTGCTTCATCAACAGCAACTCGAATAGTTCGCACGTTATTAGTTACGGACCGCATAAATTTTTTAGGCGAAATTATCCTTGGTACTCGCATGAAGCTGTATTCGGCGTCGGGTCTCGACGATCCCAGTAAATATTCGGAAGCACGCGAGCATTTCATCACCGCGAAATATATGCTTGCTGCCGGCCTCTCCAAAGAATTCATGAACCGAGCGCCGCGCGAGGATCTCATTCACGAGTCTATCCCCGCGCTTATTGCCGCGGTTGAAAGCTACGAGCCAAGTCTCGGACTTCGCTTCTCCTCGCATGCCTACCTGCCGATGCATACGGCGATGAAACGGCTGGTACAGCGCGAGGTGCGCAATCGCTTCGGTATCAACATGAAGATGCAGGATCGCCTCAATAGCTTTGTCGCGGATTGTATAAATGCCGGCGTCCAAGCGCTTGACCTTGAAATATCGAATGAACGCATTGCCGAAATCCTCAAACACTCGCCTCGCGCCACCGCACGAAGCGTCAGCGAGATCCAGCGGCTCCGCGCGGTGCTGTGCTTATCTCAAATAGATGGAGAAGAGACATCGAAAGACCTTCCCGGCTGCACAATTTCTATGAATACCGACCTCGACCAAACCGAGCATCAGGGCGACACGGGACCTGAACGCGAAATCGCCGATGAAAACGTTCCAGTCGTCCATGATCCCGATGCACTAAAGTGGATTTGCGCGAGCATGCGAGCTGCGTGGGAGAAAGTTCTTTTTGCGAGCTATCTCGACACAGCCCAGTTGGAGCGCGACCTTCAAATTTTTGGCGAGATCCATTTTAGCGCGAAGAGTTTCTCTGCCAGCGAAATCGCGCTTCGCGAAGGCGTTCATAAAAATACGGTGCACCGTGCGGTTCAGGAATTAAAGGCGCTTTTCTCACTCAAGGTTCTGAGCCTTGCTACTCCCGACGCTCAGCTTATTCCGCTGCTTCAAGCAGAGGTCACTAACCATCACACATTAGAGAGAAATCTGCGATTTTTCCGGCTCGCTTCGCAAAAGCGAGTCTCCAGCGCCGAGCTCGCGCTGCGTTACGAGATTGATGACTCGTCAGTTCGTCTTGTATACCGAAAAATGCGCGCACTTGCCGAGGAGATCGGAGTAGCCAAATGTAGCGATGCTGACGCTGTAATTCGGGCACTTCGCGACCATTGCACTTCGAATGCGCGTCGCCGAGCGGTTGAGGCGGCTAACCTTCGGATGAACGTCATAGAACGTGTTGCCAATGCTGAAGGCGATGAAACGCTGCAGGATATCGGCACTGCATTTGGTTTCGGCGAAAGTAACGTTCGCCAGATTTTGGTGCAGGCCCGGGAGATCGCGAAAGATTTAGACCTGCGTTAATATCTCCATAGCTTGGATTCCGAGTGGCGTGAACAACAGGTACTTTTTTTGTGAGCTATTTTTATCCACGCTGACTATTCGTGGAAACGGGAAAAAAGTTGCCCTCTATTCGTCGGTATTGTGCCGACCGAGTAGTCCTTAGCCAACGTCTAGTCAGGACAGAATGGCTCATTTCCTGAGTCATTATTGTGCATAGCCACATACTACTAATCGACTGTAATCATTAGAAAAGATGCCAGCTCAATTGTTTAGGTGCTCCGCTGGTGAAAGTATAAAAAGAATAAGGACAATACATAGTTATGGGCGAGATGATCCGAGTTGCTAAATTATGACCGATACCTGCTCAATCAAATTTAGAAGCGCGCTCTGGATGTATGCCTTCAGATTTTTTCTCTACTTGGGCGGGCTGAAAGTTGTTGGCGATTTCTTTAGTTTGGTCGATAGGTCTTTCGGGACTGAGATATCGGCTACTACGGGCTACAACAACCTTGCTGTATATTTGTTAGCTGCTGGATTGGCAATTTTTGCACGAGGCCCGGCGTGGAGAAAGTGCGGCAGCGCCCATAATCGGGTAATCGGGAACCGCCAAGATTGACGGATTCCCAATCCCCACACCAC
>CAZEAC010000006.1:0-89657 GCA_964510065.1 uncultured Bdellovibrionales bacterium | reverse complement strand
GCGAATTCAGGCGCCGGCATTTTAATAGACGCCGCGGTATTGTTGTCTGTGCTGGGACGCTAAAAGACGAATTTTGGTGATGTGCAGGTGGATATAGCGCAGCACAGTGGAGGCTCGCGCCATTTCCCGCGCGGGCCGTAACGGCGCATTCGGTTACTTTTGGTTGCGGCTACGCCGCGCTGTGTGGCTATAAGAATTGTTTCCTCGCCAGCGACGCCAGAATCGGGTAGGGTAGGTGGCTGGTAACCGGGCAATCGCTAAATGGCTTGGACGCTCCGATCAGCGCGGCGGAGTGACCCTATGCGACGTTTTGTACAGTGCCCTGTTTTGACATCGGACGCATGCTCTCGCAACAAAGTAAATATGCCCTTCGTGCGGTAAGCTATCTGAAGACGCTTGGCGCGCATGACTTTCAACGCGTAGAGGAGATCGCTGCGGCGACCGCGGTCCCCGCTCCCTATCTTTCAAAGGTGCTGAGACTTCTGGTGGCCCGGGGATTGCTCAGGAGTAGGCGCGGTAAAAATGGCGGCGTGGCTCTAAATACTGAAAACGGGAAGATAACGTTTTACTCTATTTGCGTAGCCCTTGAAGATCCTATCGTGGTATCGGAGTGCGTATTATTTAAACGTCCTTGCAATGAAACGCATCCCTGTGCGTTTCATACGAATTGGTCGGCGACAAAGCGCAGGTTGATCAAGTTTCTTCACGAAGAGGCGTTCTAGTACTCTGTAACAAAAGTAACTTTTCCTTCCCTCAGCTCCCCCTCTGTGCTCTCCGTGACTCTGTGGTTTATTTTACTTCCAAAAAAACCACAGAGTCACTGAGAGCACAGAGGGGAGAAGAGTCGGAAAACTTATGTTACAGAGTACTAGTAAGAGCTTGGCGTCATTGGGCAACTGTGAGCGTTTTGCAAAAGCTGAACGCGGATCAAGAGCTCGATGTTGCGAGCATGCTCATGAATATAGTGGCGAGTAGTCCAAGCTCAGTTAGCTCTATTTTGTACGGCAGTCAAAGATTCAGAAGCGTGAGTTTTTGTGGGCATGACGTCCGACTCCTGATATTTTCGCCGCATGGACGCGCTGGGAATTGTAATTGGTCTCGGGCCGAAAGGTGTCTCGCTCCTCGTGGAGATGGAGCGACGGTTGCCGGGAAGCTTTATCGGAATCGAAGGGGCGGCAATTGTTGGCGCGTGGGACTCGACCTTTGCGGGAACTTCGCCTACTCGCACGCGAATAGATTACACCGATACTATCGTGCCGAGCCCTGATCGTGCCTGGACCTTGCGTACCTTTGCATCGCGCCATCCGCTGATGACCTCAGAGATGATGGCAAGCGATACTCTTCCAAAGGAGGTGGTTCAGGACTATTACCGGACAGTTGCGCAGCAGTCGGGGGCACGAGTGTTATGTGGGGAACGTGTAATCGCGCTGACACCGACCGCACGCGGGGTAGTAGTGACGACCAGTCGAAGGATTCTCTTCGCAAAATACGTTGTCGTTGCCACTGGTCTGCTCGATTCGAAGGTATTTCCTGATTGGGCACGTTCCCTGCCAGCAACGCTTTGCCAACACTCAATTGGACATGGTCTTTTCACGGGGCTGCGTGGCAGCAGAGTTCTTGTTGCAGGGGGTGGGCATGCTACTCCGGATATTGCCTGTCGGCTGTGGGAGGCGGGCGCGGACGTGACGGTAATCGTATGGAAGTCCGGAATGAAGGTTAATCATCTTCCTTACCCGATTCGATACCTCAAGCCCTCGTATTGGAAGAAGTTCAAGGCACTCTCCGTGGCTCGCCGACTTTGTGAAGTTCTTCGGATTCAGTCGGAAGGCCCCTGGGTGAGCCCGCGCAGTTATGCTGATTTTGTCTCTGTACTCTCGCGATCCTCAGCGACGATGAATCATGTGAGTTACTGCGTGAATACTTATGTTACTGAATGTCGCTACAGCGCGACGGGAGTGGAGGTCACTCTCAACGACAGAAGTGTCGAGCGCTTTGACAAGATTGTCTGTGCAACGGGCTTTCAGCCGCAATTGTCGCATCTGTCATTTCTCGATGGCATGTATGCGTCGACGCAGGCAAGCGCTGGATATCCGCATATCGCTTCCGATTACTCGTTGCATGGCTCTCCTCGAGTGTATTTTTTAGGGCAGCTCGCTGCTCTTGGGCCGCGCGGTGTGGTTGAGGGAATATTATACGGAACCCAATATGCCGTGACTACCATTGCGGATTCAATATGTTCAGCGGAGGCAGCCCGTGTATCTAACCTCTGAACAGATTACCGCGCAGCTCACTTCGACGCAGCGCGCGCAGTGCAACCACTTGGCCTTTATAATCATGCGTCCGGACGCCCTTGAAAGGGGTCTCCATCCTCAAATCGCGAAAAGTATCGAAAAGCACGGACTCTCGCTGGTTGGATGGAAGCATATGTACATTGAGGATCGCGATATCGAGGAGGTCTACCGATTTACTCAGCTTCGTCTGCTTGAACGTGAGATGCGACCACTTTGGTGGCTCACGCGTCGAATGTATGCCGCCGCCCCAGCGTTGGTTACGCTCTGGGCGGGGAATTTTCCCGCCGAGTATCGCTCACTGAGTCATTTTGTCGAGGAGATTAAGGGGCCTTCGAATCCCGCGCTGACGAGACCTGGCCAGCTTCGGCATAGTTATCCAGCGATTAACGTGGTTCTCTGTACAGTGCACTCTTCGGACGATTCCTTGGAGGCCTTACGAGAGGCGGCAATCTTTTTCTCGATTGACGAAGTGCGCAGCGCGATTGATCGCGTGCCCTTTGTCTTAAAAGGCGAAAGGCAGGAAGTTCACCGGCGATTTTTTGATTACTGTTCCATGTGGAATGGGGTGCGAGCTCGTTCCGAGGGTTTTTTCGGCACTCTCGTCAACGTCAAAGCTCGAATACTTGCGCGACTTTACGAACTTGAGGAATTCCCGCGCGCCGCGCTTTTTGAAATTTATGCCGCGATGCGCACGGCGGTCGCTGATTCCTCCTCATACCGACTGGTCGCCGAGCAGATGCATGGTCTGCTCGAACGAGAGGCTCAGCTGATAGAAAGGTATCAGTTGGAGAAATACACGCGCTCCAATGCGACGACGTCGGAAACTACGCTCCTCGAAATTCTCGGCACACTTGCTCGTCACGAGGATTTCGAGAGCTTACGCTTTTGTCATGTCTCGGATGTCATGAAGCGAAATCTGATTCCGCTTGATGCGTGGGAGTTTATCGTATTGGAGTCCTCGTTTATTTTTCATAAGTTGCAACTCAATGGATATTCAGCACGTTAGCACCGCTAGAGATCTTATCGCCGAACTATTGTTGCCGGGAGAGCCAGCGCATCTCACACCTGCATATACACTTGAATGTAACGCCGTGGGGTCATCTCATCGGCTTGTGATTGGAGAGGAGCTTTCCAATAACTCTCCGAAGATTCAGGAGTCTTATCAGGTAAGAACGCTTGATGGATTACGTCCCTGTTCCGGTGCGTTTGGAAGAATGGTGTCGGGTAGGTATCGCCGAGAATTAATCGCCGAAGCGGTTCGAATCTCCCACTCAATTTTGCCGTTGGTCAAGGCGCAGCCTGGATTTATTGCGGTGGCCCTTTGCGTGCGTCCAGACGGTGAGAATTTCTCTCTGAGCGTATGGGAGAACGAAATACTTGCGCAGGCTACAGTTGTTTCGGGCTGGTGGAGCGAGCAGGTTGCAAAGTTTGACTCGATTTATCTTGCTGCGCCAAAAAAGAGCGTTTGGAGTGTAAATATTGTGCAAGGACTTTCATGACCGCCAATCTTGTCTCACATCATAACGTCGTGGACCACGCGCGTATTTGCGAGCTGCTGGGTCCGCAGGCAGGTGAGCATGTATTTGTCGGCGGATCTCTCGCCTGCGGATTTTTTAACGAGGCGTCAGACGTCGACATTCTCTTTATTGTCGGAAATAGGCGACCACCGCGAGTGCGAAGCCATCAAATTTTTGAGAATAATCGCAGAGTTGATGTGCAATGCTACTCGCGAATGGAGTGGCTCGGCATTTCAAGAAAAGTCGGCATCGCTGCCCAAGGAGGGACGATACCTTCGTTAGAGGAGCTTACGGTGTATTTTCGCTCGAGTTCGGGAGCTCCGATTTGGAATCAGACTCGCTTTCACGCAATGCGTTCCCGTTACTTTTCGCCACTCTCGCTTTCTACTGTGCTGCTTCGGCGCAACCATGAAAGTCGTCGTGAGTGTTTGGAGAAACTCTCAGGACTGTTCGCACTGGGCTCGTGGGATGACGTTCGTGCCGTGCTCGGAGAGTTGGCCATTCTTAAAATATCGAGCTATTGCGCGCGACGTGGCGAAAACTGTCCAAATGCGAAGTGGCGTTACGAAATGCTCGCGCGAATTCATGGCAACGGACATCCGACGGTAGAATCATATCGAGCTCTCGAGAGTCGTGTTGCGAAGGTTGCCGACCGCGAGACCGCGATGGCGGTGCTTAAGGAAGTGCTCGAGCCCGAGGAGACTTTTGAACCCAGTACAGCAATTAATGTGTCATTGGCTAAAAATGTTTGGTGTTATCAAATCGGGGATGAAGTGGTATTCGTGGTCGGAGCCATGGTCCATCATGTACGTGGCAGTGGCGTGACTAAGTTCGTGGAAAAGCTCGCCTTGCCTGACGGCCTGCCCATGGCCATTCCTGCGGCGGCGCACGGACGCGCTATTATTGACCTGCTGCATCGCCGAAAACTGATTGAGCTCCGCGGCAGGGTATCAGCGAATTCTTCCTCATCGGTGGAGCTTCCCGAGGATATGATTAACATCTCCACCGAAAGTCTACAGGCTTTCTCGCATAGACGCCTTCTCCAATGGCGTGCGTACATTGATCTGCAATCGTATCGTGACGATAATCGGGGGGCTCGAGAGGCGGGACAATGGGAGGCCGCTCTTATAGCCGCGCGTCGAGAGCTTCAGGAGGCCGTGCGCGTCGCCATAATGGAAAAGCTGGGATTCTCAGTCGATTTTCACAGCGCGTCAGTGCAGCAATGTCTTCCGGAATCTGCGCAAGAGATTTTACGACTAACCCAGCTCTTCCCAGTGCAAATGACGGAAATGAAGGAATGCGCTGAGGCATGCCAAAAGTTAGCAGCAAAGCTTCTCGCCGTGGCTGGACTCTCGTTTCCCGGGAATATTCGCGACGCTCGCGGACATGATAGTCTATTCCACTATGGGCGTACGCTTTTTCAACTATTTCAGAAGCATGGCAATGAAGTGCCGGTAGAGCCAGCAATTATTGAAAAGATGCGTAACATGCCAGATTCGTCCAAAGAGCTTTCGCAGTATTATCAGGAGGAGGCGAATGCACGATAGACGTTTTCAGGTCGTTTTATTCGACCTTGATGGTACTTTGACAGCATCCGAAGACTTGGCTCTCGAGCAGTTCAAGGATGTCCTGCCGCGGTTTATCCATCGCCCGATCACCGACTCCGAGGCGCGCGCGTTGATTGGTCGGCCTATTTCGGTAAGCCTTCCTTCCGTATTTCCGGAACTTGCTCCCGTCGCCGATAAGATTATCGGCACCATTCTTGAAGGCTGGTGGGAGATTAATCATCGAGTACGCGCCTACCCGAATGTGCAACCGCTATTACGCAGTCTCCGCGAACAGGAATACGCGATCGGAATTGTAACCTCGAAACGCAAAGCATTCGTTCCCACGGAGCTGAGAGTTAGTGGGCTTGCTGAATTTATCGCAACAATTGTAGATTTCGACGACTGTCCTCCCGGAAAGCATAAGCCGGATCCGTTTTCACTTTACAGCGCGGCGCAGCGACTTGGAGTTTCGAGTAATGCCTGTGTCTATGTTGGCGATCAGCCCAACGACATACTGGCGGCACATGCGGCCAAGATGCCGGCTCTCGCGGCTGTTTGGGGATGCGGAAGCCGCGGGCAACTTGAACAGTATGAGCCCACTTTTTACGCGAATGAGCCGAAAGACGTTCTTCGCTTTCTCTCGACGGCAATGCCGCCATGACAAATCCTTTTTCTGATACTCAACTTCGCGAGAGCGCGCCGGCGCAGGAAGCGGGTGCTACTATTTGCTTGGCTCGTGAAACTACGCGACTTCCGTCTGACTGGAAGCTGCCATTCAACCTCGGAGTGCCTCTCGATGTCTTGGAGCAGAAGGTTCGTTCCTACGAGTCAGCTCAAAAGTTTCCTAAGGCTTGGGTGTTGAGCGGAACATCGAGTGTTGGCAAGACCAGTGTGCTGAAGGAGCTTGTACGAAGAGGCTATCTCGCCGTGCACGAGGCAGCTACCGAGGTGATAGAGAGCGATGAGCGGCAAGGGGTTACCTATCAAAATGTCACTATGCAACATCGCCTTATGCGAACCGATCTTCTCAAGGTAATGAATGAATCGCACATGGATCCGGATCGATTTACCCTGCTTGACCGCGGCGGGTTGCTCGAATCTCGATTTTACTTTGAATATCTTAAAGGCAGATATTCGCTCACTGTACCGGGGTATCTTCGGGATTCCTCGAAGTGGCATAAGAAGTACGGGCTCATTCTTTTTTTTGAAAAGTTACCGCACTATACCGAGAGCAGCATCCGCATACCGGGAGAGGCTGCTCAGGCGCAAGCCATTGAAGCAGGGCTTATTGAAGCGTATCGAACTTCCGGCCATGAAGTCGTAACCGTTCCCGCCTTCTCTTCTGAGCGTGATGGCTGCAAGCGCCTCCTTTCAGTCGCAGAGCGCGCCGATTTCATTGTCGACATTATCTTGGAGCGAGGCGCCCAATGAGGCAGCGCTTCCTTGGTGGCACGGGAATTGCGATTTCTGAAATCGGCTTCGGTTGCATGCCCCTAAGCGAATTTTATGGAAGCCCGCCGAAACAGGATCAGGCGATCCAGCTATTGCGTGATGCGTATGAAGGCGGGATTTCCCTATTTGATACAGCGGATATGTATGGCCGTGGTCAAAATGAAGTGCTGCTGGGAATTGCGCTAGGACCGAATCGCCATCGCGTCTGCATTGCGACTAAGGCCGGAATCACAAGGTCGGACGCGGGAACGGGGAGCAATGGCGACCCAGCGTACCTCATTGATGCGTGCAATCAATCGCTACGCAGGCTTGCTACTGACTATATTGATCTTTTCCAGTATCACCGCGTTGATCGTAACGTTTCGTTAATGTGCTCGCTCGAAGCCTTTTATAAACTCTTCCGCGCAGGTAAGATTCGCTCGATTGGGCTGTCCAACGTTAATGTTGAAGAGCTCGAATCGGCGCTCACGGTCGTACCGATTGCTTCCGTTCAAAATGAGGCGAGCCTTGTTCAGCAACGTGATTTCGAAGCGGTCATCCCCTGGTGCCAGCGTAACAAAGTAACTTATTTGGCGTATAGCCCGCTTGGGCGGGGGGCCCTTGCCGGGAAGCAGGCGGCAGATTTAGCCGACACCGATTATAGGAAAAGAGTGCGCTACTTCTCGGCACCGACCGGCGCTTGGACCGAAGCCCTTGGACTTCTACGTGAGATAGCCCGAAAAAGGGGCGCAACGATAGCGGCAATTGCTCTTGCCTGGTTACGCCAAGTCGCTACGCCGGTGGTTCCAATTCCTTCGGCAACGTGCCGCGCCCAGCTTCTTAATAATATTGAGAGCACTACGTGTGAACTTTCAGCAGAAGAGCTGAACGAACTTGGCACGCAGTTTGGCAGTATTTTTTAAGACGGCACGTTTGTTTATCAAGAAGAATGCAGGTCCGCCCATCGGTCACGCAATGCACAGTGTCTTCATCTGCCGCAGATCTTCGATGACCCGCCCTACGCCGCGCACCACGCAGCTCAACGGATCCTGCGCGCGGAAGAACTTTATCCCAGTCTCCCTGCCAAGCCTTTCGTCGAGCCCTTTTAATAGCGCACCGCCACCGGCAAGGAAAATTCCACGAGTAAGAATGTCCTGAGTAATTTCAGGCGTACTTTGTTCAAGTCCGGTCGCAATCGAAGAGATTATCGCTGAAACGGATTCCTGGAGCGATTCTCGAACCTGATCTTCGTCGATCTCAATCTGCTGCGGAGCTCCAGAGGCGATATCGCGCCCACAGACACTAATTTTTCGCGGAGTGGTTCCCGTGGGCAACACTGAGCCGAGTAAGATTTTGATGCGCTCGGCCTCAAATATGCCGATCTGCACGCCGAAGCTTCGCTTAATCATGCGCTGCACAGCTTCGTCCATCTCGTCGCCTGCAACCCGAATTGACTGTGAGTAAACCGTGCCGTTGAGGCTCAAAATTGCGACTTCGGTGGTGCCGCCACCAATATCGACGACCATGTTGCCAACCGGCTTATCAATCGGAAGCCCGATTCCAAGCGCGGCAGCCATTGGCTCCTCGACGAGAAACACTTCGCGCACATCCGAAGCGAGTGATGCATCTATAACCGCACGTTTCTCAACCTGGGTGATACCCGAGGGAATGCCGACGACAATACGTGGTCTTTGAAACCGTAGCGGGCGCTGCACTCGTGACAAAAATGTTTTGATCATCACCGATGTCATGTCGAAATCGGCAATAACGCCATCTTTCATTGGGCGCACACAACGCACGCTCTGCGATGTTTTCCCGAATATTTTCTTTGCAGCGTGGCCCACGGCAATTGCTTTGCCGCTCTCTTCGTCTACTGCAACGACGGATGGCTCGTTGAGAATAATGCCACGACCTTTCTGGTAAATGAGCGTATTGGCAGTGCCGAGATCCATCGCCAAATCTTGGGTAAAAAGCGAACTTAAAAAATTGAGCCTCGCCGGAGCTCCGAGGTGCGGATATAACGCCGGAAGACTAAGCCCTGCGGTACTCATAGGTTGAATAGCCCTTGGTTACTCTCGTTGATTGATGTGACTCTGGTGTGGCTGGGTTCTGAGTTGCGAGTGTCGGAGAGGTGAGTGCGCGCGTCTGCTGAGTGAGAAGCGCGGTGTGCTGCATGATTTCTCGCAGACTGCGCGAGGCAAGTCCCTTCTGGCGAAAGGACCCTCGTGAAAACCTGTAAGCAAGATGGCATCCACCCGACCCCACATGTTCACACATTGCTCGAATACGATTCTCGACAAAGCCGGTCATCATCTGGTCTAAAACCAAAATGAGATCTCCGCATGGCAATGTATACCGAGGGTAATTCGGGGGAAGCGACTGTTCGATGAGCCTCTGAATCTGTCCCAGCAGTTCGATTGCCGCGCCCGTGCCGATTCTGCGTTCGATATCGACAAAGTTCTCAAGAGTTAGTCGCAAGACTTCCAACGACTGAGCTCCCAGTGAAGCCGCAATTTCATCGACTTTAAAGAGAAAACGATCCCAATCGCATGTATTCGCGCCACTTTGTAAAGTCTGAAGTCTAAGGAAAGTTTCGTGTGCAACCTCACGGGCAAGATCTTCCAAGAGCTTTCCCTGCAATTTAGAAAAGGCGAATGACTTTTTGCTGTCGCAGGCAAGTACTCCGGAGAGCCGTGGGGCCGAACTGGCTCCCTCGTCGCCCATCAGATTGCCAAGTGGCACGGGAATACCGATAAAGCTCTTTAGTCTCTGGTCGTTTCCGTATATGCCGAGAGTTCTACTATCATGCTCAAACGGTGAAACGTGAATCGAGCGGTGATGCCGGGCTACCCAACCAATAAGCCCACTGTCTGTGGGAATGCGGCATCCCTTAACAATCGCGTTCGAAAGAGTATGGCAGGCAAAAAGTTCGACTATTCCCTCGTTGGAAGGGCGCTGTCCGGTAACGCTCGAAGCAACAAGCTGATGAGGAAGAAAGATAAAACAGCTATGAGCGTCCGAAATATTCGCACCGAACTGTGCCAAACGGCAGAGATCGCCCCTGAGCGCACCCTCTAGTTCTTGAATTTCACGCTGACTAACCACAATATAAAAATAGAGCTCTTGGAATTGAGATTAGCTCAGATCGTAACAGAGCGCTTCTTGTCCCACAATCGGCAAAATGCATGGCAGGCAGGAAATTTAGCGGAGAACGCCCATTCGCGCGCGTCGCAGGTGCCTACTTAATCTTTGTCAGCGTCAGAGTCATCCGATCCGGCGGCGACTTTGCCGGCTGGTGCTTCGGGATCGGTGTCGCCCGCTTCATCGATCTCGCCCTCGTCGTCAAACGACTCTTGCTGTGCGTTTTCGATCGCCCGTTCGGTACGTCGAGCCTCTTCCTCTTCCTTGCGTAGGCGCGCCTCCTCTTCTTCTTGTTCTGTAGGTTTTGGCTTTACCGTCGAGATTGTCTGAGTCACGCCTTTGGTTGACTCCATCTCGAATTCGTACTTGTCGGCATTAAGTCGTCCGTCGCCAAGGATATAAATCTTGGTATTGTACTCCTTTTCGAGGCGCACAAGCTCGGTCTTCAGCTTGTTAAGCATGAAAAACGCCGGTGCCGGCGAAAGTCGCGCTTTTACAAGAGAGACATGCCCGACAACCACCGCGCTTTGAATTTTTCGCAGGGCCTCTAGCGCAACAAGTTCCGGGTTTTTTAATGCCCCATCACCGTCACAATGTGGACACTTATGGTGGCTCTGGCTCGAGAGCGAAGCGCGGAGTCGCTGTCGCGACATTTCGAGAAGTCCAAACTTAGAGACTCTCCCAATTTCGACGCGAGCCTTGTCGAGACGTACTGCCTCTTTGAGCCTACGCTCGACCGCGTTTCGGTGGCGACCGTCCATCATATCGATAAAATCGATAACGATAAGTCCGCCCAGATCGCGAAGTCGAAGCTGTCGTGCAATTTCATCGGCAGCTTCAAGGTTTGTTCGATATGCGGTTTCCTCTATATTTTCGCCGGCGGTTGCCTTGCCGGAATTGACGTCAATTGCAACGAGTGCTTCTAGTGAGTCTATTACAATTGCGCCGCCTGACTCGAGCTTGACCTCATTACGCATAGTTGCGGCGACTTGCTCTTCGATCCCAGACTTGGAGAAGAGCGGCTCGGCCTCGTCGTAATGTTTTACTCGCGAGCGGTAGCGCGGCATAACCTGGTCGATGAACTCGCGAACTTTGTCGAATGTTTCCGGTTCATCAATCACTATTTCGCGAATCTCAGGCGTGAAGTAGTCGCGGATAACTCGAGTTGCCAGATCGCTTTCACGATACAGAGTCGTTGGGCAGGTTGCGGTCTGTGCCGCAGTTACAATCTGTTCCCAAACCTTAAGTTGTAATGAAAGATCGCGCGCGAGCTCACTTTGTGAGCGATCGAGCCCGGCAGTGCGAATAATTACGCCGATGCCGGCTGGTATTTCAAGTTCGGTTGTTAAGTTGCGTAATCGCCGACGACTCTCGACATCACTTATCTTTCGCGAAACGCCTCCACGATCGCTTCCCGGCATCAATACAAGGTAGCGCCCCGGCAGCGAGAGATAGGTCGTCATCGTTGCGCCCTTCATTTCGCGTTCTTCCTTGACCACCTGCACTATCAGCTCCTGGCCGGCTTCAAGCACGTCCTGAATTCTTGGCCTGCCGCCACGATCACGTGACCAGCCATTTCGGAAGTATGAGGGGTGAATGTCGTTAATTTGAAGAAAGCCGTTTCGCGCCGTGCCAATATCGAGGAATGCCGCCTGAAGGCTAGGCTCGATGCGCGATATTTTCGCTTTGTAGATGTTTCCTTTTAACTTCTTGCCGACATCTGACTCGATCTCTAACTCGGAGAGCTGGTCGCCATCGGTAATTGCAATCCTACACTCTTCCGGGTGTACTGCGTTAATGAGCATCCTCCGGTCCATAAATGAATTCTCTCCAGGGGGCGGCGGCCTGCTCGATCAAAAACCGTGTCCGTAAATTTACGAAACGCAAACGCAATGCGGTATAAACTTCGGCGGGGGTCTCGCAGACCACACCTCTCCCAGACAGGACTATTCCTTCGGGCTACTGAAATTTGACTGATACCGTATGCGTTAAAGTTAGTGAGCAACGCTCGCCACCAAAAATTGTTAAAGGCTAAAAAACTTATTAAGAGATCTCTAGACAGATATTTCGTTTTCTATGCATGGCTTCCCGGACTCAAAGTGTCCTCAAGCCATAAGCGAATGGTGCTGCGCACCATAGCGCTCGTGGAAGCTTCCCCAGCAATTTAGGCTGCTCCCAAGTGTTGCAGCGTAGGAGGGGAAAGCCATCCGCATACTAAAAACTTCTTCTTACTATTATAGAAGCAAAGGAAAAGTTCAAGATTCATGAGTTTTGCTGATAAACAGCGGTATATTATGCTAACTGTTAAGAAACATTAGCTTTTTATGTCATTATCAGCCTGGAAAAATTAGCGCCCAGTATTAGGAAGTAAATTAACTTTGGACGAGAAGTCGCCGATTACTGCTTTACGCAGACGAGAGTCGAGAGGACTGATATAAAAATGTCGAAACAAGGTTTTGAAAATATTGAGACAGGCGCAGACTTTGAGCTTACCGTCGTACAGGCGGGCGCGCTCACTGCTACTATCTTCAAGCTGGAGCCAGGGGAGAACTTGATTGGCCGCTGGGATCCTGACTCCGCATCCTTTCCTGAAATTGATCTTACAAACCATGACCCCGAAGCCAAAGTATCGAGAAAACATGGTGTGGTCATTTTTGAAGAAGGCAGGCTTACTTTTGAAGATCTCGGGAGCCTCAACTTCTCCTATCTTCGTTCAAAGAAGGGCGCGGAGCTTAAATTGGAGCCGGGCACACAACATGAGCTCTGCGATGGCGATGAGCTTGTGCTGGGCAAAACTGTTTTGCGCGTACGATGTGCAGCAAAAAATCACTAGGGTGCCCGTGGGCGCTGTGGTAAGAGTGGTCGAAGCATACCCGATCTTTTTCAAATCATTACTTAATTGAAGATGTCATTCGTAGGGGCACTCGGGAATTTTTATCATAATTCCGGAGAGGCCTCTGCACTTGAGGTTTTATCTGTCTCCAATTCGGGTCTGTTCCAGGTGCTTGCGAAGCAAGCCTTAATTCGCGCTGCATGCGCGACATAAGGCTTGCTTCGTGTGAAGCATAAGTGAACAAAAAACAAATCCTTAACCAAAAGGACCCAGATGCAGAACGAAAACACAGAGAGAGAGCAACAGGGAGATAAACAACAAGGCAATAAACAGCGCAAGCACTTCGATATCTTCAATATCCGTATTGAGATTCCGGGACTGCGCAGTCAAAAGCCCACGTCACGTGGGCGGTTGTTGGGAATGCTCTTCGTATATGTAACCTCAGCAACATACGCGCTTGCGGTTTTTGGCGCGTTTCTTGCGCTGGCATTTTTCGCCGGCCGAGTGTACACCCGCACGCAGGATTCTGTCGACAAGCCGCTCATTGCAATCGCTGCGGATGCAAATGAGCTTCGCATGGCATTGACCGCGCAGTCGAAGTATCTGCGTGAGCTCAATGATGCCGATGTTGTTGCTGTTGCTGCCGGAAATCGGACGGTGAAACTCATCGAATCGCGTCTTGCTGAAGTTGAAAAACTTAACCTTGAGGCTGCCGCGCTTCTTGGGAAGCAGGATGCTGCCTCATTGGTGAAGGTGCAGTGGCTTCGCGCCAAAGTTCGCGCGCTTCCTTCAATGGCCAAGACACTCGTGCTTTCGCTCCTCACTGAAACCGAGGTGCTGATTGTCCTTGGCTTTCTTTCAGTTGCTGGCGTTGTAATGGTTTTCACTCTTTCGGAGCCGATCCAGTACTTCGCGAAGCTGATTGGAACTCCGAAGAAAGAGAAGCCTGCGCAGGTTCAGCCCGCATAAACCAACGGGGCTTCGCAGCTGCGGCGCCTGAAATACACACCCCACGTATTTAGGCGCCGCAGTTGGATCACGGTTTTTCTACAGAGCCTCTCCGAACTTTTTGCTATTTTTCCGCTGCGTCGAGCAGCTTTTGAATTTCTACCACAAGCGCCTTAGGCTTACAGGGCTTAGTCAGCACAAGATTGCATCCGGCGGTGATTGCCTCTTGATGGACTTCCGGATCATCAACTGCCGTAAAGGCTACTATTGGAACCTGGATGCCGCGGCTCCGAATCTGGCGGACGCACTCCTGGCCGTTCATTCGTGGCATCATTAAATCGATGAGGATAATGTTCGGCGCGACATCTTCAACACATTCAAGCGCAGTGACCCCATCCGCCCGGCGTACCACTTCGAAGCCTTTTTCCTCGAAAAGGTAGTCGACAATATCCAAGGCAGTAACGTCGTCGTCGATAATCAGTATCTTACGATCGGAGTCTTCCATATGCTTTTACCCGGCCAAACAATTAGTGCTACTATAAATCCAGATGCTGAAAGGGTACTTCGAGGTACGTAAATTTACGAGGCATGTTTTAAGGTCCGAGCAAAAAACGAACAGGCTCTTTTAAAATGACGTTAGAGCGTTATTGTTGATACGCGCTCAACTTTAAATAGCTGTAATGACGAAAGTATTGGTTTCGCACGGCAGTGTAAGCAAAAAACACTGATATTCATGGAACTTATTCAGTGAATACACATTCTTATTATATGGAGAGGACCAGTTTTTTCGTGAGGTTAGAGAGCTCGAAGCATGTTTGCACTTGAGATTACCTTTAAAGATGGGGTTTCTCAGCCGGAGATGATTTTCATTCGCCGGCCGCAGGCGATTATTGGCGCCTCGGACTACGCGCATGTCGTGGTTGAGGATCTTAAGGCGCTTAATACGCAGCTTCGCCTCGTGCGCGATCTCGGACGGAAGTTCCGCTGTAAGCCTCTTGGTGGCGAAGGCTCAAGTATTGAGCTGTCTTCGCTTCTTGAAGGGACCTATGAAGGCGAGGCTACGCTTGATCTTGGGCCGGTGAAGATTCACTTTACAAGCCTCGATATTGATCTAATTCTTCGCGAGTCTGAGCCCCCAGATCGTGCCGGTGTGCGCGTGTTACGACAAGCATGCGCGGCTCCCCCGCCGCTTTTCCCGGCAGTGGTGGTAGGTGGCAGTAATCCGATGGTCGTGTCTTTCGTTCCCGATCAACCCATCTATATAGGTCGCGCGAAGCAGTGCGCGCTACGCCTCGATTCGTCGGATATCTCCGCGAAGCATGCCCGTTTGGGATACGAGGGTGGAGAATTCTGGATTGAAGATCTTGGATCGACCAATGGCACGTTTCTCAATCAGCAACAGATATCGGGCAGGGTCAATATTCCTCCTGGCACGCCTATTGCGCTAGGTCGCGAAGTTACGGTGATGGGAATAACTTCCGATGATCAGATTGAACGAGCGCACCACTCGCCTTCCGAGCCTCCGAAGCGCGATGCCCCCGCGCGGAAATATCCGGTGCTGATCTCAGTTTCCGAAGTGGCTAGGCCCGCGCGCCTTGTGCTCACTCCGGGCGCCAGCGTAACGATCGGACGAGATCCGTCGAGCGAACTATGGCTCGGGGCGCCGCATGTTTCCAGACGCCACTGCAAATTCGCAATGAATCCCTCGGGCCTCATTACCGTCACTGATTCCAGCACCAACGGCACCGCGCATGACAGCGGCGTATTACGGAAGGGCGATTCGCTTGAGATTGTAAAAGACCCCAAGGTGTTTGATTTTGGCGGCGGAATTACTGTCGGCATTTGCTTTGATGAGGAGCAAGAGCGCCGCTATGTGGGCGTCATGGGTGCTGCCGATGCGTTCCGACCTCAAGAGGGGAGTTCGGCGCAGATTGAGCCGGAGCCACAAGATCGAGTCGAAAGCGGAGTTGTGCCAAATGCCACCAAAGCCGGTGGTGTGAAAGATTTTATGCGCTTTTTTAGTTCGCTCAAAAAGTCGGGGAAAATCTTTGTGGTGGTTACCCTGCTCGCGCTTACGTCGGTATTGGGACTTATTGGTTATATCGTCTTGGGAATCGTGCAGAAGATTTAAAATGGAACGGAGTAAAAAGATTTTAGGAATAACTGAAAGGATTGGATATGTCAGCAGATAGTACTGAATTGACATTTGTGCGTTGCCCCTCCTGCCGAAGCCTTGTGCCGGCGCTGTCCAAAAGCTGCCGTATGTGCGGCGCGGTGCTCGATGCCGCGGGGAAAGCGGAAGACGCCGACGCGCAGCAGCGACGGTCAGGAAGAGTTCGCCAGCGCACAATGTCACAGGGCCAAGACGAGCTTTCGGCGGCGGTCAATAAGATTCGCGAGGAAATTGGAGGAAGTGATGCTCCGGCGGCGCCAAAGGCCGCTGTAGCAAGCGCGGCGCCAAGCTTTGTAGAGCCGCCGGCAGACGATCCTTTAAGTGCATTCGTTCAAGAAGTAGAGGTGCCCGAAGAGAATCCCACGCCAAGTGCCGAACCTAGTTCAAAGAAAAATGGTGTAAGTGAGATTCGAAATCCCAACCCGTTTGATGATGATGAGTTGGATGCGCTGCTTGCTGGTGAGAAAGCCGCGCGAACGGGTGCGACCACTCCGCCGGAAGCGCCGCCGCCCGCTGAGCCTGCGCCCCGTGTCATTGTTGAATCGGGACGAAAGCAACAAAAGGGCGGGCTTTCATTCTCGAAAGATCGTGAAGAGAAGCAAGAGGCGCGAGCCAATGACGAGAAGCCGCGGCGCGATGAGCATGGTTCGGGACATCGCCATGACCGTGGCCGTGACGAGGGCCAGCAGCGTCGCGAGCAACGCCATGAGCAGCGCCAAGAGCATCGCCACGATAATCGTCGCGATCAGGAGCAACGCCGTGATCATGAGCAGCGTCGCGAACATGATCAACGTCGCGAAAGTTCCGATACGCAACGCCAGCGCCATGAGCAAAGCGCCGAGAGTCCAAAATGGAGCGAAGTTCCAAAGAAGAATGTCAGTGGTGGACGGCTCTGCGGCTGGTTCGTAAGCTTCAAAGAATCGGATGGGCGCAGTATCGAACTTCGCGAAGGTAAGTATTTTGTGAGTTCGCGGCAGATTCGTGGAAATGATTTGGTGATCGATGATCGATCCATTTCGAGTCCACACGCAATGATTGCGCTTGTCGGCGATGGGAAAATGCGAGTTCAGGATCTTATGAGCGATAAGGGCGTATTCGTGCGCCGTCGCGATGAGAATGAATTTGTTCAGCTTATGGAAGTGGCAACTGAGATTCACCATGGTGATTCGGTGCGCTTCGGTGACCTTGAATTCCAGGTTTGTTTGATTGCGCATGTGGGGCAGCAGTAGCTGTTCGACAAGCGACACGTGAAAGTGTGAGGTTATGTACGCAGGTTTTATAAAGAGGGCGATCCAAGCTGCAATCATGTTGATTGCGCTGCAGTGCCTTTGTGCCTGTGTGTCTGACACCGTCATGCATGATCAGTCACAGCGTGACGCGACCGAGATGGTGGCACTCCTCAATAATAGTGGTATCTCGGCAGTAGCTGCCAAGGAAAAGGGTGGGAAGGATCGTTACTCGATTCAAGTTGAGCGCGGCTACTATGCGCAGGCAGTAGCGTTGCTGTCAGCAAAGGGATATCCGCGTGGGAATGAAGCGAGTTTTGAACAGATGGTCGCTGAACGTGGGCTGCTTCCAAGCTCGCGCGATATTGAGGCGCTCCGCGTTGATCACGCCCTTGGACTCGAAATCGAAGAGCTGCTGATGACGCAACCAGCAATTTCTTCGGCAAAAGTTGTGGTTCGTTCAAAGTATGCCGGTGAAAAGCCAAGCTGTGCTGCGGTAATTCAAACGCCGAATGAGCCACGTTTGCTCGAAGATCAGATTCGAAAAATTATTATACCATTAATTCCGGGAATCAGCGCCGAGAGTTTGCACTTGACCATTGAGCGTCGCGTGCTTGAGGATGGCATAAGCGGAACTGAGGGAATGATGTATGAGAATGGCAAGGTAATACCGGTGCCTCTGAGCAGTTTCCTTTTTGGCTGGAGAGTTGCCGCGTCCGATATTACGAATCTCGCGCTGACGTTGGTGGCGACTCTGATTCTGGTTCTTGTTGTCGGGGTGGTCGGGGGATATTGGTATGGATTTTACATGCAGTCGCGTAGATTGCTGGGTGACGGTGGTGACGCTGCTATAAAAAGTGCCCGGCCGGTAAAGCCTGAAAGGAAAAGAGAGGAGGGCGCCCCGCTGCTGTAAGCTGATATGGATGCACAACGTTTTAGATCGTTAAATTCTTGGGATAGAGCGCTCGTTGCGATTGCAGTGCTTCTTGATGGTCGCGAAGCAGGGGCATACCTTGAGTCGGACTCAGTAAATGGCACGGGCCTGCGCCGGGCGGCGCTTGATCTTGCCGCGATAGAACCGGAGCTGCGAATGCCCTTTGTGGGAACGTTACTTCGCTCAGCGCTACGGGAAATTAAGTCGCGTTCGGGAAGATAACGAAGGTTATGGTTACATGGTTGAAGAAGAAAAGGGTGAGTTTGACAGCACTGACGCGGCGTACGAGCGACAGGTTCGAACTGAACTTGCGACAAGGAAAGCGCGGCTTGCGACTCTTGAGGAGCATTTAGCGAGAATTGAGTTCCAATTGAAGCAGATGCGCCCGGAGAAGCTGATGTTAAAGGGGAGTGCAAGAGATGTGGCGCAGAGCGAGGTGTATCGAAAGGCGTTGCGCGTAAAACAGGGGCTGTTGTTAAAAGAGCGCAAGGAAGCGCAAGAGGATTTCGAAAGAGCAGAGGAACGGTTAAGATCGATTGTTGAATAGTGAATTGAGTTTATGGTGCCTCAGGGCGGTGGTGACAATCAAGAAGTAGTACTCCCACGATGGGATCCGCAGCGCTATGCCAAGCAGGTTGATCCGCTTGAAGTGCGCTTTTCACGGGGGTTTTTGCGCTGCCGTCCGGAAAAATGGTTCCCGGGGTTCGCCGCGCAGTGGTTGCCGCTTGCGCACTCCCTCGGCGTAGAGCTGAAAATTGTCGAGGTGAAGCCGGTGATAGCATTTCCAAAAAGCTTGCCGATCGGATTCGCCGGAACAATTGATGACGAACCCATTGCAATTCTTACTGATGATAATTCGTTAGACGCAATTTTTGAAGCAGTGTCACCTGGTATTGGCGCGCACGCGAGTAAAGTTGTTGGGCAATATATCGCGCGACGTTTCCTTACAAGTCTTGCGCTTTCCTGGAGCGGCCCGGAGGCTTCGGTTGTCCGTTTTAACGCCGAGATTTTGCCGCAAGATGTAGCTGCCGTCGGCGCGATTAAAGTTGGTATTGATATTCGTGGCACACCAGCGACGGTATGGATCGTTCTAGGACGCATGTTTGTTGAACGTCTCGATGGCTTATGGCGGCGGCAGGTTCGCTCGTCGGCAAAGCAATTTGATAAAGCTCCGGAAGTGAGTTTAGAGGTTGCGCAACTTGCGGTACCGCCCTCAATGCTAATTGATTATATGAAGTCGGAGGCCGGAATCGATCTTGAGCTTCCGCCAAGCGATGCGCTCACACTCAAGCTTGGCGGCAAACCTTGGCTTCCCGGAAAACTGGTGACCATAAATGGCAATCTGGGGTTTGAAATCGCGCCAGGGCCAGTATTCTCGCCGCCATGTCCCGACGGGACCACTCGGCTTTCAATTGAATTTGGCACTGTTCGATTCGACGCTGGCACGATCGCTGAGATGGCACAGGTTGGTGCTATCTGGGATACCGGAGTAAAACTTACTAACCGAGTCTCGATGGTGGTAAATGGCGAGAGAGTCGCAGAGGCAACACTTTGCCTCTACGAGGGACGGCTCGCGATTAGTGTGGATTAGGCGCTATGGATGGAGTTCCAGCAGCACTTGTGGGAATCGCGGCTTTGCTGCTGCTTACCTGCTTTGTGAAGATTTTCACAGCGCTCAATATTCTACGCATTGGCGCTGGGCTTGGCGGCAATGGCTTCGGCATCATTGTGCTCTCCGTAACTTTGGCGCTGACACTTCTTGTGATGGCACCGCAGTTTGATCGCATCGGCGGATTTGATGGGCTATTGAAGGGAAAGTCGCTTAATGAGCTAGACGCGACCTTTCGTCCGTTTCTTGAGCGGAACAGCGATCCTAAAGTTACCGAGCGAGTCTCGAAGATAGCGCGACAGGTGGGGGCGCAAGAAGGAGCGCCTCGTTTTGAAGCACTGATCGTTTCCTTTCTGGTAACTGAGCTCTCAGAGGCGTTTCAACTGGCTTTGCTCTTGCTCGTTCCATTTCTCGTAATTGATCTGTTGATTGTCAACGTGATGATGCTGCTCAATGTAACTCAGCTTCCCGCAACGCTGATATCGCTTCCGCTGAAGCTTTTTGTATTTTTCGCGATAAATGGTTGGAGTGCAGTGACCGAGAAGCTATTGCAGGGGTATCTTTAGCCATGGAGGAGATACTTAATTCAGCGATTCGGACTTTGCTCGTGTTGGTGCTTCCGGTGGCGGGTGCGGCGACACTCACGGGTGTCATTGTTGGGGTGCTGATGAGCGCTACTGCGATTCAGGACGGTGTGGTCGCGTACGCCTGTAAGCTTTGCGCAATCTGTGCAGTACTCTACCTTCTTTTTCCGCTGTATCGAGATACTGTGCTTAGGCTTTTTCAGATTGCGTATCAGCCATGATCTGGGTGCCGATAGTTGCAAGCTTATTTGCCTGGGGCAGTGGAGCGCAGCTAGCGATTTTTACGCTTGCACTGGGCTGGATGGTCTTCTTCTCGGTGTTGCTTCCGAATGCTTCTCCATTCGGTTTCTTTCTCTTTTCAAGTACGCTTTGTATCATCCCTTTCGCAGTCCGCGCGGTGGGGCTCCTTCTCGACAGGTTGAGTACTCCCGCATGTGAAGTGTTTTCGCTGGTCGCGCTGCCATTGACGATTGCATTTTGGTTCAATATTTCGAGCTTTTTCGACTTTGTTGAAGTTGCGCTCACAGTTCTTAGTGAAAATTCGCTGCCATTGCAAATCGGCTTCTGCACGGCGCTTCTTGGCGCGGGGCTATTCATTGCTGCGTCTATTGCGCTTTCGGTGTGGAGCGTAATCGCGCTCTTTGAGTTTTTGGTGGTGTATTTTACTCGCTCTGCTCGAGTGCGGGTCCCCTGTGAACTGTTCGCACTTCGCCCACTACTGATAATCTTCTTACTCTCCCTTGTAGCAAACATGGCTCCGGGCCTTGTCGCAAGGACCTTGAGCCCAACAGCTCTCTTTATTGTGCGTGGGGGCTAGACCTCGATGGAGCGACTTGAAGGACCTACACGTGCGCGATTGCAAGAGCTCTGGGAGACGGGCATTGCTCACTACAGCCGTGGCGTGATAGCGATGGCAGGAATCTTAGCGCTGCTTGCGACGTTTGTGGCGATGGAGCGAGAATTACTTGGAGTCCTTGATCAGACGAGCGTACTATTGTCGTCGCCGTGGACAGGTCCTGGAGAGTTCGTACCGCTTTTGCGAAAAGCTGGCTCGCTGCTTCTTCTGCCGTTGCTAGCAGTTGTGGTGGCCCGCGTAGCCGTTGCGCTACTTCAGACAAGATTTCTTTTCTTGGGCGAGCTCGTCGGCATTCGCTTCGAGCGGCTCAATCCGTGGAGCGAGGCCCGGCGAGTCCGTCGCGATACTGGTATAGTTGGTCGAGTACTACTTCCCATTATTTTTGTGGGGGCGGCGCTGGGACTCACATTAATGGTAGTGCGAGATGTGATGAGCATGCTCACGAGGGAGCCCCTCCATTTCGGAAGCTGGCCGCTTGATTTTCTTGGTGCGGTTTCGCCGTACATCGCCATTGGTGCGATTATTGCCATGCCGGTTTGTTGGCTTATATCGAGGGCGGCTTTTATGATACAGTTCCGAATGAGTAGCGCTGAAATTGAGATCGAGGAGAGTCGTCAACGATGAAAAAGCCGCAATTTTCAGATCCTGATAGCTTCACGCTATTTCCGATGGTTTCGTTGCTGCCGATAATGGGAAAAATCGGCAAACTTGAAGCGTTGACTTCATCTTTTTACGCACGTTACGAGCGTGTGAAGGGGTTAAAAAATGAACTAAGTACGGATTCCGGAGGACGGCCGAGCGGCTCGTTCCAATCGGCTTTGCGGCGGCACGCCGCCGAGGAAGCGATGCTTCGTCAGGTTCTCGATTGGCTCGAAGTGCAGCCCGAAACGGGAGCTAAAGGGGAGGACTAAGCGATGGCGCGAAATCGTTCACCATCAGAAGTCTTGAAGCGTGGCTATTCGGACGAGGAGCTTGCGCATATCTACGAGCTTGGCCGTTTTCTCCTTGAGAATGGCGATATGCGGCGTGCCGAAATAATTTTTACGGGTCTCACAGAAGTTGCGGGTGATTTTGCGCCGGCTTGGCTTGGCATGTGTTGTGTCCATATGCAAAAAAACGAGGCTGACCTTGCCGCAACTGCAGCTCAACAGGCGCTGAAAGCTGATCCTGAAACTATTGTCGGCCTGCTCTTTCTGATTTGCTGTCAATTAAGTGCGCGCGATCTCAATGCGGCAGGCACGTACCTCGGTGAGGTCGGCGATAAGATCGAGGGTGGATTGGTGAAGGATCCAAATATTATTCGATTCTATAAGGTGCAGCTGGCGAGATATCAGAATAGGTAGCTGCAGAGATCTCACCGAGTCTGAAAGATTATACTACACCTCCTGCGAGCGTGACTATTACTACGATCGCGGGCGGTGCAGACCAGTCGTGTGGAATCAAAACTGATGGTTACATCAGCTGTTGGGGAGCCAACAAATATAATCAAAGTTCATCATGTAAGAGTTGGCGGTGGCCTTTTCCTCGGGACAAATCATGTTCAGTACGATCTTGAGCGTCATTGTCTCGCGTGCCCTCGATGCGCAGCTCTCGTCTTTTTAACCAATTTAATCTTGCCCAGCCACTCACTCGCGTAACTGCTCGACCCCATTCGTACTTTCAGCCGCAGGAAGCGATTGTCTACAGTGTTCCGACCTGCAAGCTGATTTAGCTCCCATAATCTTCCTCAACGCGGATTCAAATTTTGATTTTAGTACCGGAAATACTAAGTGCGAACAAGCAAATACTGCCCGCAAACCTCGCAAGATGCGTCAGATAAACCCAAGCATCGGTCTGCCGAATAGCTGCTCAACTTCATCGCAGAGTGCTTCCGAAGGCACTACGCAGATGCTGGATTGCGCCTGATCGCGGAGCTGCACACTCTCCTCGGCGCCATCCACCGAGACCGACATCTTTGAGGTGAAAAAACTTACTGGTCGAGGTACTAGTTTCTAGGTACAACCCGGCTTACAGCTGTAATCTGAAGATTTTGGATCCGACAGGTACCAGCATCGGCGCGGGCATGCGCACTGAGTGTCGTCTGTCATGCATCCGTCTGACGTCGTACGATCGTAGCAACCGAATAGGCATCGATTACCACTACTGCCGGTGTTGCCAGGAACTCCGTAACAAGTTTCGGTTCCTGAATTTGGATCAAAGACACAATTCGCGCTTGTTTTGGGACGAGGTTGACAGCTATTTGTAACGTATTCGAGGTACGAGCTGCTATTGCAAACGTACTCACATTTGTATGAGTCTGTGCAGCTTCCTTTAAGTGCTCGCTGGGTATCTCCCGATAGTTGTAGATCATCTCCGGAGCAGAGCACTGCTCTAGATGGTACCGGTCCTAAGCATTTCGGCTTGAAACAATTTTGACCGTCAGCGGTTGGAATGTAACCAGGCAGGCAAGTACGCTCACATTTACGCTCGTCACTGCAAGAATTTGTCAGTAACCAAGGAGTGTTTGCAGGTAGCGTTACGTCATCACGAGTGCCGTTAGAATTCAGGCAAAGAGCGCTGTAGGAGGGAATGAGCCCCGTACAGACAGCGGGCACACAGCTTTTACCGTCGGGGCTTAAGATGTTACCGATCATGCACTCATATTCGCACTTCTTCTGATCAGTACAGGTGCCCACTAAGCTTATGGGCACATTAGCAGTCAACATCTTATCGTCGTTTATATCTTGTGAGTCTGAGCACAGTAAGGCATGAGCCGGAGCCGTGCCGGTACATTTTGGTTGAAAACAGCTCAATCCATCGGCGGTAGGTATATATCCTCCTTCACTGAGACATCGGTATTCACATTTTTTCTGATCCGAACAAGCAGCAACTCCAGTTCTCTTTTCGGGGGATCTGAGGCCAACCGCATCGGATATGCCGTGTGAATCTGCGCAAAGTTGAGAATAAGCTGGAAGTGCACCTGAACAAGCATAATCCAATACGCACGTTGGGCCCTCTTTGTGATAGCCAGCATCACAGATGACGCTGCAATGGCTACGATTGGACGGGCACTGATACGGTTCGACAAGTGCCGTATTTTGATCGTAAGTTAGCTTCTGTCCATATCCGGCACAAAGTCTCATATGATTTAAAGTAGCTTCCTCGGGTAACAACCCTAGGCATCGGTATTTAGGTACGCAAGTCAAGCCGGGATGATCGAAAGGGTATCCGGCGGAGCTTAGTTCCCATCCTTCACGACATTTAAATTCGCACTTTGCACCGCTGCATTTATCAACTAAGGAGTATGGAGTTGCGGCAGAAAGCCCCTCAAGCGTGCCAGGGCATGCCTCGGCAGGGTAAATAAAATTCTCAGCGGGCGGGGAGAATTGCTTAGTGGTTGAATCATATTTTAAATAGCAAGCACGATCAGCGTTTGGGCATGATGTGTTAATCGGAGAGAAGTAACCCAATTGAAAGGCGTCAGCCATATCTACATATGGTCCACCATCCATCTGAGCAACCAATGGGCAGCAAGTTTGGTTTGCAACGCCACCTTGAACAGAGCAGTTTACCATTGCATCAACTGGACTGCATGTTGTACCAGCAGGAACGCAGGCACCGACCGAACAACTTAATGAGCGATCTTGCAATTCGTATGTAAGCGTAACAGAACACTCCGGCCGACCCCTAAAAGAATTTGTCTGCTCGCCTGTTATCGAAATTTTCCTACCTAAGGAAGCTTCTGACAACTTCAGGCTTGCAATATAGTTATCTGCGAAATATTTGTTAGAAAAGGAGCTGCACGACACGCTAGTAAAGTCGATGTCGCAGTTTTGGTATGTTTTAGCGCAGACATTAACAGCGGTGAAGATCGAGTCGCAAGCGGGGCCATGCTTTGCATGGTAAACATAGAGCTTGCCGCAGTCAGCCTCAGTTTCTTGCATTAATCCCAAATCCACATCTTGAGTTGAGTAAAGTTGTTTAATCGTGCACTGTTTCTGTGCGTTTAACCAACCATTTGCATCGGTAAAGAGAGCGGGATCGTCGTTACTGTAGATTCCAATACAGCAGCTCGGTTTAACTGGAGCAGGATCATCTGCTCGGGCAACTTTTAGAAGAGAAATAGTAGAGCTAGCCACTATTGCTAGGAAGAATGAAGCCCGTCTTAGAAATAATAAAGACACAATAAAACCTTAAGAACTTGGAGTACTCTAATATCCGTATTCCTAGCGAATTGCTTCACAAAGTTAAGTGTTTGTTGACTAAGTGTCTGAGACTATTGGCGATCATAAAAGAGTACACGAAAATAGTTAGTATTCAGCATGAACGGTTTCCGCCGATAATTCCCTCAGAGAACGCGCGAAATTGCAAATTGGTCAATGATATCAATGCTTGCGCGTTCTCTGAGGGAATGGCTCATGGTATGAGGCAGGTAACCGCGCTCTTTAGGGCCGAGGATATGGTTAAAAATCACGAGAAGGTAAAGGCCGAAGTTCTACTTAATGTCTCCAAAGCGCTCGGAGACCTTATTACCCTTAGCGATCTAATTATCACCAATATCGGTCTCTCCGATCAGCTTGAGCAGGCAATTGAACAGAAAGTTGTGCGCGAACAGGAAGCCTTCGCCAAGCAATTTGAATTAGACAAAGAGAAAAAGCAGGCCGAAATAACGATCGTACGCGCGGAGGCCGAGGCGAAATCAGTACAAATTAATGGTGAGGCACTCAAAATGTCGCCTGAAGTCATCCTGTTCGAGATAGCGCAATGCTGGGACGGTAAAGCGCTGCCTGCGGTATCGATACAGCCCGGTGGCGGCCAGGGCGCGAATGTGCTCTTACCGCTTAAATAAGTGCTGGAATAGCCGCTCTTTTGGCCTAAAATAATATTGAAGCAATAGTGCTCCCAAAGCGGATATAGTTATGGAGCGGAGGCGGTGTATCAATCGCCGAAGCAACAATTAGGTCAGATCCTTATGACTCACCAGCACGCTTCAAATTCCGAGTCATTGAAGCCGGCGAAGCTCGCGGAGATCGTGAAAAAGTTTCCGCTGAAGCCTTTCGACAAAGGTACAGTCGGTGCGGCCCTAAAAGAGCGCGAAGATCTGGGATTTCAAATAAGTTCCAGTGCACTTCCTGCTCCATCTCAGATCCGGGTATTTCTAAAGAGTTCCGGAATATTGATCTGCGAATTTCACCATCAAGTTAAGGGGGATAAAGCACAGTTCGTAGAATTGCTAAGTAGAGTCGCACGCAGAAGCACTCCAAATCTGATCATTAAACCGATCACCGGCCCAAATGGAGCCGGGAAGAGTCTGGCCAGTATTCAATTGAGAAATTCAAAGCAGAGCCATTCACAAAAGATCACGATTGGCTCGATTGCTAACGCTCCCGAAGACACAATCCGCCATACAATACAGTTCGAGAGTAAGTATCCGAGTAGCGAAGCACAGCTCTTGGTCTGTTTAAAGCCCGTTCTAGGAGTTCTAAGAAATCTTCTCGTCACTGACTGCTGTCTTGGCGTGAAGCTCCCCGCTGAGTCGGCGCCTATTGTGGTTTCATCGACAAACTTGAATATAGCTGGTCGGTTTATAATCGACCCTAACCTGCGTCTCCCTAGCCTTTCTGAGGAGATCTGTTTCAAGGGGGCCTTAGATGAGGTCGCTCGGTTCATCAATGAGAGTCCAAACCACGCTGCACCCAAGAAAACGAACGCTTCACATTTAGGGACGATGCTGCCAAACGATCTTCGCCGTGCGATTGACAACTGGATGGTGAGAATCACTTCGATTGACGAAAATCTGAAGGGCAAGAATCCCGTGTATCCATCGCTTAAAGTAGAGGCAGATCGCGAACTCCTTGAAGCTGCGAGCGCCTATATTAAGGCGGCACTGCCGAATAGTCAGTTCCATGATTCCGCGGGCAGGCTGTCCAATCGTGTTCAACGCTCGAGTCTCGAGCCGCAGGTGTTTCTCATAAACTCCAGTGCGGTGCCCGTGGAAAACCATCGAGAAGCTGAAATGGCCCTGTGGCGCCACGCATTCGGAACTTCCGAAGCAACAGCCGCGAATAGTCATCCTCGAGGCGAGCTTACATACTGGGCGCGTTCCAATGGACTTACGAGTGAGGATATTAGTCGAATCCTGCCGATCCTCGCCAAAGAAAAATTTCAGAATAACTTTCATCTTGAAGTTTCTCGGGGAATTAAGTGGAACGTTGTCGGCTCGTTTCTTGAGGGCCTCTCAACACAAGATCTTAAAACTCTCGTGAACGAACTGCACTTGTGGCGTGAGAATCTTCGTCAAGAGGTGGCGCTTCGTCTTGACGATTTTCCGCCGAATGCAAATGGCAAACCATATAATCCTCCGCGTCTTGAGACCAAAGACTTTATCGTGTGTGCCAATAGGTTACCTGAACTTCGCGAGAAGCTGACCGAGAAGCTGCCTGCGTAAGCTATGGCCGCACAAGAGGCCTCCGAGCATTCCCCGATCATTCCTTCGGAGACCGCGCGATAAATAAGCGGCAACTTTTCTGCGATTTCGACGAACAGTAGTACGAATGCGCGAACCTGGTTTATCTACTTGTTATGTCTTAGCAAATGTCATCAGTAAGTTCAGGTTCAGAAACATCATCTTCAGATCTAGGATCTCAATATTGTCGTATAAACTCCCCTCGATAATTCCCGTGCGTATTGCCTCAGGTGAGATGAATGCTCCTTAGTTTCCCTACTACGTGGTAGCAGGGAAACTGAGGAGCATTCATCTCACCTGAGAGGGAGCGTATTGAGCCTCTTAAGACTAATATTCGGACGAGAGTGCTGTTCTGAACTTGACCGGTCGTAAACATGCGAACCGGAGAGTAGGGGACCTCAGTCAATGAAATCGAGGAGGGAAGTCGTATCCTCTTAGTTGTTTGTAACCGACGAAACTCGGGCACTCACGGAAATACGCGGACAAGTCAGGAACCCGGACTCTTACGGCGTCATAGCCGCGTTTCATTGCATCGGTAATGTCGTCGACTATCGCCCTGAGGCGGGGAGCATTTGCATCGACGGCGTTGCAGACCTTGTCGGCGATTCCTCGGGCAGAATTCCTGTCCGTACCCGATGTTTGCGTGCGAATCATGGCCTGATAGTTCAGTACGATACCATTGGTAGTGACCGCCGAAAGCTCTTCGGGTTCGAACCATCCTCTTAAGGGATCCACTAGTAGATTCATCTTCGGAACGAACTCCATTCCCAACAGGTGCGCCATTTCTTTGAGCCTGCTCTCGACCAGCGGAATATCGCTTTCAAGAAATATTGGAGTGCGTACTCCGAACCGCCCGACTCCGAACTCAGGATTTAAGCAAAAGGCTAATGCCTTTGCGTAGATCCTTTCCGTTGACGAGAAACCGACCCATGTCGAGCTTGTTGATTGGTGCTCAAGATTGAATATCGCCACTCCCATGCGAAATACGTCATCGACGCCGGTGTCGCCAGCGTCGAATTTTTTACCGAGCACTTCCTCTAGCTTTGCCGCAGCTGTATTTAAGGTTGCGCGCACCGAATTGGCGCGCTCCATTTTAGAGAGTCCAAACATAACGCTAGTTCCCGAAGATTATACCATTAATGAATTAAGCGGGAGAATGGGGCTACCGTCTTATGATTGGTGAAGGATCCAAATATTTTCGATTCTGTAAAGTGCAGCTGGCGAGATATCAAAACGGGTAGCTGCAGAGATATCGTCGAATCTGACAAATTATATTTTCCTCTGTAAGGGTGACGGTGAGAAGTTGCTTGGCAACAGCGCCCGTAAAAGGACGATTCTAGGTTAAGAATATAGGGGTGACGCGCATCGGCCCCAATTGCTTATTGTAACTGCTGAACTCGGTACAAGTTCGTTGCCTTGGCTTCCTCAAGGAAAGCCTGTTAAAACAATCATTCTCGAAGATTTCCGTATCTTTGAGTAGCAATTCAATTTCGCTTAGAATCGGGCGGACAAATGCCCGTCGGGGCCGTTTTAGGGGTGGTTATATGTATGAAACAATTGCGCGTCTTTTTAAAAAGCCGCAGCCGGTTAAGCCAGAAACTCGACCTAGCCTGGAAGAAACTTTTAGCAAAGTCGACTCTCAATCCATCATTTCTCCAAGCTTCGGAAGAATAAGAATCGCGAAGGGCTCTGATGGCCAGATTTATGCTGCCGATCACCCGATGGTACGAACGAAGTCTGAGGTAAGGCTCGATAAGAGCACGGGAGAGCCGCGGATCCAAGTCGCGACTACTGTATATTTTGACACAGCGACTCGTGACATCCCACTGTCAAGAAGAGTTGTTACGTTAGACATCAACGAGAGGAATCGAACGACTCCGCTAAATCCTGAATGCATCGGAGAAAAGGTGGCCTTCGAGATACTTCGGAACGGAATGATGGCCAGCGCAACGAAGCAGCTCGCCAGAAACCTATCGAAGTTTCAACCCGCGATTGTTCAAGGGCGTGGGTATCACGACGGCTGGTCACATCATGAGCAAATTACGTGGCAATTCGTGCGCGATGCGACCGATGCGAAAGGAGTGGCTGTTATCGCAATATCGCCGAAAATGAATCTCCCCAAAGAGTATGCCGCGGCGCCGGGATTTTCGAATTCGGTGCCCCTTCCAATAACCGTGTATCCCGAGCCAGAAAGCTTTAGCTCCTCGGCTATGGCGTACGGCAAATCTGCTTCCGACCGTTACACGGTGAGAGCGCCAAACGGTCAATGTGCAACCTTTGAATTTGGTCAGGAATTGCTAAATCAGGCGTGGGGATCCTCTTTCGCTGATACCTCCTCGCATTATGTGAAGCTCTTGGATCGAGCTCCGCTGCTTCGCCATATCGCAGGAGTTCTGGATAACGCGCGCGCCGCCGCCTTAAGTGAGTTGGAAGCCAAGCGAGCACAATCTATGCGTGCGGCTCGTGATCCTGTGGATTTCGTCCCAGTACTTGCCGGGAGATTTGAAGGCGAGTGGTCAATCTAGATTCCTTGGCTTTTGGAACTAGCACCAAATGAGTTGCATTCTGGTGCCAAGGAATCTAGCCGGCCAGGATGGCCGGACAGGCGCGGCAGCGCCTGGAGCGACGCGGAGTTTCGCGCCCTTCCCGCGCGAAACGCAGCTTGGAGCGAGTTCGACGTAGGGCAGGAGCCCGAAGTCGAACCAGACAATACCGACTAGCGAGGCTTCGCGGCACCTCTGCCGGAACTTAGCTCGACGGTCTGAGGCGAAGCCTCGTTAGTACTCTGTTAACGAAATCTTCTCACTTTTCCCTGTCTCGGTGTCCTCTGAGCCTCTGTGGTTTTTATAAAGACAATTAAACCACAGGCACGGAGAGCACAGAGATGAGAAGAGTCGGAAAACATATGTTCCAGGCTAGGTGCCGGATCCCTTTTATTAACTCAAAGCTCGCTGATTTCAAGCGCGAACTTAGACTTAATTCCCTCGAGCAGGGTGCGTTCACCAAGCACCGCGATTGCCGAATGCTTCGCGAGCGCGTCGGCAAAGACGCTTGCATAAGCGCGAAGCTCATTTAGGGTACAGTCGAATATTTGACCTCGTCTATTCTGTTTTTGGGCGTGAGATATACCAAGAAGGCGGTCGAGATAGTTCTCGTGAGCGATTTCAAGCGGACTGAGCGGCATATCTACCTCACGAATAGCACCAACTTTAGCCCGGCGAAGATCGCTCTCAGAGAGGGCGAGCGCATCAACGATTCGAGGAATACGCCTCATGGTTCGAAGGGCAAGCTCCGGATCGGGGCAGTAAGTGCATCCGAACGACAATATTCCTGTCTGCTCACCATATTCGGCAGAAACACCATATGCGCTGCCACGCACTCGCATAGCTCTCCAGAGGTCAGCGTAATGCAGTTGGTTTAACAGCACAGAAAGCGCGCCATGCGGATGGTGTCCGACAGCTCGCAAATCAAGTGCCACCGCGGTGCTGGTGAGGCGAGTCGGGATGACGATACCTTCCGCGCGAAGGTGCTGCGCTACGCCTTTGATGAATCGCGTGTGAGAGGAAGGATCGCTGGAGCCGCGGAGTAGGCCACGGAAATAGCTCGACAGATCACTTTTTTGGTTGTCAGGTTCAATCACATGAATCGATGTGTTCGGCGAGGCAAGTGACGCCTGGTAAGCCCGATTCACGTGATCTAATACTTCGAGGCAGTTCTTCTCGCTCTTGTTGATTTCTTCTTCACAGGCGCGCAAGTTGCGAAAGTGCCGTATCCCTTCACTAAGGTCCTGCCTTTGCCATGAGGTCGAAAGAAGCGCGCATGCTCTGGTCTTCGCCAAAGTATCCTCAGACTGAAAAAAAGTCTCATAAAGCTCAGAGCGGGCCTCGGAAACGCATTCGCGTAAAGCCGTAGAAGAGAGAACTAATGGACTTCGCAATAACTTACGAATGTTTTCGGCGAATAGTTCGCCCTGCAGCGCGAGACATGTTCCGCGAAGTATTAAGTGGAAGCAGGGAGTTTGATCGGCGCTTGTTTCCGACGCGAGTGCCGAAAGTTCGAGCTTCATAGGTACGAGAGCGAAAGTGGGGCTCGTGTTAATGATTTTCTGCAAAACTGCAGGCAGTAACATCGCATAAGGAAAGCTACTCGCATCAAGCGCAGTGAGATCAAGAAATATCTCAATCGCTACCAAATCGCGTGCGGGTATTCGTTGTATGACAATTTTTTCTGATTCGACATTCTCAAATATCGGCATCGGCGGAATTTCGCGGTTAAGTAGGGAGAGCTCAAGTGGCGGAAAACACGCCAGTGCTTGATCGTTTTCGCGCCTTCGCGAAAGGCGACTGATCTGCTGCTCCTGTTCTATGCATTCTTTGCGGAAGGCACCGTTTTCAGATAAGTCTAGATTCTTGAGGAAAGCATTCTCCTGCTCGATATGCGAGGAGCCTGTATCCGTACTAGGCTCGATTGAGACTGTGGTGCGGTGATGATTGTCCAGCAGCAATTCTTGGATCATTCTTTCAAATAAGCGACCTTCGCGAGCGAGCGTTTTTCGCAAAGCTTCCATGTCGCTTTTCCAACGAAGACCTTCGAAAGGCGATCCGTGAAGATTCCATGACTCGAGCACCATATCACGAAGCGACTCACCGCTCTGCGGCTCGGCCAATTTTTCTCGATAATCAAGCTCTACCGTATTCAATGCCCATTCGATCTCTTCGGTCGTGAACATTCGTTGCGTGAGGGTATGTAGCCATTCAAGAATGCACCTTTCATAATCGCCGCGCTGCTCTTGGTTCACTCCCCAGCCTTCGAGCTGAAAAATATTCTGTCGTAGGCGCATGATGCCACCACAAAGTGAGCAATTCAGTCCGGCTTCTTCGAAACGTTCCAATATGTTCGGATCGCTTCGTGTCACTAAAAGCGTCTCAAGGACGTCAAGAGCAACTCGAGGGAAGTTGTTACCTTCAGGTGGAATTACCCAAGCAATGGCCGACGCGGACGGTGCATCGGCGGCTGCGCCGAAATACGGGTAGGCAAAATGCTGGCGAATTGGTTCGGCAACCGGAGTCGTGTCCAGTTGGACCTCAGGCGTAAAGGGCTCGAATACTTTGGGCAGCGCAAAATCGATTGCCTGCAAGATTTCCGGCAGTTCGAGTTTGCCGCTCACAAAGAGCTTGGCCTGGGAGGGGTGAAAGAGTTGTTTCGCTCGCTTTATAAGCTCTTCGTGCTTGAGAAGCAGCATGGCTTTCGGAATTCCACAGAAACTATGGCGGTAATGTGAATTCGGAAGAAGTGTGCTCAAAATCGCGTGGCGCATCGCTTCCTCTGGATCACCTTCCGCGCCGCATGCTTCGGAGTAAGTTATCCCGCGCACGAGAGGACGATTTTTTCGGTCAATCTTGACTCGCCAGCCTTCAATCGCGAAGTCAAGTTTTGAAGATCGGGCTTGGAAAACGGAGTCGATTATCAAGGCACTAAGGCGCAGATACTCATGCGGGACAGCACTCGTCACATAGAATGTCGCCTGGTCGTAGTCCGTTGAAGCGTTTAGGCTAAGATAGTGTCCGCCGCGCGCCGCGACAGTCATTATATCATGGACCCGGGGGTGACTGGTCGAGGTGTTGCAATGGAGATGTTCTGCGACGTGAACCCAGCCTGAGTCGTCTCGAGGCGCCGCATCGAAACTTAATGCGAAACTTTGAACTGGATTGTTGTCGAGAATGGCGACCAGCTCGGCGCCGCTCGCATGACGAAGTCGAAAGCCCGTTGCATGAATATCCGGTAGTTGGGTAAGGCCAAGAAAAGTGAAGTGGGGGTGAAAAAGACAGGGAGAAAGTCGGGCATCACGTAATCCAGCATCTTGAAAGCTGTGAGGATTCGGTGTGTTCTTTGATTGCACTTCCATGTACTGCCTAATTCGGACGCTTCGACGAAGGGGCCATGATTGTAGTGAAGCGCAGTGACTTAGTCCAATTTTCGGCTTAAAAATAGTGCGTCGGAATGTTTTACCGCTAAGGACGCCAAGGACACAAAGTAAACGTGGAAAAGCCCGGATTTATATGGTCTTTCCTTCGTATTACTATCCGCCAGAATCTTCTAATCTTAGGAAGATTTTTCTGGCGGATAGTAATACCCCCCGGAGGGACAACACTGAAGCGCGGCTCAAGAGGCCGCAACCCCTTTACGTTGCGGCCGGGCCGCGCTGTGTCCTTTGCGTCCCTTGTGGTAAAGCACTCCGACGCGCCCTCCAGCTCGCTTGAGTAGCTAATCACGATCCCTGTTACGTTGAGCGGCGGATCGTTTGTCCTATTCGATGAAAGTCAGCGGGAATCGGTCGGCCTTACCGAGGACGTGATCGAGACAGCGAAGAGCGTTCTTAAATAGTAGCTCTTAGAACGCTGCTGCGTACAAGAATATAGTTCTTATAAGCATGCAATCCAATTCGCGTAAGTGCTCTCAATTTGACGTCTATGCTCCGTCGAGTGCAATCCCAATCATGCCGGAAAGGAGCGCCGCCATGTCCCGCCACGTGTATTGTTTTTTTAGAGGGAAATTGGGCGAATTAATTGTAGGCCGTTTTTCTCACGATCTCCCGCCCACAATTTATGATTGACTCTATTATATCCAAAATCTTTAATGAGAACTTCCTTCACTGCAGCGACAGTAGCTAAATATTCGTCTGGTTTGGGTTGCAAATAACCGTGTGCACTTTGGCTGTGCGCAAGGCGTAGATCTATACGATCATGGTCGAAGAGGCCACTATAATAAGAGATCGTTATTACCTGTCCAACGTGTGGTACCTGCTTCCAGGACAAAGCAATCTGTTCGGCGGTACCCGAAGAACCACGCCGAAGGCGTAGTTCACTTCTATCACCAAAGGCAGCAAGCAGCCCGCGATGTAGCTCCGGTCCTGAAGTCGACTCATTGATGTTTTCAATAAGGGCCATGACCTGAGCGGCAGGATCACGTTGAGCACCGGGCCCATTCCTATCATTTGCTCCGACTTTCGTACGTTCCCTTACTAAATCTTGCATGGCCACACCTTCACTTAATTTGTATCTCGATGCCATACAAATTATGGAACGAGTTGCGAATGGTGTGACATTGTACTGCTAAAGTAGTGATTAACTTATAACGAGCAGCGCACTTTGAGCATCTGGTGGATACCTCAACTGCGCAAAGTTGGCCAAGAGCCTCGAAAGCACTTGTTTCAGCCGGAAAGTCCGAGATTTCGCGGAGCGCCCGGAGCCGAAGAAATCAAAGGATTTTGCGTCGAAGCAATTAGCACCCAATCTGAAGCCCCCGCTGAATTTGTGCCTCCGGGAGCTGCTACGTGTGAGCCGGCGTTGCCAAACGGCGAACCTGGTATTGCCGAGAGCTCACCTGAAGTCGGATCGAACCAAGTAAGGTAGACGCTCGCGTTGAACCAGGCCAGGTTAAGAGTCAAGGAGGCAATCGCCGGAAGATAGGTGATCGCAAGATCACCAGTATTACTCATGGCTGTCGTGGCGTAGTTGGTGGCTCCAAACGATCCGTAGCCCGAGATCACAATCTGATGATTTGTATCTGGCTGAAGCTTAGCTGTTTGAAACCTCTTAATTAAAGTCCCGAGTCTACTAAAGTCCAACGAGCCCGCGGAATTGAGCGACTGTTGCCAAGTGATAGATCGATTATCAGCGAATGCCTGCGCGGTGGTCGAATAAAAGTACCAAATTGGCGCATTACCAAAAGCCTGTCCGCTCGCGCAGGTGGTAAATGCCCAGTAAGCTTGTTGACGTAACTGATAGGGAGTCATTCCATGCTCATTCTCGTACCATGCTTCGATAATAAAATTCGGCAGCGTTGATGTTGTCCACGAGTTGAGGCAACGCTGGTAAACTTCGATGCCGGTCCCACTATATACTGCGTTGACATTGATATAGGGTCGAAAGGCAATCTGGTCGGTGGCATTGGTTCTGCGAATGCCATGATAGGTATAGAGTCTATCCGCGCGATCTGCGGCTTTCAGCCCCTTTGCGGTTTCGACCGCATTAAGTTCGCCGGTGCTACCTGCCGGCGGGCTGTAGTCACCACCGAATATCCAGCCGATGTTTGTGTTCTGTTTGAACAAGTTGCCAAGGTACTGACCATAGGCAAAGCACTTTGCCGGGCCGCTGTTTGTTATCTCACTCCACCATCCGCTTGAGCCTCCGCCATAGCCAAAGTAGCTCGGAGTGAGCAGCACCAAGAATCCTCGCTGCGCGGCTAGATCAACAATAGATTTCGCGTAAGAAAAATAAGCGTCATTAGGAGTCGAGAGGTCACCAGGGACCAAAAAAGGAGCGACATTGTTTATTGTATTCGGAGCACGATCTCCATATTCATGTTCAATAAGGTTTACAATAAGCGTATTGAATCCCTTCTGTTTCCGATCATCGAGATATGCGATCGCGTCGTCACGACTAATTTGAACAATTAAGGACCACGGCGTATCGGCATGAATAGTAAAAGGGACCCCAGCCGCGTCTTCGAGGTAACGCCCATTCGCCGACACCTTGATCGGAAAAGTAGGCTGCGCGAACGACAGAGTCGCGAAAAAGAAAAATAATGTCAAAAAAAGGTCTCGTTCACGCGTCATCAACATCGCTCAAGTCCTTGCTGGTGGCCACCGTCAGAGTCCAGAGTAGAAATCAGCAGCGCCATCTATGGACGTTTATCATCTTTTACTATGATAGTCTTTTTACACTGTCACAGCTACTGCGGTGAATGTAGCATTCTTATTATGCGACTAATTTTAAGAATAATTGTGATTCTGCAGATCTTTGCTTCAGTCACGGCTGCTGAAACCGCCGACCAAGTAGTAATCGAAAAATCGTTGCGTCGATTAACGCTTAAACATGGCCCGACAGACATAGCACACTACACGATAGCGCTGGGCGGTGTTCCCGTCGGCCGGAAGCAGTGCCAAGGCGACAACAAGACTCCGGAGGGGCAGTACAGGATTAGCGGCCGCAACCTTCATAGCTCCTTCCACCGCTCCCTACGCATCTCGTATCCTAATGAATACGACAGGAAAGCGGCCTCGAAGCTTGGTTGTTCGCCTGGAGGCGACATTATGATTCACGGACTGCCCAATGGAAGCGGCTGGATTGGGACTGCGCACCACCTCAAGGATTGGACGCTGGGTTGCATTGCGGTTACCAACAGCGAAATTGAAGAGATCTGGCGACTCGTGCCCGACGGGACCGTGGTTAAGATTCTTCCTTAGGTCCCGTAACAAAAATATGTCTGTCGCAAGACGCAAGAATGGAAAATCTGCGGAGTCATTGTAACCGTGAACGACCTATTTCTTGCGGATGATTAGTAGAACGCGCATCAATCGCCAAGACTACGCTTTGCTGTTTCCCTTGTCATCATCGGAAGGAAGAAGCCCAGTATCGATCGCCATCTTGACCGCATCAGCGACCATTTTCTGTCGAGTTGGACTAAGCCCACCTTCGGAAGCGAGCTTCTCGGCTTCTTCGTTAATTAAACGAAATATCTCTTCGCGTTCAGCAACGCTCATAGCACGAGTCATACGCTGAGCATTTACCGCGCCGGCACGTTTTACTCCTGCTACGCCAGTTGCCGCTTTGACCTGCCCAACTCTAGAGATCGAGTCGGTGCCTTCGACTTGTGCCGTGCGTTTGGTTGATTGAACGCCGCCAACTTTTGATTTATCGCCAATCTTCTTGGTCATTGGGCTTCTCCCGCAACTAGCCTTTCAAATGGACCGCCGTTACCACGCTTTCGCAATTTAAGCGCGGTATCTTTTAACGCCGGGCGCACTTTTAATCTGACCTGTTTTGCCTTCTTTGAAAATCCCTTCTGAATATGAGTCAGTAGCGATTTATGTTCGCGAATGACACTTAGCTCATCAACTTCCCAATTTGTCGCCACTGTTCGCATCGAGTTACCTTCCCAGTACACTTCCCATAACAGAGACTGATGTACCGGTTCAAGTTCAGCAATGAGCCTTAACATCTTTTTGTAGTCGACGAGGTCGTCGGGCGACGCCTCATCCATGCCCTGGCGCACCGCAATTATGCTCGCGCTCATCAATAGCCCGCGTACCGACGCACGCATATCCGCTGTATCATCGCCTGAAGGGTCATCCGCATAGGGAAGATTTCCTTCGCGCAGTTCCGGAAATACATTGAACAATTCCGATGATATCTCGCGCGTGCGCTGTTCTGCGGAGCTTGCGCCAAGCCCCTTACGCCAGCCACGTGACTTCTTAGCCGCGTCAGTAGAAGCTTCATGAATGCGCTTTCTCGCGTAACCCTTGAAAGGAACTCCGCGCGAAGGCTGGAAGCGACGCGAACAGAAGATCAACGCCTCCATCGCGGCACCGTCAAGTCCGTCCAACTTCCAGTCCAAGTTCCAACCGCGAGCAACCGACCTGGCGATACTTTCCGCCCAGCCAGCATTCTCCTCAACAAGTTGGTTGGCCTCTTCGATCGAGAGAGTTTCTGGTTTTTCTTCCTTGGCCACGCTTTCTTACCCCGTAAGTGTCGTTACCCTGTGAGAAGTCCAGGTTAACAGTTTGAAATCTTTTCTAATTTTTGAGATGAGCGTGCGCACTGGAAAGTAACAGAAAGATTACAGAAAGAGAACGCGGAAATTCGTTGAATTTTGCTAACATGTTGAAAGGACTCGGCAAATAGACTGCGTTTTACAATTAAGAAGATTTCTCAGCATTTTCTAAAAAAAAGTGAAGTAGCGCTAAGTCTCTCCCGGATAGGGGGTTTAGTACAGCAATGCGAGCACCTGGTGGGGGCAAGCGTCGCTGGACTACTCGTTGAAAGGAGAAGGAAAAATGAACGCTCTGCCCGCAGTTGCGTATCGGACCCCGGCAAATCGCTCGTTGAAGAGTGGCAAAAGGATTGCCTCATCTTCTAGAAATCGAGCAAAAGTAATCAATCTTTCCAAGCGCAGTAAGGCGACACTCTCGCCAAGCGAACAGGAGGAGATGATTCTCTCGCATAGGCTAAAGGCGCGAAGCCTCGCACACAGCATCTTGCGAAAGTGGCATTCACGGCTTGATGCACAAGAGGTGGACAGCGTTGTCGACCTCTCGCTTTGCGAAGCAGTGAAGCGCTACAATCGCCGGAAAGGGGCGAGCTTCATTACCTTCCTATTCTACCATCTGAGAGGGAATCTAATTCGCGCAGTTGCCGCAGCAGCTTCGATGAATTACCTGCCTCTTCCAGATTTTGAAGGATCCGATAGTAATAATGACGGCGCGGTCAATAAGGGGCGCTGCTTAAATGCTATAGAGATTGCCGACTCCTTTTTCAACCATGATTATATCTCGCCTGATGACGCGCTTCTTAAGAAAGAGGTCGCCGGTCTAAGTTCGAAGGCCTGTGGAAATCTCGATCCTCTTGAGAAAGAGGTTATCTACAGAATATACGTTCTCGAACAGCAGCTCATGGATATAGCTTCGAACTTAGGATATAGCCGATGCCATATCTCGCGTGTAAAGCGAAAGGCTCTCGAGGCGTTGCATGGCGAACTTCGCGATGTGCTCGATATTAAGAATAAACCATGTTTCGATGAGGACGGCGAAAAGAAGGCTCCGAAGAAGCTCCTTTCGCGCCGAAAAGGAGTACGCCTCGGTGCTTCCCGTAGCCTAAACGTAACTGCTCGAAAAACCAAGGCATCGTGTACGTTCTCGGGTGCTTGTGAGAAGCTCAGGCTAAGCCCTGGCAGATGCAGCACACGCTCTAAAAAATGACCACTCCCGGCGGCAACCGGCGGGTGCTAAGCTTTACACTGCTACAGTGTCCTGAAATTTCGCGAGGGGTTGTTTCCCTTTCTCAAGAAAGGTATAAACCGCTCGCCTTTGTGAGGTTAGGACAAAATGAGTGTTATTGAGATTGCAGCCTTTTCATGTGCCGGGGTCATGGTTCTTTTTATGATATTCGGTAATTGGTCCTGATCTGCTGATCTTGCTTGTCTAAACATTATCACCTGCACCGTCTCTGCATCGTGTTAGTAGCGGCCTATTTCGTCGCCGCCTTTCCACTCGTTTCAATTTCAGAACTGAGTGGGTCATCAGAGGCACGCGAGCTTCATGTCGCCCAAGTCATTCATGATACCGGTAATTGGCTCAGCCCGACTCGAAACGGCCTTGTTGCCTCGAAGCCACCGCTCTACCACTGGATTACTGCGGCACTTGCTGAAGTGCTCGGCATTGAAGTAATTCCCGCTCTTGGGCGGATTACCTCGCTGCTTTTTGCGGCGGGAACGCTGTATATTACCTTACTTCTGGCACACACGCTTTTTTCAAAAGATGCCGAGCGAAGCGCTGTTATTAAACTTACTGCGTTTATCCTGGTAACAACCTATGGCTTTTCGAACATGGCGGTCACCGCAATGGTCGATATGTGTTTCACGTTTTGGGTTTCGCTAGCCTGCTATTTTATACTTCGTCGTTTTGCCTCGACGATGATTGAGATGAATCTCCGCGAGTATGATTTTAGCTATTTCTTTTTCGCCGCAGGCGTCGCCACGTTGGCCAAGGGGCCACTCGGATTTGTGCTGCCTAGCGCGATAATCTTCTTTTGTATCGCCATGAAAGAGGGAGTTCGAACAGCCGCGAGGTTGTGTTTTGCGCCGCGAATCGGATGGCTAATCTATCTCCTCGTCGCAGTGCCATGGTACATCTTGCTCTCCTTCGGTGGTGCTCAGGAGTTTATCGATCGTCAGATATTCTTTGAAAATGTTCGACGAGCCTTCGGTGGTGAGCATATTCCAAGTGGGCCGCCCTGGTTTTATCTGCCGTCGCTGCTCAGCAAGGCCGCGCCTTGGTCGGCGCTCTTTTTGCTTTCGCTCGTCGTCGCACGAAGTAAATCAATCGCGGCGCGGATTGGCAACACCTGGTTTATTGTCGTGTTCGTAGGTTTCTCAATTGCTGCTGGGAAACGGCATTCATACTTATTGCCGCTGTATCCGCCGATGGCACTTGCATTGGCGGCGTGGATCATTGAGCGTGTCCCGCTGCTCTCCGCGACGTTGTATCAGAGATTACATCTGCTGCTTCGCAACGTCGGTTATATAGTTGCCGGCATAGCCTGTAGTGTGATCGTTGCGTTACTTATTGTGGGCTTCGGTGTTGAATTTTCCCGACCGGAAGTTCAAATGGCGCAAGCTTGGCTCCAGGTGGCGCTTCCTGTTCCGTTGCTGGTGTTATCGACGAGCGCGGTGCTGTGTGTCGCGACTTGGCATACTCCCTCGATGCAATGGTTTCGCGCGAGTGCAGTGCACTACTCGGTTACGGCACTGCTCCTTACCTGCTGCTCGCTTGGCGACGGCATTAAGGCGCAGTATAAAGATTTCGCCGGGATAGCAGCAGCCATCTTTGGAGTTGTCGGAGACACCGGCGAGCTTGTGGTGATTCGTGACCGCTACGAAGAGTTCTTCGACCCGATTCTGTATTATCTGAGACGCCCGGTGCGCTTGGTCGAGCCTGATCGATGGAACGAAGTGCAAAGTGGGTATCTCCTCGCAAAAAGAAGTTGGGCACTCGAAAATCCATTAGCACTTTCCGAATGGCACGAGCTTGTGAATTTTCGATCGATCTTGGATAGAGACAAGAGTCGAAATGAACGTGATGTGGTCTTGTATAAGTACCGTCGAGCCAAGGGTGAAGTCGATAATTCTCTAAGGAGTGTATACTTAAAAGAGCACTCCAATCTTGGGACTGATTCCATTTGAAGAACGACGCAATATTCGCTTATACTTCAAGCATACGCAGTGTCACAGGAGGTATCAGTGTATGGTAAGCCCAATAATAGTTGGCCGAGCGAAGGCCGCCGTTGAGTTGCTGCCGCAAATGGCGAACCGTCACGGTTTGATTGCCGGAGCGACAGGAACTGGCAAAACCGTAACTTTGCAAGTAATGGCGGAAGGGTTTAGTCGGATCGGTGTGCCGGTGTTCATGGCTGATGTAAAGGGCGACCTTACTGGCCTTGCTAAGGCAGGCGGCTCTAATCTCAAAGTTGACGAGAGACTTAAAGAGCTCGGTATTAGCGATCATATTTTTGCGCCCTGTCCCGTAGCGTTGTGGGATGTCTTTGGCGAGCAGGGGGTACCGCTTCGCACGACGGTTTCCGAGCTTGGGCCGCTTCTTCTGGGCCAGCTATTGCAGCTCAATGATGTACAGTCGGGAGTGCTCAGCCTGGTGTTTAAATTCGCCGATGATAAAGGCTTACTTATTCTTGATCTTAAAGATCTGCGCGCGGTACTCCAGGAAGTTGGGGAGAATGCCAAAGAGCTCCTTGCCGAATATGGCAATGTCTCGACGGCGTCCATCGGCGCGATCCAGCGTGGGCTGCTTACTCTGGAAGAACAGGGAGCCAACCATTTTTTCGGCGAACCAGCACTCGGCATTGAAGACCTTATTGCGACAAACTCGCGAGGAGGCGGCGTGGTAAATATTCTCGCTGCGGATAAGCTGCTCTCTGCGCCGAAGCTTTACTCGACATTCTTGCTCTGGCTACTCTCCGAACTTTTTGAGGCGCTGCCTGAAGTTGGTGATCTTGAGAAGCCTAAATTAGTGTTTTTCTTCGATGAGGCACACTTGCTGTTTAATGATGCGCCCAGGGTTCTGCTTGAGAAAATCGAACAGCTTGTGCGCCTGATCAGGTCCAAAGGGGTAGGGGTGTATTTCGTGACACAGAATCCTCTCGACATACCGGAGACGGTGTTGGGGCAGCTTGGTAATCGTGTGCAGCACGCGCTCCGTGCGTTTACCCCGAAAGATCAGAAGGCCGTACGTACCGCAGCCGAAACGCTGCGCGCTAATCCGGAGCTTGATACCGAGCGCGAAATAACTGAGCTTGGTGTCGGACAGGCGCTTGTATCGTTTCTTGATGCAAAAGGCACCCCCGGAGTAGTGCAAAAGGCGGTAATTATTCCGCCGCAGAGTCAGGTTGGGCCGATAAGTACGGAAACACGGCAGGCGCTCATTATGGGAGCGCCGCTTCGCGAAAAGTATGATCGCTCGGTCGATCGAGAATCAGCCTACGAGCTGCTTAAGGGCAAGGCGCAGTCAAAGCAGGCTGAACAGGTTAAGGTAGAGCAGGTCAAGGTCGAGACCACCACCGCCCCAAGCGGTGGCGGTTGGGGCGATCTTTTTGGCGGAGGCAGCTCGAAGCGCCAGGGCGCAGGCGAGGCTTTTGTAAAGAGCGTTGTCCGATCGATTGGCAGCCAGGTAGGTCGACAGCTTATGCGGGGGATCCTTGGGTCACTAAGCAAATAATCTGAGTTGTGGCGATTTGTGCCAATAATGTGAGAAGCAGTATGGGTAGTATGGTGTTATCGCGAGAAAGCAAAAAGTTTAAGGCTTTCGCTGAGAGCAGGGAAAGATCAAGGCGTGCAGATCTTTTGACCTCGCTTTGCAGGGAGTACATCTCTCAGGGAGTTACGAATATTGAGCAAATGCCTCGAGTGATGGCGTTCATCGATTTAGAAGGACCGAAAGCTGATCGGCGCGAACCGCGGCGGTGTGGCTGAGCCACTCCGTGAGGAACTGCGCCAAGTGCACTACGTATGTAGAGCCAGTGTTCGTAACATCGTTGGTATCGGAAGATATTTACCGGACACGATTACGTTACGGATTACTCGCGCGCTAAGATCAATATCGAGCCGTCTTTCAAGAAAGTTATCGCCAAGGAATTCGACAACTAGCTCCTTAGCTTCTTCCGAATTCGGGCTAAAAATGTGTCCCAGCATATTGCAATTGTTGCTCGTGGGGCTACGCAAGATTTCAAGAATCTCTTCAGGAAGATCATGAGTGTTTTCGGCGTCTACCGTGCCAAAAGCATGTACCTGAGTGAGAATTCCTTCTTTATTAAAGGAGAAAAAAACCTCCTCCGTTGAGAATGAGCCTGGTTCGGAACAGGGATTTTTCATTTGTACGCCAATCTCGAAGATCCCGCCGTAGGGTGTTTCGCTAAACGGAACCATGTCGCGGCAAAGTAGCCCGGGCTTGTTCTCAAAGCTGTGGAAGTCTACGACCTTCTGGTTGACGGTTCCTCCAATTGCACTCCAGATGTTGTGGGCTATGAGCGTAAGCTCTTCTTCTTCGCCGCGCTCGTAGGGAACAAACTCGACTTGCTGATGTGACAGCCAGCCGCCGCGGGTAAGACTTCGTAGCGCAATGTCGTTGTTAAAGGCCGAGAAAAATTCCATTCGGCCTTCGTTTTCTAAAAGAGTGACCGGCGTGGCAATGCTCACGCAATCATCAGGAGCCAACGGGGCTGGATCTGGAATGAAAAGCCGACGATAATCTGGCTTTTTCGAAGGGCGCCGCTCGGGATCGGGTGCTGGAGAGTGAAACGTCATACCGAATCGGAACAGTAGCAGAATATTTGTAATAATCACAAGAAATGGCGAGAGCTTTGTACCTGCCGCGAGAAAATTAAGTGGTCACGACACTAGTACTCTGTAACATAAGTTTTCCGACTCTTCTCCCCTCTGTGCCCTCCGTGACTCTGTGGTTTTTTTGGAAGTAAAATAGACCACAGAGTCACAGAGAGCATCGAGGGAGGAAAAGTCAGAAGATCTTAAATACAGAGCACTAGTTTTATTTTAGCGTACGTTTATGCTCTTGTGATAATTCTGTGATAATTATCAGCGATACTGGGAATGTGAACTCCATATGGTTTGGAGTCGTTTAGTGGTTAATAGAAGATATGAGCACGAATGGTTACTTACTCTGTTTGGGCCTTTTAACTGTTCTTGGTATGCTGGGGGTCGGTTTCCTCCGGTTGCTTATTTCGCCTTCTAATAACATTCGTGGCAATCAGATTGATGTCCTCCGTGGGAGAGGGTTTGCCGATTCCGGGAGTGGTTTTCTGGGGCATCGCTCAGGAGAGAAACGGATAAACGAGCACTACAATACTATGTGGGGTAAGCCGCGCTGGCCTTAACGGAGCTTCCAACGCGGATCGGGCTCTTGGCGACGCTTGACCTCAAATTTCTGGCCTACAGCAACAGGAATTTGCGCATTCTCTTCAATATTGTGGTGAAGCTCTGCGTTCCAGCCGAAAAATATCTTCTCTTCAAAGCGGCCCTCTTTATTTAAGAGCGCGCCCTTTCGATATGTGCCCAAAGTCTTTAACGGTTCGCCTTCGCCGACGGGCTTACCCGAGTCTTGCTCAATTAGAGTGACGGTGCAGCGCTCGCAGGGTTTCTCAAAACTTAGCGCAAAGGAACTTTCGGACGTGGACGTGAGCTTGCTAACGTCGTCATCGGAAACTCCCTCGGGGAATGACAGGCGTAAATTTGCACGAAACGCCGAGGCAAGTACCTGTACTTTCTTCGGTAACGCTTTCCCGAGCCGATCGGCAATTCGCCGGTTAAGCTCGGAAAGAGCCTGAGTCGAAATGGTGTGATAGGGAAATCCATCCGCAAAGCGCGGAGCTTCACCCTTTGCAGTGGCGAAACTAGAGGTCTTAGGCCGATGTAGTGATTCGTCGAACTTAATAAGGCGAAGCGCTGAGAAGCTGCCAACACCGAGAAGCGCGCGGCTCAGCCAGGCTGAGACTTCGTCGCCGAAAGCGAGCGCTGGACAGGGCGCGCCCCATAATAACGTCTTCACAGCGGTTGTTTTCATGAGTGTGTCACCCTTAAGCTCCAAGGGGTCGACGCAGTTATCACGCATTTGCAAGAGAATTCGTCCGCGAAAGAATATAACTTCTAAAAGTGCAAGTGTACGAAGCTCGCGTTGCGTTACAATATCGCGAAGTTCGCGATCCATTGTTCGAATATACCCACGATCTTGGTTCCAAATAGCCCACGAACGATCATGTACAAGTCCGTAATCATTGTATTGAGTCTCTACGGCGAGCCCACGCGGAGTCAGATAGGCCCGGCTTAGGTCGGAACCTGATGCTCCTTTAATTGGATAAAATGAAAGATTATCGAGAGTGGCTTGCATTACTACCTTACAACTCGGTCAGTTTATCAGACTGTGCTGAATTGGCAAATTCTTATGTGGCTTTCGTCGAGTTTTTTGCTGGCAGCGAGATGATCAGTGCAAGTGTCGTTACGAGGGTAAGTATCAGGAAAGTCCCCGAAAGCACCTCTAGGAAAGCGGCAGGATTACTCTCGATAAGCTGGTTTCCAAGGTAAAGCGACAAGAGCGCAGTGCAAATGAACATACCAGAAACCATGCCTAACGAGCGGGTAAGCGCGGCCAGCGCTGAGATCGATCCACCGCTATTTGACGCCACCGAGTTCATTATTGTCGTCATGTTGGTTGGAGCAAAGAGAGCAAATCCCAGCCCCTGTGAGGAAATGATTGCCGCGACAAGCCACAGACTAGATTGCGAATTGAGCATGAGTGCCACCATGGTTGGAATGAGCACCAAGGCAATACCGATGCTCGCGATGTGCGCCGGTGCAAAGCGCCTCGTAAGCCGCCCCACAAAAAGCGGCGCGAGCGCCATCACAAGAGTGCCGAGCGAGATCACTTCGCCGGAGGTTTTCGGCGTCTGATGCAGACAGATTTGAAGGTAGATTGTGATAAGAAACGTAGAACAGAATGCGTTAGTGTACAGTAGCAGCTGGCTTCCAAGTGCGCGACGAAGGGTGTGGTTACTTCGAAGTAATGCAAGGTCGAGGATTGGTTTGCTGAGTGTCGGCTGAATTTCAACGAATTGCCAGATAAAAAAAGCCGCAGCGATAAGACATAGATATGCCTCCGCTCCGAATCCTAGCATTGCAGTTGCGAAAAGCAGGCTGATCGTGCCCCCCAGCAGTAACATGGTGCTGCGTTTGTCGATTGCACGAATGTTTCCATACCAGCTGCAGGGGAGTTTCCAGTGAATTAACATGAAGGCCAGCAGCACGACGCAGCCGCCCACAAAAAAGACTCCGCGCCAGCCGTATAGGTGCATGAGATATCCCGCACAGATTGGGCCGAGCATTAACCCGGCATAAATTGACGCGACCATTTTACTGAATAGATCCGCACGTCTTTCTGGAGGAGTGAATTCGACAAGCAGTGCAGGTCCGGAGCCTGTAAGGGTTGCCGAGCAGACTCCTTGAATGAATCGAAGCATCAAGACGAGCGTAATTGAAGTGCACACCGAGATAAGGAGCGAAGAGAGTGCGAAGCCCAGAAGTCCCCACTTATACATGGAGCGTTTGTCGCAGTCGTCGGCAAGCCGTCCGACGGGAAGCAAAAAGCTTAGCTGAGCAACCAGAAACAGATTCTCAACAAGCCCCAAGCTGACTGCGCCGGCACTGAGTTCATTTCCAATCGCGGGAAGCGTGACTCCGACCGCGGAGAACATGAAGGGCGGCGCAAATTGTGAAGCAATTATTATTCGCGTAAGTAGCGTGGGCGAGGGAGTCTTCATCAATTGCCCGAACTCGGTTACTTTTTCTCTGCACTTTCGCTACTAACACTCAAGCCAACAGTACTGACGCCACTAAATCGTGCGCCGATAATAAGCCTATCAGTCGTCAAATTGAGCTTAATGCTACCGCGCGGAGTAATCTTAAGTAGTCTTTGGTTATTGCTTTCGCCAAGCGCATAGACAAACGCGTAATACGCTTTTTCGTCGGCGGTGTTAAATGTTGCGCCACCGGCAATTCGCTCAATACCACTCAAGGTTGCGGAGCAGGTAGCTTTAGCGCCAGCGGTCAACTTGCAAACATCGACCTGGGTCGTACTGGGCGACGCCAAACAGACAAAGCTATTTTTCGCGGTATTAGGCTGCAGGCGATCGCAAAGTACAGCTGCACCCTCTTTGTTAGCTACTACCATTGATAATGCTGAGTTTGCTTTCAACTTAAATTTCACGAGGAGCCTCGAGGTACTATCGGCGTTGGGTTTCATGAGCAAATAAAATTGCTTGTCGAGGCGTGCAAGTCCTCCGCCAATCGGCTCGGCGTTAAAAGAAGCGAGATCCACGACGAGTGTCGTCGCGCCCGTGAGTGGATTAATTTGATACACACCAACGCTTCCAAGGTTGCCATCATAAAATATACCATAAAGCTTCTTGCCATTTAAAAAGAGCGCACGCACGTCATCGCTCCGATCAAGGTCGATATGGCTCAATACAGAGGTTTTCAGATTGTAGCTGTAAAGCGCATTTTCGCTTGCGCCACTCGGTGCTCCCACATAATAAATCTGATCTTTAAGTCGAGCAAAACCACCCAGGGTAAAGGAGTGTAGCGGCTCACTAGCAATCGCGGTGAGTACCCCAGTCTTGGTGTCAATTTGAAAGAGATCGCCGTTAGTGTCGAGACCAACCAGGCTACTCGCTGCTGGCGCAGCATGTATAACGCACGGAAAACAGGTGACGATTGCTGTAAGCGCGAGCGCGAGGGATTTGCGTACTTTATTCATATGCCCCCAATCTAGGCAATTCCAAAACAGGGCTCAAGAGTGAACTTGGGAGCAGGAGCGAGCTCGCTAAGGTTCGGCGTTCTGTGCTTTATTGAGTTTGGCGATGATGCGATGCACGAAGTTAAGCACCACCATGAAGCTCAAACAGATGATGGTAGCCGCGAAAGCGACATCAAGCCTATCAAAACCCACCGCCATGCCAATGCCGGCGGCAACCCACATCAACGCCGCGGTGGTGAGTCCAACAATTCTATCGCGGGAACGAAATATTGATCCGGCACCGATAAATCCGATGCCAACGACTATTTGCGCGGCGATTCGACTCGGCTCGGCATTTGGGACCCCCTCGGCGCTATGAATTGATATGATTGCAAAGGTACAGCTTCCAAGACAGATCAACATGAAGGTACGCAGGCTTGGATCCTTTCGCGCCAATTCGCGTTCAAGTCCTAAAACGGAGCCGAGCAATGCAGCAACAATCAGATTGAAATTTATTGGGTCGCGGAAAGGTTCTAATAAATCCATTTCTAGTATACTATGTCAAAAGCCATCGCTGAGAAAAGAGGGTAGGACGGCGTGTTTTTGGGGCGATACCGGGCGCGGACAACGCGATAGAAATGGAAAAGATTCTTTTCGGATCAAGCAATAGAGGCAAGCTAGAAGAGGCGCGCAAAGAGTGGGGCAAAATTATTTGTTCGCCGTCGGAACTTGTGGAACGTGTCGGCAGCGTTGCACCAGAAGTCATTGAGGATGGGACGACATATTTTGAGAATGCCCGTAAAAAAGTAGAGGCGCTCTTTGCGTGGAGCGGAGGGATGGCAACTTTTTCTGACGATACCGGTCTTGAAGTCATGGCGCTGCATGGTGCTCCCGGACTACATTCCGCGCGTTACGCTGGGCCCGAAAACGACCCTGCAAAGAATATTGCAAAACTTCTGGAGGCGCTTCGCGGAGCGGAGGATCGTCGCGCCCGTTTTGTATGCACGCTCGTGTACAAAAGCCGTGACGTTGATTGCCTTGTCGCGGAGGGCGAGCTGTGTGGTCGGATTGCGAGTGAGCAGACTGGCCGCGGGGGCTTTGGTTATGACTCGGTTTTTATCGTCGATGGCTTTCACGGCAAGACACTGGCCGAGCTTAAACAATGCGGCGATGGTGTGGTAACGCACCGTGTCGCGGCGCTTCGTGCGCTAAAGACCAAGTTGCAGCTGCCGCCGCGCCTCGTAGAGCGCAATTGATACCGCGTTGCTCAAATTGAGACTTCGAACCTCCGGATTATCCATTGGTATGCGAAGCCACTGATCCTCGGGAATCTTTTCGAGGAACTCACGGCCCAGCCCTTTAGTTTCGCTGCCGAATACGAGTGCGTCATGAGGTCCAAATGTAGCACTGCAGTAACTCCGCGCGGCAAACTTAGTAAAGCACCATACCTTTGGAGGATTATATGCGGCGAGATACTCGTCCCAGCTTTTGTGCTGGAAGAGAATTACATGCGGCCAATAATCTAGCCCGGCACGACGAACAGCCTTTTCAGAAATCTCGAACCCAAGCTTTCCTACGAGGTGCAGCGGAGTCTTTGTGGCCGCGCAGGTGCGGGCAATTGAGCCCGTATTTTGAGGTATCTCGGGGTTAACTAAAACAATGTCCACTGCGCTCTCTTTCTTTTAAAAAACTATTCTCTTATTATCTCCCTATGTTGAATGCAACTGTTGTTCAAAGAATCGATGTAACGCCCGAGTTAGTGAGACTCTTTATTAAGCCCGATGTAGCTTTTAAGGATTTTCTTCCTGGCCAGTATGTTGCGCTTGGACTTACCGGTTCGAGCCCCCGACCGCCGCATTTCCCGCCAGACAAGGAGGAATATCCTTCGGATAAACTGATTAAGCGAGCCTATTCAATTGGCTCATCGCCTGAGGATCGTGAGGCACTTGAGTTCTATGTGGCGATTGTCCCTGACGGCGGGCTCACCTCGCGGCTGGTACTTTTGAATCCGGGCGATCGGATTTTTTTGGCGCCGAAGATCACCGGCACATTTACTATCGAAAGTGTCCCAGCACCGGCAAATCTTGTGTTGGTTTCAACGGGTACCGGAATTGCGCCTTTTATGTCGATGATTCGCACTGGTTCTACCTGGACCGAAGGTCGCAAGATCTCCATTATTCATGGAGTGCGTTTTGACCGTGACCTCTGTTACCGCGAGGAGCTAGAAGATTTGGAGCGGCAGGGGAAGGGGCTCTCCTATTTTTCAGTAGTGAGCAGATCCGGTCCGGAGTGGGGCGGCCGCAAGGGCCATGTGCAAAAACTCTTCGAGGACGGCACGATCGTACTCGATCCAAAGGCTGATCATGTCTTTCTCTGCGGAAACCCGGCAATGATTAACGACATGGAAAAGCTGCTTCTTGAGCGCGGATATACTGAGCACTCAAAAAAGAACCCGGGAAATATGCACCTCGAGAGATATTGGTAGGGGCTATTTTTTCTTCAAGGTATGCACGAACGCAATGACACTGTCGATATCGGCATCACTTAGATCTGCCTGGGGAGGCATTAAGGGATTGAGGCCAACACCAGAGCCGCCTTTTTTGAGAAGCTCTTTGAATTTGGCGTCGTCGATCGCAAATTTATTTGCTTCGGTTTGTAGATTTCGCGGCTTCATCTCCGGCGGAAGTGAGAGCGCGACTGGGCCATCTCCGGCGCCCTGAGCGCCGTGACAGGTAACGCAACGTTCCGCGAATAGCTGCTTGCCCCGCTCCGTATTGGCCGCGACTGCCGAAGAAGTGCCGAAGGATCCAGCCACAAGACAGAATGAAAGGAAAAGATAGGGGTTAAGCAATCGCATAAAATGTTCTCCTAAAGTCTTACTGTAATTTAGTTTGGCTATAAGAGATGCGCAAGCGTGCAGATTTGCTAGTGGAAATTAGCCCGGTCTGTCCAAGGTAATGGTTGAAATATTGGGTGCGAATCAGCTAGCATGGTGATTGATTCCTCGGCTTATAAGCAAGAAAACAAAGTATGAATATTCAGGAAATCTCAAGAAATATCGTGGCTAGGATTCGCTCTCGTAATCGCGACCAGTGGGCCGCGCTTTGTCGCGAGGGACTGACCGAGCTTCGGATCTGGGTTCAGGAGCATGGCGAGAAAGCAGCGATTCTTGGGTTTGTCCTTGGATTGTTAATTACTCTTGCCTTCAAGCTTTTTGTAGGTCTGATCGTTATTGGCGTCCTTGTCGGTTATCTAGTCTGGTATCTCGCGCCAGCCGCCACTCAACCTGCCACTCAACCGCGATCGTTTGCTGAGTCCCGAACGGCGCCCACTGAGCAAGGCAACACTGCGCACGGTAGCTCTGAACAGAGTAGTACTGAACATAACGGACATGTGCAGTAACGAGGTAGTGTGGCGCTATCCCAATTAGCCACCTTGGTTACTGCCTCGGTCACTTCGCAGTTTGATGAGCTGCGAAAGTTCCTTGAACGGACAAGTGTCGCGCTCGCGAAGGTACCCGATTCGGGGCGCCCCGCGGTTGATATTGATGCGCTTTATGAACAGGCGACTCAGCCGTTCTCGATTTTTGTATGCGGGGAGTTTAACTCCGGAAAGTCCTCTTTAATTAATGTTCTCGTTGGACAGGAGGTTGCTTCGGTTGGGGTATTGCCCACCACGACTTCGATTACGCCCTATACTTCACCAGCTATTCGTTCAATCCAGATAGTAGACAGCCCCGGATTAAACTCGGTCATTGCAGATCATCAAGCGCTTACCGAGCGTTTTGTCGAGCGCTCTGATTTTATACTTTTTGTGACTTCAGTAGAGCGACCGCTGACCCATTCGGAAACGCAGTTCTTGGGTTGGGTGCGTGAAACATGGCGTAGAAAATTAATCGTGGTTTTAAACAAAGCTGAACTTTTGTCGGCCGCGGATCTGGCACAGGTGCAGCAATTTGTGAAAAACGGCTGTGCAAATATTTTGAGCGAAGTTCCGCAGCTTTTTACTGTCTCGACCCGCGATAGGAGTGGCATCGACCAACTAATAGGGTATCTGAACGAAGGCCTCGGCGAGAGAGAGCGGCAGAAGCTCAAATTTCAGGCACCGCTTTTCACCCTCCTCGTGCATCTTAATGCGCTTCGCGAGGCAAACACTGGAGAAATAGATCGGCTACGGGAAGAACTTTCGGTTTTTGAAGCCGTGCGCGAGCGCGCAAAACGTAGGGTCGAAGAGGCCGGGCTGCTTTTCGAGGCGTTTAGCGAGAGGGCGCAGCGGTGCTTCGCTGAACTTGCTGAGACTCTTGAGTATGAAATCGAAGAAAAGATCGGTTTTCTTAAGATGCTGCAAGCTCGCATTACCGGCAAGACGCAAAGACTGAGTCATCTTGTGGCCGGGATCGTTCATGATCAGGACATCTCCAGGAAGTTGACCGCGATAGTCGGCGATGCCGCGGAGAAAGTCGACACCTATCGAAAAATTGTCTTTGAAGACACGCGCGAATATTTGGAGGGGCATGGTGCGTCGGCACTTAGCGAATCGGTCAAGCTTCTTGAGGTGAATCCGGGGTTAATTAACATTCAGGAGATCTCCGAGCAGCTACAGAAGGCCGCTGAAAAGGGCATGACCCGTTTTTTTGCGTATGGGTCTGCTGCTGCAGCCACGGGGATCGGAGCGAAGCTTGCAGTCGCCGCGTCAATTGAAGTGACCGGCGTTGTTTTGATGGCGATCCTGGCGGTCCTAAGCGTGCGCGCGTTTCCGCGTGAGCGGCTCAAAGTCCAGCGTGCGATAAAGGGAAACATAATTTCGCTTGGCCGAGGTTTTGCGGCGTCGCTAGACGAAAATATTCGTGGTTGTCTTGACCATTCAGTTCGCTTGATGTTGGCATCATTCGAGCCGCGAGTTTCCTCGCTTCGTACGGAGCTTGCGCAGCGAATCGAGCATGATAAAAGTGTCAGTGCACTTATCGATGAGGCGCAGATGTTATCTGAACGAGCATTCTAGCGCTTCGCGTTATTTGGCTTAAGCATCTTAATAACAGAAAGAGGAGGGCTTAAGGCCGCTTGTGAAGTTGCCGATTAGCTCTAATATAAGAGGTTATAACGCGCTACGAGGTTTAGCTTTGATTATCCAGGACCTTCTTCAAGTTGCGGAAGATCTTGAACTTGCTGGACTTATTTGGTGTCCAGAGATCGGGGATGAGATCTGCCATAAAGTCGATCGGCGATTGATTTCAGTGCTGGTCGATCCACAGGGACTGACACCTGATGAACTTCGTTCAACCTATCTTTGGCTTCCTACCGTTGAGCAGATGGTAGTTCAGTTTGAGGCGCGACAGACGGTGCTTTCACATGCCGGCATGGAGCTTAGCGAAAAAGATCTCTGTTATAAAACCATTATTCAGGCACCGATAGGTGAGATTGAAAGTAAGGCGGTGACACTAAGGCTTTCTGTCGCCTTCGCGCTCCGTGACCTTCTTCTTTCAACCGACGGCTCTCAAAGTATTAACTAACGGCCATTTTACAGCGAAGGCACTTTTCTATGATGTATCGTGGACTTCTTATCCTTGCTATCTATCTCTTTCCTGCTCTCGCGCTATCGGAGCCATTGGCGAACAATTTGACTGAAGCTGGTGAAGCCTGTGATGGAACCGATCTTAATGGCCAAACTTGTGTGACTCTTGCGCCAGGGTTTGTAGGCGGCACGCTGCATTGCCGCGCCGATCGTAGCGGGTACGATGTTACAGGGTGCGTTTCCGGTGGCAAGGTTGTAAACGTGGTGAACAATGCTGGCGTCCCCAGCTGTCAAGCTGCCGATGTCCAGCGCACAATTAATAGTAGCAATGTCGCCGATGGGGATACAGTCCAGATTGCCGCGGGAACATGCATCTGGACTACTCCGGTCACTATCGGCGCTTTTAACGGGGCGACCCGTACCTATAGCAGCAAATCTCTTTTACTCAAAGGTGCGGGAATTGATCAAACAGTAATTATTGAGGAGTTGGCATCGCCGGCAGCGGCCCTTTCTCTAAATATCCAAGCTGGCAAACCGGTTCGTATTACCGGAATAACCTTTGACGGAAGTAAGACAGTTGATAACTACGCAAGTATTACTATTTCCGCCAATCCGGGACAGCCGATGTTCCGTGTCGATCATTGCAAGTTTAAGAATGTTTCCGAGCGTGGAATTATAGTCGGTTCTGCGTATGGGCTCATTGATCATAATGAATTTTTGAGAATTCCCATCGGGTTCTCCGCGACTTTGATATCAGTGATCGGTGACGTTGGTGGTGTTAATGACTCGATGATGCGACCGCTCGATCAGGGAACCTCGAATGCCGTGTATATTGAGGATAATACATTTGTGCACAATATTCAGGCGAACGGACCTTTTGATATGTACGAAGGCGCGCGCTACGTATTTCGAAACAATAACGTATTGGGTAATGGACTTGGGCACCACGGGTTTGATAGCAGCATTCGCGGTGTTGCCAATTTTGAAATTTACAATAACAAATTCACTAATGGCATCGCCAAAGAGTCACCACACTTTTCAACCTATGCGCATGTCGCAAAGTCTGACTTCACTGCTACCGATCCGGTAAACGGAGCCGCGAACTTGGCGACTTTGATAAACAAAGGAATACTAGAGGAGTTTCCTCCCGACCGAGTCCGGCTTAAGAATCCAGGAGTGGCTCGGCCGGCGGAGCTTCCTTCGTATACGTACAATAGAATCTGGGGCAACCTTAATGGCGCATTTGTTCATGGTATTGTATTCGAGTTTCGATCTGGCACAGGAGTTGTTTTTGGAAATGTCGCAGCCGGGCCAATTGATCCCGCAACGAGCGATACGGGAGCCTACGATCTCTTTGGAATGCTGAGAAATTATCGAAGTAGCGATGGGTATATTACCAATTACGGCTACACGTTTCCGTGGGACGGCAAGAACCCCTCGAATGGAGTGTGCGATGGAACCAACGCGCTTGATGGCAATAGCCCCGGTATGGCGGGCTACCCGTGCAAAGATCAGATTGGACGAGCGGGGAATCAGACCCTAGCGCCCGTATATTCTTGGAACAATACATATAAAGGAGTGGTGAATGGACACATGGTGGTAGGCGGCTACGCGACTCCGCCCCCTGGAGGAGCTGATCGAATTACGCTGCACCTTGTGGAGGGACGAGATTTCTATAACGGTACGGCCAAGCCGAACTATTATCCATTTGTGTACCCACATCCGCTTGCGGCACTAGATGGCAGAAATCCGCAATCGCCGGGCTCGTTACGTGTTACACGGCGATCAAATGGTCTGCGAAATTGAATCTTTCTAATGAGAAATTTGGCAGGCAGCAAAGTGGCGCTAAATACTATAATGTAATACTGAGGCTCGATTCACGGCGTAACTTCTAGGAGCCTGCGCCACGAATAATTTAAGCTACGACAGGTAGCAGAGGCGAAGGCTTCGGCCCCTACGGATTGTGTGCGCCACTGATTCGTGGCGCAGGCTCCTAGTACGTCACTACAGTCTTACCGATATTACTGCCACTTTCTTGAATCTTGTGGGCTGCTATTAAGTTTTCCGGCGACATCCCCTCAAAGCGAGTATTGATAGTAGAAGTAATTCGTTCTTGATCGGTAAGTTCCGCAATTCGATCGAGAATGCGCCCTTGGCTCGCTCTGTTATGGTCGAAGAGGGTCGCCGTGAACATAAGCTCCCATGATACTGTTTGAGAGCGCAGTTTAAATTCTCTGATATTGAAGGTCTCTGGATCATCGATAAGGCAGAGGTGTCCTCCTGGTTTAAGAAGAAGTGGAAATGCTTTAAGGTAGGTATCAGAGTTAGTGGTCGAGAATATGTAATCAAACTTCGGAAGTGCTGGAGAATCACCAGCAAGATTAATAGCGCTCCGTTCTACGACATGTTGAGCTCCCATCTTTTTGACCCACGCTTTTGAATCTTCACGGCCAGCGGTTGCATACACCTCTGCGTCTGTTTCTGCTCGTAAGATCTGAATAGCGATAGATCCAACGCCTCCTGCGCCTCCGATTATAAGCACTTTTCCAGCACCCGTTTTTGGAATTTTCAATCTTTGAAATATCGCTTCGTAGGCAGTTACTGAAGTCAGAGGCAAGGCAGCAGCAGGCGCAAAATCAAGACTTTTAGGCATGTGCCCTACAATACGGTGATCGACTGCCTGGTATTCAGCATACGTCCCTTGACGGCGAAGTTCGCCCGCCCAGAAGACTCTATCGCCGTCTTTGAATCCGGTGACGGCGCTGCCGAGTCCTGCCACGGTGCCTGCTCCATCCCATCCTAGGATCTCAGGATCTTTTCCATTAGAAGTTCTTTGCTGGCGCTCTTTATAGTCAACAGGGTTAATAGAGGTCGCAGCTACCTTGATCAAGAGATCCTGTGGGCCTACCTTGGGTATAGGAAGGACATAGGTTGAAAAAGAGGTATCAGTAAGTTTTGGAGTGGGGGTATGAAATCCTAGCGCTCTCATCGTGTAACTCTTATGTAGTCGTTTTTTACTGGTAGTTTATTGTATCCTTTTTTTAGTCTTACTCAATGTACACGCGCCGGGGCTCATTCCTGGGCTCATTCTTTCAGAGTTTACGCGCGCTCTCCGAGAGAATTAGCGGAGGACCCTCTGAAATCAGGTCAACGCTTTACCCTAACTGAGAGAAGTTTTCGTTTAAAAGGATCTAGAACGAATCCAAACTGTTCCAAGGTTACGCTTCCAAGCAAAGGCTCATCACCTTCTTCTCCAAGCACCACAGGGGTATACCCTTCCTGGTCGAAGACATTGATTCGGCATTCGCTCATCGGTCGCTCAACCACTTGACCATCGGCTAGTTCAAACTTGAATATCCTCTGAGTAGTAAGACCGAGTTTTTTCCAGCTCTTTGATGGGATCAGCGAATACATTGCGCCACTATCGACAAGAAAGCGAACCTGGTCTGTTTCCCCACCTCCGTCACTTACCGTTCCTTCAATGTATGTCATTCCCATGCCACGCTCTCCATAAAATGTTAATCAACCCTAGCTCATTCTCTCAGAGTTTGCGCGCGAAGCAGCCGATAGAAGTACGATTCTTAAATCATGTCTTATCTAACTGAAAACTCTGGCAAAAGTGGGGTTTTCTTAAATTTGAAATGGGGATATCGCCTCGATGTAGTCTTATTTGAAATCGAATCATCTGCGCGTCCGCTGAGAAAACTGACCTTTTATCAGCCTATGCTACCGCGCAGACTTTTTTGTCCATAACGTCGAAGACTCCTTTTTCTGAAATTCTTAGTGACCAAAAGGACTATAAGCTTGGACAATCGACTCCCGCACTCGCCCGACCATTCTGGAAAACCGAAAGATTTGCAAAGAATTCTATCTGATGCAATTCAGTGTGGTTTCGATAGAAAGGAAGAACAGGCGAAAGCTTTGATTTGCAGTGTGCTTCGCCAATTGGACTCCGATGCATCAGGTGGCGCAATCCAGGACGCTTTTAATAATGGAGTTGAGATCGTTCGTCTACGCCATCAAGGTAATGACTTCAAGCTAACAATGAATGTTGAGCGTACTAGAGCGATGCAGACGCACGCGGTGGTGCTCACTCTTTTTGAAGGGGTTTCTGGCCAGTCCGCGATTAACCTCAGCAGAACGGACAAATTCGACGAAGTGGCGGTACAAGTGCGAATTGTCCTTAGTCAATTTAGCGGCGGAATCGAAAGTATGAAAGCTATGATAGATCCCGTAATAGCTAACTTTAAGAACAGCTAATACTCAAAGCCCATGTTCTCGGGAATAGTGGGCGAGCTCGGAGTGGACACAAATGAGAATGGACGGCTCGGTGGAGCTCACGCCTTTTCGTCGTCGGACTTTTTTCCCTCTTCTTCAATCCTCTGCGAAACAAAGTACCAAACCGCACCAACAAGCATGAGCAAGATAAGTACGAGAGAGAGAATTTTAGCCTTCGCGATAAAGGCAATCACTGTTTCGTAGTTGTTCGAAGCAATGTAACCAAGGGAAAGCATAATCGGCACACTCACTAACGCGGAGAATGCGTCGGCAAAGAGAAAGCGCGAGAATCCCATCTTCACGGCACCGCAGGTCAAAAAAGTTAATGTACGCAAATAAAAAAGATGCCGCGCCACAAATATTGTCGGTAATGCGCGCTTCTCCAGTCCACGACGTACCCAACGGATCCGTGCGGGGTGCAGCCGTTTTTGAAACCACTTTTTAGTGAAAATTGAAGGACCGTAACGACGCCCTACAAAGTAGATAAAAATATCGCCCAGCACAGTACCCAAGTAGCAAATGAGAAAGATATACAACGGATCGCCACGCTGATGCTGAATACAGATTCCACCTAAGAGTAGCGAGACATCTTCGGGCGGAAAGCCGAGCGCGCCGCTTAGTAGCAGTAGGAACAGCCCAATGTAGATGACGTTTTCGGGCTGTGTCAGGAGCCATTCAGTCATTGGAAGATTCTACGTGATTAGCCAGGACTAACAAGATCGAACTTGTTATTTTTTCCCGTCACCCTCTAGCACAAGCGCCAAGCCATGCAATAGCTGCTGGCGAGTAAATGGTTTGGTAATATAATAATCAGCGCCGATGTTGTATCCGGCGAGGATGTCCTCGGCTTTTGCTTCGCCGGTGAGCATCAGTACTGGCAGTTTGGAGGTGTGCCCGTGAAGTTTCATTCGAGTGAGCACGTCGAGCCCGTTCATACCCGGCATCACGACGTCAAGTACGACGAGGGATAAATCGATCGGCTGTGGCTGCGCATCGAGGAAATTTATTCCTTTCTCGCCGTCTTCGGCGAGAAGCACCTGGTATCCCTCCGCTTCGAGCATAGCTTGTACCAGCGCTCGAATCATTGGGTCGTCATCTATTACAAGAATTTTTCCTTTCATGACCTATCCTTATGAGTGAGTTCCTAGGGCGCGATCAAGTAATTCGACAAGCACTCCAATTGCGGCAGTCTCTCGCGCAGTCAGCGATGCCGCCTTGTCGCCAATTCGGTCAGCATAGATCACTCCGACCGCTTTCGAGCCAAATCCCACAGGTAATACCGCAATCGGCCAGCCACCTTCGAGGATGGGCTCACCGGTAAAGACCGGGTGCGAATCGCGGAATGCTATTGTCTCGGGGCTACGCGATCCCGACTTTGGGCCAAGCGCACGGCTTATTGATTTTGGGTCGATACCGGCACTTTGACCTAGCAGCATGCGCCCTCCAAAAGAGCTCTTTCCAGACCCCAAAATTAGCAAAAGCACGCGATCAAACTTAAGACCGAACGCTAAAGTCTCCATGCAGGTTGTAATTATTGAAGACGAAGGCTCGCGGGCATCGACCGCTTGACGAATCTCATCGAGGTACTGCGAAAAAATATCGCGCTCTTGTTCGGCGACCTCGCTGATATCCGGCGCAGGCTCGCTCACCCCATATGTCGAGAGGTATTCGGGAAGTGCGGCGAGATCAAGCTCCATAAGTCCACAGTGTGACTTAAATGCATCAGGAAGCATGCTCAGTATTGTCCGAAGCTGCGCATTGGAAAGGCCAAGGAGCTTCTCAGCCTTGTTCACTAGGTCATCAATTTGCTTCTTCGGCTTTCCAGAAGTCAGCGCCGATGAAAAAGCCAGCGCCGTCTGCACGGTGCGTGCTGCTTTGGCGATTTCTTGAAGTTCGCCAGCGCTCGGCGGAGTCACCGCGGAGTTTACTGCCTTTGGATCAATGGAAGCTTGCAGTACATGACGATAGAAAATCGGAAGGTCGAGCGCAGCAAGTACCTCATGGCTCAGCTGAAGCGCAGAGAGTCCCGTAATCTCAAATATGCCGGTGCCGACCTCCACTCCCTTGGACTCAGCGCGTTTCGCCGCGTTTTCATATACCTGCGGAAAGTAATAGGCCAGCAGTAATGCGCCAATCTCGGCGAACGTTCCGGCGAGATAACCGGACTCATGACTCTTTCCGCCACCCATCGAGCGGCCCATTTCCGAGCCGAGCGCTCCCGCAAGCAGTGACGACACAGTCATCTTGCGTAGACAGTTGGCGAATACTCCTCCGCGTCGAGCGACCGGCACGAACTTTTGAAGTAGCACTAAGCCGCTGCAAAGTTCAGCGAGCGGTTTCATGCCGATCTGCACGACCGCCTGACTTACTGTCATAATTGGTTTTGCACGACGATAAAAGGAGCTATTGACCAGGTGTAGTACTCGGGTGCCGAGCGATGGTTCTTTGAGAATTATCTCGGTAATCTGATTTGCGGTGGTATTTGGATCAGAGCTGAGCTGGCGAAGCTCAGTAACGATTTTTGCGCTTGCCGGGAAATCGCCGTCCTTACTCAGCGCCCGCTTGAGTTTGGTGACGAGCTCCGAATCATTCTGATTCTCGGCGTCGTTATGCGCAGGTGTCGAGAAGTCGGTCATTGTGCGCCCCCTTGAACTTGTTTATTGCCCATGGCGGACTGTAGCGCCAGGCTCCGTACGTTTCGTACTATCTCGTTTGGTTTAAACGGTTTCGGAATAAAAAGCGATGCACCGGCGTTCAGTGCTTGCTCCTTATCAGCGACAAAGGCGCATGCACTGAGCACGATAATAGGCACCTGTGCGCGCGGGTCGGGAACATTGCGAATGTGTTCTATCAGCACGAGTCCGCTTTCACCAGGAATTGCCAGATCGGTGAGTACGATATCAGGAGTAGCTTCATTGAATAGTGCCCAAGCATCTTTGACGCTGGTGGCGGTGCGTACCGAGGCACCTGCCGCAATGAGTATGTGCTTGATAACTTCAATTGTATCTGGATTGTCATCGATGACCAACGTACTAAGTCCATCGAGTCGAACTTTTGCCTCGTTTTGCTCGACCGTGGTCACTTTCGCATGTTCCTGCGAAGCAAGCGGCATGAGCACCGAGAATGTTGATCCGTGACCTTCTTCGCTCTCCACGAGAATTCGGCCGCCATTTAGCTCAACAAGACGTCGTGTAAGATCAAGGCCGATGCCGGTACCTTCCTGCTTTTTACTGTAAGCGTCTTCGCCTCGCTCGAATCGTTCAAAGAGCTTTTTCATTTTATGTGGAGGAATGCCAACGCCGGTGTCATGCACCGCGATTTTGATTTTGTCGCCAACAAAGGTAGCTTCGACCCATACCTTACCGCCCTTGGGCGTGTACTTCACTGCATTCGACATCAGATTAATGATGATCTGATGCATGTGTTTGGAATCCACCCAGGCAAACGCCGAGTCGATGCTGCTGTCAAGCTGCAGCGACTGCAGCGAGACGCCCTTGCCGATGGCAGTTTGCAACATAAGCTTATGCGCCTGGGTAAGAAGGTCTTTCACCGAAACACGCGCCGGCTCTGCCTGTTCTTTCCCAGACTCAATTCGAGCAAGATTAAGCACATCATCAATAAGGTTTTTGAGGTGGTCGCTCGAACGAGTGACCGCGTTTAGCGCATCGCGCTGCTTATCATTAAGCGGTCCGAATATTCCATCGGCAAGCACGCTCGAGTACCCTACGATCGCGGTAAGCGGCGTTCGAAGCTCGTGGCTCATGTTTGCGAGGAATTGCGATTTCGCTCGGTTGGCCTCTTCGGCGCGTGAGGTTTGAATTGCCAGGTCAGCGGTGCGAGATTCAACCAGTTCTTCCAACCGTTCAGTATAAGCGGCTATGCGCTCCTGAGTCCGTGCGTTCGAAATGGCTACTGCGCCACCCTGGCAGAACTCCTCAAATCTTGTAAGGTCATCTGTCGAAAGGGAAACTTCGCGCTTGTAGCCGATTAACAGCGCACCCAAGGCCTCGCCTCGTACTTCGAGGCAGCACACGTCAGCTGACGCAATGCCGAGCTCATCGAGAAATGGAAGCCCATGATCGGAGTGGCTTCCAAGATTTGGCACGCAAAGATTTCCACCGGTGCGCATTACTTGGCCCAAAATGCCACCTTCAATCGCCACCTGTTTTGGTAACACATTAGGTGTGCATCCGTAGCCACCTTTTGGCTCAAGATAGCTCTTTGACTCGTCAAGAAGGAACGTTATTGTAATGTCGGCTGAGAAGCGGAAAGCGCTTTCGCGGGCGATGCTCTTCACAATTCGTTGCAGTCCGACGTTGCCGGCGATGAGCTGATTTAGTTCATTCAATACTTCGAGACGATCTAGAAAGAGCTGCACCGTCAGTGAAAGTCGTTGCCTTTCAAATACAACACCAGCGTGATGCGCCAGCTCGCGAAGCTTATCACGTGAATCAGTATTGAGCCCCTCGGGGGCGTCGGCAACAAGAAGTCCGATCGGAGCGCCGAGACAGATCACATCAAAGAGCAGGCGTGCGCCGTCCTCGGCGATTCCGTTGTAGGCGAAGCTTCCGTTTCGCGATTGCAACGACGAATCTCTTGAGAGGTAATCGAGAGGTATGCTCCGGTCACCAGCTTGCGAGACCATTTCAAGGCAAAGCTCATTTTTCTCGTTAGGGAGGAACAGCGCGCAGTCGCGGACGCCTTTCACCGTCGAACCACATTCGGCTATCGCGGCGAGGATGCGACGAGGCTCTTCGCCTTGCTCGATTAGTTTTAAAATATGACGCACACCTTCGGTGGCAATAGAAGTGCCCAGTGCCGGACGCTCCATTACCTGCGTGGTGCGAATTGTCGTCTTCCCGCCCATAGGACCCGTAATATTCCGCGTAGATACAACTTCCCTAAGCTCCTAGGTCGGCAGAAGATGGACTTATCTTTAACCTGGATTAGGTTGGCGTTGGCGGCTAACTCACTAAAACAATTCGAAAAAACAATCCGACGATAACTTTACCCCTCTGATAAGGATGCAGGCGAGAAGCCCGCGCCACGGAGAACGGAAGCCCCAACAGGTATACGCGCGAAGGCTTCGGCTCCCATGAATTGCGTGTGCCACTGATTCGTGGCGCACGCTCCTAGCGTACTTCCGGGGTGAAGCCGCGGCGCATTGTGTTTTCAGTGACAACCCGCGGTTCGACAAATTGCAGTAAATAGTCTGGCCCGCCGGCTTTGGAGCCGACCCCCGAAAGTTTGAAGCCACCGAAAGGTTGGCGACAGACATACGCCCCGGTTATCGCGCGATTTAGATAGAGATTTCCAACCTGAAATTCCTCGGTCGCTTGAGTCAAATGCGCCGGACTTCGACTAAACACACCGCCTGTAAGCGCATACTGGCTATCATTTGCGAGTGCTATCGCGTGCTCAAAACTGTCGGCACTGCAACAAGCCAACACTGGTCCGAATATCTCCTCGCGCCACACAGGTTCTTGTGACGGCACGGCGCCAAATATTGTTGGGGGGCAGAAATTACCTTTCGCGGGGCAGCTACCTTTATGAATGAGGGTGAGCCTCTTTGAGGCGGTCTCGATTGTTTCGTGAATGCGGCGTTTGCTCTCCTCGTCAATGACGGGACCGACGAGTGTACTCGGATCGGAAGCTGCTCCGATAATGATATCAGCGGCCGCGCCACGGAGCCGCTTTATAAAAGGCTCATATGCATTGCCGACGATAATTGCTCGCGAACACGCTGAACATTTCTGTCCCGAAAATCCGAACGCTGAATATACCACGCCCTTTACTGCTTCATCTAAGTCAGCGTCTTGATCAACTATGATCGCGTTTTTCCCGCCTAACTCCGCAACCACGCGTTTTATATGTGCCTGTCCGGCGGAGACTTGCGAAGCACTCCTGCCGATCTCAAGACCTACAGCCCTCGAGCCGGTGAAGCAAACCATTGCAGTGCGCGGGCTGCTCACCAGTGCACGGCCAACTTCCTCGCCGAAGCCAGGCAGGAACGCGAATGCCGTCTTTGGAATTCCAGCCTCGTAAAGAATATTCGCGAACGCAAATGCGATGAGGCATGTTTGCTCGGCTGGTTTCAAAACTGTTGAGTTCCCGGTAACGAGTGCCGCCACCGTCATTCCGCACGCAATCGCCAAAGGGAAGTTCCAGGGCGAGATAACCACGCATACACCACGTGGACGATAAAAATAAAAATTATCCTCGCCGATTATTTCGTAGGTACGGCGCTTGGGCCAGATTCGTTCGACCTCATCGGCGTAGTATTCGCAAAAATCGATTGCCTCGGCAACATCGGCGTCAGCTTCCTTCCAAGGTTTGCCCGCTTCGCGAATTATCAGCGCGGAGAGCTGGAACTTTCTTTGGCGCATCAGGTGGGCGGCCTTTCGCAACATACGTGCGCGGTCCTGGTGCGTAGTTGCGCGCCATGACGCATGATGCTCGGAAAGATATTCGAGAGTCTGCGCAGCCTCATCGGCGGTGGCGAAATGAGTGCTCCCAAGGAGTGTTTCGCCATCGCTTGGATCGAAGCGATCGTAGCGTGTATTGCCCCCGGCGCGCTCAGCGCCGATCAACGGATATGCTTCAAGTGGAGCTTTTGAGACTAAATTATGCTGTAAGGCATCGAGCGCTTCGGCAAGCTTTTTGCGCTCCGAAGCGATTGCAAAATCGGTGAGTGGCTCATTTCTGAACATACGCCGATCCTAGCGGATGGTGCTACCGAGAGAAAGTGCCATTTGTCCGGTTATGCGATCCCCAAACATTTCTCTCCGGTGATGTAAATGTCTCAGGTCGGAATTCGTTGGAGCGGCCGGCTCTCTTTCCGGCATGCCATTTCGAATTTCAAAGTCAGGCTCTTTAGCCATACCAATATTCACGCCAACAAATAAGCGAAAGCCTAGAGCGTGTTATGAACTTTTCTCCTGCTGCGAGCCCCAATTCGCATTAAACTGCTTCGTTGGCCTAGTCGCGAGTGCTCGCAAGCCTGATAGGCTTGCTCCGCGCTCGCTCCGGCGGCCGCCTCGCATTTTAACGCGACTTGGGTCTCTCGCGACGGAAAAAAGTTCATAACACGCTCTAAATAGAGAGTTGAAAGGACTAGGGAAATTCGTGCTTTTGCTTAGTGTTCTAAAAACACTGATAATTGCGGAGTCTCCATTAAATAATGGTTGTGAGACCGCCGCTACGATTGGAATCGTGGTGGTGGCGGTTAATTGAAAAAAATAGGTTAAGCAGAAAGAACACATATGTGTGTAAGCATGTATCCTGCGGAGTTCAAGGGGACAACCCTTGTCGCGTCGGTGGCGAATCACCCACAACAAGGCCCGGTCGATGTTTGCCTTTACGGCAACAGCTACAAAAACCGGCACAATGGGCCAAACGCGATGGTGCTTCATTTCCCTTCGGAGGAGCCGATGGGGGAGGCGAATGCCATCGACCTGAGCTGTGCCAAATCGGTGGTGAAGGATATCGCCGAAACTGTCGATCCCCCGATGATGGATCGGGGTGAGGGTTTGCGGACCTTTGGAGATTTTGATGACGCAAAGGGCGTCCGAGTCTTCGACTCCGGAAACTACACCATCGTCATCTCGGAATCCCCGAATCTGATTCCGAATGCGCTTGAGCGAGTTCGACCGGACAGACGTCCGGCGGTGAATGGGAAGCTCTTCGCATGGTATGCGAACAAGTATCCTGGGTACTCAATCGTGCTTTGCTGTTTCAGCGGACGCGAAATGCAGAAGGCCGACCCAATTGGCTTCTGGTACAAACCGTGGAGCAAGAAGTTTCTCTTCGCCCCGGCTGTTGATGCCCATGACGGCGAAGAGCCGCGGCTCGATTCCGAAGTTGAGGTCGATCATGTGCTCGCCATCGGCGGGCCCGAAGGCTCGGTCGGGAAAGGCAGCCGGGTCTATTATAAGGACCGGCTCTCATCGGAGCTTTTGACGCTACTGCCCTTCGCAGTGAAGGGCGCGAAGTGGGATGGGCGCTGGCCCAACGCCGACTTCCGAATCCCAAGGGCCGCGCTCAGTGAGCCCGTCACAGGCCACAGCCTCTATCGTGTGGTCAAGCGGGGGTTTGTCGAGTAGTTCTCTGCTACGGTTACAATTCATTGGAAGCGGCCCGTTGGCGCTTCCTCTTTTTTTTGCTTAAAGATCGGGGAATTCTTTACATAGCGCACCTGGGTTTGCCCGAATCCAAAGTAGTTTTTAAGAATCTCATTGGCCTTAAAACCAAACGATTCGAAAAGTGCAATCGACCCGAGATTTCCCGGGGAAATTATTGCGGTAATCTTATTGCAACGTGCCTCTGCAAAGCTTGCAAGAAGCTCTTCGACAAGCAGCTTTCCAATCCCTAAGCCACGATAGTCTTGGTGTACGTCAACACTGAGCACAAGCGCGTGACCCTGTTCCTGATTAAGGAGCCCAACCGCGAAACCGACCACGTTACCGCGCAGATCGCGAGCAACTTTCACGGTCGAAGGTGTAATCTCGAGAAGCTGTCGATAGAGTGGTTGGGTGTTGGCCCATTCGCCCCACTGCTTTTTGTCAATCGAAACAATTGAGTCGAGGTCGGCACTTGTGCAGTGAGTGATGGCGACCGTGGCCCTTCCCGGTACTCTCTTTGGAGCGCTGAGAGGTTCAAGCTGCGACACATATGCTGCTGATGGGTGTCCCATTACTACCGCCTCGAGAATTACGCTATCGCCGATATCCTCGCACACGAATATTCTCGGGCGCATAAGCGCTTTATCGAAAACGACAACTCCATCTTTCCCATATTCGAGTGGTTGTCCGGGCAAGATCTCTCGGCACTTTCCACTGCAGTAGCTTTGAAGCTCTTCGAGGCAAAGGGATGAGTCTGTATTCTTTCTATTCGAGTTCGCGCCTGTTGTTACCTGCATCATAATCTCTCCTAACTAGTAAAAGCATTTATAATGGTTATGATAGCAGGAGTTTATAACTAGTCAAATCACTTTTGATGGTTTATGCTTTGCCTATGCAATCGAAATATAGATTCCAAATGAATGCTGGGACTTACGCGCTTAATTTCTGCAACTCGGTTGATCAGAGGCCGCGCTACCTGCGTGGGGATCTGAGCGCTGAGGGCGATCATCTTGCAACTCTCACCGATCTTCTGCAGTGGATCCAAAAGGCAGACCTGCTCAAACGTGGGCAGCGCGAAGAAGTATTTGCAAGTTGCAGGAAGATGTCAGAACCCGAAGCGGCAAAGCTGCTTTGTCAAGCATGCGAGCTACGGGAACTTCTCTTCAATGCATTCTTTCATTCGGTTATTCGCGGTTCTCTCGACGCTTCAACTACGCAAAAATTAAATCAATGGTATCGGAAAATTCCTCGACCTGAGCTACACGCGGAGGGCAGGGGGCTTCGCCTCACAAGTCCTGAGTTCGCAAGTGTCGACATTGTGTTTATAAAGATTGCTGAAGACGCGATTATGCTACTCGCCTCGGAGAGACTTGCGCGAGTCAAATTCTGCGCCGATGAAGAGTGCGGCTGGCTGTTTCTTGACCAATCGAAAAATGGAAGCAGACGCTGGTGTGATATGGGCGACTGTGGAAATCGTGAAAAAGCTCGGCGCTTTTATCGGCAACATGCGGGCTAGCCTGGACCTTTACCGAGCAGGGCGCAATAAGCTCCTGCAATATGATCGCGCTGCGGAAGAGAATGAAAATCTCCAGCTTCGGTAATCATCTGTGCTGGAACGTTTCGGATCGGAAGCCTTAAAAAATTAGAGTGCTCTTTTAAAAAGTTGCTTACTACCCCAATGTTCTCTTCCGGCTCAAGGCTGCAGGTGCTGTAGAGCAATCGTCCGCCCGGCTTTACAAGTGTCGTTGCGCGGTGAAGAAGCTCTCTTTGCAGCTCAGCGAGGCGAGCAATATCGAGCTCGTTTTTGTTCCAGCGAAGGTCACTCTTTCTTCCGATAACCCCAGTGCCGGAGCAGGGGGCATCAAGCACTACCAGGTCGGCCATGACGCCAATTGCCGGTGAAAGTCCATCCATGACAACTTCGTGAATGTTAGGTATTCCAAGTCGGCACGCGTTTTCGGAAAGCTTGAAAAGTCTTCTACGGCTAAGGTCGCAGGCGAGCACGATTCCGTCACCTTGTAGCTTTTCAGCACAGTGAATTGCCTTACCGCCTGGCGCGGCGCAAAGGTCGACTACCAGCTCGCCTGGTGTCGGCGCAGCAATTGTAGCGGCAAATGCCGCGCTCTCATCTTGCGCCTGAAAAAGCCCGCTTCGAAAAGAGGTCAGCTCGCCAAGGAGCTTTCCCGCAGGCAGCTCTTCGAGGACCAAACACTCCGGATGATATTGCGGCCGCGAGACTCTCGCGCCTTCTACCATAAGCGCATCGATCAGCTTTTCAGGAGTGCTACGAAGAGAGTTTACGCGAATGACCAGCGGCCAACGCGAATTGTTGTAGCGACATAACGCCACCGTCTGCTCAATACCAAAATTTTCGCACCAGCGCTTTACTACCCAGAGGGGGTGGCTTAATTGCTCGGCGATCTCCTCGGCGCCTGACAGCGCCGCTTCGACCTCAGTGCGCGGAGTCCGGAGCAGCTGTCGCAGCACGGCATTTATCAATTTGACGGTCCCGGGATGGCCGTATTTCTTGGCGAGTTCCACGGTTTCATTAACCGATACCTCAACCGGAATCTTTGAAAGGAATCGGATCTGATAGGCGCCAAGCCGAAGTAAAGCTCGAATTGGCGCGGGCAGCTCGCTCAGGTTCCCGCGTAGGTGCCGTGTTATTTCAGCATCAAGCTTTGAACGCCATTGTAGCGATCCTTTGACCAACTCAGTAAGCAGCGCGTAGTCCGGTGCGGCTTTTGCTGTCGCAAGCAGATCTTGCACAAAGCTTCCATGCTCTTCGACGCTTAAAAGAATCTGCAGTGCCCGTTCTCGTGCCTTCACGTTGCTATGCTATTGTAAGATGGTGCCGACATGTATTGGCTGTGGATTTCCCTTGATCCCCCAGAAGTAGAGATCGCAGCTAGTAGGGCAGTACATAAACTGATAGCGCGCCATCGCTACGGTATGCATATGCCCGGTCTCGGGGCTGCTGCTGCACGTCCAGCTGTAGCGCATCGTAAAATTCGCATCGATATCTATGGCTTCCCGTATGTCTTGTTCGGTGAGGTTCTTGTAGTAATCCTTCCATTCTTCAATTTGTGAAGTAAAAGGTGAAGACTCGGGATTGGCCGTGGAAACGCCGTGTGGCGGGCGCCCCGTCGACGCGCAGGAAAAAATTAAGAGGCCGCCTGGCCGCAACATTCTTAGCGCGTTACGTAAGGTCTCGCGATAAAAGCGATCATGTTCGAAGCATTCAGTCGAAATGATAGTGTCGTAGGACTCGTTGGGATGGTCTAGCTCATGGGCCTTACCGACAATATCGACGTTCGGTCCTGACCCAACATCAATCCCAATGTACTCGCACTTCTCAAAAAGAAATCGGTTATTGCCATTGATGTCAAGGCTCCCGATATCGAGAACACGCTTCTCGCGGAAGCTCTCGGCGAAGAGCGCTTTTATCATGAGACAGAATTTAAGCTGATTCGAATGTGCCATAAGTACTCGCAGGTGACGCAAGCAGCCTCTCGATACTGACCTCTTCAAAATTACTCTGCCGAAGAAAGGACTCATTTGAGGTGTTCTCGAGAAGCCTTCTTACAAGGTATCCCATGCCCACAAACATATCGCCAAGAGGCACGTAGAGTCGAGCAAGATAGCCATACGATGAAAAAACCTGAGCAAGCTCTTCTGCCATGCCGTAGAGCATCTGAACTTCAATCTGGCGCTTACTTACCCCTCTCGCTTCGGCATAACAGCAGGCATGCGCGAGCGAGCGGATATTGTGCGAGGCAATTGCGGGGAGGCAATCATTGGCATTATCAATTAATATTCTCGTAAGTCTTTCGAAGTTGGCGTCACTTTCGCGCTTATGGGTAAAAAGTGGCGTTTGCAGTCCTGCCTGCGTGCTCGTTACCAACTCGTAGTCCCAGTACGCTCCCTTCACCAATCGGATAGCAATTGGACGACCACGTGTGCGAGCGAAACGCAGCAGGTCGAGCAATACTGCCTCTGCATTTCGGGCGTATGCCTGTACGACAATTCCGGGATAGTAGCTCTCGCGGTGATCAAGAAATACCTGCTTAAAGGTCTCGTATATAATTGGATTGTTCGCGCTGTCTTCGGCGTCTATGTATACCTGTGCGCCGACACGGTCGGCTGCTTTTACGATCTGGCCGAGCCGTGACGATAAAATGGCAACGCTTCTTGCAAAATTGAGCGGTCCGCACTGTGAATAAAGAGCGGTGAGCTTCACCGAGAGGCAAAGTCCAGAATGTTCCCCGGGATGCCCGCGTACTAACGGTTCCGACTCGTCCCACCGCGGAAGTTCTTTGGAGAGCTCCGAGAGCGCTTCAAGATACCGGGTGAGATAGACAAACGCCTCTTCCTCGCTCACAGAAAACTCCCCCAAAAGGTCGAGAGTGAATGCAAGCCGAGATCGTCGAAGCCTTTGCAGCGTCGTAAGGGCCTGCTTTGGGTTGGAGCCGGCAATAAAACGGCGCGCCAAAAACTTCACTGAGGCGAGCGTGGCCCAGCGCACAATCGTGCTGCGAATGCCAGGTGCGCCATTCTGAACCCACCACCCGAGAAACGGATGCATGCGTGAAAGTGGCTGGTAGAGGTATTCACTGACATGTTCCGATACTTCTCGATCGCTTCTCAAGGCGGGAAGGACATCAACTAGTCTAAAAAGATTTACCTTGAAGAGTGGGTCGCGCATGGACCACTCCATTACTTTGGAGCTCCAATAGTTAAGAGAGAACGCATTGTCGCCGACAGCGCTGAGCGACTCGAAGATCTTCCTTCCAAATTTTTCGATTGAAGGTTCTAAATTACTGTGAATATATCCGTTACTCATAGTTCACTTCGAGTAGAAGCGACTTTGCCTCGACCTGCTGTCCGGCGCGACAGTGCGTCGAGAGCACTTTTCCGGAATGTGCGGCTCGCAGTGGATGCTCCATTTTCATTGATTCAAGAATGAGCAGTGTGTCTCCTTCCTTGAAGCGCGCTCCTTTCGAGGCCGAAATTTGCAACACTTTGCCTGGGAGTGGCGAAAAAATCTTGGTGCGTCCGGCGGTGACCTGAGCGCTTAACTTTGATTGAGTGCTGCTGAGCGCGGCGGCAGGAGCGGACCCACGCCGTCCAAAGTTATCGCCGGATTCCCACGGATCGAAAGCTCCGCAAGACACCTTCGCACCAGAACCAGGGGGTATTGGCATTGCTCCTCCTTGTTTTAAAAACTGAGGCTCTGTTGCCGAACCTGTGTGATGTTCAAGCGCGGCAAACTGTGGTGCCTCAAGAAGTGAAATTAGATATTCCTGATTTGTGTCTACTCCCGAAATAGCTGCATCGCGAAGGGCTGCAACCAGCGACTTCCGCGCCTCTTCGCGAGTGTTCTCATGAATGATAAACTTCGCAAGAAGTGAGTCAAAGTGCGTGGTAAGTGTGTCACCAGGACGAAATCCAGAATCAACACGAAGCGATTGGCTTTCCGGCCAAGAGAGCTGCTCAATCTTCCCAACGCTAGGCCGGAATCCTTCAGCAGGATTTTCAGCACAAAGGCGCGCTTCAATCGAATATCCCTGGGAAATTGGTGGTACCGGGATGAGCTCGGGCAAAAGTTTGCCCTCGGCAATATCCAGCTGCAATCCTACGAGATCAAGCCGGGTTACCATCTCGGTTACGGGGTGCTCGACTTGAAGTCTGCAATTTACTTCGAGAAAATAAAAGTGACCGGTCCGATCAATCAGAAACTCAACTGTTCCAAGTTGCGAGTACCCGGCTTCCTTGGCAAGCGCAATCGCTGCCTCGTGCATCGATTCGCGCAGCCGGTTTGAAAGTCGAGGAGCCGGAGCTTCTTCGATGACCTTCTGGTGGTTTCGTTGGTAGCTGCAATCTCTATCTAAAATGGTTATGACGTTGCCGGCATGATCACCGGCAATTTGAACCTCGATATGCCGCGCCGGATAAATTTTCTTTTCAAGATACACCGCGCCGCTTCCGAAAAGTCTCCGCGCTTCATCAGAAGCACGCTCGAGAAGTCCGGCAAGCTCGTCGAGCTGGCGCACTTCGCGCATACCACGACCGCCGCCTCCCGCCGCGGACTTAATTATCAGGGGAAGTCCGACTTTACTGCCCCATGTCCCGACCTCTTCGAGAGCTCCGCCTTCCCAAAACATGCTCGGAGCGCGTGGAACGCCAAGGGACTGTGCCAGCTTTTTTGCCTCTATCTTATTTCCAAGAAGTCCCATCGCTTTCGCGCTTGGCCCGATGAAAAGTATCCCGGCTTTGTGAGCGGCATCAGAAAACGAAGCGCTCTCCGAAAGAAAACCGTAACCCGGATGTAGCGCATCGACCCGAGCTTTTTTGGCGATTGTAAGAATTTCCGGAATTGAGAGATACGCGGCTGCACCTAAAGATTCTGACTTTCCGCGTGAAGGAAAGGGTACTGCGAGGTCAGCTTCCTCGACGAATGCGGCGTTTTTCTCATCGGCGACATACGGCACTACGGTCTTTATGCCGCGTTCGCGGCAGCTTTTTATAATTCGTCGCGCAATTTCACCACGATTGGCGATCAATAAAGTCTTAATACTTTTTAAAGATCTAGAAGAGCGCGCCGAACGGGATTGCTTCTTTTTGGCCATAGTATGTTGCCCGAAGAGTTACATCCTGAAAACTCCGAAGCTGCTTTTTGCGCTAGGCGCATTGTAGCAGGCCGAAAGGGAGAGTCCGATAATGCGTCTACTATCTCGCGGATCGATTATGCCGTCATCCCAAAGTCTCGCACTTGCATACCACGCCGATGCCTGTGATTCGTAATCACTCTGAATCTTAGCGCGGTAGCGTTCAAGCTCTTTCTTGTCGATTCTTTTCCCTTGCGATCGCAGTGAGTCCTCGCGAACCTGCGCGAGTACCGAAGAGGCCTGTTCGGGGCCCATGACTGAGATCTTGGCATTAGGCCACATATAGAGAAAGCGTGGCTGATATGCCCGGCCACACATGCCGTAATTCCCAGCGCCAAACGATCCGCCAACGATAAGTGTAATCTTAGGCACTGCCGCACAGGCGACTGCGCTTACAAGTTTTGCGCCATCTTTCGCGATACCGCGGTGCTCGTATTCCTTGCCGACCATGAAGCCGGTGATATTCTGTAAAAAGAGAAGCGGGATGTCCCGTTGACAGCAGAGCTGGATAAAATGAGCGCCTTTCAGCGCGCTCTCGGAGAAGAGAATTCCGTCGTTCGCAAGAATCCCGACAGTAATTCCTTCGATCTTCGCGAAGCCGCAAATGAGAGTTTTGCCGTAGCGCGCCTTAAATTCCTCAAAATCGCTGGCATCAACAATCCGCCCTATAATTTCGCGCATGGGGAAATAGCGCCGTGACGAACCAGGAATAAGCCCGAGAAGTTCGTCGGAACAGAACGCGGGTTTTTCGGGCGCAACTTGAAATGCACGATCCTTGTAGTGCGGGCCAAGCTGCGAGACAATAGTTCGCGCCCGAAGCAATGCATCCGCATCGCCGCGCTCCAGGTAATCCGTTACGCCGCTAATCGTCGAATGCACCTCGCCGCCACCGAGATCCTCCGCGCTTACCTCCTCGCCAGTTGCAGCTTTCACCAGTGGTGGGCCGCCTAAAAATATAGTCCCCTGCTTTTCGACGATCACTGCTTGATCGCTCATTGCGGGGACATAGGCCCCACCCGCGGTGCACGAGCCCATCACCACGGCAATTTGAGCGATCCCCGCCGCGCTCATGCGCGCTTGATTGAAAAATATTCGTCCGAAATGCTCACGGTCCGGAAAGACCTCGTCTTGAAGCGGAAGGTACGCGCCGCCGGAATCGACTAAGTATACGCAGGGGAGTCGATTTTCGGCAGCAATCTCCTGGGCACGAAGATGCTTTTTTACGGTTATTGGGAAATAGGTTCCGCCTTTTACGGTAGCGTCGTTCGCGACAATCATACACTCGCGACCGCTTACTCGACCGATGCCGCAGACGATTCCCGCTCCCGCACGAACTCCCTCGTAAAGATTCAGCCCGGCAAAGGGAGCAATTTCGAGAAACGGCGAACCCGAGTCGAGAAGCGCTTCGACCCTGTCGCGGGCAAGAAGCTTCCCACGTTGAGTGTGGCGCTTCACCGATGGATCCTTATGCTCGGGAGATGCAAGCTTCCGCGTCTTCTCAAGCGCCTGAACTAGCTTGCTGTTCTCATGATAATTGTCGCGATACTCCTTCGATTTTACCTGCGCTTCGCTGCCAATCTGCATGAACCAAATTGTACTGAATGCGTAGGAACTCGGCTAGCTACTCATTAACCCCGGGTATTCTTTCCCTAGCTCTGCGGCCTCCGTGTCTCTGTGGTTTTTAAAGTAGCCAAACCACAGAGACACGGAGGCACAAAGGTCACAGAGTAGCGGAAAAAGCTACCGATTCCCAAAAAGTAGTTACAGAATAATGCGCGAAGGTGCCGAAGCTGAGAAACTTACGTCACCGCTTTATACCAGCGAATATGAATGATCGCGGTGAGTGCTCCTAAAATGGCCCCGGCAATCAGATCGGCAATGACATGTTGTCTGACGGCGATGGTTGAATAGATAATTCCAAGGCACCAGATCCAATTTAAGATCAGCAGTAGTTTTGGCGCGTCGACACGTCGTAAGATCCGATCAAGCCAAATGACTGAAAAAATCGCGTAAGCCGCATGAAGTGAGGGGCAGGCGTTGCCGGGAGCGTCTAGCGATTTGATAAAATCAACTGTGGGATACTCGGCCCACGCATGCGTGGGCCATGAGGCTGCAGAGGGCCAGAACAGGAAAATCGTGAGGCCCACGACGCTTATTACTACCTCGGCGAAAAGATAAGAATACAGCGTCCTAACCTGATTCAGCAGTGCCGGAGGTATTGCAATATATACCCAAAGCGACAAATACAATGGCAAGGCTTGGGGGCAAAAGTCGAAAAAACGATCGAATGCGGTAACCGGCATTGCCGTTACTGGTCCAAGTGGATTTCTCAAGACCCAGAAATAGAGAGGGAAAAATCCGGAGATTCCGACGACGTTGCAGAAAATTTTAAAGGGACGTCTAAATTTGTGACGTTTCTTGAGCTGGTCTCTCCACGTACTTGTCGCGGCAGGAGAATCTGCGCCGCCCATCTCAAGCGAGTTACTCACTCTTGCAGCTTCCTGAGTCACACCAGATCCTTTTAGGAGGACGACACGGAGCGTTCATTGCGCAATCGGCAAGAATTTGAGTCGTGGTATTCATTGCCGGGCATACGCGAACCGAGCTGTCACAACGTTCGTGTTTGTATTTCCCGCACTCATGATTACAGGCGGGCCATGCAACTACCGCGCTTACGCAATCACTGTCTTTGCTGCATCGTGAAAGATCGCGCCAGAAAGTATCGGCACTCGATTCTTCACTGTATGCGCGAGCACAAAGCGCGAAGGCAACGGCAAAAAATAAGAAGTACGGTTTCATGGATATCTACTCGGAGCCAATGTATAGTATGCCCATTAATAAGGGCAACAGCGGATTTAGTCTCCTATGGAGTGGTTTTTTTTAGGCGCGCTCCAGGATAATCCAGGTCATGAGCAGTGCCTCCTCCCATGCATATCGAACATGAAAGCGGTATCCGTGCTCAAAATGCGGCGTGAGGTCAACAAGAAGCTCGCCTACGAGCAGTGAGGCATCTGGAACAATCCGTACATCCTTGAATCCAAGATACTTTCCGGTAATTGGGTAGGTAGCTTTATAGAAACTCTCTTTTGCGGAAAAGAGCAGCAGTGTCGACTGCGCGCGCTCAGCAGCGCTATTTATCCAGGCCAGTTCGTCGGTGCCGGCAATATGAGCACTTATATCGCTCCTCCGATCGGAGAGCCTCTCGAGATCGATTCCTATAGCGAGGATACTTGGTTCCTTTGTCACAAGCGCCGCTGCTGCTCCATCGCAGTGGCTAAGCGATCCGACGACACCGGGTGGCCATGCCGGCTCCCGTGCAGTGCCACGAAGCACTGCAGGCGCTGGATTGTAGCCGACAGCGCGGAGCGCCTCGCGAGCGACATGGCGTCCAAAGGCAAACTCGCGACGTCTTTTGGGTGAGGCTGCCGGCGAGAGTATTGCCTGTTCTTCCGCCGTGAGCTCTGGAAGAGCGCTTTCAGAGTGAAAGTTTTGGCAACAAAAGCCAAATTTATCCGTAAAATGTGATTTAAAGCTCATGGGTGAAGCCAGCGATTGCTCTGGAACAATACTACACTGTATAAGTGGGTAGCCTACTTATGCGTTACTGGCTTGTCAAAACTGAACCAGATCATTACTCAATCACAGATCTTGCGCGTGATAAAGTGACGCATTGGCATGGGGTGAGGAACTATCAGGCACGAAATTTTATGCGCGAGATGAAACTTGGCGATCAGCTGTTAGTCTATCACTCAAGTCAGGACCCCGCCGGAGTTGTCGGAGTTGCCGAGGTTGTGCGTGAAGCCTATCCTGATCCGAGCCAATTTGAAAAAAACTCTGAATATTACGATCCTAAGTCGACGAAAAGCGATCCGCGCTGGGTTTGTCCCGATATTAAGTTTGTGCGGCAGTTTGCCGAGCTTCTTGATCTTAAAGAGATAAAGAAACTCAAAGGCCTTGACGGAATGCTTCTTTTGCAGAAAGGAAGCCGGCTGAGCGTGCAGCCGCTAAGCCAGAAACACTTTTCAATACTACTTGAATGCGCCTCGCGGCCAAGTGGAAGAAAACAGGTAGAGGCCGAAAGGGCGTTTGCGGTAAGAGGAGACGCGTGAATCAGATCCCAAAGAAACGGCCGAAAGAGATTGAGAGCATGCGCAAGGCGTGTCAGCTGACGGCTGAAATTCTTGATCAAGTAGAGGAGCTTATTAAGCCTGGCGTGAGCACTGAAGAGATAAATGACTTCGTGCATAAGAAAACTGTTGCGCAAGGAGCTTTGCCCGCACCACTTAATTATAAAGGTTTTACTAAGTCGGTGTGCACGTCAATCAACGATGTTGTGTGTCACGGCGTACCGAGTCCGTACGAAGTTTTGAAAGCTGGCGATATTATCAATGTAGATGTGACAAGCATTTTCGAGGGTTACCACGGTGACTCGAGCCGAATGTATTATGTCGGTGGCCGTGAAGCTTGTAGTGATGAAGCCGTGACGCTCGTGAAGATTACAGAGCAGGCACTTTATGTGGGAATTGAAGAGGTCGCGCCCGGAAAACATTTTGGCGACATTGGTGCGGCGATTCAAGAATTTATAAAAAAGACCGGCAAGAATTACGGCATCGTTCGCGAATATACTGGGCATGGACTTGGTCGTGAGTTTCACGAGCCACCGCAGGTGCTGCACATAGGCAAGCGTGGATACGGCGATGAAATGGCGCCTGGAATGACGTTCACGATCGAGCCGATGATTAACATCGGCACCGCGCGCACGGTACTTTCAAAGGTAGACGGGTGGACGGTACGCACGGCGGACGGGGCGCTTTCGGCACAGTGGGAGCATACCGTGTTGGTCACCAAAACTGGATATGAAATTCTTACCATGAGCCCGAAATACGGAAGGAGTGCGCAGGCATGAGTTTCCCGCTTTCCAAAGCGCATCCCTGGCATGGAGTGTCGGCCGGGGTAGATGCGCCAAACTTAGTCAATGCGTATATCGAAATCGTTCCGACAGACACGGTTAAATATGAAATTGATAAAGCCACTGGGCACCTTCGGGTCGATAGACCGCAGCGTTACTCAAATCAGTGCCCCACGCTCTATGGCTTTATTCCGCAGACCTACTGCGGAAAGGGAGTAGGGCAGCTTTGTTGCAGTGCGACAAAGCGAACTGGCATTGACGGCGATGGCGATCCGCTTGATATCTGTGTGCTTACCGAGCGAAGTATCCCGCACGGAGATATTTTGCTTGAGGCTGTTCCGATAGGCGGCTTTCGAATGATTGATGCGGCGCTCGCCGACGATAAGGTTCTTGCTGTGCTGAAAGATGACCCGGTGTATGGGGCGTGGCGTTCGATTGAGCAGTGTCCCGATGCTGTGGTGACCCGGCTGCGACACTATTTTCTTACCTATAAGGACATGCCAGGCGATGCTGGGAAAAAGGTCGAAATTCCTGAGGTCTATGGTGCTGCTGAGGCGCGCAAGGTGATTCAAGAGAGCCAGAGTGACTACTCCCGGCTGCTGGAGCAAAATGCCAGTAGTTCCCGATAAGAGAGCGTAACGCGCAGCACTTTGCGCTAATGTGTTGGTTTTATTATGAATAATTTCTTTCTGGGGCTTCGCTACTGCGCCATCGTTTCAGGGGCTATCTCAGCACTAATTATTTGTTTTTTTACCCTTCATTTTCTGGCAAGAGCGCTCAATGCGGCAATGCAGTCAGTGCGAGATGAGTATCGTACCCAGCCAGTATTTGTCGCATTTTGTATTTTTAGTTCACTTTTCTCACTGTCGTATGGGGTGCTGCTCCTCGGACAGTGGTTCGCGTCACACTGACCTAGCCTGGACTTCTCACGGGTTTGCGCTTCGGAAAGCTATGAGAAGTCCAGAATTGCTCCACGCTATCGAATCACTCGTCTGAACGTAAAAACACAAAGCGTTCCATGCCCTGTGTCTCAACAACAAGGCGAAGACCCTTCTTAAGCGCTGATGCAGTTACGCTCTCATTAAACTCAGTCACTCCTTTAAGCGCTTTGCCATTGATGCTGACGATTATATCACGCGGTTGAAGGCCAGCTGACTCAGCAAGTCCTCCTGGGCGCACCTGGGTCACGACAACTCCGGATCCTTTCTTGCTTCCGAGCTGTTGACCGAGATCTGGCGTGAGATTTTCTACGTTCATGCCGAGGTCGAGTCCTGATTCTTCAGGCTCTTCTTGGGCTTCGCCTTGTGATGGAAGCTCACCCACACGAAGTTTAAGCTGCTCTTTCTGGCCCTCACGATAGAGGTCAATCGAAATGCTGGTACCCGGTTCTATTGAGGCAACCATATTGCGAAGCTGATTCACATTCCGTATTTTTTCGCCGTTAATCGCGGTTATAATATCTCCCTGACGTAAGTTGGCCTTTGCCGCAGGTCCTTTTGGCTCAATTTGACCCACGAGCGCGCCGTCGGTGCTTTCATAATTAAACGACTGCGAAAGATCTTCGGAAAGATTCTGAATGCCGACACCAAGCCAGCCGCGAACCACCTTACCCTTGTCGATGAGACTTCGGAGCACATTCCGCGCCATATTAATTGGAATTGCGAACCCAATTCCCATGTATCCACCGCTTCTTGAAAATATTGCAGTGTTAATCCCGATAACATCGCCATGCAGATCAACAAGTGGTCCGCCGCTGTTCCCCGGGTTAATCGCCGCATCAGTCTGAATGAAATCTTCGTACTGGCCGCCGCCCATGAAGCTCCGGCCCTTCGCGCTCACGATACCGGCGGTGATTGAATTGTTTAGGCCGAATGGATTTCCAGACGCAACAACCCACTCGCCGATCTTTAATTGATCGGAGTCGCCAAGTTTCGCCGGCACAAGCCCTGGCGCCTTTATCTGAATTACCGCGAGATCAGTGCGAGAGTCGGTTCCAACAATTTTCGCTTTGTAGGTCTTTTCATTTTGCAGGCGAACTGTAACTTCATCGGCGTCGCCGACGACATGGTTGTTCGTGAGAATGTGGCCATCGTTGTCAACAATCACACCGGTGCCGAGGCCCTGTTGCGCACGGCCTTCGGGACGGCCCTGAAAGAAATGTTCGAAAAGATCATCGCCGAAAAAGTCCCGGTAAGGCTCAAAAAAAGGATCGGGCGTGGCGCCGCGTTTGCCCTGCGGAACTTTGGACTTGGTCACCGACATCACGCTTACTACGGATGGGGTAATCTTATCGGCAACCTTTGCGAAGGCCTGCGAAAGCTCGTTTGCTCGCGCTATGCCATCGTCTTCGGCCTGCGATGGAACTGCCGCAAATAACGCACCGGCAAATAGCACGGTTGCAACTAGTATGGAGGCAAGAAGCATGAGCGGAGGAGCTGCCAAAGGAACAGTTCGTAGCGTGGAAATGCAGCCAAATTGACGACGGTAATTTCTTGATGATCTCAACATAACTTTTCCAGAAGAATATATGCCTAGCAATATTGATAGTATATGACGCCACAACTCGCGCGGAAATTCAATTAGAGAATATTAATCCGTAAATCTTGGCATCGGCTAAGGTAGCAGAAGCCCGGTGAAACTTGCGAGTTAGCCTTATTTCGCGGCTTTATAACAGATGCTCACAAGTTACCTACCCAACAAGATATCCCAAACACTACGCCGCGAACGGGTCGGCGCGGGTTCAAATCGGTCCTTGGGTGATCGCTCTTCGGGAGCATATCTTCCGCCATGTAGTGAGCAGTATCTTGTCGGCTCAGTGCCATGAACAAAGTACTCGCGGATAACCGATTCATCGGGACATTCTGGGGTAGCAAGTCCGAAGCTTTCGCGGTCAATTGAGGCAATTGCGACCCCCGGCGGCTGTACGAACGCCACTGGCTCGCGAATTTTCGCCGCACAATTCATAAAGGACGCCCAAATCGGCACTGCTCCTCGACCTCCAGTAAGGCCGGTTTTGTCATTGTCGTCATAACCAACCCACACCCCGGCCACCAGTCCGGGGTGAAAACCAATAAACCAGGCATCCCGGGTCTCATTGGATGTTCCGGTCTTTCCTGCTACTTGCGCGGTGTAACCAGCGGAGCGAAGTCCGCGTGCCGTTCCACGCTCGATGACGCCCTGAAGAATATTGCTCAGTACGAAAACTGCGTTTTCGTCGGCAATGCGCTCCTCCTTGATTGAAGTGACTGCCAGCGCGTTATTTTCGGAATCTCGGGCTGAGAGAAAAGGGCGCGTGGACACTGCCGTACCGCCATTTGCCAGCGCCGCATATGCCGAGGTGAGATTATACAGTGTCGTATCGGTGGCGCCGAGCGCCAGTGCGGGGACTTGTTGTGGGTGCTCACTTACGTGGAAGCGTGTAAGCACATCGGCGAATGCGCGAAGTCCGACTCTTGTTGCAAGGTATGCCGCTGGCATATTAAGTGATTGCTCAAGTGCGTAACGAAGCGTGACGTCACCCCTGAATTTGTGATCATAATTTTCCGGCTCCCATGCGGAGTGTCCGGCGAGGTCAAATTTGAGCGGCTCGTCGGGTAATATGGTCAGAGCAGTTGCCGGGCGATAGGTATTAAGACCAGCGTCAAGCGCTGTGAGGTACAGAAAAGGTTTAATAGTTGATCCGATCTGACGCTTGGCCTGCATCACGTGATCGAATTGATTATCGCCATAATTTCGACCACCAACCCATGCGCGAATCTTGCCACTAAACGGCTCGATCGCAAGGAGTGCTGCTTCAAGCGGCTGCTCTTGTCGTTTGAGTGAGGGCAGCTCCTTTTCCAGTTTTTCGAGCCCGGAATGCACGGCGTCCTCCGCGCAGCGCTGCATCTCGCGCTGGATACCGGTGTATACCGTCAGTCCCGAACGAAGCGCGGCATCGACATTAAAATAATCTCCGAGCTGTTGTGAAACCGCAGCGACAAAATGCGCGCTCATGCGAGCGCGTTCAAGATTTTTTGTGCTCACCCGAACACGTTCAACCTTTGCTCGGCTGAGCTCGCGCTGATTTATCATTTTAAGCTCGAGCATTTTGTCGAGCACGGTGTCGCGTCGGGAAACCGCTCGCTCGAGATTCTTGCGTGGCGAATAATACGATGGCGCTCGAATAATCGCGGCAAGCATAGTCAATTCGCCGAGTTCAAGCTCCTTGAGGTCTTTGCCAAAAAAGGCGCGTGCCGCCTCACTCATCCCATGGATCGCGACGGCGCCTTCCTGTCCCAGATAAACATCATTCAGATACAGTTCGAGAATCTCTTCTTTAGTATATCGATTTTCTAGACTAATCGCGGCGAACGCCTCGAGTATTTTTCTGCCGAGAGTCCGCTGCGGAGTAAAGAGCAGATTTTTAGCAAGCTGCTGAGTCAATGTGCTTCCGCCCTGCACAATCTTTCCGGCGCGAAGATTGACTAATAACGCCCGGGCAATTCCGATGAGATCGATTCCCCAATGATGAAAGAATCTCTCATCTTCAACGGCGATCACTGCGTTAGAAAGCTGTGAAGGAATTTCACGAAGCGAGCGGTAACGTGACGCGCGCACGTCGCCGGCGCCAAGATACGATAGCACCTCAGGTTCGAGCGAAAGTCCGCTCTGGGTATCGACACGAAAGCCCTGCTCAGTCTCGAGGAGCATCGAAATGGTAGCTGGTACGGTCGCGCCGTCTGCCGCGATAAACTCTCGAGTGTGGACGGTTATTTTGCCGGCTTCGAGACGGTATTCTCCGGGGTTGGATGGCTCTCCTGCGACCTCGCGGTAGCTCCGTGAGTTTAGCTCAATAAGCATCTGCTCACGGCTCACAATTTTCTCATGGGGAACGCGCCATGCATCGGTGAGAATGACCGGAGCGCCTGAGAGTCTATGATACACCAGCCGTGACACGATCTGGCGATCGACATAAAGATAGGTACCAACCGTGGCCACGACACCCGCGAGCACAGAAAGAATAATTATCTTTCGCAAACATCCAGGCGATGATGACCGTTTTCGACCAGGGACTGGGGCTTTGCGCGGCATAATGGGCTACACAATATCAGTCTTGGAGGGCGCTTGAACAGAGAGCTGAGTGTTGGCCATTACCTTCCCTTTGCTCGTTCGATGAAAGGCGTGGTATACCCTGACTTCATGATTTCTCTTCTTCGTGGGCGGGTCCGTGGCTGCTTCGGGTCGATGGCCTGTATCGAGGTACATGGCGTCGGCTACGAAGTGCAATGCTCCACTGCTCTTATCTCAAGAATTGAGGCGGACTCGGAGCTTGTCGTCGTCGTGCATACTGACGTTCGCGAAGACGCAATTCGGCTGTACGGTTTTGCCGATGAGCTTGAGCGCCAGGTGTTTAGGCTTCTGTTAAAAGTCTCAGGCATTGGCGCCAAAACGGCGTCGGATATAATTTCTTCGGTGGAAAAGGTCGAACTTCTTCGTATTATCGGAAATAGTGATTTGACCCAGCTCCAGAAAATAAAGGGGGTTGGCAAGAAAACCGCCGAACGGATTGTCCTCGAACTTCGCGACCGGGTTGCCGAGCTTGTGCCTGAACGAAGTTCATTGCCGAATGCGGTGCGCGGAGCTCAGGCGGCATTCCGAGACGCGGTGGATGCGCTCGTCGCGCTTGGGTTTCCCCGACAAAGTGCTGAAACGGCGGTGGCCAAAGTTGAAAATGGCAACAATTTGGAAGCTGGTGAGGTTGTGCGGGAAGCACTTCGTCATGTTTAGTGGCAGGGCTTTAGTGGCGCGCTATAGCGGCAGTGCTATTTTGCTACGGTGCTAACTGACTCCAAGTAATTGAATAGTTGCGCTATTTCTGTCCGGCTAAACTCTGTGCTAATGTTGTGCAGCTATGACCGAGAAGATCAGAGACAAGCGGCTGCTGCCTCAAGCCGGCGCTGAAGATGTACAGACCTGGATGGGGCTCTCGGGGGCGCGACAGCCTGAGGAGAACGAGGAAGATAAAGCGCTTGCGTCCCTCCGTCCCAATCATTTTGCCGAGTATGTTGGACAAGAGCGGCTCAAAGAAGGGCTCGGGATTGCCTGTCGCGCCGCAAAAAAGCGCGAGGAGGCACTTGACCATGTACTACTTCACGGGCCTCCTGGATTAGGCAAGACATCGCTTGCTCGAATAATTGCTCGTGAGATGGGGGTTGGATTTAAGTCTACTTCTGGGCCGGTAATCGAGCATCCCGGCGATCTCGCCGCAATTCTTACATCGCTTGAGAGTTTTGATATTCTCTTTATTGATGAGATCCACCGACTACCGCGGGTCGTCGAAGAGGTGCTGTATCCGGCGATGGAAGACTACCAGATTGACATTCTGATTGGTCAGGGTCCGACCGCAAAATCGATAAAGATTGGACTTAAACCTTTTACCCTTATCGGCGCAACGACCCGCACCGGTTTATTAACATCACCGCTTCGTGATCGCTTCGGCATGGTGCATAGGCTTGAGTTTTATTCGGCACTTGAGCTCACCAGCATTGTGAAGCGATCTGCCAGTATTTTAAACGTGGAGCTTGATGACGAAGCCTCGCTTGAGCTTGGAAAGCGCGCGCGCGGTACTCCACGGATCGCTAATCGCTTGCTGAAACGGCTTCGTGATTTCGCCGAGGATCAGGCGTCGGGAAAAATCACCCTTGATGTAGCGCGGCGTGCCCTTGCACTTCTTGATATTGATGCCGCGGGGCTTGATCGAATGGATCGGGCGATTTTAGAGACCATCGTTGACAAGTTTCGTGGAGGACCTGTTGGTGTTGAGACAATTGCCGCGGCGCTTGGCGAAGATCACGACACGCTAGAAGATGTGTATGAGCCGTTTCTCATTCAGGAAGGGTTTCTTGCGCGCACACGACGTGGCCGCGAAGTTACTTCTCGCGGATATGAACATCTTGGACGCGAGCCGGTAAGTACTCCTCAAGTGTCGCTGAGGCTGCGGTAACGGATGACGTGGCTTACCTATATGATAGCGAGCACGCTTCTTTTTGGGGCACCGCAAGTTACCGTGCAGGAGCCTGCGCCGAATGCCGTCACGATTACGCTCAAAGATATCGACTCAGAGTATGAGCAATGTATTCCTTCAGGCTTCAAATTGCGCTACCGATTCGAAATGCAGCTTTGCCGCGAGCGCCAGTTCTGGTTCTCTCGTTGTAAAGATACCCGAACCATCATTCGCGCGTTGGAATATGACGCGGTGAGCCAGCGTTTTAAGCTCAATACCGATCAGCTTGGTGATGAGGAAGAAACACTTACTACGAACTTTGATTCCTTGTCGCCGGCGTTGCGTGCGATTTCGATGTTGGAAACAGTTCCTTTAACTCGATTTGGTGCCCCAAAGGAGGGGCTCGATCTCGAAAAGTCGTGGACGCTGTCGACTCGCGTGCTTGTTGATTGTAAAGGTGACTACAGTAAAACGCTCTCCGATATCTCTTATTTTCTCACGCTGGGCATGGTTCGGCTCAATCAGTACAACACGGGCTGGAAAACTACGAAGCTCGAAAAGTTAAGGTAGGGAACGATGGTCGCGCGGCGCACAAGGTTAGTGCTGTGGTGGCGACGCACAGGCTCGATGTTCCGGCTTGGGCTATTCGTGTTCGGCGCGCTCTTGGTGGCGTTTGGCTTGTATCTTGGCCGACCACAAGACGATGTGCTCTATCCCGGAAGCAATCTTCTGGTGTTTTTCTTCGTTAATCTTGTCGTCATTCTGCTGCTGGGCCTGGTGTTCGTCGTCGGACGAAATGTTCTTAAATTGGTCTTCGATCGACAGCGCCAGATCTTCGGTTCTCGTCTACGTTTGAAATTGGTGCTTTCATTCGTCGGGCTCACTCTGGTGCCGACCGTGATTCTCTTTGCTGTGGCGCATGGTCTGTTAAGCAGTGCGATCCAGGTTTGGTTTAGTGGGCCGGTTCAGACCGCGGTTTCCGGCGCAGTGACCGTCGCGCGGCAGCATCTCGCGCTCGTGCGAACTCAAGCATTCCGAAATAGCCAGCGTTTGGAGCAGCGACTTAAGTCGCGAGAGTTGGAGAATGCGCAAGACTTGCGGCGTTTTTTAGAGTCCGAACGGACAAGCTTTGCTTTTTTTTCGATCCGCATAATTGATGCGCAGGGGACAGCACTTCAGGAGGTCGAAAACGCTGCCGGCGATATTGATGATTTTAAAGAGCCCGCGCTCGATGCCGAGGCACTTGCCAAGGCGCTTAAAGGGGAACATTCCATTCTTGGTGAAGAGCATCGAGCCAATCAATTCGTGAGGGTGTATCTACCGTTCCGTTCCGGAGTAGAAGTGCTCGTGACAAGCACGCGAATTGCTCCGGAGTTCGTGGCAGCAATGAATTCGGTCAATGACGCCAACCGCGAGTACGGACAGCTTCGATTTTTTAAAAATCCGCTGCGTTCAAGTTATGTCGTGACACTTTCGTTGCTTACAGTGCTCATTCTCTTCGCGGCGATCTGGGTCGGCATTTTTATCGCCCGAGAAATCACTGGCTCTCTCGAGCGGCTGGGACAGGGCGTAATGGCGGTCGCACGTGGTGATTACGGAGTGCAGATGCGTGTGCAGGGAGATGATGAAATCGCCTCGTTGATGCGTTCGTTTAACCAGATGACCGCCGATCTTAAGCGTTCGACCGGTGATGCGGAGCTTCGGCAGCTTTTTATTGAGACGATCCTTGTAAATCTCGTCGTTGGCGTTATCGCCGTTGATCCAAAGGGAGAAGTTACCTCAATCAACAATGCCGCGCGAAAGCTCTTTGGTATTACTCTCGAGACGCCCGCCGTGGGTAGCGCGCTTAGTTCAATCGTAAGCACGGAACATTTTCGTGAGCTTCATGAATTGATATGCGCACTCGAGCGCGACTCGGTAAAAAAGGTCATCGAAAAGGAGCTCGCAATCGAAAGCGAAGGACGCGAGCATAAAATCATCTGCACCGTAGGGCAGATTCATACTCGAGACGGCGAACTTCTTGGCACCTTGCTTTTATTTGATGACGTGACCGGATTGATTCAGGCGCAACATATGGCGGCGTGGCGCGATGTTGCGCGCCGTATTGCTCACGAGATTAAGAATCCGCTTACGCCGATTCAGCTTTCAGCGCAACGTCTTGAGCGGCTGTTAGAAGATCAAACCGACAACAAAAGTGTTTTTGAATGCACTCAGGCAATTGTCGAGAATGTTGATTCAATAAAACGGCTCGCGAATGAGTTCTCTAAATTTGCGCGAATGCCACAGGCTGAATTCGCGCTTGCCGATCTTAATAGGCTTGTCGTTGAAACCGTAGCGCCCTTTACCGAAGCCCATCCCGAGATGCGTTTCCAGGTCATTACTGATGAAAAGCTGCCAAATGTGTCGATGGACAGTGAACAGATACGCCGCGCGATTATCAACCTTGTTGATAACGCGATTGCAGCTTTGCAGACGGGAGCGCTATCTGAGCCTGGGAAAATAACTATCACCACGAAATTTGAAGCAGTCGAGAAGCGTGTGCGACTCGAAGTTGCCGACAATGGGCCTGGGGTCGCAAAGCACGAGCGCGGAAAGATTTTTGAGCCCTATTTTACGACCAAGAAGGGTGGTACCGGGCTCGGCCTTGCAATCGTGAGCAGTGTTGTCGCGGAGCATCAGGGAACGTTAAGGCTCTACGATATTGAGCCGCACGGTGCTCGTTTTGTCGTTGAGCTGCCGCTGCGCCAAGCCGAATTCACGCAGCGGCGGCTTGCGGGTGGCGAGCGATAAGGCGCGCAAATGAGCTCTCGCTGATTGGTGTCGAGAGCGCTATAACCTTCGCAGGGAGAATTCTATGGAAAGTAAAGGCTGCTTGGCATCGTTTTGGGGCGGTTGTCTCGCCGTGATTCTTGGGCTTGGTGTTCTCGCCGCGGTTGCGGGCTATTTTCTTCTCGGAAAGCTTGATGTCTTTTTCGAAAAAATGAAGCCGGTCATCGCTGACGTGAAGAGAACAGTCGAGGAAGGCAAAAAGCAGCTCGTTGAAAAGGGCGTAGAACTCTCGGTCGGCTCATTTCAGGCGCATTTGCGTGAACTCAAGTACTCCGATGAAGAACAGTCCAAGATCATGGAGCCAGTTCGCGGACTCGCCGAAAGAGTCAAGCGTGGCGAAATTGGCGTTGAAAAGGGCTTACTAGTATTGCAAGGGCTCTTGGGGGGACGAATTGGCGCCGCATTGCAATCTCGCGAGTGGGAAGTGCGGTATTTGCCAAGCTCGTCGCTTGATGCAACTGCGCTTGAGTCGGCAAAACGAGACATTAACCGCTACCATTTTGCGCGGCTTGATAAAAAAATTCCACAAGAGTTTGTGAGCTCGGTCGAGTCGATTGTTTATTCTGAAACCGTCAATGAGCGAAATGAGCCCAAGCGAGAATTAAAAAAGAGTCTAACGACGACGGAATTTGAAGTCTTGATGCAATCAGTTCGCCGAGCGCTCGAGAAGGCGAATATTAGTCCCGACCCGGTACGTGTAGATATTGCGGCCGAACTACGCGCGTTTCTTGCTAAAGAGCTGCCGTAGATTGGGAAGAGCGCCGAAATAAATCCGCTAAAATAAAACCACTGCTTTCGTGTCTCCCAATCTCCGCGCTGTCGTCATGTGCGTTTTGATTGATCGATGAGTTTTTCCGATATCACCGCATCAATCCAGATCACACCGACAACAACTATTAACGACGCGCTCAAAGCAGCGAGCATTAATGCAAGAGGAACTGATCGCATTATGGTCCACATATTTTGATTCTGTTGTGAGTTAAAACGAAGGAGTACCTATTTGGCATTCTCCTTAAAACCGACTTCGTGCCGCTCTGCCCATATAAGAAAATATTCCTCGCTTGTGACGCGGGGCTCCGCATTATATAAAAGTAATGTCACGCTGAGCAAGTCTTAACCGGTCTTATTTATAATGATTCCCTCGCATACCTTAAGCCGCTTTATTAGGGGAGAGGAGCGCAAGCACTGGAGCGCAACGGGAGAGCTCTCCGATCTGATCTGTGCGATTGCGCTTGGAGTAAAGATGATTTCTGCGCTGGTCGCGACTGCTGGGTTTCGCGGTCTGCAGGGCTATACCGGCCGGAAAAACGTGCAGGGCGAAGCGGTGGCGAAGCTCGATGAAGAGGCTGACAGGATATTAGTCGAGCTTCTTGGCACCTCGGGGCATTTCGGTCTGCTCGTCTCCGAGGAGCGAGAAAAGGTAATTCACAGCGCGCCTGGATTCAAAGACGCAAAGTACGTGGTTGCTTTTGATCCGCTTGATGGCTCTACTAATTTGCACTTCAATATTCCGGTCGGCACTATCTTTACGGTTTTCCGAAAAAATCAGATACGCGGTGATGCTACTACTTCTGATCTTTTGCAGGCTGGTGAACATGTAATTGCGGCCGGGTATGCGGTGTACGGATCAAAAACTACCTTTGTATATTCTTGCGGTGATGGAGTGCACGGGTTCACCCTCGATCCTGCGATTGGCGAATTCATGCTTACCGAGGAGTCGATAGTTTGTCCCAAGCGTGGCAGTAGCTTTAGCGTTAATGAAGGTTATACCGAACGGTGGTCGCCGCAGGTTCGCCGATTCGTGTCGACGCTTAAGAGTGTCAATCCGAAGATCGGCACGCCCTACTCGTCGCGGTATGTCGGATCGATGGTTGCGGATATTGATCGCATTCTACGACGCGGTGGAATTTTTCTTTATCCCGCTGATAGCGATCAGCCGGAAGGAAAGCTGCGACTTCTCTACGAGTGTATACCTTTAGCATATATCATCGAGCAGGCAGGTGGCAGGGCGGTGGATGGAGTTCGTGAAATACTTTCAATCGAGCCGAAGAGCATCCATCAGCGTTCGCCGCTGATAATCGGAAGCGCTGATGACGTGCAATGGTACCTTGATTTAGTGAATGGGCCGAAGGAATTGGCAGTCACTTCAAGGAAGGCGAAAAAAGCTGCTTCGCGCAGCTCGCGCAGGAAATCGTAGGCGAACGCGCGGTAATCTCTCTCAAGAGTTGCTTCGAATTAGCTGATACATGGTCGGCGATTCGGACGAGAACCAGGTTCATCAGCAGGATGATTTTGGTCGATTTGGATCGAGTGGGGGATTGGGGTAGAACTAAGGGAGCTTATTATGATCTGGTTATCCCTGCTACCACGTTGAGATCTTTCCCGAGTACAAACGGAAAAATTAACGCGAAGAGGCTGTGTTAGAAGTCAAGTGGCTGATTGCAAATCAGCCTGGAA